>JBLRWK010000006.1:0-103235 GCA_047921295.1 Rhodobacterales bacterium
CGCGCGGCGGGTGTCGGCGGCGAGATCATGGCCGAATTCGGCATGTCTGTAACCCTGCTGCCCGGCGGCGAACTGTATCAGGCGCTGGAAACCGGCGTTCTGGACGGGACCGAATTCTCGCTGCCCACCGTGGACGAGCAGTTGGGCTTCTATCAGGTGGCCAACTATCTTTACCTCCCCGGCTGGCACCAGCCCTCCACCAACCAGTATCTCTACATCAATCTTGACGCGTGGAACGGCCTGTCCGACCAGACCAAAGCCGTGATCGAGACAACCTGCATGGCGGGCAACGCCTATGCGATCTCGCGCGCCGAGGCATTGCAGGGTGCGGTCATCAAAAGCTTCCAGGAACGCGGCACGAATGTCGAAACCTACAGCGACGACATGATCAAGGGCTTCTACGAGGCGACAAAGACCGTGATGGAGCGTCGTTCCGGTTCGGACGAGATGTTCGGCAAGGTCTACAGCTCGATGATGGAATACCAGTCTGAACTGCGCCCGTGGAAAGAGATGGGTTACCTGCCGCGCGACTGGCAGAGCCGTCTCGAGGATTAAGGCAGACTGGTCCAATAGTCTGACCAATTACAAATTGAAGGTCCGCGCGGCGTTTCGCGCGGACCCTTTTGCGTAAGGTGCAACGTGTCGCAGAGCCGGCATTGCACAGGGACCAACACGAGCGGAGGCGTGGCAACAATGGCGGCACAACCCGAATTCCGGATTGACCTGGACAAGGTCGAAGACGCATCCAGCAGGGCGCACGGGCTCGATTTTCCGCAAACGCGGATCTCCTCCGTCATCGAGACCTTCCTTGGCGCGATCGGTGGTGCGATCAGCTGGCTCTGGGTGATCCTCGTGCTGATTATCGTGGTCAATGTCAGCATGCGTTACCTGCTCGGGGTCAATTATATCTGGCTTGAAGAGGTGCAGTGGCACATCTACGCGGTCGGTTTCATGATCGGGATCGGTTACGCCATCCTGCATGACGCGCATGTAAGGGTGGATGTCGTGGCCTCCATGCTGCGCCCCCGCACACGCGGCTTTATCGAATTTTTCGGCATGATCTTTCTGATCGGGCCTTTGATCTATCTCATGATCACCTACGCGATCCCCTTCGTCGAAGCCTCGTGGAACCGCAACGAGACATCCTCTGCACCGGGCGGGCTGACAAATCGCTGGGCGATCAAATCCGTGATCATCATCGCCTTCGTCTACATGGGGCTTGCGACATTCGCGCGTTTGCTGCGCGTCGGTGCATACCTGTTCGGATCACAAGGCAATAAATCCAGTGGCTGAGCCCTGTCACGGGACCGACGCACCGCACCGCGTCTGAAGCCCCTAAAACGTCGCTGCGCGGCGCCGCGTCAAACGGAAAGACCTTCATATGCTTGAGACTAACGAAATCCTCGTCATCGCGATGCTGATCTCCTTCATCGGGTTGATCTTTACCGGCTTTCCCGTCGCATGGGCCTTGGCGGGCGTGTCGATCATCTTCAGCTTTATCGCGATCCTCGGCGCTGACTGGTTTGGCTGGGACACGTATTTCCTGTCGGATATGCGTATTTTCGGCATCTTCGTGCAGCGGGTCTACGGCCAGATGTCCAACTGGATTCTCGTGGCGCTCCCGATGTTCATCTTTATGGGCCTCATGCTGGAGCGATCCGGAGTGACAGAGAAGCTGATGACCAACTTCATCCAGCTGTTCGGCAGGTTCCGCGGCGGGTTGGCGCTTGGGGTCGTTCTGATCGGCATCCTTCTGGCCGCCTCCACGGGCATCGTGGGGGCCTCGGTCGTGCTGCTGGCGATGCTGTCCATGCCGATCATGTTGCAGCAAGGCTATAACAAGGGCTTTGCCAGCGGTGTGGTCGCATCGGCCGGAACGCTGGGCATACTGATTCCGCCCTCGATCATGCTGATCATCATGGCCGATCAGATGTCTGTCTCGGTCGGCAACCTGTTCATGGGCGCGCTGATACCGGGGCTGATGCTGGGAGCGTTCTACATCATCTACATTCTGGTCGCTGCCGCGCTGAACAAGAACCTCGCCCCTGCACCGACAGACCTGCCTCCGGTCACCGCGCGGCTGATCTTTGACACGCTTCTGGCCACCCTGCCCCCGTTGCTGCTGATCTTCACCGTACTTGGCTCGATCTTCTTCGGTTTCGCCACACCGACAGAAGCCTCCGGTCTGGGTGCATTCGGCGCGATCCTGCTGGCGCTCGCCAATGGTAAACTGACATGGGCGGTGCTCAAGGATGTCGGCAAGAAGACAACCCTCACCACAGCGTTCATCTTCGGTATCTTTCTGGGGGCCACCCTCTTTGCCGTGGTGATGCGCCAGTTGGGCGGGGACGAGTTCATCTCCAGCGCACTCCGGGGTCTGCCTTTCGGGCCGAGCGGCATCGTGCTGACCATCCTCTTCATCGCGTTTCTGGCGGGTTTCTTCCTCGACTGGCTGGAAATCTCGCTGATCATGCTGCCTTTGGTGGCCCCCGTGGTCACAGCCCTCGGGTTTGATGAAATCTGGTTCATCGTACTGTTCGCGGTCACGCTGCAAACCTCGTTCCTGACACCCCCCGTCGGTTTCTCGCTCTTCTATCTCAAGGGCGTTGCCCCGCCGGAGGTAACCATTATCGACATCTACAAAGGCGTCATTCCCTTTGTGATGCTTCAGATGCTTGCGGTCTTCATGGTGTTCGTGATCCCCGATCTGGTGCTGTGGTTACCGTCGCGCATGTTGCAGTGATCCATCGGGGCGCCCTTCCATTCGGAAAGGGCGCCTTTTTTCTATGTAACTCGTTCTCGCTAAGTTGAATTTACAAAAACCCACCCTAGCGTTGACCACAAAAATGTCAGAATCTGTGAAACGCTACCTCCCCTGAAATTGTGTATTCTCAAGTGCAAATTTGCGTGAGCATCGCGCAGATCATCGTTCATACACGTTCCGGGGGGGCACATGGATAAAACAGTTTTCACATCTTACGCGCCTATGAAGAACCGCAATTCGGTTGAATCATCGCGTTGGCAGGGCGTTCTGACAGCCGAACAGATCGCTAAAGTCCGCGCCAAGCAGGTTCCGGTGGCTTTCGATCCAGTCCAGATCGGCTGGGTCGCAACCGAGCGTAATGCCGCAGACCTTCCCGACCATTTGGCCGAACCGCCCGCGCCGCTTTCGTGGCAAATGGGCGATACCGATCCGGCGCTGACCTTTAGGCTCTGGCAGCAGTCCGATCTGGCGGTCTACCGCGCATTGCTCAACGATCAGCAGCTTTGGCAATACATGGCAGAGGATTGGCCGGGCGATCTCTCGGACAGCATGGCGCGCGATTTGATTACGATCTCGACAGCCGCCCCGCATCACGAGGTCAATGCCGTAGTGCTATCCGGCGCGCCTGTCGGACAGGCCAGACTGGCCTTTGCCGCGTTCGGTGGAGACCCGCAGGAGGCCGAGATCAGCTACTGGCTGGGGCGCTCCCATTGGGGCAAAGGTCTGGGAAAACGGGTTGTGCGTGCGGCCACGCAAAAGGCATTTGCGGACCACCCTGATCTGGACAGGATCGTGGCCTTTGTCCATCCGGACAACCACGCCTCGGCCCGCGTTCTAGCTTACGCAGGCTACGCGCCGCAAGGCGTCAGACAGGACGGTTGGACAATCTTCCAGTCGTCCCGCTGAGCGTGCAAGCGTCCCGGCTGAAAACCGGGACGTCGATGTTTGCCTAGGCGGCTTACTCGGCCTCGTCCATTTTGGACGCGTTGAGCAGCATGTATTTCTCAGCGCCAAGCTTCTCGAACAGGTCAAGCTGCGTTTCCAGAAAGTCGATGTGACCCTCCTCATCCATCAGCAATTCCTCGAACAGCTTCATCGTCACGTAATCGCCCACTTCGTTGCAATACTCGCGCGCCTCGCGGTAAAGCGCGCGGGCTTCCTGCTCGGCGGCCATATCGCATTCCAGCGTTTCAAGCGGTGTCTGGCCAATCCGGAGCGGATCAAGCTTTTGCAGGTTCGGATGGCCTTCGAGAAAAATTACCCGCGCGATCAGCTTGTCGGCATGGTGCATCTCTTCGATGCTTTCCTCACGGCTTTTCTTGGCCATATGTCCAAGACCCCAATCCTCTTGCAGGCGATAATGCAGCCAATACTGGCTGACCGCCGTCAATTCAGAGCGAATTGCGCGGTTGAGGTAATCAATGACTTTTGCGTCACCCTTCATAAAGTTTATCCTGTGTTGGTCCGCGCGCCTTTGCTTCTCAACCCGCGGAGGTGCATGGGTACTTCTAGGTTATCATTTTGACGCATGGTGGAAAGGAAAAGCGGCATGCACCCGCCACATTCCGCCGCCTTGCCCAAAGCGTGGTAGATCTTGCCGGGGGTAATCAACGTCTCCGAATCCGCTGTCCGCATCCAGTCGATGGCTGCATTGATGTCGTGGTCGGTGATGGATTGGCAGTGGCAAACGATCATGGCGTGCTTTCAGTGCAGTGTCGTGCCCGCCTTACGGGCCGTGTGTGATGCGGGTATTCCCGCGACATTTCCGGCGCGCAGCGCCATGCGGCGCAGGGCAAGCCCCGCATCCTGTGCAAGGCCCGTGACCATTGGGGCAAAATCGGCACGCACCAGCAAAAGCGCCATCATCAGCGCCTCTTCCCGCGCCCCTTCCGCCGCGCTGGAGACCAGATTTGCAAAACAGGCCTCATCCCCGCCCAGACAGGCGCAGGTCAGCCCGTGCGGGCAAAGCGGGCGGCGGGCATGGCTCTGGCACAGGCTGGACAGTTGATAGAATCCGCGCGCCGCAACCTCGCCGGAGACAAGACCGAGCAGCGGAACAAAGTCGCGCGTCAGCGCGGCCAGCGCATCGGGATTATCCCAGCAAAGCCGCATATAAAGGACCGCCCCCGCCTCGACCGGGTCCAGATCGGCCAGCCGGCCTACAGCAGCGGCCCCGCGCGGCGGGCGGATGGGAGACATGTCGCTCATTTGGTCAGGATCAGCTTGCCAGCGCGGGTGATCCGCAGCGTGTAAATCTGGCCGTCCAGTTCGATCTGCGCCTGTGTGCCACCTTCGGTCAGGTCGCGGGCGGTATGGCTTGGCAAGGGTTGCGGGCGCGGTGCCGTAGCGCCGCCCTGATGGCGCAGGACGATCATGGCCGCACCTCGCGTCCGTTGCGGGCCTCTATACGGTCAAGCCAGGCTTCGACGTTGCAGACATCCGGCACGGCAAAATCCTGCAAGAGATCCAGCGCCGAGGCACGGTCCTGACACAGCGCATTGCGCAAAGAATGGGCCGAAGGGGCAATCAAGCCGTTTCGGGGAAGGGGTCTGTTCTGGGGCGACATGGCGGAAGTCCTTTCATCTTTCGATTCGGGCTTCCCCTCATTGGGACGGGGGTGGCTGGAACACCTCCATTTCTGACAAAAAAACTCGGACACGTCAATCCGAGTTTTTTAGTCAGGTTTGTTCAAGCATCCACTCGCTGGATATGTGACAGCGGCGAGGTGCGTTACTCCGCCGGTCCGATTGTCAGCCGAATCGGTTCCAGCCCGTCAATTCCACCGGTGATCACATCACCCGGCAAGACGGCACCAACACCGGCAGGCGTGCCCGTCAGGATCAAGTCACCCGGTTTCAGATGATAGAAGCCGGACAAATGGCTGATGATTTCCGGCACCGACCAGATCAATTCGGTCAGGGTAGCATCCTGCCGGATCTCGTCATTCAGCGACAGATGGATTCGCTGAGCCGAAACCTCGCCAAAATCCGCCGCCTTCGTCAGGGGGGCGAAAACGGCGGAGTTTTCGACATCCTTGCCCAGATCCCACGGACGCTGGTGCGCGCGCTCGGCCAGTTGCAGATCGCGCCGCGTCATATCAAGCGCGCAACCATAGCCATAGACCTTCGCCAGCGCCTCGCCGACGGGCACCTTGAACGCGGGCGCGCCGATGGCAACCGCCAGTTCCATCTCGTAGTGATAGTTGTCCGTGCCCGCAGGATAGGGCGCTGTGGCACCGCTGAGGATCGCCGAGGCGGGGGATTTCGTGAAATAGAACGGCTTTTCACGATCAACCTCGATGCCCATTTCCGCAGCATGCGCCGCATAATTGCGCCCGACGCAGAAAATCCGCCCGATCGGATAGGACGCGGCCTCCCCCACCACAGGAATGGCGGGAACGGGGGACAGATCGAACAGATAGCTCATCGGGGATGGTCCTTGTCTTACAGTGAATGCGGTTTTCCGGCGGGTGATGAACAGGATGCGCCCGGCTTCAAGCGGTCCTGTTCGGTGGTTTTCATGCGGGATGCAGCATGGCTGGCCGCAGTATGATGGTCGCGTCTGGCGCTTGCAAGTCGGGCGGGCAGGACGGGCCGCATCAAGGGGCTTAGGCCGTGCCGAAGCATGGCGAACCTTTCGAAAGTGCAGAAATACAGCAGCAACCTTGTCCTATCGCGGGCTGAAGCAGTCGAAAAGCAAGCAATGCTGCAACGCAGCGCGACTTATCGCCGATGCAGCGATCTCCTTTCTTGCGGGAATCATGCGTCCGGCGTAGGTCGCTTGCATGACGACACGCGCCCGATTGACACGATCCGACTGGTTGCTTGCCGGTTTCAACGCTCTGGCCGAGGCCGGACCGGTTGCGTTGAAGGCAGAACCGATGGCGCGACGGCTTGGCACAACCAAGGGCTCGTTCTACTGGCACTTCACCGATGTGCCCGATTATCACCGCCAGATGCTGGCGTTATGGGCCGAAGGGGCGGTAGATCACATCCCCGAGGCACTTGCCGATCAACCGACCCCCGTGGCACGACTGCGCCTTCTGGGACAGATCGTCGCCGGTGGTGGCCATCCGGTGCTGGGCACCTTGCAGGTCGAACCCGCCATCCGCGCATGGGCGCGCGAGGATGCGGCGGTTGCGGCCATGCTCGCCGAAGTGGACGCGGCGCGGATCGGCCATATCCAGACCTTGCTGGACGAGGTCGAGATCACCAATCCCGAAATGGCGCGGATTATCTATGCTGCCCATGTCGGCATGCAGGATCTCAGCACCCGCGACGATGCCGACAATACCAGCCCGATGGGATCACTGGTCGATCTGGTCCTCGCCCTGCGCTGACGCCCGATCCGGCCCGAGACGGCGCGCGAACACCTCGACAAAGCGTTCCCGCGCCTCGGGCAGGGGCTTGTTACCCAAGGCCGGTGCCAGATGTTCGCGCAGGAAATGCCCCGTGGTGCGAAATCCCTCCGCAATCTCGTGATCCGGTGCCGGTCCCTGCCCCATCAGGCAAGGCGGCAAGGGTAGCAGGCGGTCCGCCCAGTCTCCCGCCCCCGCCCGTGACACCGCCCGCCCGCTGCGCGGCGAGACATAGCTCAGATCGTTCGCGCCATGCCCAATCACCGCACAGGTGCTCAGATCGAGGCCGTAACCCGTCTCCTCCAGCAGCGTGAGTTCCCATTGCAGATAGGCCAGCGGCCACAGATCCTGATCGCCCAGCAGATCCAGCAGCCCCTCGCTGCGGGCATAAAGCACGGGATGCGCCTCGCGGTCCGGCAGGGTGAACAGCAACAAAGCCGTCACCGCATTCAGCCCCGCAAGCGCCTGCCGGTCAGCCACGGCGCCTGCGCGGCTCCGCAACGGCTCGACCGTGTAGCTGCCGATATGATCCTCCAGCCGCGCGCGCCAGCTGACATCCAGTTGCGCGCCCGGTTGCAGGATAGGGGCGATCTTGCGGCTCGCCCCGCCGCGCACGACACCGGCATGGCGGCCATGGTCGCGGGTGAATACCTCAATGATGGCAGCGGATTCTCCGTGCCGCCGGCTACTCAGCAAAATGCCCTGATCGCGCCAATCCATGAGTTGACTATACGCCCTGTCGTCAGTCCGACAATCCCGGCTGATCCAGCAGATGCCGCCCCTGCCGGTCTTCGACCTCGATGACCCAAAGATCGGGATCGCGCGCGCGCTGACGGCGCAGCGCCGCGTCGACATCCGCCTCTGGCCCCTCGGCAAGCACTACCCAAGCGCGAGTTCCGCTCATCAGGTCGAAAGACCGATGATAGGCCACGGCCTGCCCGTCCAGAGTGTTCAGCTTGACCAGAACCGTGCCCGCAGAATCATCGCCATGCGCTACGACGAAAGCCGGAATATCCGACAGCCGCAATCGCGCCAGATAGGCCGAGACCCAGAAACTCGCGGTCAACCTGTCAGACATGGCCCGCGCCCCCTGCTTCAGCGTTCTTCAAATACTCAAAGCGCAAACGCCACCGCACAAGCTGCGGCCTCAGACGTTCCCGTCCTTGAAGTCCAGCCCCATCTCGGAATAGCGCTCCGCCTCGTCCAGCCAACCGGAGCGGACCTTGACCTGCAGGAACAGATGCACCTTGCGGCCCAGAAATTCCTCGATCTCCTCGCGCGCGGCCTGACCGACCTGTTTGATCGTCTCGCCCTTGTTGCCCAGCACGATGCCTTTATGGCCGTCGCGGATCACATAGATGATCTGGTCGATCTTGGCCGAGCCGTCCTTGCGTTCCTCCCAGTTTTCCGTCTCGACGGTCAACTGGTAGGGCAGTTCCTGATGCAGGCGCAGGGTCAGCTTCTCGCGGGTCATTTCGGCGGCGATCATCCGCATCGGCAGGTCGGCGATCTGGTCTTCGGGATAAAGCCATGGGCCTTCGGGCAGCTTGCCCGCCAGCCATTCGCGCAAAGCCTGCACGCCGTGGCCCTTCTCGGCCGAGATCATGAAGGTCTCGACGAAAGGAAAACGCTCGTTCAGGTCGCGGGTCAGCCCCAGCAGCACCTCTGATTTGACGCGGTCGATCTTGTTGATCGCGAGCGCCACGGGACGGCCCTTGCCGATCCCTTCCAGCCCTTCGAGGATTTTCTGCACGCCGTCCGTCACACCGCGGTGCGCCTCGACCAGCAGCACCACGATATCGGCATCCGCCGCCCCGCCCCAGGCGGCTGCCACCATCGCGCGGTCCAGCCTGCGCTTGGGCGCGAAGAGGCCGGGCGTGTCGACAAAAACGATCTGCGCCTCGCCTTCCATCGCCACACCCCGGATACGCGCCCGCGTGGTCTGCACCTTATGGGTAACGATCGAGACCTTGGCCCCCACCATCCGGTTGAGAAGCGTCGATTTTCCCGCATTCGGCTCGCCGATGAGGGCCACAAAACCTGCGCGTGTCATGCGCTCTCCAATCTGTCCAGCAGGGCTTTGGCCGCTGCCTGTTCCGCCTGCCGCTTCGATCCGGCGGTGGCGGTTTCCGCCTCTCCGTTCTCAAGCTGGGCCGACATTGTGAATACCGGGGCATGATCCGGCCCGGAGCGTTGCAATTCAACATATTTCGGCGGCGGCAGGCCACGCGCCTGTGCCCATTCCTGCAAGGCGGTCTTGGCATCGCGGGCGTCTTCCTCGACGGCGCCGATCCGGTCACCCCAAAGCCGCAGGATCATGGCGCGCGCCGCGTCAAAGCCCGCATCCAGATAGACCGCCGCGATCAGGGCTTCCATCGCGTCGCCCAGCAGCGCCAGTTTGCGCCGCCCGCCCGAGATCATCTCGGAGCGGCCCAGCTTCAGCACATCGCCCAGATCGATCTGGCGCGCGACATCGGCGCAGGCTTCCTTGCGGACAAGCGCGTTGTAGCGCGGGGCAAGCTGGCCTTCGGTAGCACTACGATCATTGGCCAGAAGCGCCTCCGCCATCACAAGGCCCAACACGCGGTCTCCCAGAAACTCCAGCCGCTGGTTGTCGTCACGCGTGGCCGAGGACATGGAGGAATGGGTGACGGCCCGGACCAACAATTCAGGGCGCTGGAAGGCATGCCCGACACGGCTTTCCAGAGCCTTGAGATCTGCGGATAACCTCACTCGATCCTCTTGAAGTAACGGTCGCTGCGCCATGTCCAGAACGCCAGCATCGAGGTGCCCGACGAGGAGAACATGATCCGGTCGGCGCGGCCGATCAGGTTCTGGTAGGGCACGAAGCCCACACCACCAGCCATCTGTGGCACGCGGCTGTCGGTGGAATTGTCGCGGTTGTCGCCCATGAAGAAGAAATGCCCCGCAGGCACGTTGTAAACCGGCGTGTCATCCGAGCTTTGCCGCCCGATGTTCAGAACCGGATGGCTGGTGCCTTCCGGAAAGGTCTCGATCTGGCGCGATTTCAGGCAAAGGCCGCCATCGCCGACAGGTCCGTTCTCGCAACGCGGACGCAGCCGCTGCGGACCTTGCGGCTCTGCGGTTTCCTCGAACACGCCGTCATCTTCCAGCGTCACGGCCTCGCCGTTGATATGCAGCACGCCACCGATCATCTGCACGGTCTCGCCCGGCAGGCCGACCAGCCGCTTGATGTAATCCTGGCCGCTGACCGGATGGCGGAACACAACCACATCGCCGCGCGCGGGCTGGCCACCAAAAATACGGTCGTTATCATCACCCAGAAAGCCGCAGATATCCTTGGCGTCGATATTCAGCCCCACCACGGGAATACGGATCGTCGGGCAGGAGGCGAAGGAATAGCCATAGGTCATCTTGTTCACGAACAGGAAATCGCCGATCAGCAATGTCTGCTTCATCGAGCCGGAGGGAATCCAGAACGGCTGGAAGAACAAAGTCCGGAATATGCCCGCGATCAGCAGCGCATAAACGATAGTCTTGATCGTCTCGATGATCGAATTGCCTTTTTTGGCGTCCGTGGCCATTGGGTCGTGCTCCTGCTCGGGCGGTCAGCGCTACATGATGGGCAGTGGCAGATGAGTCAAGCCAAGCCGGACCATCCGCCCACTGCCAGCACCGGTTTGGCGGGTTACGGGCCTCTTTCCACGATGGGCCGCGCCTCGATCACCACAAAGGCCTGCGCCCAGGGGTGATCATCGGTCAATGTCACATGGATCAGCGCCTCGTGGCCCGGCGGGGTCATCGCCGCCAAACGTTCTGCTGCCCAGCCGGTCACCTGCATCTGCGGCTGGCCGCTGCGCAGGTTCGTCACCGCCATGTCGCGCCAGCTGATGCCCATGCGCAAGCCGGTGCCCAGCGCCTTGGAGCAGGCTTCTTTCGCGGCCCAGCGTTTGGCATAGGTGCCAGCCACATCCATGCGGCGTTCGGCCTTGGCCTGTTCAATGGGGGTAAACACGCGGTTGCGGAAGCGGTCCCCGAACCGCTCCAGCGTGGCGGCGATCCGCTCGATATTCGCAAGGTCTGTGCCGATGCCGAGGATCATCTGTCTGTCCTTCTAACCTGCAGCGCTGAACAGCGGAAAGCTCACGCCAAGCGCCCATGCCAAGGCCAGACCAAGACCCAAACCAGCGGCGGCGGCCCCGCTGCGCTGCGCGACCCAGCGGCCCATCAATCCGTAGATGATGTAGAACAACACGATCACGGGGGCAATCAGCGCGAGAAAGAACAGCCCCTCCATATCCAGCGCCACCGCGATGCCGAGCGAGACCAGAAACCCCAGCCGCGCCAGAATGCGCCGCGCCCATGTGCCCCGCCCTGCGCCGGTGACCAGCGCATCGGCCAGCATGAAGGGCACAGCGCCCAGCGCCAGTGCCGCGATGATCCAGAGCCGTTCGGTCGAGGGCAGGAAATTCGCGCCATAGCGATCCAGCGCAAGGCCAAAGACCGCCAGCCCCCAAAGGATCAGAAACACCCCCGCGACAGGCGACAGCGGGCCGGGCCGCAGCCCCGCGCGCCACAGGATCGCCAGTTGCAGCGCGCCGTAGACCAGCAGATGCACCGCCAGATGATCCGCGACCAGCACCGGCAGGGTCTTGATGCCCAGCATCACCGCAATCACGGGCGCCAAAACCGCAGGCAGCGCCACTGCCAGCGAAAACTGACGCCACGAGAGGGCCACCAGAGGCACAGCGCGTTTGGGCAAACGGCGCGACAGGGGCCAGACCAGCGCGACAATCGCGGCCAGCAAGGCGGCCAGCCAGCCGCCTGTTGCGGGGGGTGTGACGCTGCTGGCGCGGTCATAGCTTTGATCCAGCCACGCCAGCGCTGCACTCTGCCCCGTCCGGCTGAACAGCACGCCCACATGCTCCACCCCCGGGGCCACGATAGCGGCACGGCGGATCGTCTCGGCTGTGACGGTCTGCCCCTCTTCCGCTGCGGGGTCCAGCATCCACAGCGTTTCCTGCGCGAAATGGCGCAGGCGCGGCTCGCCCTGCCCCGAGATCAGCAACATATCGTCGGGGAACTCCGGCGTCACCGCTTGCGAGAAAGCCGAAATGGCAACGATCGGCCCGATCCCCTGATCGGCAGCAGCGGCGCGGATGATGATATCGGTGGCCATGGAATGGCCCAGCAGGGCGATAGGCCCTGTCCAGCTTTCGGCCTCGCGCGCAGCGTCGGCCACGGCGAGCGTCTGCTCCACCAGCCGCATCGTGGTGCCCTCGATCACGCTGACATCGCCACCCATCGGGCGCGGATTGCGGCCATGGCCGTGGAAATCGAATGACCACACGCGGTAGCCCGCCTGCGCCAGCGGCAGCGCATAGCCCTGCATCATCTGGCGCGATCCGGCGAAACCATGCGCGACAACCACCACAGGGCCGTCGGCATCCGGCAAGGCCGCGCGCGTGGCGGGGCTTCCGGCTGCATCGATCTGCGAGATATCAAGCCCGCTGCGCGCCTTTTCCAACTGCCAGACCGCCAGCGCCGCCAGCACCAAGCCGACAAGCAGAACGGCCCGTCTCATAAGGCGCATGCCCTCGCGGGTCATCACTCAGGCCGATACAGGGGCGCGGGCGGCATCCATCAGGCGGCGCATCTCGTGAATGGCCGGTGACAGGCCGCGAAAGATCGCCTCACCGATGATGAAATGACCGATGTTCAGCTCCATCACCTCGGGAAAGGCCGCGATTGGCTGCACCGTGTCATAGGTCAGACCGTGGCCTGCATGCACCTCAAGCCCGAGCGAGTGGGCATAGGCTGCCATTTCGCCCAGCCGCTGGCATTCCGCATCACGCTCGTCAAAGCGCCCCTCGGCATGGGCATCGCAATAGGCACCGGTATGCAACTCGATCACCTCGGCCCCGATCCGGTGCGCGGCTTCGATCTGGCGGGCATCGGCAGCGATGAAGATCGACACGCGGCAGCCCGCCTCGCGCAGCGGGGCGATGTAGCCTGCCAGACGGTTTTCCTCGCGTGCCACCTCCAGCCCGCCCTCGGTCGTGCGCTCCTCGCGCTTTTCGGGGACGATACAGACCGCATGCGGCTTGTGGCGCAGGGCGATGCGCTGCATCTCTTCGGTTGCGGCCATCTCGAAGTTCAACGGCACGCTGAGAACATCCATCAGCCCTTCGATATCCGCGTCCGAGATGTGGCGGCGATCCTCGCGCAGATGCGCGGTGATCCCGTCCGCACCTGCGTCCTCCGCCAGCTTCGCGGCGCGCAAAGGATCAGGATAGGCGCCACCACGTGCGTTACGCACAGTCGCCACATGGTCGATATTCACACCCAGACGCAATATTCCAAGGGGCTTCATCGGGATCATCCTTTCGGGTCAGTCGGATCGGGTCAGTCTTGTCGGGTTAGTCGGATTTTTGCTGCGCGTCGGCCTGACGCTTTGCCTTGGCTTTCAATGCGGCCAGCTTGGCCTTGATCGCACCGCTGCGACGCTGCTGGTAGGCGCGGATCAGCGGGGCGCTGAGAAGATAGCAGGTGCCGCCAGCGATAAGTCCCGGAATGATACCGCCGACAAGATAGGGAAAAAACACCTCATTGAAAAAGATCGTGAGACTGTGCCAGTCCGGTGTCTCGTCATTGAACAGGGTCATGAAATTGTTCTTCAGCGCGTCGCCCGCATCCATGAACTTGCCTCCCAGCGACCGCGCAATGTGATCGTCGGACTGCGCCCGCTCCCCCAGCAGGAAATAGCCCATCTTCATCGAGACAACGCCAATGGGTACATAGGTCAGCGGGTTGCCAAAGAAAGTCGCCAGCAAGGCGGCGATCACGTTTCCTCTGATGATAAAGGCAAGCATCAGCGCGAAGATGAAATGCAGCCCGTAGAAAGGCGTGAACGTCGTGAAGACGCCTGCAAAAATGCCGCGCGCGATCTTCTCGGGAGAGTCCGGCAAGCGGTTGAGGCGGTGGCGCACATATTGCGCAGCCCTGCTCCACCCCCCTCTTGGCCAGAAGAACTCGGTCAAGATCTTCCAGAGCGGGCGCTTATCCCTGCGCTTGAATACCAAGACCCTGCCCTTCTGCTACGCGTTCATTGCAACGGCACGGGACGGATCTCTGAACCGTTCCACCGCCGCCACGTCGCCTTCCGCCTCCAGAGCAGACATGATCGAATGCAGATGCTCGGCATCGCGCAGTTCAACGTCGATCAAAAGTCGGTAGAAATCTGGTTTGCGGTCCACGAATTGCAAGTCAGAGATATTGGCCTTCTGCTCTCCGATCAAGGTGCAGATGCGCCCCAATACGCCAGCATCGTTTCCGATTGTCAGATTAAGTGTGGCGGTGTGAATGGGCGGGTGCTTTCCGGAGTGCCAGTGCAGGTCCATCCAGCGGTCCGGCTGGTCCTCGTAGGCGGTCAGCGCCTCGCAATCGATGGCATGCACCACAACGCCCTTACCGCGAAAGGTAATTCCCACGATCCTCTCGCCGGGCAAAGGCTGGCAACAACGGGCACGGTCGAAATTCTGCTCGGGCGACAGGCCGATCACGGCACGTTTGGTATCGATCTCGTCGGTCTGGTCGGGGGTCAGGTCAGGATAGACCGAGCGGACAACCTCACGCGCGCTCAATTCTGCGCTGCCCAGTCGGGCCAGAACCTCGTCACGCCCGTCGAGCCGCAGATTGCGCGCTGCCGTCTCGAGCACCTTGTCGGTGGCCTTCTTGCCCAGATGGTCGAAGGCGGAGCGCGCCAGCTCGTGCCCCAGCTTGATGAAGCGGCCACGGTCCACCTCGCGCAGGGCACGGCGGATCGCTGTCTTGGCCTTGCCGGTGGTGGCGATCTCAAGCCATGTTGCCTGCGGGATCTGGCCCTGCGCGGTGATGATCTCGACCGACTGGCCGTTCTTCACGCGTGTCCAGAGCGGCACGCGCATGCCGTCGATCTTGGCCCCGACGCAGGCATTGCCGATCCGTGTGTGGATGGCATAGGCGAAATCGATCGGCGTGGCCCCGCGCGGCAGCTTGACCACATCACCTTTGGGCGTGAAGCAGAACACCTGATCCGAATACATCTCGAGCTTGACCGCTTCGAGAAACTCGTCGTGATCCTCCTCGGCATGGAACTGCTCGGACAGGCCCGCGATCCATTTGGCCGGATCGACGGCAAACGGGTTCCGCGTCCGCACCCCGTCACGGTAGGACCAATGCGCCGCAACGCCGGTTTCGGCCACGTCATGCATCTGCCGCGTGCGGATCTGCACCTCGACACGCTTGCCGTCTCGGCCCGACACGGTTGTGTGGATCGAGCGGTAGCCGTTGGATTTCGGCTGGCTGATATAATCCTTGAACCGTCCCGGCACCGCGCGCCAGCGCTGGTGGATCACGCCCATCGCGCGGTAACAATCCTCCTCGGAGGCAGTAATCACGCGAAAGCCGTAGATGTCGGAGAGACGCGAAAACCCCATCTCCTTTTCCTGCATCTTGCGCCAGATCGAATAGGGCTTCTTGGCGCGGCCAAAAACCTGCGCCTCGATCCCGGCCTTGTCGAGTTCAAGACGCATATCGC
Source organism: Rhodobacterales bacterium (assembly GCA_047921295.1). Taxonomy (GTDB): domain Bacteria; phylum Pseudomonadota; class Alphaproteobacteria; order Rhodobacterales; family Rhodobacteraceae; genus Seohaeicola. Next base: position 15,682 of record JBLRWK010000006.1, read on the forward strand.
CGGTGATCCGGTGGATCACATCGCCGGTTTCCTTTTGCAGCGTGATGAAACGCCGCATGATGGAGGCGCGACCTTCGGGGTTGAGCACCTTGAAGGCCAGATCCTCCAGCTCCTCACGCATCCACTGCATCCCCATGCGTCCTGCCAGCGGCGCGAAGATATCCATCGTCTCGCGCGCTTTCTTGGCCTGCTTTTCGGGGCGCATCGCCTTGATCGTCCGCATATTGTGCAGACGGTCGGCGAGCTTGACCAGAATGACGCGCAGATCCTTGGACATGGCCATGAACAGCTTGCGGAAATTCTCGGCCTGCTGGGTCTCGCTGCTGGAAAGCTGAAGATTGGTCAGCTTGGTGACCCCATCCACCAGATCGGCAATCTCCGGCCCGAACCGCGTGACCACCTCGGAATAAGAGGCTTTGGTGTCCTCGATCGTGTCATGCAGCAGGGCGGTGACGATCGTCGCGTCATCCAGCCGCTGTTCCGTCAGTATGGCGGCCACAGCGACGGGATGCGTGAAATAGGGCTCTCCCGACTGGCGGAACTGCCCCTCATGCGACATCAACCCGTAGTCATATGCTGACCGGATCAACGCCTCATTCGTCTTTGGGTTGTAATTGCGGACCAGTGCGATCAGGTCTTCAACCGCGATCATTTCGGCCCATACCCTTCCTGCGGGAGAGCCTTAGCCCTGCCCTTGTGCTTCCATCAGGGCCCGCAGCAGCTTTTCTTCGGACATATCGTCCTCGACAGGTTTGTCGGCCTGTTCGCCGCCACCCATCAAAAGCGCCATCGAATCATCTTCAGGCTCGTCAACTTCGATCTGATTCTGGTTCGATTCGATCAGCCGTTCGCGCAGCTCGGCGGCCGATTGTGTCTCTTCCGCGATCTCGCGCAGGGCGACGACGGGGTTCTTGTCGTTCTCGCGATCCACTGTCAGAGCACCGCCGGCGGTGATCTCGCGTGCGCGATGCGCGGCCAGCATGACCAGTTCGAACCGGTTCGGAACCTTGTCGACACAATCTTCTACGGTTACGCGGGCCATGAGAGCACTCCAATCAGCGGCAGTCTTTCGGAAACCCGCTATTTAAGACGGATCGGGGCCGGATACAAGCCGCTATTCTGTCGGCTTCATTCTCCGGGCCTTTATTCTCTGGGCTTCACCGTCTCTCGCTCGGACGCGGGCAAAGCCGCGCACATCTGCGCCACGGTTTTGCCGGTCAGCGGATGCGCCCAATCCGGTGCCACATCGCATAACGGCACGAGCACGAAGGCGCGATCCTGCAAACGGGGATGCGGCAGGATCAGCTTGGACGGGGTGTGGCGTATCTGCTGATCGGGCGGAAGGGCGCGCCACCTCGCTTGTGACGCAGCGTCGGGAAGAACCAGATCGCCTGCCGCCAGCAAGTCAAGATCCAGTGTCCGCATGCCCCAGCGCTGTGTCCGTGATCGGCCGTGACGTGCCTCGATCCGGTGCAACGCCTTGAGCACGGCAACAGGCGGCAAATCGCTGTGTATCACAGCGGCCGCATTCACGTAATCCGGCCCAGCGCCTGCAGGAAAACAGGGCGTATCGTAAATCTTGCTGACGGCGGCGACATGTAGCCCTTCATCCGCGCAATCCGATAACGCTGCTGTGAGCGTATGCTCCGGCAGGCCCAGATCAGACGGCAGATTGCCGCCAAGTGCGATGAGGTATTCTTGAACGGGCATGGGTCCGGCATTAATTACGTTGGAACGAGGCAAGATCACAGAGACCTAGGGGCTTGCGGCCCTCTCGGCAACAAACTATTTCACTCCGAGCTTGTCGCATATTTTACACCCCGAACCACTCACACTCCAATATCCCAACCCGCACTTTTCCCACTCACGGACCCTGCGACAAGGCGGACACTCGGAAGGACAATTAATGTTTTACAAAGACGAACGGCTGGCGCTGTTCATCGATGGCTCCAATCTTTACGCTGCCGCCCGGTCGCTTGGATTCGATATCGACTACAAGTTGCTGCGTCAGGAATTCATGCGTCGCGGCAAACTCGTGCGCGCCTTTTACTACACCGCACTGCTCGAAAACGACGAGTATTCGCCCATTCGCCCCCTCGTAGACTGGTTGCATTACAACGGCTACACGATGGTGACGAAACCGGCCAAGGAATATACCGACAGTCAGGGCCGCAGGAAGGTCAAAGGCAATATGGATATCGAACTGACTGTGGATGCCATGGAACTGGCGCCGCGGATCGACCATATCGTGCTGTTCTCCGGTGACGGCGATTTCCGCCCGCTTGTGGAAAGCCTGCAGCGGCAGGGCGTGCGCGTCTCCGTCGTCTCGACGATCCGCAGCCAGCCGCCCATGATCGCGGACGAGTTGCGCCGTCAGGCCGATAATTTCATCGAGCTTGACGAGTTGAAGGATGTGATCGGCCGCCCGCCGCGTGATATCCCCGCACCGCGTGATGCGGAAGTGTCCACTGAGGAATGAACCGTCAGCCGGACGGGGCGACATTACTGTGCCCTAATCGGTTGAGCCCAAAAAACAAAAAGCGGCGGGATAATCCGGCCGCTTTTTTTTATGCGCGCTGGATCAGTGCCCCGATCAGTCCAGCGCGGCATCCGCGTTGATCTGGTCATGGATCTCGATGACACGCGGGGGCCATGTGCTTTTGATAAATGCGAGCACGGCGATAATCTCGGCATCGCTCAGAATGCCCTCATAGCCGCCCATCCGGCTTTTGTAGGAACCGCCGATGATGGCTTCGATTCCGTATTTCGTGATCTCGAAAAGCTGCTGGTCGGGGTGATGCCACGTATGTCCGCTGACATCATGCGGCGGGGCGGGCAGGTAGCCATCGGCGTCGCGGCTTTGCCAGTTCGGCTCACCCTGTAGCCGGTCGCCGTGGCAGGCCGCGCAATGGTCCACGTAAACGTCCTGCCCCTGCGCCACCACGGTGGAATCGCGCCACGGCAGAATGCCCGGTCCTTCGGCAAAAACCGGCCCCGCGCCTGCTGCCAGAATGATCGCGGTTGATAGGGCCTGTCGCATACGCCTGATACTCCGGAAACATGAGGCGGCACTATCGGGCGAATTGCCAAGATCGGCAAGTCACGGTAGCGCGACTCACTGGCGCGGTCATTGCTGGGGGCTGGACCCACAGCGCATCAGGCCTTACCTCTGTTCCAACAGGAGACCGCTATGACCAAACCGCCTCTCACCCTTTATCTCGCAGCCCCCCGCGGGTTCTGCGCCGGAGTGGACCGCGCTATCAAAATCGTCGAACTCGCGCTCGAGAAATGGGGCGCGCCGGTTTTCGTGCGCCACGAGATCGTGCATAACAAATTCGTGGTCGACGGGCTGCGCGCCAAGGGGGCCGTATTCGTCGAGGAGTTGGACGAGGTGCCGCATGACCGGCCCGTGATCTTCTCGGCCCATGGCGTGCCGAAATCCGTTCCCGCCGCCGCCGCCGCGCGCGAGATGATCTATGTCGATGCCACCTGTCCGCTGGTCAGCAAGGTGCATATTGAGGCGGAGCGGCATCACCAGAACGGGCTGCAGATCGTGATGATCGGCCATGCGGGCCATCCCGAAACTGTCGGTACGATGGGCCAGTTGCCTGCGGGCGAGGTGCTGCTGGTGGAAACACCGCAGGATGTGCCGGGCCTGACAGTGCGCGATCCGGCAAAGCTGGCTTTTGTCACGCAGACGACGCTGTCTGTCGATGACACCGCCGATGTGGTCGCGGCGCTCAAGGCACGCTTTCCCGCCATCGTCGGCCCGCACAAGGAGGATATCTGCTACGCCACCACCAACCGGCAGGAGGCGGTCAAGGCCATGGCCCCGAAATGCGATGCGATGCTGGTTGTGGGCGCGCCCAATTCGTCCAATTCAAGGCGGCTGGTCGAGGTCGGCGCGCGGGCTGGATGCGGTTACGCCCAGCTCGTGCAACGCGCCACCGATATCGACTGGCGCGCGCTGGAGGGGATCTCGAGCATCGGCATCACCGCAGGTGCTTCCGCGCCCGACGTGCTGATCACCGAGGTCGTGGATGCGTTCCGCGACCGCTTCGATCTCACCGTGGAACAGGTCGTCACCGCCGAAGAAAATGTCGAGTTCAAAGTGCCCCGCGTCTTGCGGCAACCGGCCTGAAGCGGATGATGCACCCCATCCCCCGTTCTGCCCTGCTGCTGGGCCTTGCTGGTCTGATCCCGTTTGTCTGGGGCGCGCTGACCGTGATCTCCGAGCCGCTGGGCTTGTGGAGCGCGCAGACCTTGGGCGGGCGGTTCACCGGCCCCTATGTCGGCCTGTTCTACGGCGCGATCATCCTGTCGTTCATGTCCGGTGTGCTGTGGGGCTTTGCCGCAAAGGCAAGCGGCGCGGTTGCAGCGTCGGGCTATGTGCTGTCGGTGATCCCCGCGCTCTGGGCGTTTTTCATGACAGGGGGCGGGCCGACAGGGGCGGCGATCAACCTGATGGCCGGATTTACCGGATTGTTGCTGCTGGACTGGATGTTCTGGAAGCAGGGGCTGGCCCCCGCATGGTGGATGCATCTGCGCGTACTTTTGACCGCAATCGTTCTGATCTGTCTGGCGGTCGTGGCCTTCGCCTGACATATGGAGATGAGCCATATCGACGGAGCGCCCATGACCGAGATGACCCTTTATTCGATGCCCTCCTCCGGCAACAGCTACAAGGTACGGCTGCTGCTGGCGCTTCTCGGGCGGTCCTATACCCATATCGCGTGCGAGGCGGGATCGGATGCGCTGAGCGCGGCGAAAGCCGCAGGCAAAGTCCCGCTCGGCAAGCTGCCGGTCCTGCATCTGGCAGACGGGCGGGTGCTCAACGAATCCGATGCGATCCTGTGGTATCTGGGCGCGGGCACCGATTGGGTGCCGTCCGATCCTTTCGCGCAGGCGCAGATGCTGGCGTGGATGTTCTTCGAGCAGAACCGCCACGAGCCTGTGATTGCCGTGCGCGCTGCGCTGCTGTGCTACCCTGAGCGCGCGCATCTGGCCACGCCGGAACGGATGGCCGCCCTGCTGGAAGAAGGCCAAGCCCTGCTGGCACTGATGGAGGATGCCTTGCAAGGCCGCGACTGGTTCTGCGGCACAACTCCGACCATCGCGGATATCGCGCTTTACGGCTACACCTGCACCGCAGGCACACGCGGCGGCTATGACATGACGCGCTTTCCCGCCCTTTCGGCATGGTGTGACCGTATCGCCGTCCTGCCCGGCTATATCCCGTCGGAGCACCAGCCATGACGCGGCTTTACGCCTATACCGACGGGGCCTGCTCCGGCAATCCCGGCCCCGGTGGATGGGGCACGCTGATGCGCGCGGTGCGGGACGGACAAATCATTAAGGAACGCGAGTTGAACGGCGGCGAGGCGCTGACCACCAACAACCGCATGGAACTGCTGGCCGCGATCCACGCGCTGGAGGCGCTGGAGCGCGACAGCGAGATCACCATCGTCACCGACAGCGCCTATGTGAAGAACGGCGTGACCACATGGATTCACGGCTGGAAAAAGAACGGCTGGCGCACGGCGGATAAAAAGCCGGTCAAGAATGTCGAACTCTGGCAGCGGCTGGACGCTGCGGGGACGCGCCACAAAGTGACATGGGAGTGGGTCAAGGGCCACGCGGGCCACCCCGAGAACGAGCGCGCCGACGAACTTGCCCGTGCAGGCATGGCCCCGTTCAAGGTTGCCGCAAAGGCTGGCCAGTGACCCTGCTGGTGCTGCTGGATTATGCGGCGGTGCTGGTCTTTGCCCTGACAGGCGCACTTGTCGCCTCGCGCGCGCAGCTTGATATCGTGGGCTTTTTCTTCATCGCCTGCCTGACAGCCGTGGGTGGCGGCACGTTGCGCGATGTGCTGCTCAACCGCGATCTGGTGTTCTGGGTGGCCGAGCCGACCTATATCGCCATCGCCTGCACCGCCGCCCTTGTGGTGTTCTTCACCGCGCATCTGCTGGAAAGCCGCTACCGTGCGTTGATCTGGCTGGACAGTCTGGCGCTGGCGGTTGCCGTGCCTGCCGGCGTCGGTGTGGCGATGGGGATGGAGCAACCCGCCGCGATCATCGTGATCATGGGCATCATCACCGGTTGTCTGGGCGGGCTGATGCGCGACGTTGTCTGCAACGAGGTGCCGCTGGTTCTGAAACAGGGCGAGCTGTATGCAACCGCCGCCTTTGCGGGTGCGGTGGCGGCTTTGGTCGCGCGCGAACTTGGCGCAGACACTTTGATAGTGCTGGTCACCTGCGCGCTGGTGACGTGGATTCTGCGCGCCGGATCGCTGGCCTTCGGCTGGCGGCTTCCGGTCTACAAAAGCCGCCCGCCCAAGGTGTGATCGGGGGCACCTTCCCCTTGCTGCCCAATCAGCGTCACCGCAATGTCGGCGCGTGAAACCTTTAGTCAGCGACAGGCTCTGTCCCGCACCAGTCGGCCACGAAAAGCGCCATCGCCTTGGTCACCTTGCGCAGGGATGACAGGCTGACGCATTCATCAAAGCCGTGGATATTGCGCGAGACCGGGCCGTAGCAGAGCGTGGGGATGTTGTTGTACAGCGCATAGACGCGCGCATCCAGATAGGCCGGGGTCGTCATCGTTTCCAACGGTGCGCCAAAGGCTGCCTCATGCGCCGTGGCAAGCACGTTTTCAGCATCGGATCCGGGTTCCAGCACGTAGCCTTCGGCGTTGAACCCGTTTTGCACGATCTGCGGCGGGTTCTGCGACAAAAAGCGGTCCTGCCGCGCGAAAGCGGCGACATGATCTTCGATCTCGCGCAGTTTCTCGGCGGCGTTTTGCCCTGCATAGATCGCAATACGCACCTGAAAGCGGCACCATGCGGGCACGGACGAGCCCCAGTCGCCGCCCGCGATCTTGCCGATGTTCAGGTTGATCGGGTGATCCTCGCTCAGGAACTCGGGATGCTGGTCTTTCTCACCGTTCCACTTTGCCTCGATCTCGCGCAGTGCGCCGATCACACGGTAGGCCGCATCGATCGCATTGGCCCCCTCACCCATCTCGCGGACATGCACCGGCACGCCGCGCACCTCGACCGAGAACCACAAAACACCAGCGCAGGCGCGCACCAGCTTGTCGCCCTCCGGTTCGGGGATCAGGGCGGCGTCCGCCGTATAACCGCGCAGGAAAGTCTGCATCGCACCGTTTCCGGTGGATTCCTCCTCCACCACGGACTGCAGATAAACGGTGGCCGCAGGTTGCAGCCCGATCCGTTTCAGCGCATCCAGCGCAAAGACATTGGCCGCAGCGCCCGCCTTCATATCGCCGGAGCCGCGGCCATACATCCAGTCGCCCACGATCTCCCCGCCATAGGGCGCTTTTTCCCACATATCCGTGGGGCCAACGGGTACAACATCGACATGGTGCTGTAGGATCAGCGAGCGTCCGGTTTCCGCCTTGGGATGATGGATACCCACAACGATAGGAGCCTGCGAATGATCCTCCGAGAACGGCGCGCCACCCTCGTGGGCGGTGATCTCGGCCTCGTTCATATGGAAACGGTCCATCATGAACCCGCGTTCTTTCCAGTCCTGAAACAGGAAATCCTGCACGGCGAACTCTTCCCCGCGCTGCGAGGGAAAATTGACGAGTTTGCGCGTATAGGCAAGCTGCGCGTCAAACCCTTCATCCACCGAGGCTTCGATCGCGGCACGCAGTTCGTCGTTGACAGGCATGGTCTTCTCCAGTTCCGGTATGTTTGGCGCAAGCGTGGCCCTAACCGGACAGAACTGTCAACGCTGCCCCACGCGGCAGGCTTTGGCAAAGACTATGGCTGGCATAGGCTCAGTCCCTGAGTTTGCCCAGATGCATGCCAGCGTCCACGAGCAGCATCTCGCCGGTGACATGACGCGACGCATCCGAGAGGAAAAACAGCGCCGCATCCGCAATATCGTCGGGGCCGGAGGCGGCGGCCAGCGGCGTCAGCGTCTCGATCCGGCGGATGGTATCGGCGTATTTCGCCTCGTCCATCGTATCCTTGAACCAGCGCGTCCCGATGAAGCCGGGGCAGATCGCGTTCACGCGGATCGCAGGAGCCAGCGCGCGGGCCAGCGACAGCGTCATCGTGTTGAGCGCCCCCTTGGAGGCGGCATAGGCGACAGAGGAGCCGACCCCCCGGACCCCGGCGATGGAGGATGTGTTGAGCACCGTGCTCGACCGGCCGCTTTTCGCATGCGCGGCCTGAAGCAGGGGTTTCGTCGCTTGGAGCATCAGGTAGGGACCGACGACATTGACCTCGTAGATGTCCATGAAGTCACCCTTGGAAAGGGCATCGAGGTCCGAATGGTCGCGTGCATGGCGGGTGATGCCCGCGTTGTTGACCAGAATATCAAGCTGGCCCCAAGCCTGCGCCGCCACGGCCAGCGCCTTGCAACCGTCCGGATCGGCGACATTGGCCTTGACCACCTGCACCTGCACCCCTTCGGCGCGGCACAGTTCTGCGGCCTCCTCGGCCTCGGCGCTTGAGCGTGCGTAGTTGATGATGACATCCGCCCCGCGCGCGGCCAGCTTCACGGCAATCGACCTTCCCAAGCCGGTGGCAGAGCCGGTCACCAGCGCCTTGCGGCCCTCTAAATCCTTCATCTGTCACACTTTCCCTTATCCCGTCATCTGCGCGCAAGACTAACGCGATGCACCAGTTGGCGGCAAGGTTGTTCGCAGATGAACAAAAACAGGGGCGGATTGGCGGGGCCACCTCAGTCCATTTCGGTCCAGGGCCAGGGTTTGACATTGCTTGCCGCCGTCTGGTAGCGCGCGGCTTTGGCGATCCAGATGCCGAGGTCGGTTCCGAAATCGGCCAGACGCGGGTTCGGTTGATTGTTGTTCACCAGCATCACGACAAACTGGACCACCGTGGCCACCCCCAGCACCGTCTGCGCGACCGAGATCATGACGGCAATCAGCACCATATAGATCAGCCGCAACAGCATATTGTCCGGTTGGTCCGGCTCGATTTGTTCACCGCTCAATCGGCCTGAGATCTTGTCTTCCTCGCTCCGCATTTCCTTCAATCTCCCTGTTCAAAAATTCATATGATTCCATCGAATGATGTCGCTCGCCCAAAGGTGCTCTTGCTGTCCACACCTTTACACCCAAAGCGGTGAAACCGATCAACCTCTGTTTCCCCCCCGACTTTCTTTGATAGACTATCCCGATGACAAAGAAATATGCACCGGAAGGGGTTCAGGTTGAAAACGCGCCGTATTCGTCAGGATGGAAAAACAGTTGCCGAGGTCGGGCTGGGGTGTTGGAGCTTTGGCGGCGCTTACGGCCCTACCACCGAGGCAGAGGCGCATGAGACGTTGGCCGCGGCGCGGGACATGGGTGTCGATTTCCTCGATACAGCCAATGTCTACGGGATGGGGCTGTCCGAGACGATCATCGGCACGTTTCTCAAAGGCAGGCCTGGCCATTTCACCATTGCCACCAAAGGCGGGATTGACCGTGACCCCGAGACCGGCAAGCGCGGTTTCAACAACACGAAGGACTATCTGCGTACAGCACTTGATGCCTCGCTGACCCGTCTGGGACTGGACCACGTCGATCTTTACTACATTCACCGCCGCGATCCGCGTGTCGAGATCGAAGAGGTGATGGAGACGCTGCTGGCCTTCAAAGCCGAGGGCAAGATCGGGGGTATCGGGTTTTCGGAAATCGCGCCCGCCAGCCTGCGGCGGGCTGCGGTTATCGGGCCGGTGGATGCGGTGCAGAGCGAATATTCGCTCTGGACCCGCCAGCCCGAACTCGGCCTGATCCAGACCTGCGCGGAACTGGGCGTGACCTTCGTGCCGTTCTCGCCCGTGGGCCGCGGGATATTCACCTCCACCGCCCCTGACCCCGCACAGTTCAGCAAGGGCGATTTCCGCATTCCCAACCCGCGGTTTCAGGAGCCCAACCTTGGGCACAACCTGATCAAGGTTTCCGCCTTCCGGCAGCTGGCGCAGGACCTTGGCACAACACCCGCCGCATTGGCGATTGCATGGTGTCTGGCGCAGGGCACGCATCTCGTTCCGATTCCGGGCACACGCAAGGCAAGCCATCTGGCGGATTGCGTGGCTGGCAGCGCCTTTGTGATGACGCCCGAGATACTGCAGGAGATCGAGCGCGTGCTGCCCGTCGGCTGGGCGCATGGCGACAGATACTCGACCGATCAACGGATTGGCGTCGAAGGCTATTGTTAGCCTTAGCGCATATCGCGTGGAACTGGATTCACGCCGCATAATGAACGCGTTATTTTCAAAAACGCTGCCTTATTATGCGGAGTGAATACGTCAATCCAGTCAAACGCGACACGCTCTAGCCGGGAAAAACACGTAGCGCCGCGCCTTTTCCCCCTTGCAGCTTGGGCATGGTCCCGTGACACTTGGGACCATGACACCATCTGCGCCGCTTGTTGTCTTTACCGATCTGGACGGGACTTTGCTGGATCATGTCAGTTATGACTGGACGCCCGCACGCCCCGCGCTTGACCGGCTGGCGGCCATCGGTGCGCCGGTTGTCTTGTCCAGCAGCAAGACGGGCGCAGAGATTGCGGTGTTTCAGGAACGGATGGGGCTGACGGCCTATCCGGCCATCGTCGAGAACGGCGCGGGCTTGCTGACCTCCGGCACGGGCATTCCAACGGCGCAGGATTATGCAAAGCTGCGCGCGGCACTGGGCCGCCTTCCTAAAGACCTGCGCGCGTTGTTCCGTGGCTTTGGCGATATGGACCTTGCCGCGCTGGTGGAAGCTACCGGCCTTGCCCTTGATGACGCGGCCCGCGCCAAGGCGCGCGCCTTCTCGGAGCCGGGGCTGTGGCTGGGCGACGCGGCTACGCGGGCTGCCTTTGTTTCCGCGCTCGGCGGGCTGGGCATCAGCGCCCGCCAAGGCGGGCGGTTTCTGACGCTCTCTTTCGGCAAGACAAAGGCCGACCGGATGGCCGAGGTGACAGCGCAGTATCACCCGCGCCATGTCATTGCCCTTGGCGATGCGTCCAATGACATTGAGATGCTGGAGGCGGCGGATGTCGGCGTGGTCATTGCCAATCCGCATCACACGCGCCTGCCCCCCCTCGCAGGAGAGGACGCGGGCCGCATCATCCGCACTGAAGACCCCGGCCCGCAGGGCTGGAACTTCGCAGTTATGGCGCTTCTCGACCGGCTTGAGCAGAAAAAAGGACTAGAACCCCATGGTTGATTTTCATCAGAACGGCCACATCGCCACGCTGCACAATCTGCGGACCCGCGCACTGGAGGATCTCACCTACGAGTTGGAGACCTTTGGCCAGACGCGGAAAATGGCGCTGATCCTGCCCTGCCTCTATTCCGAGCTTGAGACCGAGGCGATGCCGAACATTCTGGCCGAACTGTCCCGCGTCACCTATCTGCACCGGATCATCATCGGGCTGGATCAGGCAACCGAGGAACAATTCCGCCATGCACGCAGCTTTTTCGCCGAGCTTGGCCAGAACCATGTGGTGATCTGGAACGACAGCCCCCGCATGCGCGATCTCGAAAAGCGGCTGGAGAACATGGGCCTTGGCCCCGTCGAGCAAGGCAAGGGCAAGAATGTCTGGACCGCGATGGGATATCTGATCGGCTGTCAGGACAGTGCGGTGATGGCGATCCATGATTGCGATATCCTGACCTATACCAACGAGATGCTGGCACGACTGATCTATCCGGTGGCCAATCCGACCTTCCCGTTCCAGCTTGCCAAGGGCTATTACGCGCGGATCGGGCAGGACAAGCTGAACGGGCGGGTCACGCGGTTGCTGGTCAGCCCGCTTCTGATCGCGCTCAAGCGTGTGGTGGGGGATCGTGACTATCTCGATTACCTGCGGGCCTTCCGCTACCCGCTGTCGGGCGAATTTGCGATGCGGACCAATATCCTGCCCGATCTGCGCATCCCTTCGGACTGGGGGCTGGAGATCGGGGTTCTGTCGGAGGCATGGCGCAATCTGGCGCCGTCAGCCGTGTGTCAGGTGGAAATCGCCGATGCCTATGACCATAAACACCAGTCACTGAGCACCGAAGATGCGACGACCGGCCTCAACCGCATGTCCACGGATATCTGCAAGGCGATCTTCCGCAAACTGGCCGCCGACGGGACCGTGTTTACCACCAATGTATTCCGCACGCTGAAAGCCACCTATTACCGCAGCGCGCTGGACCTGCTGGAGGCCTATCACTCCGATGCCAAGATGAACGGATTGCAGTTGGACCGCCATGCCGAGGAAGCCTCGATCGAGCTGTTCGCCGAGAACATCATGCGCGCGGGCCAGACCTTTCTGGACAACCCGCACGAAACCCCGTTCATCCCGACATGGAACCGCGTGCATGCGGCGGACGCGAACTTTTTACGCGATCTACACTCAGCTGTCGCAGGCGATGCGGAGGAATATCAGTAAAGCGTTGCCGCTCGTGCTCGTCACATGACACAGGTATCATGTGACGGCTTGGAGCCTTGAGCGGACTGGCAACGAGCCGCGCAGCGTCGGGCCGCGGTGCGGCGATGCCACCTTTCAGTATGGCAATTTATGCCTGCCAAATCCCCTAACCTTTAGACCTGCGCCTGCATCTGCCAAATCGCCGTGCCGGGGGGCGGCCCGGCGATGCGCGGCGGCGCTTCGCGCCTTGTTCCGCGCGTGGACAGACCTCAACGGCGGATATGTCCACATCGCTGCCTGACGGGATCGCATCGCCCGGGGTGGGGCAGCCTTTCGTCAATTGGCTCCGCTAGTTGCTGATCCAGCGGCATTGATAAGGGGCAAGGATGATATCCTCATCCGCGATGCGCTCGCCTGACAACAAGTCGGTCCAGTCCTCATCGTCGATCAGGTTCAGGCGGATCACCGGCAGGGTCACCGTTTCGGCGCTGACATTATGCAGCGCGAAGATGGATTGTTGGCGGTCAAGGCTCTGCCGCCAGATCCCGAAGATGCGGTCATCGGCGGTGTGGATCGTGAACTGCGTGGCGTTCGGATGAAAGGCGGGCTGTTTGCGACGGATACGCAAACGTGCGCGCAGCCCCGCCATGACCTTCGTCTGATCCGTCTCGGGCCGCTCAAGCCGAGCGCGCAGATCCGCGTAATCCCAGCGATGCCGGTTGATCGCGCGGTTCATGCCGCGCTTTTCCACGCCGTCATGATCATTGGGCGTCGCCAGCAGCGAGTGGATGTAGAACGCGGGGATACCCTCCAGCGACATCACGATGGTCTGCGAGCAAAAGAACCGCGCCAGATGATGTTCGTCAGGCCCCTCAAAGGTCTGGCTGGTCGCGTCAAAAAACGTGGTGTTCAACTCATAGGGCGCCTCGCCGCCGCAGGGCAGACCACGCATCGACACCAGCCCGCCGATCCGGCGCACGGTAGTGATGACAGCCGCCTGATCCTGCGCCGACAGCAACCCCTCGGCGGGGCGCATGCCGATGCCGTCATGGCTGGCGGTGAAGTTCAGATAGGCACAGCCCAACGGCGCGGGCGGCATCCGGCGTTGCCATTCCACCAGATGCCGCGCCGAGCCGGACATCATCGCATGCAGGATCAACGGCGGGAGCGGGAAATTGTAGATCACATGCGCCTCGTCCCCCCTGCCGAAATAGCTCAGGTTCTCTGCCTTGGGGACATTGGTTTCCGTCACCAGAATGACAGGCTCCACCGCATAGTCGCACAGCAGCCGGATCAATTTGACGATGGCATGGGTCTGCGGCAGGTGGATGGAGGGCGATCCCGCCTCTTTCCACAGGAACGCCACCGCATCCAGCCGGATGATCCGCACGCCATTGTCCAGATGCAGCCGGATGATCCGCAGGAATTCCAGCAGCACCTCGGGATTGCGGAAATCCAGATCGATCTGGTCATGACTGAACGTGCACCAGACATGGCGCGGCCCGTTGCTAGTTTCGACTTCCTGCAACAGTGGCGTGGTGCGCGGCCGCACGACCATCGCCAGATCATCCTCGGGCAAGGCCTCGAAAAAGAACCTGTCATAGGGCGGCTGACCCTGCCGGTAGGCGTTGAACCATGCGCCCTGACTGGACACATGGTTGAGCACCAGATCGGACATCAGTTGGAACTCGCCCGCGATCCGGTTGATGTCGGACCAGTCACCCAGTTGCGAATTGACCGCGCGGAAATCGGTCACGGCAAAGCCGTCATCCGAGGTGAACGGGAAAAACGGCAGGACATGCACGCCGTTCACCATGTCACGCAAATATCGGCGCAGGAAATCGTTCAGCAGGTCGAGCGGCTTGTGCGCGCCGTCCACCAGCGAATTGCCATAGGTGATCAGCAGGACATCCCCCTGCGACCACAGCCTGTTGTCGCGTGCGCGTGCCCGCTTGCGACGGTGCTGCCCGTCCGGCCAGAAGGCCTGCATGCATTGCTGTGCCAAATCATGGGTATCGGCAGCGGGATAGATCCGCGCGATCATCGCCGCCAGGGCGCGGTCGAAGCTGTGGGTATCGGGTTTTTTGGGGCGCTGAGGGGTCATGTCCCTACTCAAGCAGAACAGAATGGAAGTGACAAATCACTTGGGCTCCCGCAGGCAGGCCGACAACCTTGCCCGCGCGCATTTTGCACGGAAATTACGCTGCCGCCCCGCCGCAGACCGTGGCAGCGGCGTGCGGTTAGTGCTGTCACGGGGTGGCGTAGCGCTGCAACTCCTGCTCCGGCACGCCGACCGATCTCGCCGTGTCCAGCAACTGGCCCCATGTGCCCGGATCAATCGGGATGCCCTCGGCCTGCCGTGCCTGCGCGCTGCGGCGCTCGGGATCGCCGGGGAACTGAACGGCCTCCACGCCTGGTGCAGGGGGCGAGGCTTTGACCCATGCGGCATAACGGTCCATATCGGTGGCAAATTCATCGGCCGTCCCGAAGGCGTCAGGATCGATCAGGATCGCCATCATGTGGTTGAGGATGCGCGAAGGCACCTGACGTTCCGGCAGATAGGCCCCACCGCCGCTGAAGGAGCCGCCAAGGATATCGCCCAGCAAGGCCAGCCCGAACCCCTTGTGCATGCCGAATGTCGTCAGCGCGCCCAAGGGATCGTCGAACATGACCGACGGATCGGTCGTCGCCCTGCCATGCGCGTCGATCAGCGCGCCTTCGGGCACCTGTTTGCCGCTTAAATGGGCGACGCGGACCTTGCCTTTGGCAATTGTGCTGGTCGCCATATCCAGCAGGAACATCGGGGTTTTATCGGTCGCGGGGATCGCCGTGCAATAGGGATTGGTGACAAACCGCCCGTCGCTGCCACCGAACGGGGCCACAAGTGGTTTGGCTGTTTGGACATTGGCATAGATGATGCAGATGAACCCCGCCTCCGCCGCCATCGCGCCCCAGTCACCCAGCCGTCCCAGATGGAAGCTGTTGCGCAGCGACAAAACGGCGAATTGGCTGGTGCGGGCGCGTGCTATCGCCATCTCCATCGCCTGTTCGGCGATGATATGGCCGAAGCCCTGCTGCCCGTCGACCAGCAGGAACGGCCCGTTGTCGCGCACCACCTCTGCTGCGGCATCGGGGTGCAACTCGCCCGCCTGTATCCCCTCCACATAGGCCGGGATCATGCCGACGCCGTGGCTGTCATGGCCCGTCAGGTTCGCACCGACAAGCCGTGTCGCGATTTTGCGGGCCGCATCCGGCGCGCCCCCCGCATGGCTGAGGATTGCGGCGGCCAGTGCGGTCAGGTCATGGGCGGAGATCAGCATGGGGTCAGGGCTTTCTGTGTCGGTTGTCCGGTTGGTCGTCGCCACAGATTGCGCGAGGCTGCACCAAAAGGCCATGCCTGAAACAGTCGGGGAATCGCCGGAAATTTGCCGAAGCGTGCTGGCTTGAGCGCGCCGTCAACGCGTCCCCGCGTCACCAGTCTTTCTTGAACAGAACGACCTTTCCCTCGGAGGCACGGGGGAAATATGTCAGGCCATGGGCGTGCATCACATCGAACACCGCCTGAATACCGCTCTGGCCCGTGGTCTGCGGATGAAGCTCGATCAGCACAGCGCGCAGGGATGACAGATCAGCCTTTGGCAGAATGCTCGCCTCGGCCCCCTCGATATCGCAGATCAGGAAGCTTGGCTTGATCCTTTGCATGACCGCGTTGATCGCCAGAACGGGCACCTGCTCCACGCGGATGACGCCGCCGTTGGCATCGCCCAGATCGTTAGCCATGGAGGAGGCCAGAAAATCACCGCGCACGTAAAAGTTCGCGGCCTCCGCATCCTCGGCACCCAGCATCGCGTTGTTCACATCAATCCCGTCAAGCCCATTCAACCCGTGCACGGCGCGGATATAGGGAGTGAGCGCCGGATTGGCCTCGAACAGATGATACGAGGCCGGTTTGCTGTTGATTGTGATTAACGACGACATGAACCCAAGCCCGCCGCCCAACTCCATGACAGTGTCGCTGCTTTTCACCGCCTTCAGCGCGGCTTCGGCTTCCTTGCTCTCGTAATTGTCTTTTTTCAGGAGTTTGCGGTGCCTCTCCGACAGATATCTAGGATCATCGGGCATCTTGACCCCGCGCGATGTGATCACTGTCTCGCAGACGACCGGGCCGTGACCGCTTTGGGGAGTATCGTCAGGAAGCATACCAACCTCATAAAAACTTCGTCTGTATAGCCAAGGAACGCGCATCGATCTAGGGCAATCGGGGCAGAACTGTCGCAGGGACCAGTGTGGCCTGCACGCCTAACGCCTTTTGATTACAGTCATCCTTTGTGTTTTGCCGCCTTGCCATGACAGCGCTGCCCCCATAACTTCCGTGCGTGGCCCGTGTGTTTGGTTTCGGGGCGCGCGTTTGAGATTGGAAATCTGTGATGCCCGAAGCGACCCGTAAGATCATCAATCTGGGACTTCCGAAATCGGGCACGACGACACTGGGTGAAGCTCTTAAGCAGGCTGGCATAAACGTCGCCGACTGGCGTATACGCAGTGGCCAGACCGAAAACCGCGAGATCATCCGCGCCTTTGTCGGCAAGTTGATGTATGACGGCTACTTCGCCACGGGCGACCCGCTGGCGCTGATGCCCGAGTTCGACGCTTTCACCGAGATCAGCATCGTCCGCAAGGGATTCAGCCTTTGGCCGCAGACCGACTGGGGGCTGTTGCATGCGATCCGCCAGCATCATCCCGGCGCGCGCTTCATCCTGACCTACCGCGACCCGCAGGCGCTTTCGGACAGCATGGAGCGCTGGTCGGATCTGGGACGGTTGCGCCTGCCGGCCAGTCCGGTGCCCGGCATGCCCGAGGGCTATGGCAGCGCGACGCAGGAACGTATCCGGTGGATCGAGGGACATTACGCCTTTTGCCGTCAGGTCTTTGCAGGGGCGGATGATTTTCTGGAATACGACATCACAGATCCCGAAGCGCCGCAAAAAGTAGGGGCGTTTCTTGGCCTCGACCTTCCGTGGTGGGGCGTTGCCAACGAGAATACGAAACGCCCCGAGTGACAGGGCGCATCCGTTGCGGCGCGCTTATGGCGCCTCGGCAGCACCCACGCGGCGTTTCTCGAACTTGTCTTTCACAATGGCTTTGACGGCGGGCCATCCCTTTTCGTCCCATACAGCACCGCCCTCGCGGATGAAGCCCAGCGCGGCCAGTTCCTTCTGCACATCCTGCAAGGACAGCACACCAAGATCATGGCGCTTCTTGGCACCGCCTTTCATCTTGTAGATCGCGCGAAGCTGTTTGATCTGCGCGACCTCGATGCCGCAAAAGCTTTGCAGATGCGCGACGATCTGGTCTGATGCCCCCGATTGCCGCCGCATCAGCATCGCGACCTTCTGATGGGGTTGCCCGACCATCCCGAAAAGATGCAGCGCCGAGCCTTCCGCCGCAACGATATGGGTAGCGGCTTTGTAGCGGGCAATCTGCGTCCGCATGTCATGCTTCTGGGGATGGAAAATCTCGTAACCCTCTTGGGCCAGACGCAGTTCCACCTCGTCCTCACCGATCAGCCCGCCCTTGTTCAGACCGAGCAGAGACCTTGAGATATAGAGCTTTTCGCTCCCTTCTGGTGGAACGTCCTTGCCGAGGTTCTGTGTGATATAGGCGCGAAACTGCGGCGTGCCCTGAATGATCTGCCCCAGCCCGAACCCCTGACCGGGCACGACCAGTTCCCCGAACGCGGTTGGCACATCGATGATCTTGACCGGAACGTCGATCCCGCAAAGATCAAAGAACGCCTTCTGGAAGCCGTGCAATTCCTCTGCACGACCCGGTCTTTTCAACACGAATGCGATCCCGTCGATCTTGCCTTGCGCCGCATCAATCCCCCAGAGCCTTCCGGTGCTTTCCACCAGAAAATGCCCGAAATGCGCCCAAAGCACGCCACCCCAGACCCAACGTCCCGCCAAAGTCTGGGAGACGGTTTCAGGCCGCTCCGGCGCAACCGTGAGGGGCCGGTGATTGCGCCACAATGCATCCGTTCCGCAATAGCTACCATCTGACCGCAAGACGCCGGCTGGCTGCTGGAACGCGCTGGACACCGCGGGAACCACCACCGCATCGGGCAGGATCTCGACGGAGTGCGACCAGCCGCCCTCCGGCATAGGTGGCTGCTCGGGGATCACGCGATCAAGGTGGACATCCATGTTTACAGGTCTCTGGTGCAAGTCCAGACGGTGCGCGACGAGAGGCTATCCTCTTTCACGAAGCCAGCAGACCTGAGAATATCTTTACACTTCCGCATCCCTGCAACGCCATAGGCTTCGGGATGGAACTCGATAACAACGGCCCTGATGCCGGCAAGATCGGCATGTTCCAGAAAGGCCAGTTCGCCGCCCTCGATATCGCAGAGCAGTACCGTCGGAGAGAGTTCCCGCCGGATCTTCTCGAATGGCACGGTCGGCACATCGATCTGGGTGGTCTTGCGGTCGGCTTTCATCAAAAGCGACGAGCCGAGATAGGAGCTTTGCACATGGAAGGCGACTGTTTCGGGACAATTCGGCTCGGCCAGAACAACGGCGTTTCGCACCGTGATCCGGTCTTGCAGCGCGTTCAATTCGTATAGGGCATTGATATGCGGCAACAACGCGGGGTTCGCTTCAAATGACACGACCTTTTGCGGTTTCTGGTTCTTGGCGCAGATGGCTCCCACAACCCCAAGACCGGCGCCCATTTCAAGCACCCTGTCATCAGGGCCGGTCACATGCAGCGCGCCGCGTATCTCCTCGCCCTCGTAGCGCCCCGCATTGATGCGTGCGATCCGGTTTTCGTTCAGATAGGGCGAATTCGGCACGACGACCGTGTGGCACTCGGCCGCGATATCATCCGTGTTCATACGTGCCCCCGCGTTTTCAAGCATGTTGATCGGACCTTATACTGACACTTGCACGATGACATCGCTGTGCGCGCATGGAAGACGCGATTTGCCGCGCGGTCAAGCCGCGTATCCCCCGTTGTGGCATCATTGCCTCATATCACAGCGTTGTTCCGTCCCGCCCGGCCAAAGGCATGTTGCGATAAGGTTTTCGCGCCAACTGCCGACAGTGACACCGGAACCACAGTTCGGTATGCACCCCGCACAGCAAACGGAGAATGCCCATGACCTTGCCAAACCTCGCCACGCAACGTTTTGTGCCCGAGAAAGGGCTACGCGTCATCGTGCAGGTGCCAGAGGTTCGCGCCCAGCAGATCATTGACGCGGTTCTCGGTGTGACCACGCTGAGATATGGCGATTATGACAGCGTGACCTTCACAAGCACTGTCGGAAAGCAGCGGTTCAGATCATTGGGAAGCGGGCGCAACAAGGCAACCGAAACGGTTGTCGCTGTGCCCTGCGTCGAGGTTTCGTTCTTTCTGTCCGACGACGAGGCCCAGACCACGCAGGTTATTGAGGCAATTTATGCGGTGCACCCTTACGAGGAGCCTGTCATTTTCATCGAGACTTGCTTGCGGACCCGCCATATTCGCGGCTTGGACGAAGACAACCCCAACAGGTTCTGGAACAGCAAGACACAGGACTGGGTCCCGGAATCGCAGCGCTAAGAAGAGAAACGCCTTTGGAAGAGTTGATCGAACAATACCTTGGAAACCCTCTGGTTCTTGTCGTTCTCATTTTTCTGGCCACCTTCGTGCTGGAAGAGGCGGCGATCCTGATTGCGGCGGGTCTTGCGGCTTCGGGCGAGATGCACGCGGGGCTGGCGCTTGCAGCGGCGGGCAGCGGTATCATCGTGAGCGACTGGTGTCTTTACGGTTTCGGCGCGCTGGCGCGGCACAGCCCGTGGATCAAAGGCTGGGTATCCTCGTCACGGCTTGAACAGGGGCGCAGTCTTTTGCAGCGCAGCACCTTGGCTGCGGGGCTTGTCGCACGCGGGGTGCCGTGGCTGCTGTTTCCAATCTTTGTGGCCAGCGGTTTTCTGGGCGTCGGCTTCCGCCGCTTCGCCGTCGTCAACGCCGTCATCGCGCTGATCTATGTGCTGGTGCTTTTTTACGGTGCATTCGGGCTGTCCGCCGTGCTGATCGACTGGCTGGGCGGCTGGGCGTGGCTGATCGGCGCGGCGGTGCTGCTTGCGCTGATCTTTGGCGGCAGGGCCGTGGCGCGGCGTTACTTCGCGCGGAATCCCTCGCTTGACGCGTAAATATTCGCCTCCTCAATCAGACAGTCCAGCGCCTGCGTCAGAAGTTCGGGATGGCTCCACGGCAGGAAATGGTCCGCGTCCTCGATCATCACGGCAGCCGCAGTTGCCGGCAGATTGGCCATCAGGTAATCGACATTCGTGGCTGGCACCAGATTATCGCTTGTGCCCTGCACGATCGTCACGGGAAGCCTTAGATCGGCCAGATCCCCTGCCAGCGCCTCCAGCCCCGACCGCAGCTCCAGCAGCTCCGCGTTGGAATTTGCGAGTTCGGAGGGCAGAAGCTGCTCGAAAAACGCGAGCGCAGCGATTTCCTGTAGAGGGTGGATTTCCTCCAGCCCAGGATCGGCTGCTGCCCCGACTAAAAGCACCCCCGCGACCCTGTCAGGGTGATCCGCCGCCAGCCGGAGCGCGACCGAGCCGCCGTAGGAATAGCCCACCAGCACCACAGGCGCATGGGCCGACGTGCCCAGCAGCGGTTGCAAGGCATCGGCCTGCGCCTGAAGCGCGCTGATCGGGGTATCGCCGCTAATGCCGAATCCGGGCCGGTCGGGTGCCAGATAAAGCTTTCCTTGCGGCACCTCCGCCAGAAAGGACATCCATTCCTCGCCCAGTCCGGGGCTGCCGTGAATGAAGATCACACGCTGCCCGTTCGACTGGCCTGCTGCCAGGGTCGACACAGGGTGCCCGTCTCCGGTCTCCGACGGGCGGATGGTCAGGCGGCGCAAGGACGGGTCCACCTTCTCGGAATCAGCCTCAAGCCCGAAACCCGTGATGGCGATGATCTGCTCGCGCAACGGCTGCAACGGCTCGAGGATCACCGCCAGCGCCTCTGCGGCGAGAGATTGCTCCTCTGCGGCGATATAGATGATTTCACCGGGTGGCGGGCAATAGGGAAGATCAACACTCATCTCAGTATCACCTGTCGTGCTTTCGAAATCAGATCATTCCCGCGCCACCTGTTCTGCGCAAGTCCCGTTACGAACTTGGCGGATAGCTGCGGCGCAGCATCTCCTGCTGGCGTTGCAACCTGATCATACCGACCACCCCAACTGGACAGTGGCCCAGTTGTCGCATTCTCGCGCCGATCCTGAACAGCTTGCGGTATTGCTGCCAAAGGCAGCGCCATGCCTTCATCGCCGTGCCGGTGCCCACCCAGATATGCAGCATCTCGGCCCCCGCGCCGTTCAACTCCACAATCCGGAACCCGCGCCCCTGACGCAATTCCTCGGGACTGTTGAAACGGATGTCAAAGCGGCCAAAGTGGAAATCGGGTATCTCGCGTGTGATCGTGTCGATGACGGTTTCCAGTTCCGGCGTCACATCGGCCATGGCATCTCGGTAGACGGCCCCCAGCCGTGCGCTGCGGGCATTGGTCAGCATGTGGAATTCATCATTCGCCAGCACGCGGCCCCATGTCTCCGGCTGGCGCTTGCGGTAAATCTCGGCATTGGCCTGAAGGATCGGATCGGCGGCGACAAGCTGGGCCACGCTGCGCTGGCCATCCCCGATGACATGCGGTGGATAGACATAGGCCATCGACACGATCCGGCCTTTTGCCTCGTCTGGTTGGCGGATGTAGAAAATCCCCGCCTCACCCGGCATATCGATCAACGCCTGCAACATGACCCGCGCATGATCGGGTTGCAGCGCAAGGTAGTCGGCCACATCCTCTGCCGATTTCAGCAGCCTGACGCCCCAGCCCTGATAGCCCCTGTCCGGTTTTCCCACGACAGGAAACGCCAGCCCCGCCGCATCCATCTGCGCCAGCGCGGCTTGCAACCTGTCCGTGCCGGGCACGCAATCGACAATCGCATGGGCCGGCAGGAATCTGTGTCCTGTTTCCCCGAACAGCGCCAGACCCTGCGACTTGCTTTCCCCCCACAGCCCGCCTGCATCCAAAGACGGATTGGCCGCACTCGGCAAGGTCAGGCTGCGATGGCGCAACGCCAACAGCAGCCACATCAACGCTGGCAGAATATAGAAAATCCGTTCAGGAATGCGTCGTTTGAAGGCCGGATAGACCGGCCCCGGCGCGGGGCGCAGCGGCATGGGGCGCGGTGCGGCACAGGCGCCAGAGCGGGAGTTTCGAGTATAAGTCAACTGCTCGGTTTTTACCTTGTTCTTTTGTGCATGCCCAGACGCGGCCAGACATGCTTGTCGCGACAAGATGATGGATCAGGGCAGGAAAATCCAGCCCGAAGGGCATAACCCTTCGTGACCGGCCCTGTTCCGGACAGCGCAAATCCACAGAGCTGCCCGCCGGATGTCAGATCACACCGTGATCCAGCAATGCCTCGGCCACACGGCGGTATGCGGCACGATTGGCGGCGCGGCGATAATCGATCATCTCCGTTTTGCCATGCTCGCTGGCCGCATCATCCGCCAGTCTCTTGTGCATCCGCACCATGATACCGCGCAGGGTGGTATCGATTTCCTCTGCCGTCAGCGGCAGGAAGGTCGCGTTCTGCGACATCTCCAGACCCGAGACAGCCACGCCACCGGCATTGGCCGCCTTGCCCGGCGCATAGCGCACTCCGGCTTCGCGCACGATGCGCTGCGCGCCTGCGGTCAGGGGCATATTCGCGCCCTCGGCGATGAACCTGCAGCCGCAATCGACCAGCCTGCGCGCGTCCTCCTCGTCAATCTCGTTCTGGGTGGCGCAGGGCAGCGCTACATCGCATTCCAGCCCCCATGGCTTGCGGCCCGCGTGATAGGCAATCCCCAGATCGCGCGGCGGCGCGGTGACCGCCTTGCCGTCCGCCTTGCGGCTCTCGATCCAGTCCAGCGCAGCCATGGTCATGCCATCAGGCGCTTCCATCAGCCCGCTGCTGTCGGACAGGCTGACCACCTTGGCCCCCATCGTTGCGGCCTTGCGCGCGGCATGCAGCGCCACATTGCCCATACCGGACACGGTAATGCGCTTGCCCTCGATCTCCTCCTCGGCGGCGCCCAGCATGGCACATAAAAAGTAGATCAGCCCATAGCCCGTTGCCTCGGATCTCAACTGGCTGCCACCGATACACGTGGATTTGCCCGTGATCACACCGGCAAAGTCGCGGTTGTGCTTCTTCCATGCCGCGAACAGAAAACCGATCTCGCGCGGGCCGACCCCGATATCGCCTGCCGGAATATCCCGCGAGGGGCCGATGTAATGCTGCAACTCGGCCATAAAGGCATGACAGAAGCGCATGATTTCCCGCTCGCTCTTGCCTTTCGGATCGAAGTCAGCGCCACCCTTGGCACCGCCAAGGTTTAGCCCCGTCAAGGCGTTCTTGAACGTCTGCTCAAAGCCCAGAAACTTCAGGACAGACGGGGTCACAGAGGGCGCGAACCGCAGCCCGCCTTTGTAGGGTCCGACAGCGTTGCAATGCTGCACGCGCCAGCCACGGTTGATGCAGACGTTGCCCGCATCGTCCAGCCATGTCACGCTGAACCCGATCGAGCGGTCCGGCTCGGCCAGCCGTGCAAGGATGCGCGACGCCGTATAATCGGCATGGGCCTTCTCTACGGTGATCACGTCCAGCGCGACCTCCTCGACAGCTTGCAGGAACAGGTCCTCGCCGGGGTTTTTGTCGCGGATTTCCGCCATGAAGGCATCGGTCAGAGCTTGGCTACGGTCTGTCATGGGACTTCCTAATTCTGGTGAGCGCGTTTACATAGCTTGCCCCCGAAAAGAGCAAATCGGCGGAACCGGTGGCCCCACCAAGCTGCTGTTATTGCGTCGGCATCAGGAAAACCTCGTTCACCGCGCAGCGCGGATCAGCCTCAAGCGCGAAAAGTGCTGCGCGGGCCACGTCTTCGGGTTGCAGCTTCTCGGGCTTCGGCTCGTCAAAGAAAGGCGTGTCGACCATGCCCGGCGCGATCACCGTGCAGCGCCCGCCGAATTCCTTCATCTCTTCGGACAGGTTGCCGCCATAGCCGTGCACGAACCATTTCGTCGCGCCGTAGACCGAGCCTGAAATATGGCGTCGCCCTGCAGCGGAACCTGTCAGCAAAAGATGCCCAGTCCGCTGCGCCAGATGCGGCATCGCGGCTTTGGCTGTCCACAAAACGCCTAGAACATTCACGCCCACCATGCGCTCCCATTCGTCCGGATCGCCTTTCTCGGTGCCCGCCGCTGACAGGCCCATGCCCGCATTGGCGAATGCGGCGTCCAACCCGCCGGTCTCTTGCACGAGGGCATCGATTGCCGCCGTCACACTGGCAATGTCGGTCACATCGCCCGGCAAAGCCATTGCCTGCGCACCGAGTTCCAGTGCAAGGGCATCCAGCTTGTCCTTCGAGCGCGCAAACAGCCCGACCTTCCACCCCTGAGAGACAGCCAGACGCGCCGTTGCCGCGCCGATTCCGCTTGATGCGCCTGTGATGAAAAGTGTTTTCCCGCTCATGTGAGGATCCCCTGTGTCAGTGACATTCGGATACCCAACGTTTCCAGAGCCATCCGGTTGCCTGCGGCACGATCCCGCCTCCGGCCCTGCACCTTGTGCCTTGGCCCGATGCGCGCTTCAGATCACCCCGTCCAACAGGCCGAAACCGATCAGGGCAGCGAGGCAGACCAGATAGACCGAGAACACCTTGAGCTGCGCCCTGAACAAGAGCACCAGCACTAGGCGTAAGGCGATGGTGCCCGAAATGGCCGCAACGATGAAGCCCACAAGCATCGGGCCTGCGCCGACACCCTCTATCCCTTCGCCGCGGAAAACCTCGATGGACTGCAGCAAGCCGGCGGCGAGGATCGTCGGGATCGCCACCAGAAAGCTGTATTCGGCGGCCCAGCGGCGTTTCAGGCCGGAGAACAAGCCCGCGATGATGGTGATGCCGCTGCGGCTAATCCCCGGTATCAGCGCCAGCGCCTGTGCCACGCCGATGATGATCGCGATGCGGGGGCCGATGCTTTTGACGCCCAGCGGGCGTTTGCTCAGCCGGTCGGTCAGGAACAGCAGAATCGCGGTGATCAGCAGCGTCAGAACCAGAATCTGCGGCGCGCCGAACACGGCCTCGAACGAGCGTTTCAACAGCAGTCCCAACACGCCGGTGACACCGACAGTGATCACGCCCATCAGCATCAGCTTCGAGAACGGCCCCAATCTGGCTGGACGGTCTTTCGGACGCAGCAGCACAAGTGTTTCGCTGAACGTCGCCCGCAAGAGGCTGCCGAGGCTTTTCCAGAAGACAACCGCGATGGAAATCAGCGTGCCGATATGCACCACCAGATCGAACAGGATCATGGCTGGGCTGTCCGGCGGCGGCATCTGCGAGCCGCCCGCGATCATCAGATGTTGCGTCAGCACCAGATGCGCGGTGGAGCTGACCGGCACGAACATGAATATGCCCTGCACCAGCCCCAGAATGATCGCTTCAAGATAGGTCATTGCTCGCTTTCAACACTTCGAACAGGCTTGGCACGCCATAGCCAAAAGATAGACGCCCTAGCGGCGTTTTCGTTGCAATGGGGGCGTCCAGGCGAAACCCGCACTGCGGACTTGGTTTGGTGAAGGAGCAGCATGCCTGTCCTTCCAAGCCCGACAATCAAACAACAGGATCAATAGCTCGAACCTTCCGCACTGACTTCTGGTGTCTGCAACAGACGCGCAAGCTCGTCGCGGGCGGTAACGATCAAATCCGGATCGACGACCTGCGCGGCGGCCCCGCCACCCAAGCGCGACAGGCGTTCATCCGTCAGGGGCGGAACCGGACGGTCATTGACAAGCACCTCGTAATGCAGATGCGGCGCGGTCGATGTGCCGGTCGAGCCGACCCGCCCGATTGTATCACCCTTCGTGATCCGCTGGCCCACTTCAAGCGCCTCGTTGACCGCGCTCAGATGCGCGTAGAGGGTCCGCATGTTGTCCGCATGGTCGATTTCCACCATCAAGCCATAGCCAACCCGCCGCCCCGCAAACGCGATCCTGCCGGATTGTGTGGCCTGCACGGGCGTTCCAAGATCGGCGGCAAAATCCAGTCCGCGATGCATCCGCGCGTTGCCGTGGACAGGATGCGTTCGCATCCCGAAGGGCGAGCTTAAACGGGCGCCCTTGATGGGCTGGTCGAAACTCAGCAGCAAGCTGCCGTCCTTGTAGATCTTGGTTCTGACGGCATCATCGTCCGGCCACAGGATTTCGTAGCGCTCCCCGCCAAGATCGATCTCGGCGAAGTCAATCGTTGGCTCGCCGATCACACGATCGTCCAGACGGTTCTCGCGCCAGAAAAGCCGCAGATGCTCGCCGCCGGACAGAACCGTGCGAAAATTGACAGAGCCAGCCAGAACAAGCTCCAGATCGGTCGCGAACCGTGTCGGTATGCCCGCCGCATCCAAAGCGGCGTAAATCGAACTTCCGATGGAGGCCTCTCCGGCCAGCCGCACACTTTCCAGTTCGGGCGGAATCGCGTGCACAGACGGTTCGGCCCCGAATATCGCCTGAATACGCACACCGTTCTCGACTTCGAGCGTGGCATGCTCAAGCGTTCCGTCAGATGTCATCCCGACTGTAAGCAGGTGGCCGGGTTGCAGGCGTCGCAGATCAAACTCGGATTCAATCGCGCTGGCCACCGCGACACGGGCAACAGAATCCAGTCCCGCCTCGGCCAGCAGGACATAAAGGCTTTCGCCCGGTGCGATAGCGCGCGACCAAATCACATCGCTGTCTGGCAGGACCGGCCCTGCCACAGGGTTGGTTAACGATTTCTCGGACGCAGGCGGCAAAAGATCATCGCCAGCCATCCATGCTGTATCATGATCCTGCAAATCCTCCGCTGCCGTGTCTATCGGGACCGGCGGCGCGTCCACCGGAGCGTCCCTCCGCATCGCCACGACGAGCGTAACACAGCCGATGACCACAATCGCCGTCCAATATCTCAACCTCATTCGGCTTCCCCTGCCCGGCGTGCTGGTTTTTTTGTCCGGGGCTTCATCGTGGCAGGCTGCTTTAGTGACGGTTTCTCATGCGGATAATTTTGGCGTAGTGCTCGCATGCGGCGACCTCAAAAAACCACTGTCCGAAAAATGGAAAGGCAACCAACAACTGGGTTGTGCGTATCAATGAAGCGCAGGGGCGGCAACCATCCCGCAGGGTTTTTGGCGATGCCTCGCTCACGCTTTCACAGTCTCAAAAGATTGGCCTGCCTTGCCGGATCAAGCAGGCAAGCTCCGCGCGGTTCCGATGCATGATTGGTGCGATGGTGCGATAGCGCAAATGTGAAATGTCAGCGGGGAAAGCGCGTTGGCAGCCCGCGCCCATCCTGCACTGGGCGCAACCGACCCATAATGCGTTCATTGCCTCGCTGCGCGCCCGATTTCTGCCGACGAGGTCACACCGTCAGACCGCAGGTATCTTCAACGCGGCTCACCTGCGGGACCGGCGGACAGCCTGCGGCATTTCTGCACGAAGACCAAGGTAGAAGGAACGATGGCCGGTTCTCCACGTTGACTCACCGAGAAAGAAGGGGCGGCCTTGCAAGCAGTGGTCCAGCGCGTCGCTCTGGTGTCTTTGCCCGCAAGGACAGGGCTTTCGCCAAGAGACTGCATTCACTGGATAACGATAAAGGAGAACGACCATGAAGATTCTGATGGTTTTGACATCGCATGACCAACTGGGAGACACCGGCAAGAAAACGGGCTTCTGGCTCGAGGAGTTCGCGGCTCCATACTATGTGTTCAAGGATGCAGGAGCAGTCATAACGCTGGCGTCGCCCAAGGGCGGCCAGCCGCCGCTGGACCCCGGCAGTGACACCGACGATGCACAGACCGAGGCCACCGAGCGTTTTAAATCTGATGCTGCAGCCAACAAAGCTCTGGCCCGAACAGAGGTTCTGTCCAGCATCAACGCCGAGGGTTTTGACGCTGTGTTTTTCCCCGGCGGCCATGGCCCGCTTTGGGATCTGGCGGAAGACCGCGACAGCACGCGCCTGATCGAGGCTTTTGCCCATAGCGACAGGCCCGTGGGTGCCGTGTGTCATGCACCCGCAGTGTTCAAGCACCCCAAAGGTGCGGACGGCAATCCGCTTGTCACCGGCAAGACAGTGACCGGATTCACAAACACCGAAGAAGACGGCGTTGGCCTGACAGATGTGGTGCCGTTTCTGGTCGAGGACATGCTGAAAGCCAATGGCAGCAAATATGAAAAGGGTGCTGACTGGGCTTCGTTTGTCGTGGTAGACGGTAAACTTGTGACCGGCCAAAATCCTGCCTCATCCGAAGAGGCGGCGCGCAAACTGTTGGCGTTGCTATAAGGCCGGAACGGGGGACGTTACTGACGTCCCCCTTGGCGCGCTGAGTCCGCGATCAAAAGACCGACGCTAGAAGGATCGTCGCTGCTGCCAGCACCAGCGCGATCCCGACGACCGTGCCGACCCGCCGGTTCGACATCTGCCGTGTCCCCGGACTTCCCTGATTGAGCGCGGGTCGGTCTTCCAGTCCCGCATCACCCGGCCCCGCGGGAACCTCTCCGGTTCTTGGATCGGGGCGGGCGGGTTGACGGTGAGGCTTATCCCCTGCGCCTTTGTCCCGGTCATGGTCTCGGTCATGGTCAACCAATCCGTTATCGTCCCTTTCGGGCGGCTGCGGTGGGTCCATCACCGGATGAATATCTTCCTTTGGTCGTTTGTGGTCCTGATCGGACATGTTGTTCTCCTCTCAATGCCGGACGCTTGATCTCAGGACTAAAACGCCGCTCACCGCTTGATTGTTCCGAACGCTTGGCGACGCCGAGGGTTATCCTCCCCGGCGATGCGCGGCGATGCGTTACCTGACAAAAACACTCTTGTAATCGCCCCGTCAGAGGAATACGGGAAGGCGACAATTTTTGTCAGATATGGAAATGACATCATGCGAACAAGAGATCTCTTGAGCCTGAGCGGCCTCGCCGTCACGCTCTTCTCCGCCGCCGCGCTGGCAGAACCGACACCCTATCCGCTGACGCTGAACAATTGCGGGCAGCAGGTCACCTTTACCCAAGTCCCCGAACGCACGGTCGCCCTTGGGCAGAACAGCGCCGAGATCCTGTTTCTGCTGGGACTTGAGAACCGCATGGCCGCCACCGCCTTCTGGCCGAACGAGGTGCTGCCCGAACTTGCCACCGCGAATGACGCGGTTGAGGTGCTGACCGTCGAATTTCCGTCGCTTGAGGCGGTTCTGGCAAAGCAGCCCGATTTCATCCCGGCGATGCTGGTGACGCTGATGGGACAGGACAGCAAAGTAGCCAAACGCGAGGATTTCGAGAAGCTCGGCATTCCGACTTACCTGTCGCCCAGCGCCTGCACGACCGCCGCGACAAAGGACGCTTACGGTAGCCGTGATGACCTTTGGACCATGGATTTGTTGTATCAGGAGATCGACGATCTTGCGCGCATTTTCGATGTGCAAGACCGTGGGCAGGCGCTGATCGAGGATTTCAAGGCGCGCGAAGCAAGGCTGCGGGACGCATTCAGCCAACGCGAGGACCTCACCTTCCTTTTCTGGTTCTCGTCCCCTTCCCCCGCCGATGATGCCTATCTCGGCGGCGGCAACGGCCCCTCAGGCTATATCGCCGATCTTCTGGGCGGCGCGAATGCGGTCAAGACCGAAGCCGAATGGCCGACGCTGGGATGGGAAGGCATCATGGCGGCGAACCCCACGGTCTTTGTTGCAGCGCAGGTAGACCGTAACCGCTGGGATCTGGACAAGGCCGAGGCCAAGATCGCCTATCTTACATCTGATCCCACTGTCAGCCGGATGGACGCGGTCAAGGCGGGCCGGATCGCGGTGATGAGCGGGGCGGCGATGAACCCCAGCATCCGCACGCTGTACGGGGCCGAGGAACTGGCCGCGCAGATCAAGGCCTTTGATCTGCCGTGAGCATCCACGACGACACCGAAGCAGGAGCAGGCTGGCTTGGCCTGTTTCTTGGCCTTGTGCTGATCGTTCTTGTCGTCGCGGTCGCGCTTGCCTCCGCAATCGGCGACTACAGCATCAGCATCAAGACCGTGTTTCTAGCCGTCACCAACGGGCTGGGCCTGACGGCGGCAGATGTGTCGCCGATCGAGCAGAGCGTGGTCTGGGACCTGCGCCTGAGCCGCGCGCTGGTTGCAGCACTGGCAGGTGCGGGGCTGGCGCTTTGCGGAGCCATCCTGCAAGCGCTTCTGCGCAATGCGCTGGCCGAACCCTTCGTGCTGGGCGTGTCCGCCGGGGCCTCGACCGGCGCGGTCGCGGTGATCGTGCTGGGCATCGGGGCGGGAAGCCTGTCTTTGTCGGTGGGGGCCTTTGCGGGGGCGTTTGCGGCATTCGCGCTGGTCGCGCTGCTGTCCAACGGGGCCACCAGCGGGCCGAATCACACCATTCTGGCAGGTGTTGCCGCCTCGCAGCTTTTCAACGCACTGACCTCCTACATCGTCACCACATCGGGCAATGCCCAACAGGCGCGCGACGTGATGTTCTGGCTGCTGGGCAGCTTCGGCGGCGTCCGCTGGCCGGATTTTCAACTGCTCCTGATCGTGGTGTTTCTTGGCTTCACGATCTGTCTGCTGATGGCTCGCTCACTGGATGCCTTTACCTTCGGAGATGAGGACGCCGCCGCGCTGGGTGTGCCCGTCGCGCGCATCCGGCTGATTCTGTTCGGCGTGACCGCGATGATGACCGCCACCATCGTCAGTATGGTCGGCGCCATCGGGTTTGTCGGCCTCGTCGTGCCACATGCCGCGCGTTATATCGTCGGGCCGATGCATCTGCGGCTTTTGCCCGCCTGCGCGGCCATCGGTGCGGTGTTCCTTGTGCTGGCCGACATCGTCTCGCGCGTTGTGGCCGAGCAGCAAACCATCCCCATCGGGGTCGTCACCGCCCTTGTGGGTGTGCCCTTCTTTGCCATCATTCTCTATCGCGTAAGGCCGCAACTATGACAGTTATCGCGCAGAACCTTGTCTGGGGCGTGCGCCGCAGGAGCATCGTCAACAACGTGTCGCTGGCCGTGTCGGAAGGCGAGACACTGGGCCTGATCGGTCCCAACGGGTCCGGTAAATCATCGCTGCTGCGGCTGCTGGCGGGGTTGAAACAGCCGCAATCGGGGCGGGTCGAAATCCTTGGACAGGATATTGCCCGTGTGCCCCGACGCAGGCTGGCGCAGCAGGTGGCCTTTGTCCAGCAAAGCGCGGCGACCGACACCAATGTCTCGGTGCGCGATGTGGTGCGGCTTGGCCGGACACCGCATCGTTCAGCCCTGTCAGGCTGGTCCGCAGCGGATGAGGCAGCCGTGCTCGCGGCCTTGCACCGCGTGGACATGAAAGATCGGCGCGGGCAGGCATGGCAAACCCTGTCCGGAGGCGAGCGACAACGCGTCCACATCGCGCGGGCGCTGGCCCAGTCACCGCAGGTGATGTTTCTGGACGAGCCGACAAACCACCTCGATATCCACCACCAGATAGAGATCCTGCGTGTGGTGCGTAATCTGGCCCTGACCAGCATCGTGGCGCTGCACGACCTGAACCTCGCGGCCATCTTCTGCGACCGGATCATCGTGTTGCAGGAGGGTGCCGTGGTGGCCTGCGGATCGCCCGCAACCGTCCTGACACAGACCCTGCTGCGCGAGGTCTTCCGCGTTGAGGCCGAGGTGACAGACGGCCCAACCGCCGGACAGCCCCACATCCGCTTTAAGGCGGCGTGACCGCATCAGCAAGAGCGGTGCCGCCCCTACCGCTTTCCGGCGCTGCATTTGGCCGGAGCGAATCCGCGATGAGGGATTTTGCACAGGCGCTGAAGGTGTACCCCCAGCATCTTGACGAACAGCGCCTCGCTGCCCTACCAATGACCTCGAAGTAGAGGAGCGAACGCAGATGGACCAGCGCAACCGGTAATCCGGACAAGCACGCTCAAGGGCGGCAACGCGCATCGGGTGAGTGGCACCCGAGATCCATCCAACGCACACTCTGCGGAGCTTTCATGACCAGACTACATAACAAAACCGCGCTCATTACCGGGGGCGCACGCGGCATCGGGGCCGCGATCGCGCTCGCCTTTCGCAACGAAGGCGCACAGGTCATCCTGACCGACATCGACACAGGCACAGGCCAACGAATGGCGGACGAGATCGGCGCGACCTTCGCGCGGCTTGATGTCTCCTCCGAGGCGGACTGGGAGGAAGCGGCCGCGCGGTTCTGCGCACCTGACGTGGTGGTCAACAACGCCGGCATTACCGGGTTCGAAGTCCCGTTTGACGCTTTGCCGCCAGCGCATGATCCGGAGAACGCCAGTCTTGCGGACTGGCGAGCGGTTCACGCTGTGAACAGCGACGGCACGTTTCTTGGCTGTCGCTACGCCATCCGCGCGATGCGGGCCAAGGGTGCGGGCTCGATCATCAACATCTCGTCGCGTTCGGGGCAGGTTGGCATCCCCATGGCCGCCGCCCACGCCGCATCCAAGGCTGCTATCCGCAACCACACCAAGTCAGTCGCGCTTTACTGCGCTGGCGAGGGGCTGGCGATCCGCTGCAATTCAATTCACCCGGCGGCCATTATGACGCCGATGTGGGAGCCGATACTGGGCCGCGGCGCCGACCGGACCGAACGCGAGGCGGCGATGGTCGCGGACACTCCTATGCGCCGCTTCGGCACGGTCGAGGAAGTGGCGGCACTCGCAGTCCTGCTTGCCTCGGACGAGGCGGCCTACATGACGGGGGCCGAGTTGACGATCGACGGCGGCATTCTCGCCGGATCGGCTGCCGCACCGTGCCGTTAAGGCAGAGCGGTGGTGCACGTTTACGCGCCTGCCTCCGCACGAGCGCGGGCGGTGATCGTCGGGCGTCCGGTCCACCTGACGGACGCGCCACACGCGAAACCTGCAACCCTGCAATCAGGCTATCGGGCGCGCCGTCTACAAGGCGTTACCGATGCCCGACCCACCCGCGGTCATCGGTAAAGGCCCGACCCTGCATGACCTGCACCGGGCTGTAGCCGTCGGGAAGTGAATCCAGCGCGGCAAATGGCTTCAAAGATGCTGCCAGCACGAGGTTTGCGCGCCCTTGAGCGCCAACTGGCCCTTGCACGGCCTGAACATGCGGATAGATCTCGCGAAGGATCGCATGCACACCTCGCACGAGACGCCCGTCAGGCACATCGATCAGGTTCACATAGACCGGGCCATCGACAATTGCGGCAAGGCGCTCATAGGTTTCGCGCGTGGCCAGATGCGCAGGCACCGACCCTGACGAGAACGCGTCCATGACGACAGCATCGAAACGGCGCTCCGTCTCGTTCAGGAAAACCCGCCCGTCCGCATGCACGATCCCCAACCGCCCTGCGCTGTTAGTGGTTGAAGGCCTCTCGGCAACCGCATCGAAGCCTGTTAGCTCGATTGCATCAGCCGCCCAGGGCAGATGTTGGCGCACGACCTGCGTGATCAGCGGATCGATCTCGACTGCAACAGCCTGCGCGAAAGGGCGCGTTTCGAGCAGTTTGGTTGGCAACGTATACCCGCCTCCGCCGATGAACAGCACGGCGGGCGCCGGGCCCAGATCACGATCCATGCGCGCCCACAGCCATTGCGTATAGGGCATCACGAGCGGGCGCGACGTCTCGGCTTGCTCGGCCTGCGGCACGGTCTGCTCCGCCGCCTGAAGCGTTCTGTCGGAATAGAGATAAATCACCCTGCCCTGCCGCACGACGTCGATGCAGGACAGGCCGGATTCGTAACGGCACACCGAACCGCTGGCCACAGTGCCCACCAGCAAAAGTGCCGCCACACCGATTGACGCCACAGTTCTGGTTGTTGCGTTTTCCGCAACTGGCCTGTCACCCTGACCGCCAGTGCCGGATGCGTCGCCCTTGATCACAGCAACGCAGAGAAGTGCGACAACGCCGCAGCCCGCGAAGGTCGCGACCGATCCGACGAGAGGAAGCGCAACAAATCCCGCAAGGATCGCGCCGACGATCGCCCCAAGCGAACCTGCTGCCAGAACGATCCCAAGCGATGATCCCTCCCGTCCGGGCCGCGCCTCGACCGCAAGTTTGGCGAGAAAAGGTGACGGGAAACTGACAAGGACGGAAGCAGGAAAGAATGCCACAACCGTGGCCAGAAACATCCCCGCCGTCTCCCGCGCACCCGATGCGTAGACCAGACCAAGAACGGCAGGCGATAACGCCATCAACACCGCCGTTGCGACCAGTGCCTTGCGCACGATGCCCGCGGCGATATGGCGCTCGCGCTCGGCTACAAATCCGCCAAGCGCACTGCCCAGCGAGAATCCTGCCAGAACAACGGCAATGACCGTGGTCCAGGTCAGGAGCGACGTCCCGAAAAATGGCGCCAGAACGCGACCGGCGGCGATCTCATAGGTCAGACCAAGGGCTGACAACACAAGTATCAGGCCAATTGTAATCCAGAACTGCATGACAGCCTCCCGGGCATTTTTTGGGCAAAAGCGGACGAGCCTGCCATGATGCCGTGCCGACACTTACCTTGCATGCAACCACATGAACAGTCGGCGCCGCCCCTCGATTTCAGATGCTACGTCCGTATCCGGCGTTCAACTGATGCTGAGCGATATGTTAGGTAAGGTGGCGGAGACGATGGGATTCGAACCCACGAGACCCTTCCGGGCCTACTCCCTTAGCAGGGGAGCGCCTTCGACCACTCGGCCACATCTCCGCTGACCCGTTTAGTAGGGGTTTGCGCGGGAAACAAGGTGAAAATCGACGTCTTCGCGCGTCTGGTCGAATTTCCGGGAAAATCAATCTGCGTCTGGAAAGAGGTGGAGGCTTGCTTGTCGTCGCGCCGAAATATCAGCCTCGCCAGCTTTGCCTTCTGACGTCCGACAGAGGAAGCGCGCGGAACGTCAGTGCTTGTTGCTGCCTCGGAGCAAATAGGCAACATGCGTGCACAGGATACACGGTACTGCGGGTTTGCGCGTCGCATTGCTGAAGAAACATAGACAGGTGCATCCGTTTCTTTTAGGCAGGCTGGGTATTGTGTGTGAAGCGGGATGGTCCCATGGCGGTAAATGGTGTGTGGTCCCGGAGGCGCGGGGCGGTGTCCGGATCAAAGCTTTCCGGGCCGTTCGGGCAAGACCTGCCAACCCTGTCACACCTGCCTCTTTCGCGACTTTTGCACGGCTGCATCGCCTGCATCACCCTGTGGGGAACGGCAGCGCTGGCGCAGGACAGACCCGGCCACGCTATTCCCAGCTTTTCCCTCAATGGCGGCCCCGGCATTGTGGATATGCCCAGTGCGGATGTGGCCCCCGATGCCACGTTATCGACAACGCTGTCCTATTTTAGTGGCACCACGCGCGGCACGGTAAGTTTTCAGATTACACCGCGCCTGTCGGGCAGTTTCCGGTATGCGGGGGTGGACGGCCTGACCGAACTGGGTGGCAGGGACATCCCCGATTATGATCTGGACGTCTATTATGATCGCAGTTTCGATCTGCGGTATCAGGTTATGCGGGAGGGGCAGTATCTCCCTTCATTAACCGTCGGGATGCAGGATTTTGTAGGGACCGCGCTTTACGGTGCAGAGTATATTGTCGCGAGCAAAGGGCTGAGTCCTGCGGTGCGGGTCACGGCGGGTCTGGGATGGGGCAGATTGGGCAGCTACCGGCCGCTGGGTAGCATCGGCACACGCAGCACCGATCTGCTGGAACAAGGCGGTGTGCCAAGCTACGACCGCTGGTTTCGTGGCGATGTCGCAGCCTTTGGCGGTGTTACCTGGGAGGCGACAGACCGGCTGACCTTCAAGGCGGAATATACATCCGATGCCTATGTGGAAGAGGCGGCGAACGGGGTGTTCACCCCCAAAACCCCGTGGAATTTCGGGCTTGATTACAGGTTCCGCAACGGCGCGCAGGCCTCGCTTGTCGCCATGCAGGGTGCGGCAATCGGCGCGCAGCTTACCCTGCATACCAATCCGAAAAGCTCGGGCGTCGCTGGCGGGATCGAGACGGCACCGGTGCCGGTTTACCGCCGCAGCGCGCAGGAGCGCGGCGATCTGGGGTGGACGCAGGACAGCGTTTTGCAAACCGCTATCCCGTCGCGCCTGTCCGAGGCGATGACCCGCGACGGGCTTGTTTTCGGTGGCCTCATCCTTGAAGAGCGCCGCGCCAGTGTGCGGCTGATCAACCCGACCTACGGACCCGAGCCACAGGCCATCGGGCGCACAGCGCGGATCATGGCGCGCAACCTGCCGGGATCGGTCGAGACTTTCGTGATCGTGCCTGTGGTCAACGGCATGGCACTGTCCGCAGTGACCCTGCAGCGCAGCGATCTCGAGGATCTGGAAAACGCTCCGGCCAGCGCGATTCTGGCGCGGGCGGGCGTGCAGGACGGGCATCGTCGCGCCCCGCCGCAAACCGAAGATCGCAGGCCGGCGCTGACATGGTCGTTGAACCCCTATCTGCGCTACGGCCTTTTCGACCCTGACAATCCGTTGCGTGCCGATGTCGGGGCTGAACTCAAGGCCTCCTACCGGATCAGCCCCGGCCTTGTGCTGTCGGGTGGCGTATCAAAGCGGCTGGCCGGAAACATGGACAGTGTCACCCGCCGCGATCCGTCAGCCCTGCCCCGCGTAAGGACAGACTATGCCCTTTATGCGCGCGAAGGCGATCCGTCGCTCGATTATCTGACGCTGACTGGCTACGCCCGCCCCGGCCCGGACCTTTATGCGCGTATGTCGTTTGGCTATCTTGAAGAGATGTACGCAGGCGTTTCCGCTGAGGTTTTGTGGAAACCCGTAGACAGCCGTTTTGCGCTGGGCGCAGAGATCAACTATGCGCATCAACGCGACTTTGACCAACTGTTCGGGCTGCGGGACTATAATATCGTCACCGGTCATGTCTCGGCCTATTACGATTTCGGCAACGGCTTTCACGGGCAACTGGATGTTGGCCGCTATCTGGCGGGTGACGTGGGCGCGACCCTCAGCCTTGATCGGGAGTTTGCAAATGGCTGGCGGATCGGGACTTTTGCTACCCTGACCGATGTCAGTCCTGAAGATTTCGGCGAGGGATCATTCGACAAGGGCTTTCGCGTGACCATTCCGCTCGGGCCTTCCATGGGAACCCCGACACGGCGCACGGCCAATATGACGATCCGTCCTTTGACACGCGATGGCGGTGCACGGCTTGAGCTGCAAGACAGGCTTTATGAGCAGGTCCGCGACTATCACAGCCCGGAACTGGAGAAGAAATGGGGACGGTTCTGGAGATGAAAACGTATTCCGAGATCCGGCTCGCAGCCGTTGCGGGTGTTGCACTGTCGCTTTCCGGCTGTGGTAACGACCAGGACCGCATCGACTTTGCCGAGCTTTCGAAAAGCATCGTCAGCCAGGTTGGGGGGGCCGACAATGCACAGGGGCAACAAGCCATTGCAGCACCGGCGGATGTTCTGGCGCAGATCAGCGGTCCGGTGATCATTGGCGCTGCACGCGGGGGTACGGAGATTTTCTATCTGATCGGCGTTCGCGACAACGGCCCGTACCGCACCTATGCGACGGGGACGCGCCAGACGATGACCTTTCGGCAGGGTGTCGTGACCGCAACGCGGGGGGCCGGGAATGATCTGATGTCCTCGGATATCGATCAGACGCTGGCGCTGTTGCGCTCCGGCCAAGACGGTCAGGCGCGCCGCGTCATGCAGTATCTGGACGCTGAGGATATCACGTCTGATCTGGTGCTGGACTGCACGATCACCACTGGCCTTTCCGCGCCCGGTGCGGGCGCCATCGCAGAAATGCCCGGTCGGAAGATGACAGAAGACTGCACATCCGGGCCGATCAGTTTCAGCAACAGCTATAGTCTGGATGGAACAGGGCGGGTAACGGCCTCGGTGCAGTGGCTCTCAACAGATACCGGGCCTGTCGTTTTCAAAGAACTGCGCCCCTAGCCCGCAGCCTTGTAAGTATCCGGCACGCTCCGGTGCTTGGGGTTCACACCTCAGATCCGGTAGAGAATTTGCGTTGGAGATATCGTGGTCTTGACTGGTAGAAGATAGAAAGGCACCACAACGGCGCCTTCCATTTTTTTCAAGTCTGGGCTGAATTATCAGCTGCCCGACGTGCTGCTGGGCGACGCGTTTGCCGCGACGCCTGCAAAAGTCGCGAACAGGCCAAGCGCTCCGATTGTGCCCAAACCGCCAAGACCGGCCAAACCGCCAGCCAAGGCACCACCGGCACCAGCACCGGCTCCTGCACCGGCTGCACCGGCACCTGAACCAGTACCGGCTCCTGCACCCGCACCAGCCGCGCTTTGCGTCGAAAGGATTGTCAGATCATCGCTGTAGGCGATCAGGTCGCTGGCCACTGCCGGGCTTGCGAGGGCTGCAGCCGTTGCGGCTGCAATCACAAATTTCTTCATAGCACTCTCCACATTTTTACCAATTAATTTGTCTGTGCCGACGCGCCCTTTATACAGGACACGCCTCCGACACGAAAGCTTTTATCATTGCAACACCATCAAGCGCGCAAGGAAATCCACATTTGTGATGAAAACAACAGCGTGGACGAGGCTGTCCACCTCCGGATCAGGTGTTGAACAGGAAGTGCAGAACGTCGCCATCCTTAACAACGTAACTCTTTCCTTCAGCCCGCATCTTGCCTGCCTCTTTCGCGGGTTGCTCGCCGCCAAGGGTCACGAAATCATCAAAGGCGATGGTTTCCGCGCGGATGAAACCCCGCTCGAAATCGCCGTGGATCACGCCCGCGGCCTGCGGAGCAGCCGTGCCCTGACGGATCGTCCAGGCGCGCGCTTCCTTGGGGCCTACGGTGAAATATGTCTCCAGATGCAGCAGCGCATAGCCCGCGCGAATCAGGCGGTCGAGTCCGGGTTCTTCCAATCCCATCTCGGACAGGAACATCTCGGCCTCTTCCACGTCCAGCTGGCTAATCTCCTCCTCGATCCGGGCGGAAATCACGACATGCGAATTACCCTGTGCGGCGGCCATTTCGGCCACCTTGGCCGACAGCGCATTGCCGCTTCCGGCATCTTCCTCGGCGACGTTGCAGACATAGAGCACTGGCTTGGTGGTCAGCAGTTGCAGCATCCGCCAGGCTTTCGCATCCTCGGCATCGACCTTGACGGTGCGGGCGGGCTGCCCCGCCTCCAGCGCGGCCAGCGCGGCACGCAGCAATGTATCCTGCTGCACCGCTTCCTTGTCGCCACCCTTGATCTTGCGGACCAGCCCTTGCAGGCGCTTCTCGATGCTTTCCATATCGGCCAGCATCAGTTCCATCTCGATGGTTTCGGCGTCGGAGACAGGATCAACGCGGCCCTCGATATGGGTGATATCGTCATCCTCGAAACAGCGCAGCACATGAGCGATGGCGTCGCATTCGCGGATGTTCGCCAGAAACTGGTTGCCCAGCCCCTCGCCTTTCGAGGCCCCTTTGACGAGCCCTGCGATATCCACAAAGGTCATGCGCGTCGGGATGATCTGTTTGGAGCCTGCAATCGCGGCCAACTTGTCCAGACGCGCATCCGGCACAGCCACCTCACCGACATTCGGCTCGATCGTGCAGAACGGAAAGTTCGCAGCCTGCGCCGCAGCCGTTCTGGTCAGCGCGTTGAACAAAGTGGACTTGCCGACATTGGGCAGCCCCACGATTCCCATCTTGAAACCCATTTGCGGCCCCCATCTGTGCGTTTTGCCGCCGTCACAGCGGAATTCCATGCTTTGGGCCGCTCTTAATGCGGCAGGCGGCGCGGGGCAAGGGCGCAGACCCTCTCCCGCCTGCATCTCGCCCGTATCCGGCATTGAGTTTATCGCGCGTTTG
Source organism: Rhodobacterales bacterium (assembly GCA_047921295.1). Classification (GTDB taxonomy): domain Bacteria; phylum Pseudomonadota; class Alphaproteobacteria; order Rhodobacterales; family Rhodobacteraceae; genus Seohaeicola. The sequence continues at coordinate 55,982 of JBLRWK010000006.1, forward strand.
CGGCACATGATGGCCACCGCAGGGAAGGACAGCCAGACATGACACGCATCGACGCCAAATTCGCCGCCCTCAAGGCCGAGGGAAAGAAGGCTTTCGTGGCCTATGTGATGGCGGGCGATCCCGATTACGCCACCTCGCTGGAACTGATCAAGGGCCTGCCCGATGCCGGTGTGGATATCATCGAGATGGGCCTGCCCTTCACCGATCCTATGGCAGACGGCGAAACCATCCAGCTTGCTGGACAGCGCGCCTTGGAGGCGGGCCAGACCCTGCAAAAGACGCTCGACATGGCGGCGGCGTTTCGCAAAGGCGATGACACCACGCCGATCGTGCTGATGGGCTATTACAACCCGATCTTCAATCGCGGGGTCGAGACTTTCCTGACGGATGCAAAGGCGGCAGGCATCGACGGGCTGATCGTGGTGGACCTGCCGCCCGAAGAGGATGACGAGTTGTGCATCCCCGCGCAAAAGGCAGGGCTGAATTTCATCCGGCTGGCGACCCCTACAACGGATAACAAGCGCCTGCCAAAGGTGCTCGAGAATACCAGCGGCTTTGTCTATTACGTCTCGATCACGGGGATCACCGGATCAGCCGAAGCCAGCGCCGAAGATGTTGCCCCCGAAGTGACACGCATCAAATCGCAAACCGACCTGCCGCTGATCGTGGGCTTCGGGATCAAAACGCCTGAAGCGGCGCAAAGCATCGCCTCCGTCGCCGATGGCTGCGTTGTCGGCAGCGCTATCGTGGCAGAAATCGCCAAGGGCCGTCCCGTGGCCGATGTGCTGGCCTTTGTGCGTAGCCTCGCAGAGGGCGCGCATCGCGCCTGACACGCGTCAGGCGTCGCGACGCTTGTCCAGCCAGATCCGTAGTCGGGTCAACACCGGCATGATTGTAGCCACATCCTGCGGCGGCAGAACCTCGGCAATATCGGCCAGATCCTCGCCCAGTGCCGCAATCGTGCTTTCGCGCGCGGCGCGGCCCTGATCGGTCAGCCATACCTGTTTGGAGCGTTTGTCATCGGGGTTGGGGCGCATCTCGATCAGGCGATGACGCTCCAACCCTGCCAGCGTATGGCTCATCGAGGTTTTCGGCACCTGAAACGCGCGGGCCAGTTCCAGCGGCGTGCGCCCGTCCCGGACCCTGATCAAATGGTTCAACACCGTGAAATGCGGCGCGATCAACCCGTCGGGCAATCGCGCCTCCAGCAAGGTGCGGGACAATTGCTCGATGATCCCGATCTCGTTCAGAACCCCGAAATACATTCCCGGCCCAGAGGGTGGCGGGGCTTTCTCATCCGACATGTCTCACTATGCTTTCCACTGGCCAGCGCGGGCTTGGCCCGACAGCTTTACCATAGCCCAACCGCGCGAACATTTGCACGGTTCCGCCCTCGGGGGCCAGCCTGTTGTGGATCGCGCGGTAATGCGGGGCCATCTCGGGGTATTCCTGCAAAGCCTGCGACAGCGGCTGAAGCCCCAAACCAAGCGCCGTTGTCGCCAGATTGAGCCGCATCCAGTCGCGGCCCGCCCCGATCTGGGCTGCGCGGGAATTGTCCGGTGTGACCTGCCAGATATGCGCCATCGCCGTATCCGTGTTGGCCAGCACAGCCGCCAGCCCCTGCTTATACGCGCTGGACGAGGTATCCAGCGCGGCCTCGCGCGTGAACAGACCCGCCAAATGCATCGCCTCGAACAATGGCCCGCTGAAATCGATGCCGTCCGGATTCGCCTCGACCTCGGCGCGCCCGATGCGGAACAGATCGACACTTTCGCGGTAGGTATGGGGAGTCTCGATCTCCAGAAGCAGCGCCTCGCGCGACAAAATCCGCAACGCCGCAACCTCGGCAGGATCGGCAGTGGCCCCTGCCCTGCTGCCATGGCGCATTTCCGCCATCAGCTCTGACAGCAGATCGTCCGGGACGGAGCGCGTGGTATCGAACGGCTCTTTCAGCGTGCGCCGGTGCGGCACCTGCGCGAACAGCGGATCGCGGGCGATCCCCGGTTGCGGTGTGAACCGCGCGACGGCGACGGGGCGCGTATCCAGCACCTCGGGGTCAGAGCCATCGGGGAACAGATCGAAGCTGACGGCATAGCCATCCTCGGCCGCAGCCATCTGCATCAGTTCCAGAAAACACCCCAGCCCGATCACGATCTGGCGGCTGAACGGATCGGTATGCGGCAGCAGGCGATCCGGATCAGCATAAAGCGTCACCTGATCCGCAACCGAGATATCGGCCACCCAAGGCTGACGGTTATGCGGGTTGGGCGCAAGGATTGCGTGGCTGAGCGCACGCAGGCGCGGCTCGTCATAGCTTCCGGCTTGATCCCATGGGGCAAGGGCTGATTGCGGGCTGCGGGTGATGGCGACTGCGGCACCTCCGGCAGCGGCGAAAACAATGCCGCCGCCAAGCAGCGCGAGTGTCTTTCTACGGGACATGGTCATGGCGTAAATCTCCAATGTGATACGATATTGTATCAATTAGTACGATATCGTACAATATGGCAAGAGCAAATGAGTGATTGCCTGCAAAGGTGCGGATTGGTAACAAAAGTGAACCAAAATCGGAAAGGTTGCAGCGATGCCCGTGATCACCAATATTGCCGACCTCAAGCGCATCTATGCCCGCAAAACCCCGAAAATGTTCTATGATTACTGCGAAAGTGGCAGCTGGACGGAACAGACGTTCCGCGAGAACACCTCCGATTTCGACCAGATCCGCCTGCGCCAGCGTGTCGCCGTGGATATGACGGGCCGCAGCACCGCCAGCCAAATGATCGGGCAGGATGTCACGATGCCGGTCGCGCTCGCTCCTGTCGGCCTCACGGGCATGCAATGCGCCGATGGCGAGATCAAGGCGGCCCGCGCCGCAGAGAAGTTCGGTGTGCCCTTCACGCTGTCCACCATGTCCATCAACTCCATCGAGGATGTGGCGGAGGCCACGACCAAGCCGTTCTGGTTCCAGCTCTATACGATGAAGGATACCGATTACGTCAGCCGCCTGATCCAGCGGGCCAAGGATGCGAAATGCTCGGCCCTCGTGATCACGCTGGACCTGCAAATTCTGGGACAGCGGCACAAGGATCTGAAGAACGGCCTGAGCGCGCCGCCCAAGCTGACGATCCCGACGATGGTCAATCTCGCTACGAAATGGAGCTGGGGCATCGGCATGCTCTCGGCCAAAAGGCGGCATTTCGGCAATATCGTGGGGCATGTGTCCGGGATTTCCGATAATTCCAGCCTTGGGGCATGGACGGCGGAGCAGTTCGACCCTGCGCTGGACTGGGGCAAGATCGCCAAGATCAAGGAAGAATGGGGCGGCAAGGTTATCCTCAAGGGGATACTGGACGCCGATGATGCCAGAATGGCGCTGAGCGTGGGTGCGGATGCGATCGTCGTGTCGAACCACGGCGGGCGGCAACTTGACGGGGCGATCAGCTCGATTCGCGCCTTGCCGTCGATACTGGACGCGGTCGGGGATCAGATCGAGGTGCATCTGGACAGCGGCATCCGCTCCGGTCAGGACGTGCTGAAAGCAATCGCGATGGGGGCAAAAGGCACCTACATCGGGCGTGCCTTCGTCTACGGTCTGGGCGCGATGGGGCAGGACGGCGTGACAAAGGCGCTCGAGGTGATCCACAGGGAACTGGACGTCTCGATGGCGCTGTGCGGCAAACGGAACGTGGCGGACCTCAGCCGCGACGTTCTGCTGGTGCCGGAGGGTTTTGAGGGCCGCTGGCAGGCGTAAAACCCCCTCCGCAGCACCATGCTTTGACAGCTCCCCTCCCGCGGGGCAATGTGGCGGGAAGATGTGACAAGGTGCTGTGTGATGCTGGTGTTTGCCGCTGCCAATCTGGTTCTGTTCGCCGTGCCCAAGACCGGCAGTACCGCCTATCATCTGGCGCTTCGGCGCAAGGCGGATATCGTGCTGTCGGGCCGCGCCTCGATCAAGCATCTCACTTTACGCAAATACGACCGCCATTTCGCGCCCTATCTGGAACAGGCGCACGGGCTTTGCCCTGACAGGGTGGCCGTGATCCGCGATCCGCTGGAATATATGCGAAGCTGGTATCGTTACCGCCAGCGGCCTGACGGACCTGACAGTGCCAAGCGCATCATTGATGTCAGCTTTGACGATTTCATCCTCGCCTCGCTCGAAAAGCGCCCGCCGCCATTCGCAAAGATCGGCAGCCAGTTGGCCTTTATCTCCGCCGAAAATGGCACGATCCGTGCCACCCATCTGTTCGCTTACGAGCGTCCGCTGATTTTTCGCGAATTCCTCTCGCAGCGGCTCGGCTTTGCGGTGAAAACCGGCCAGAAGAATGTCTCGCCCCCCGCAGAGACCACCCTCAGCCCCGAAACAGAGGCAAAGCTGCGCCGCGCCAGAGCGGACGAGTTCGCCTTGCATGACCGGATCATGGAGGCTGGCGGGCATCTCGTGATCCCCTTGGGCGACGAGGTGCAGGCGACGGGCTAGCCGCTCCAATCCGGCCGCAAACCGGACGATTCCCCTCTTTTCAAGCGGGGGGAATGCGTCTATACGCGCGGCTTCACGCGGGGATACAGCCTTGGAGGATTCCCGCCCTAACTTTGGAGAATTATTATGGCTGGAGAGCTTCCTGATCTTCACGCCCATGTCCGGACGGGGACTGGCAAGGGCGCCGCTCGTCAAGCACGTCGCGACGGCATGGTACCGGGGATTGTTTACGGCGGCGGGTCTGATCCCGTGGCAATCAACATCCCTTTCAACGCGCTTCTCAAGCGTCTCAAGCAAGGGCGCTTCCTGTCGACCCTGTTCAACCTCAAGGTTGACGGGCACGACGATGTCCGCGTGATCTGCCGCAATGTGCAGCGCGACGTGGTCAAGGATTTGCCGACCCATCTGGACCTGATGCGCCTGCGTCGCAGTAGCCGGATCAACCTGTTCATCCACGTTGATTTCATCAACCACGAGAAATGCCCCGGCCTGAAAAAGGGCGGCGTGCTGACCGTGGTGCGTCAGGAAGTCGAACTGAACGTGCTGGCGAGCGAGATTCCTGAAAAGATCACCGTCGATCTCGAAGGTCTGAGCATCGGCGACACGATCACGATCTCCGCCGTCAAGCTGCCCTCTGGCAGCAAGGCCGTGATCGACCGTGATTTCGTCATCGGCAACATCTCCTCGCCGTCGAGCCTGCGTTCGGCTGGTGAAGACGCCGACGAGGACGAAGGCACCGAGGCCGAAGCCGGATCGACCGAAGACGGCGACAACACCGAAGAGTGATCGCGCCGCACCGCTTTGCGGGGACAGTGAAGACAGGCGCGGCCCTTGCGGGTCGCGCCTTTTTCATGGCCGGATCATTGCCTCAGCTTTGGTGCAGGACGGTCTCGAAGCCCTCGAACTGGGGCGGACCCATCAACGCATCGCGGGTTGTGTTGTTGCCCGCGCTCTTGTGGCTGTCGCGGAAGGCTTGCGATTTCGTCCAGCCCTCGAAATCACTGCGGCTCGCCCATTGCACATGGGACGTATAAAGGCGAAAACCATCGCCATCCGGTCCTTTCAGAAGCCGGAACTCGACAAAGCCGGGCATGTCGTTCAGGCGGCTTTCGCGTTCACGCCACATGGTCTCAAACGCATCCTCATGGCCATGGCGGACTTTGAATCGGTTCATTGCGATAAAGGACATCTCTGCCTCCGGTAAGAGTTATGTTCAGGGCTGGCGATGATCTGGCTGGCGGCTGCATATGATTGAAAACCCCGCCAGAGGTCAATAACCTGCACCCGGCGCACAGGATGGAAAGGCAAATGCTATGAAGCTCTATGTAGGGCTGGGGAATCCCGGCGCGAAATATGCGGCGAACCGCCACAACATCGGGTTCATGGCGCTGGATGCCATTGCGTCGGAGCATGGCTTTGCGCCGTGGCGGTCCAAGTTTCAGGGCCAACTGAGCGAGGGGCGGCTAGGCAACACCCGCGTCGTGCTGCTCAAACCCGAAACCTTCATGAACCTGTCGGGCCAGTCGGTCGGCGAGGCGATGCGGTTCTACAAGATCGAGCCTGCCGATATCACCGTTTTCCATGACGAACTTGACCTTGCTCCCGGCAAATGCCGCCTGAAACAGGGCGGCGGTCATGCGGGCCATAACGGGCTGCGCTCGATCCACGGCCATATCGGCGAGGATTACGCCCGCGTGCGGCTTGGCATCGGCCATCCCGGCCACAAGGACCGGGTGGCGGGCTATGTGCTGTCGGATTTCGCCAAGGCCGATCAGGACTGGCTGGACGATATGCTGCGCGGTATCGCCGAGGGCGCGCCGATGCTGGCGGCAGGCGACGGGCCGAAGTTCCTGAACGCCATTGCGCTACGTATGGCACCTGCACGCGCCGCCAAACCCGCACCTCCCGCAAAGGCAGAAACACAGGCACCACCTCAGGCAGCAACGATAGCCCCCCCGCCGCCAGACCCCGCGCAAGAGCCCGCCCCAGTCACCCGCAACCCACTGGAACGGTTGCTGGACCGTTTCCGCTAGGTTCCGCTTGCCACCGAACAGCCCTGCTGCTTCCCTGCCCCCACGTGACGCCATCCGAAGGATAACCGATGAGATCATTTCTGAAATGGACCCTGCGCGTCCTGCTGATGCTTGTGCTGGCGGCTGTCGTGATCGGGATCTGGAAGCGTGAGGAAATCGGGCGTCTGCTGGCCGTGAACAGCCTGTTCGCCGAGGAAAAGATCGTCGGCAATTTCAGCGCGATGGACCGGATGTTCCTGACCACACCGATGGCGCGCGGCACAGGCCCCGTCAGCCCCCTGCCGGAGGGTCAGGCCATGACACCGCCGGAGGGCTTCGACGACTGGCTCACCGAGCGTGCCGTGACCGCGCTGGTGGTGCTCAATGATGGCGAAATACGGCACGAAAGCTATCACCTTGGTACCACGGCCGAGGATCGCCGCATCAGCTGGTCTGTTGCGAAATCCTACCTCTCTGCCCTGATGGGGATTGTTCTGGAAGAGGGCGCGGTCGACAGTCTCGATGATCCGGTGACGAAATATGTGCCTGCTCTGGTGGGCACGGCCTATGACGGGGCCACGGTGCTCAACGTGCTGCATATGGCCAGCGGCGTGATCTTCAACGAGGATTATCTGGACTTCAATTCCGATATCAACCGGATGGGCCGCGTGCTGGCCCTCGGTAGGTCGATGGACGGATTCGCCGCAGGGCTGACCGAGACCTTCGTGGAGCCGGGGCTGCAATGGCAATATGTCTCGATCGACACCCATGTCATCGGCATGGTGATCGAAGGAGCCACAGGGCGCAGCATCCCCGATCTGATGCAGGAAAAGCTTATCGCACCGATGGGGCTGCAGGCCGATCCGCTCTATATCACCGATGGCTACGGCACCGCGTTCGTGCTGGGCGGGCTGAATCTGCCGACACGGGATTACGCGCGCTTCGGGCAGATGTTCCTGCAGATGGGCGAATGGAACGGGGCGCAGATCGTGCCGATCGACTGGGTCGCCGCCTCGACCGAACCCTCCGCCCCGACGGCGTCAGGGCGCGAGCAATATGGACTGCAATGGTGGATGGCCCCCGACGCGCCCGAGGGAGAATATTACGCCCGTGGCATCTATGGCCAGTACATCTACATCAACCGTGCGAAAGGTGTCGTCATCGCTGCCAACGGCGCGGATCGCAATTTCCGCGCACAGGGCGCCAATACGCAGAACATCGAGATGTTCCGGCGTATTGCGGACCAGCTTTAGGCGGAAAAAGACAGGAAAGGGAAATCTATGGTTTTGGACAAATACGCATCCGTCAACGTTCTGGGAGAGGCGCTGGCCCCGTGCTCGCTTGACCCGCTGACAGGGTTTTTCCGCGACGGGCATTGCAACACCTGCGCCGAGGATCAGGGCAGCCACACGGTCTGCGCCATCATGACAGCGGAGTTTCTGGCATGGTCGAAATATGTCGGCAACGACCTCAGCACCCCGCGCCCCGAATTCGGCTTTGCCGGTCTGAAACCGGATGACCACTGGTGCCTGTGTGCCGGTCGCTTCCTGCAAGCTGTAGACGAGGGCTGCGCGCCACGCATCAATCTGGACGCCACCCATCAAAGCGCGCTCGAGATCGTGCCGCTGGAGGTTCTGGTCCGGCACGCGCTGCCCGAATAACGCGGGACGGAATTTGAGTATTTTTGGCAAGATGAAGCCGGGAAGAGCAATCCTCCCGGCTTCATCTTGCTTCAAATACTCAAAAACTCAGACCTTCATGTCGAAGCCGAGGTGTTTGGCCACGGTGAAAATATCCTTGTCGCCACGCCCGCACATATTCATCACGATGATATGGTCGGCGGGCAAGTCGGGCGCGATCTTGGCGACATGGGCCAGCGCGTGGCTGGGCTCCAGCGCGGGGATGATCCCTTCGAGGGCACAGGACAGTTGGAACGCCTCCAGCGCTTCCTTATCCGTGATGCTCACGTATTTGGCGCGGCCGATGTCATGCAGCCAGCTATGTTCCGGCCCGATGCCCGGATAATCCAGGCCCGCCGAGATCGAGAAACCCTCAAGGATCTGACCGTCCTCGTCCTGTAGCAGATAGGTGCGGTTACCATGCAGCACGCCGGGGCGTCCGCCGGTGAGCGAGGCGCAGTGCTGCATCGTCTCGTCCACACCCTTGCCGCCTGCCTCCACCCCGATGATGTTCACGGACGGATCGTCAAGGAACGGGTAAAACAGGCCCATGGCGTTGGACCCGCCACCGATGGCGGCGATGATCGTATCGGGCAAACGCCCCTCGCCTTCCTGCTCGGCCAGTTGCCAGCGCACTTCCTTGCCGATGATCGACTGGAAATCGCGCACCATGGCCGGATAGGGATGCGGCCCTGCCACTGTGCCGATGCAGTAGAACGTGTCGCGCACATTGGTGACCCAGTCGCGCAAAGCATCGTTCATCGCATCCTTGAGCGTGCCACGACCGGAGGTCACCGGCACCACCTCAGCGCCCAGCAGGCGCATGCGGAAAACGTTGGGGGCCTGACGCTCCACATCATGCGCGCCCATGTAGACGATGCATTTCAGCCCGAACTTGGCGCAGACGGTTGCGGTGGCAACACCATGCTGGCCCGCGCCTGTCTCCGCGATGATCCGCGTCTTGCCCATGCGGCGCGCCAGAATGATCTGGCCCAGCACATTGTTGATCTTGTGCGCGCCGGTGTGGTTCAATTCGTCGCGCTTGAGATAGATCTTGGCCCCGCCGAAATGCTTGGTCATCCGGTCTGCATAGTAAAGCGGTGAGGGGCGGCCCACGTAATGCGTCCACAGATCCTCCATCTCGGCCCAGAAGGTGGGATCAGTCTTGGCTTTCTCGTATTCCTCTTCCAGCGAGAGGATGAGCGGCATCAGTGTCTCCGACACGAAACGCCCGCCGAACTGGCCGAAACGGCCCTTGTCATCGGGGCCGCTCATGAAGGAATTGATCAGGTCTTCGGGCATCTTTGGCACCTTTCCTTGGCTGGCATTCTATCTAGCGCCTCTGCCCTTGTCGGTAAAGCCACCGGCACGGCTTTTCCCGCGCGCCTCCGACGATCACGGTCATGTTACCGCCTGTCTGAAACTTCCATGCCGATGCCCTCGTGACTGCTGTGTTCCCTTATTTCCCGAGGGCGCATGACGTAACCGAAAAAGGATAGCAACATGACCAAGTTTTTCATGGCATTGGCCGCAAGCACCGCAATTGCAGCCCCCCTCTCTGCACAGACAGCAATCGGTCTGGTCGGAGACAACACGATCGTCACCATCGATCTGTCGACAGCAGAAGTTTCCAACAGCGTCACGCTGGAAGGCCCTGCCCTGCTGGGTATCGACTACCGCGCTGCCACAGGCCAGATCATCGCTGTGACTAGCGAACAGGCTGTCATCACCCTTGATCCGGCCACGGGCGAGACGACCGAGCTGTCGCAGATGGACACGATGCTCCCCCTCGCGGATATGCCCGTGATCGTGGATGTGAACCCTGTGCCTGACCGGCTGCGCTTTATGACAGGCACCACCAACCACCGCGTGAACATGGATACGGGCGAAGTGACCGTGGATGGCGATCTGCATTTCGACGAGGGCGATGACAATGCCGCCGCAGCGCCAATGATCGTGGCTGTGGGCTATACCAACAGCTTCGGTTCACCTGAAGAGACGGCGATGTTCGATCTCGACGCCGGTCTGAACGCGCTGATCCGCCAGACCGCACCGAACGACGGCACGCTGGCCACGATCGGCGAGCTTGGTGTCATGCCGAATGGCCCGCTGTCCTTTGACGTGGCAGGATCGGCTGACGGCACCAACACTGCATGGATGGGCACCGGCGACGCGCTGCACACGGTCGATCTGGAAACAGGCGCTGTTATCGAAAGCTGGACGATTTCCGGTCTGGACGGGATGATCCGTGATCTGACGATCATGCCCTGATCTTGGCTCCGGTCCGGTTACAAGTGCAGAGGCGGTATGGATTTCTCCATACCGCCCTTTTTCCTGCCCGATCAGTCCCGGGCGGCTGTACATACCTTCAGTGCGCGGCGGCCAAAGCCTGCGTGATCTGCTGCATGGCGGTCACGGGATCAGTCAGAACACCATCGGCCCCCACGGTCTCGGCAATATCGGGGTGCAGATGCGTGATCTCGCCCGCAACATAGATCAGCGCCCCCGGTGTCAGCAGGCGCATCGCGCGGATGACACGGGCCAGCGGCATGATCATCGCCCCGCTCGACGCCGAGAGGCCCACCACCGGATAGCCGCCCAGATGCTGGGCCATCAACAGGTCTTCATGATCCTGCCCGATCTCGAGGTCGATCTCCCAGCCCTCGCGGCGGAAGAGATCAGCCGCCATGGACACGCCCATAACGTGGCTTTCCCCCGGACAGGCGGCGAACATCGCACGGCGGGAGGTGCCGCCCTCGCGGTCGTAGAATATCTTTTTCAGCCCGCAAATGATCGCGGTCAGGCGACTGGTGGCAAGTGTCACCTGCAAAAACCCGACCTCGTCATCATCCCACATCTTGCCCAGACGGCGCGCAGCGCCTGTGATGTAGCCGATATAGACCTCGGAGATCGGCACGCCGTCAGCCTGCAATCCTGTCAGCATATCCGCCGCAGCGGCGTGCCGGTCGGACAGTAGCGCCGCAACAAGCGTGTCGATTTCGGCGGATGTTGCGTGATGCTCCGCCAGCATCGCGCGCCTTGGATGTTCTGCCAGACGGCGTACCACCTCGCGTGCCAGTTCCGAGACCGCGTGGGCCTCGAGACGCTCTGTCTGGCGCTCCGCAACACTGAGTGCGGATGCAAATAGTCGTTGATCGATCACGGCGTCCCCTCCCGCGACATTTCCATATCTCTGGCGTCTGAACCAAATATCCTGTGCAGCATCTCCCCCTCAGGGACCCCATTGCTGCACATGATTTCGCACCTCGGTCCAGTGCCGCGACATGCTTATCGAGTGCAAAGGTATACCGAAAAGTCGAATCGTCAAAAGAAATATGCTGTCGGCCTGAAGAAGCCTTGTGGCACCGCCAATCGCGCTCAGCGCAGGCGGGGTATTGCGGTTTCTGAACCGTCCTGTTGCGCGGCTTTCACGAAGGCGCGGACAAGCGCGCGGTCCTTGATGCCCGGTGAGGTTTCCACCGCAGAGGCAACATCGACCTGCCGCGCTCCGGTGCGGCGCACGGCTTCGGCCACGTTGGCAGCGCTCAGCCCTCCGGCCAGCATCCACGGCAGCGTCCAGTATTTGCGGCCTGCCAGAAGCCGCCAGTCGAAGGTCAGGCCGTTGCCACCCGGCAGCACCGCGCCACGGGGCGGCTTGGCATCGATCAACACCTGATCGGCCACGGCTGCGTAAATCTCGATCTGGTCCAGATCCTCTGCGCCTGCAATCCCGATGGCTTTCATCACTGGCAAACCGTAGCGCGCCTTGATCTCGGCCACCCTTTGCGGCGTCTCGTGGCCATGAAGCTGGATCATGTCCAGCGGCACCTGCGCGATGATCTCATCCAGCGTGGCATCATCCGCATCGACGACAAGCGCCACCTTGGCCAGCCCGAGCGGAGCCGCCAAGGCCAGATCGCGGGCAAGTGCGGGGGACAGGTAACGCGGAGACGGTGCAAAGAAATTCAACCCGACAAAGGCAGCGCCTGCCTCGGCTACGGCGACAATGCCCTCTTCCGAGGTCACGCCGCAGATTTTGACTTTGATGTCGGATGTCATGATGCTGACGCCCCGCCTGTTTCGATCTTGACCGATCGGCTGGATAGACTGTTCAGGAGGCTTCGTCCAGCAGCGCCAGAACTTCGTCCTTGTCTTGATTCTTGAGCCGCTTCTCGCGGCGCAACTCGCGCTCCAACGCCTCGACCTCACGCCTGCGGCGGGCCGCTTCGGCGCGGTGTTTGTGCTCGCGCAACCATTCCCAGACAAAGCCGATCATGATGCCCGCGATGATACCGCAGAAAATCACGACAAAAAGCGGCAGCCTGATCTGCGCCCCGAATCCAAGCAGGCCTGTCAGGGTTTCCGGCAGCAGGGTCAATGTCACCGCCTCACGGTTGGCGGTTGCCACAATGATCAGGGCAATGGCCAGCACAGCCAGAAAGGCATAACGAATGTAGCGCATGGGTTCAGGTCACTTTCCGTTCAAGCGGTCGCGCAGAAGTTTGCCGGTCTTGAAGAACGGCACGAACTTCTCTTCTACAGGAACAGTTTCCCCAGTGCGAGGGTTCCGCCCGATCCGCGCTTCACGTTTCTTGACCGAGAAGGCCCCGAAGCCGCGAAGTTCCACCCTGTCGCCCCGCGCCATGGCATCGGTGATCTGTTCAAAGATCGTATTCACGATCTTCTCCACGTCACGCTGGAACAGATGAGGGTTTTCGTCGGCAATCTTCTGAATCAGTTCAGATCTGATCATCTGTCATTTCTCCCCGGATGCGGCCATCTGTCTTTCGCGGCTTGGACGGGACTATAGGAAGAAAAATCGCATCCTGAAACAGGAACGATGTGCGAAATCAGGTATTTGAGGGGTTCAGACAGGGCAGCGTGCGGATTTTCGCCGTGTTTTATCCCGTGCGGCCAGTGCTAGCACTGTGATGCTGCATTGCGGCATCGGCCAAGGGGTTATCGGCGTTCCTAACGTGCACGCTTGATTCGCAAAGGTTAACGGCCCCACTTTCCCAAGCGGAGCCGTCAAATTCGTGCAGGATCAGACCAAGAAGGTCGGGATCACTTGTCGCCTTTCAGCGCGGCACCAAGGATATCGCCCAGCGATGCACCCGAGTCGGAGGAGCCATACTGTTCGACGGCCTCTTTCTCTTCGGCGATCTCGCGCGCCTTCACGGAGACACCCAGACGACGGGTCTTGCTGTCCACGTTGGTCACGCGCACATCGACCTTGTCACCGATCGAGAAACGCTCGGGGCGCTGCTCGGACCGGTCGCGGCTGAGGTCGGAACGACGGATGAAGGATTTCATGCCCTCATACTCGACTTCCACGCCACCTTCCTCGATCGCGGTCACGGTCACGGTGATCACCGATCCACGCTTCACGCCGCCCACGGCTTCGGCGAATTTATCGCCACCGAGTGCTTTGATCGACAGGCTGATACGCTCTTTCTCGACATCCACTTCCGAGACGACGGCCTGAACCATATCGCCTTTGCGGTAGTTCTGGATCGCATCCTCGCCACGCTCGTCCCATGACAGGTCGGACAGGTGAACCATGCCGTCGATATCGCCGGGAAGACCGATGAACAGACCGAATTCGGTGATGTTCTTGACTTCGCCTTCAACCTCGGTGCCCTCGGGATGGGTTTCTGCAAACACTTCCCACGGGTTACGCATGGTCTGCTTGAGACCGAGCGACACGCGACGCTTGGCAGCGTCGATTTCCAGCACCATGACTTCCACTTCCTGCGAAGTGGAGACGATCTTGCCGGGGTGCACGTTCTTCTTGGTCCAGCTCATCTCGGAGACATGGACGAGACCTTCGACACCGGCTTCCAGCTCCACGAAGGCGCCATAATCGGTGATGTTGGTCACGCGGCCCGTGTGGACGGAGGACAGCGGGTATTTGCCAGCCACCAGATCCCACGGATCTTCCTGCAGCTGCTTCATGCCGAGGCTGATACGGTGGGTGTCCTTGTTGATCTTGATGACCTGGACCTTGATGGTCTCGCCGATCGCCAGAATCTCGGACGGGTGGTTCACACGACGCCATGCCATGTCGGTCACGTGCAGCAGGCCGTCAACGCCGCCCAGATCAACGAACGCACCGTATTCGGTGATGTTCTTGACCACACCATCGACTGTCTGACCCTCGGTCAGGTTGCCGATGACTTCGGCGCGCTGCTCGGCGCGGCTTTCTTCCAGAATGGCGCGACGCGACACAACGATGTTGCCACGACGACGGTCCATTTTCAGGATCTGGAAAGGCTGCTTGAGGCCCATGAGCGGGCCTGCGTCGCGCACGGGGCGCACATCGACCTGAGAGCCGGGCAGGAACGCTACAGCGCCGCCCAGATCAACGGTGAAGCCGCCTTTGACGCGGCCGAAGATCGCGCCATCGACACGCTCCTCATCCGCATAGGCTTTTTCCAGACGATCCCAAGCTTCCTCGCGGCGGGCCATTTCACGCGAAATGACGGCTTCGCCACGGGTGTTCTCGACCTGACGGAGGAAGACCTCGACAGTATCGCCGACTTTGATGTCGGGCTGTTCACCGGGATTTGCGAATTCTTTAAGATCGACGCGGCCTTCCATCTTGTAGCCGACATCGATGATGGCCTGTCCCGCTTCAATCGCGATGACCTTGCCTTTGACAACCGAACCCTCTTCGGGGGTGTCCATTTCGAAGCTTTCGTTCAGGAGGGCTTCGAAATCCTCCATCGTTGCGTTCTGAGCCATGTGGTCTCTGATTTCCTTTTCAAACTTTGTTTTCTGGCCGTGCGGTTGTCTCCGCCGGTCTTGGAATTGGTCTGTGGCAGCCTTTAAACGAAAGAGGGCCGGAATGTCCGACCCTGCCCATCTTTTGTTTTATGGCCTGTGACGCCTTGGTGACAGCGCGCTCTATACTGCGTTGAGGCCGCTCAGACAAGGGTGTTTGCGATTCTTTCGACTCGGCAAGCCGATCAGCGCCGCGCCTCGATAGCGGCAATGGCGGCAGCGACAGCTTCCTCGATATCCAGTTGCGAGGTGTCGATCAACACCGCGTCATCGGCAGGGCGCAAGGGGGCGGTGCTGCGCTCGCTGTCGCGGGCATCGCGCTCGCGCACATCGGCCAGCACCTCGGCAAGGCTCGACGCGCTGCCCGCCGCCTGCAATTCCGCATGCCGTCTGCGTGCACGCACCTCGGCGCTGGCGGTGACGAACAGCTTGGCCTCGGCCTCCGGACAGATGACCGTGCCGATATCGCGTCCGTCCAGCACAGCCCCGCCGTCGCGCCGCGCAAAGGCGCGCTGGAAATCCAGCAAAGCCTCGCGCACGTCGGGAAGAGTCGCCACCTTGCTGGCCGCCTGTGCGGCATCGGCCCCGCGCAGGTCATCCCGCTCCAGATCGGCCTTAGTCAGGGTCTGCGCGGCCTCGAGCGGCTCCACACCTTCCAGCATCCGGCATCCCACGGCGCGGTACAAAAGCCCCGTGTCCAGATGGGCGAAGCCGAAATGCGCCGCCACGGCACGGCTGATCGTGCCCTTGCCCGCCGCTGCCGGTCCGTCGATTGCGATTGTGAATGCCATCAGAGAGGCTCCTTTGCGCAAGGGCTACCGCAAGCAGGGCCTGAGTTCAATGATGCGGCCCGTTGCGCCGGTGATCGCGCCAGACCATCCACAGCAGGGCCAGCGCCAGCGCCAGCAGCGCATATTTGCCCTGCGTCAACGAGGAGGCGTGCTCGGCCAAGGTCGCATCATTGCTGCGGACGATCCCGCGCAGCACGCTGTTTTCCCAAAGATCGGTGGCGGTATAGAGAAACGGCACCACCGCCAGCCAGCCCCGCCCCAGCCGCCAGATCACACTGGCGAGCAACAAGCCCAGAAGCGGCGGAAACAACGTGTCCAGCCAGTTGACCGGCCCCAGGTAGAGCGCGCGCCCCTCGTCTCCCATCGCCGCCAGCCATGCCGCCACCTGCGGCGCATCGTAACCGGTGATCCATGCATCGGGTGGCAGTTGGCCGTCGCTGGCGGGCACCAGCCAGAATGCCCCCACGCCAAGCAACAGCGCATAGACCACGACTGTCGCAATCGTCAGAAGCCGGATGTAGCGGCCGTAGGTCATGCCCCCGCCCGCGTGATCCGAGCGCCCAGCGCCTGCATCAGCGGCTCGAACACCGGAAAGGATGTGGCGATCGGTCCGCCATCATCCACGGTAACCGCAGCTTGCGTCACCATGCCAAGCACCAGAAAGGACATGGCGATGCGGTGATCCAGATGGCTGGCCACGGTCGCGCCACCGGGGATCTTGCCATGCCCCAGCCCCGTCACGGTCCACCAGTCCGGCCCGTCCTCGACGCTGATACCATTGGCGCGCAGCCCCGCCGCCATCGCCTCGATCCGGTCGCTTTCCTTGACGCGCAACTCCTTGACGCCGCGCATCACGGTCTGGCCTTGCGCGCAGGCAGCGACAACCGACAGGACGGGGTATTCGTCGATCATGCTGGCGGCGCGGTCGGGCGGCACCTCGATCCCCTTGAGGTCGGGCGAGAAGCGGGCGCGCAGATCGGCCACAGGCTCGCCCCCCTCCTCGCGCAGGTTCTCGAAGGTCAGATCCGCGCCCATTTCCTGCAGCGTGGTGAACAGGCCCGCCCGCGTCGGGTTCAGCCCGATATTAGGCACCAGCACATCCGAGCCCGGCACGATGATCGCGGCACAGACCGGAAATGCGGCGCTGGAGGGATCGCGCGGCACGACAATATCCTGCGCCACCAGTTCGGGCTGGCCGGTCAGGGTGATCTCGCGCCCCTCGGACGTGTCGCGGGTGACGATCTCGGCGCCGAAGCCTGCCAGCATCCGCTCGGTATGGTCGCGCGTCGCCTCGCGCTCGATCACGACGGTCTGGCCGGGCGCGTTCAGCCCAGCCAGCAGCACCGCCGATTTCACCTGTGCCGAAGGCACCGGCACCACGTAGCGCACCGGCACAGGCTCCGCCGCCCCCACGAGGGTCATTGGCAAGCGCCCCCCCACGCGACCCACCGATTGCGTGCCGAACAAGGCCAGCGGATCGGTCACCCGCGCCATCGGGCGTTTGTTCAGGCTCGCATCGCCCGTGAAGGTCGCGCTGATCGGCGAGGTCGCCATAGCCCCCATGATCAGGCGCACGCCGGTGCCGGAGTTGCCACAGTCGATTACCTGATCCGGCTCGGCAAAGCCGCCCACACCGACACCGAAGACCGACCAGCGCCCGCCGCCATGCTGCGTCACCTCCGCCCCGAAGGCCCGCATGGCTTTCGCCGTGTCCAGCACATCCTCCCCCTCCAGCAGCCCCTCGATCCGGGTCTCGCCGACACTCAGCGCGCCCAGAATCAGCGCGCGGTGGCTGATGGATTTGTCGCCCGGCACATGGGCCTCTCCGGTCAGAGGACCGCAGGCGGTGGATATCATCGGAACAGGCGTGCCATGACCAGACATTGCTTCACTCCTCAAAGCTCGTTGAGGGCGTGATAGCCCAGCCCAATGGCACGGTCCATCATTGCTGTTTCTTCTTGCCAAAAATATCCATGCGGACGCCTTGCCCCGCACAAACGGGCCCGCAAGATCAGGACCGCAGGATCAGCGCTTCCGGAACGTCAGGTAATGCGGCACGCGGCCCTCGCGCAGGGCTTTTTGCTCGTAGCGGGTCGAGATCCAGTCAGACCACGGCTGGCGCCAGTCTTCCGGCCGCTCGGCCAGCCAGTCGAACCCCGCGCGCGGGACTTCCTCCAGCGACTGGCGGACGTAGTCGGGGATATCCGTCGCCACGCGGAAGATCGCGCCGGGCTTGAGCACCTCCGCCAGCGGCTCAAGATGTTCGGGCGTCACGAAACGGCGGCGGTGGTGGCGTTTCTTGGGCCAAGGGTCGGGGTAAAGCACAAAGGCCCGCGCCACGCTGGCCTGTGGCAGCACGTCGAAGAGGTTGCGCACATCGCCGGGATGGATGCGGATATTCTGCACCGTCGCTTTGCGGATCTTGCCCAAAGCCATGGCCACGCCGTTCAGGAAAGGTTCGCAGCCGATGATTCCGACATCTGGGTTCTCTGCCGCCTGATGCACCATATGCTCGCCCGCGCCAAAGCCGATTTCCAGCCACAGGTCGCGGCCCCCAAACAGCGCGCCCAGATCGAGCGGCACGCGGTCGGGATTCTCCTCCCATCCGACGGGTCCGGGCGACAGCGCGTCCAGATCCTCGTCCAGCAGTTTGTACTGCCGGTCGCGCAGGGTCTTGCCCTTGAAGCGGCCATAGAAGTTGCGCCATGGCGCGCCGGTGGGATGCGTGTCTTCGGTCATGCTGGCCCTCCTAGCGGGATCGTGCGGCGGCATCAAGCAGGCGGATAAGGCCCGGCAAAACCGTTGCAATGCCGCAGCAATGCAAAAGGCGGCGCACCTTCCGGTACGCCGCCTTTGTTACCGAAACATCACGATCAGACCGCCTTCTTGAGCGCCTCGACCAGATCGGTGCGTTCCCAGCTAAAACCGCCATCGGCATCGGGCTCGCGTCCGAAATGGCCATAGGCGGCGGTGCGGGCATAGATCGGCCGGTTCAACGACAGATGCGTGCGGATACCGCGCGGGGTCAGGTCCATCACCTTGGGGATCGCCGCCTCGATTGCAGCGGCCTCGATATCACCGGTGCCGTGCGTATCGACATAGATCGACAGCGGTTTGCTGACCCCGATGGCATAGCTCAGCTGGATCGTCGCGCGCTTGGCCATACCGGCGGCTACGATATTCTTGGCCAGATAGCGCGCCGCATAGGCGGCGGAACGGTCAACCTTTGTCGGGTCTTTGCCGGAGAACGCGCCGCCACCATGCGGAGCGGCCCCGCCATAGGTATCGACGATGATCTTGCGTCCGGTCAGGCCCGCATCGCCGTCCGGTCCGCCGATGACGAATGTGCCGGTCGGGTTGACCCACCATTCGGTCGCATCGGTGATCCAGCCATCGGGCAGGACCTCGCGGATATAGGGCTCCACGATCTCGCGGATCACGGCGCTGGTCTGGCTTTCGTCGGCATGCTGGGTGGACAGCACGATCTGGGCCACACCGACCGGAACGCCATTCTCGTAGCGCACGGAAAGTTGCGATTTCGCATCGGGGCGCAGCAGCGGCTCGACCCCGGATTTACGGACCTCTGCCAGACGGCGCAGGATCGCATGCGAGAACTGGATCGGTGCGGGCATCAGCGCGTCGGTCTCGTCGGTGGCATAGCCGAACATGATGCCCTGATCGCCAGCGCCCTCGTCCTTGTCCGAGTTGGAATTCACACCCTGCGCAATATGGGCGGATTGCTCATGCAGCAGGTTGGTGATCTCGCAGGTGGCGTGGTGGAACTTGTCCTGCTCGTAGCCGATGTCCTTGATGCAAGCGCGTGCAATATCGGGGATCCGGTCCATATATTCGGCCAGCTTGGCCTGATCCGAAAGGCCGACCTCGCCCCCGATCACGACACGGTTGGTCGTGGCAAAGGTTTCGCAGGCGACACGCGCCTCTGGTTCCTCGGCGAGAAAGGCATCCAGAACCGCGTCGGAAATGCGGTCGCAAAGTTTATCGGGATGGCCCTCCGAGACGGACTCGGAAGTAAAGATGTAATTCTGTCGTGACATGAAAAGTGCTCCATTGGGTTCAGCCCATCACGTCAGGAAGCCGTTGTGACGGGGATAGTGTTGCGTAGGCATGGGGTTGACTGGCGTCAATCGCTATTTGCGCCGCACGGCGCGGAACTGCCGCAACATCAGGGAAAACAGCAGGAAAGCCACGAATATCAGAACCGGCCATTCACCAATTCGTGCAAAGGGCGTGGGGGCAAAGGCGTCGGGCAGTTCAGCATCCAGCCAGCCCTCCTCGTTCAGGGGCAGTTGCGCAGTGATCCGCCCCAGCGGGTCGATCATCGCCGAGACGCCGGTATTGGCGATGCGCACCATCGGCAGCCCCTGCTCGATCGCGCGCAGCCTTGCCTGTGCCAGATGCTGGTATGGACCGGAGAAGGCACCGAACCACGCGTCGTTGGTCAGTTGCATCAGAAAATCCGGACGCTCCGGCGCCGAGGCGATGAACTGCGGAAAGACCGCCTCGTAGCAGATCAGCGGCAAGGCGCGCCCCAAGGCACCCAGATCCATCAGCCGCGCCCCCGGCCCGGCAGAGAACCCGCCCCCGCGCGAGGCAGCCATGCCGTGGATACCGAAACGGGCCATCACCTCGCCAAAGGGCATGTATTCGCCGAAAGGCACCAGTTTGTGCTTGTCATAGATGGCGCGGATGGTGCCGCCCCCGTCGAGGTGGAGCGCGGAATTATAGGTCCGCTGCCCGACATACCGCTGCACGCCCAGCACAACCGGCACACCATCTGCCGCCAGCGTGATGGCATCAAGCTCGGGCTGGGCATTCTCCAAAAGCACGCTCAGCGCGGTTTCCGCCCACAGGACGAGATCGGGGCGCGGCTGGCCCGGGATCGGACCCTGCGCCGCCGTCGCCTCGATCTGGCGCTGGAAAAAGATCGGGATCATGGTGCGATCCCATTTCAGATGTTGCGGCGCATTGGGCTGGACCAGTCGGATCACCGGACGCGTGGTGGCCAGCACCCCCGTCTCGCTCGCCTGCGCGCCTGCGCTGCTGCCGTCCGGCGCACCCGCAACCATTCCGCCCCAGATTGCCACACAACACACCGCCGCCAGACTGGCCGCACCCCACCACCGCTGCACAGGCTGCACTAGCAAGGCCAGACCGGAGGCAGCCAGCAAAGCCATCAGCGTCAGGCCGTGATGCCCGACCAATGAGGCCAGATGCACCACCGGCGTTTCCAGCCAGAGATGCCCGACCAAGGCCCATGGAAAGCCTGTGAGCACATATGACCGCAGGATTTCCACAGCCCCGAAAGCTGCGACAAAAGCTGCCGCAGACCCGTTCAGCCACCGTGTGACCGTAGCGGCGGCAGACCAGAACAGGGCCAGTCCTGCCGCCATGCCGATCAGGGCGAACGGTGCCATCCAGCCATGCCGCTCGGGCTGGATCATGAAGGGCTCGATGATCCAGAACAGCGACAGCGCAAAATAGCCGATACCGGCCAGCAAACCCGCCCAAGCCGCCGCACGGATACCCGGTGCGCTGCGCAGCAGCATGAACAACAGCGCAAGGCCGGGGATCGCAACCATCCACAAATCGAACGGCGCCTGCCCCAGCGCGGTCAGGCCACCGGCAAGCAGCGCAAGGGCAAGCCGCAACTTCAGACCCGGTCCGCCGGGCAACATGTCAGTTGGCAGACGCATGTGGCAGGCGGACCCGCAACCTTTTGATCCGGCGGGGATCGGCATCGACCACCTCGAACTCCACCCCGGCGGGATGCTGCACAACCTCGCCGCGCACAGGCACACGGCCTGCCAGCATGAAGACCAGACCGCCCAACGTGTCGATCTCCTCCTCGTCCACATCCTCGTGTTCGGTCAGCGACAGCCCGATTTCCGCCTCGAAGGATTCCAGCGGCGTCTTGGAGAGCACCAGATACTGGCCGGGCTTCTCCGCCGTCCAGAATGCGTCCTCATCGGTATCGTGCTCGTCCTCGATCTCGCCGATGACCTGTTCGATCAGATCCTCGATCGTCAGCAGGCCGTCCACTCCGCCGTATTCGTCAATCACCAATGCCATATGCTTGCGTTCCGACTGCATCTTCTGCAGCAGGATACCGATTGCCATGGAGGGCGGCACATAGAGCAGCGGGCGCAACATTTCCTTGAGAGAGAACACGCTGTCATTGCCGTTGAAGCCGTGCTTGAGCGCGAAATCCTTCAGATGCAGCATGCCCAGCGGCGTATCAAGCGTGCCGGAATAGACCGGCAAACGTGTCAATCCGGTCTCGCGGAACAACTCCACCAGTTCGGGCATCGAGATCGTATCGGGGACGGCGGTGATATCCGCCTTGGGGATCGCCACATCCTCGACCCGCATCCGGCGCAGGTTCAGGATGTCGTGCACCTGACGATGGGCGGCAGCCGCCTTGTCAGTGTCGCGTTCCTCGGACGGATCAACCGTATCCGAGGGGCTGAGTGCGCCGATAATCCGGCGGAAAAACCCACCCGATGCCGGCTGTTCGGTCTCCAATTCCGGCAGCGCGCTGTGCGCCGCCCTCGTAGACCCGTCTATACTGTCGCCCATTTTACCTTTCCAAAGTGCGGAAGCCATTGCCTCCATTCCATACAACAATCGCAGCCCCGCTGCCACCGTAGGGCTAATATGGGTCAGCGACCCCCAGTTTGCCAAGTATCGCGACCTCAATTGTTTCCATCAAAGTGGCATCCTTGTCACGTAGATGGTCATAACCCAAAAGATGCAACGTTCCATGAACAAGCAGATGGGTCACGTGATCGGGCATTGTCTTGCCTGCCTCGGCGGCTTCCCGCGCACAGGTTTCCCATGCGATGGCGATATCGCCCAGCGCGATCCCCTCCTCGTCATCCTCTATCTCGAACGGATCGTCCTGCGGTGTCTCGTCCGGAACATAGGGCGACTCGCCATCCTCTTCCGCTGCCAGATCCTGCGCCGGCCAACTCAGCACATTCGTGGGCCTTGGCTTGTCGCGGAATTCGGCATTCAGCAGGGCGATACGCGCGTCGTCGCAGCCCAGAATGCTGACCGCGTAGAGATCGGGATCAAATCCAAGATGCGCCAGCGTGGCGCGCACCGCACGTTCGGACAGGACCGGAAGATCCAGTTCGGACCAGCGCGCGTGTTCAATACGAATGTCGATCATCATAGCAGCGTCACAGTGGGGGCTGTCTGCCCCCACACCCCCGAGGATATTTTGCAGCAAAGAGAAACGGACGGGCCATCCGGCTGGATCAGATCGTACCATCCGCCTCATATGCTTCGATGATCGCGGCGACAAGAGGATGGCGCACCACATCCTTGGCGGTGAAGTAGTTGAAGCTGATCTTGTCGATGTGTTTCAGCAGACGCTCGGCATCGGCCAGCCCCGAGGACACGCCGCGCGGCAGATCCACCTGCGTGCGGTCGCCAGTGATGACCATGCGGCTGCCCTCGCCCAGACGGGTCAGGAACATCTTCATTTGCATCGAGGTGGCGTTCTGCGCCTCGTCCAGCACCACGAAGGCATTGCTGAGCGTGCGGCCGCGCATGAACGCCAAAGGCGCGATCTCGATCCGCTTCTCCTCGATCAGCTTGGCGGTCTGTTTGCCGGGCAGGAAATCGTTCAGCGCGTCATAAAGCGGCTGCATATAGGGATCGACCTTGTCCTTCATGTCGCCGGGCAGATAGCCAAGCTTTTCGCCCGCCTCGACCGCAGGACGCGAGAGCACGATGCGGTCAACCTGCCCTGTCACGAACATCGACACAGCCGCCGCAACCGCAAGATAGGTCTTGCCGGTGCCTGCCGGCCCGATGCCGAAGTTCAATTCGTTCTTGAAGAGGTTCTGGACATAGGCCTTCTGCGCCTCAGTCCGGGGCTCCACCAGTTTGCGGCGGGTCTTGATCTCGACCCGGCCCGAACGGAACATCTCAAGCTGGTCACCGGCCTGAACGCTTGGCGCCTGATCGGCGTTGCCCATCCGGATCTGACGGTCGATATCGCCCTGCTCCAGCGCGCGCCCTGATTCGAGCCGCTCGTACAGCGCCTCCAGTACCTCGATGGCATTCGCGGTCGAGTCGGACTCGCCAAAAACAGCAAGCTGGTTACCGCGGCGCAGGATCTGCACGCCCAGCTTTTTCTCCAGATCGGTCAGATTGCGGTCATATTCGCCGCAAAGATCTATCAAAAGACGGTTATCGGGGAATTCGGCCAGACGTTCTATCTGGGACGAGGCATCGAAGGGCGGGGGCAGCACTGTGATAGCCAAGCAGATCTCCTTGCTGAGGCCGGACCAGCGGAGGGCTGACCCTGTCACCTGATGGAAGCGTGCCAACTTGCGCGACCTCGCGCAAGCGGCTTGATCAGAATGTAGGGTCTCCAATCACAAAAAACACCACAGGCAGGAACCTGTGGTGTCGTTTTGCGCGGCGGGAGCGTGATTACTGCTGCACCCTGAATGAAACGCGCTCGCTGGCGCGTACCGGATCGGGAACGCGCGAGCCTGACTTGAAAGGGCCGATGGCCGTGCCCGGAGGTGCGGCATTCGAGCAGACCGGCGCGCCATCCGGTTGCAGACGCGGAGAGAGATACCCCTCCAGACCGTCGTCGATGATCCAGTGGTCGCAACCGTTTGGATCAACCCAGACGCCCGCCACAAGCTGGCTGAGATGTTTGCTGTCGATCCCGCGATCGCGTGATTTGTCCGGTCCAACCGCGCAGGCGGACAGGGCGGAGATCGCCCCCAGCATCGCGATACCTTTGATAAATGTCATGTCCGGTCCCCTCAGCGCAGGCAGATGATTTCGACACGGCGGTTCTGCGCCATACCTTCAGCGGTGGAATTCGAGGCTCGAGGCATCCGCTTGCCGAAGCCGCGGATGTCAATGACCTGGGCGCCCGTGGATTGCGCGACCTGTGCCACGGCAGTGGCGCGGCGCAGGCTCAGGCCCATGTTGTACTCGTCCGAGGCACGGCTGTCGGTGTGACCATGGATCAGGTAGGCGCGCGCATTGGCCTGCTGGAAGAAGTTGACCAGATTCTGGCGCGCATGCGGATGGATATCGTGGCGGTTAGTGGCAAAGAACTGATCCGAGGGCATCACACCACAGACCTGCCCGCGATGGCACACGGGATGGCCCTGACGGTTGAGATGCGGCGACATGTAGCCTTCGGCGCCGTCATCCATCACCCAGTGCTCGCAACCGTCCGGATCGATCCAGATACCGGGGATATAGCGCTCACCGACCACGGTTTGCTGGGCTGATGCAGTTCCGGCGATCCCTGCCAACGAAACGGCGAGAATAGCCGCGCAGGCCATAGCCGCGCGCATTGCTTTTGACGTCATCTTGGCAAAAGACCCCCTGTTCACTTGTTACCAACTTCGCCCGTCAGGAGACATTGACCGGCGCACATACAATGAACGCATCATACTAAAACTCTTGTGATAGAAAAGGAAAATTCACCAGATATTGTATGAGATCAGGCAACAATCCCCAAGTACAGAAGGGAATTGGCGATAAATCCACCGCAGAAGCTGCGGCCGATCAACCTAAGCGAAAGTGTGGATTTGGGGATTCAATCTGTCGCTGGGCAATGCTGTCAGGCAAGGCCTGTCAAACCAGAACGCCTGTCAGGGAATTCGTGCCGCTCTCGGTGATTCTGACACGCGCTGTCTGCCCGATGGACAGGCGGTCATCCGTGACATGCACCGCGTGCAGATACTCGGATTTGCCGACCATCTGGCCCGGCTGGCGTCCGGCCCTTTCAAACAGAACCGAAACCTCGCGCCCGATCATATTGTCCTGTATCTCGCGCTGCTGCTCCCAAAGGAGAGCTTGCAACCGGTGCAGCCGGTCCGTCATCACCGCGTCGTCCAGTTGGGCGCGCTCTGCCGCGGGGGTTCCGGGGCGGCTGGAATATTTGAACGAATATGACTGGCCGAATTTGACCTCCCCGATCAGGTCCAGTGTTTGCTGGAAATCCGCTTCGGTTTCCTCGGGGAAGCCGACGATAAAGTCGCTCGACAACAGAATGTCGGGGCGCGCTTCGCGGATACGCTCGATCAGGCGCAGATATTCTGCGGCGCTATGCTTGCGGTTCATCCGCTTGAGAATCCGGTCGCTGCCCGATTGCACCGGAAGATGCAGATATGGCATCAGCTTGGCACAATCACGATGGGCCGCGATCAGATCATCGGCCATGTCGTTGGGATGGCTGGTGGTGAAGCGGATACGCTCCAGCCCGTCGATCTCGTTCAACGCCCAGATCAGGCGGGCCAGCGACCAGTCACCGCCCTCGCCCGCACCGTGGTAGGCATTCACATTCTGTCCCAGCAGGGTGATGTCGCGCACGCCCCGCTCCACCAGATCGCGCGCTTCCTCCAGAATGCGCGTGGCCGGACGGCTGACCTCGGCCCCTCGTGTATAGGGCACAACACAGAAGGCGCAGAACTTGTCGCAGCCTTCCTGCACGGTCAGAAAGGCGGCAGGCCCACGCGGTGCCTTGGGGCGATGGCGCAATGTCTCGAACTTGTCGTCTTCCGGAAAATCCGTATCCAGCGCCTTGAGGCCCTGCCGCGTCCGCGCCTCCAAAGCTGGCAGGCGGTGATAGCTTTGCGGCCCTACAACCAGATCGACCAGAGGCTGGCGGCGCATAATCTCCTGCCCCTCGGCCTGCGCGACGCAACCGGCTACGCCGATTTTCAGTTCCGGATTGGCCTCTTTCAGCTCCCTGAAGCGACCAAGTTCGGAATAGACCTTTTCGGCTGCCCGCTCCCGTATGTGGCAGGTATTGAGCAGGATCATATCGGCATCATCGGGTGTGGCCGTCTCGACATAGCCGGAGCCGCCCAGAGCCTCGACCATACGCTCGCTGTCATAGACATTCATCTGACAGCCATAGGTTTTGACGAAAAGTTTTTTGGGCGTGTTCATCATATGGTCCTGCCAGTCGGGATCGGCCTTGTGCTATACCAGAACCGGGGTCTCTTGCAATGCGCATGGAATTCGCGGACCTTCCGGTTCAAGGGACAGGATCAATGTTTAGAGTAAGTTCATTTTGATGCGTTACACGAGTTTGAAGGACTTTCTGGCCAAAGCGGGCAAGGTTCTGGCCAAAGGGCCTGTTGCCCTGATCTTTGTCGAGGACGAGGTAGAGGTGACATCTACCCTGCGTCACCATCTTGATGCCGGTTTTGCGGCCTGTGTGGTGTTTATTCCTGCGACCTTCGAGCTTGAGGAAGAGATCGCCGCTCAGGTGCTCCGCGTGGATATGGACACTTTGGCGCCGGATATCCTGTCCAAGACGGTCAACACCCTGATCGAGGCAGCGCCGGGCACATGGTTCTACTACGGCTATAATGCGGAGTACCTCTTCTATCCGTTCTGCGAAAGCCGCACGGTGGCCGAGATGCTGGCCTTTCATACCGAGGAACGGCGCGATGCGATGCTGTGCTATGTGGTTGATCTCTATGCCGGTGATCTGGACCGGCACAGCAGCGCCGTCAGCATTGAGGATGCCCATCTCGACAAGTCCGGCTATTACGCGCTGGCGCGCAAGCATGCGGCAGATGCGGACCATCCGCTGGACCGTCAACTGGATTTCTTCGGCGGCCTGCGCTGGCGCTACGAGGAGCATATCCCCGCGCCGCGCCGCAAGATCGACCGGATCGCGTTGTTCCGCGCCAAAGCGGGGCTGAAACTACGTGACAACCACACGTTCAACGACGAGGAATACAACACCTTTGCCTGCCCGTGGCACCATAATCTGACGGCAGCGGTCTGCTCGTTCCGCACCGCAAAGGCGCTCAAGGCCAATCCCGGCTCGACCTTCGATATCCATAACTTCCGCTGGCACAACTCCACCCCGTTCGAGTGGCATTCGCGCCAACTGCTGGATCTGGGGCTGATGGAGCCGGGCCAGTGGTTCTGAAACTTGCGGGCCTGCCTGCTGCCCGCAGCTTTACGCCAGCGCCGGGTCCATCGGCCCCAGAATAGCTGGCTGTGCGTTCAGCACCTCGATGGAAAAGCCCGACAGGCGTTTGTATTTCTCGGCATGGGCGGCGAGTTCGGCGCGCGGTATCACGTCTTCGATATCGTTGAACACACCGCCGCAGCGGTCCTCGACCATCTGCATCACCGCATCCGGTCCGGCCCCGCGATTGGCCCGCAAGATGCCTTCGGCGCGCGGACGCATCTCGACCTCATAGGCCTGCAACGCCTCGCGCGTGACACCATATGCGCGCAGCGCCGCACCCAGCTTGCGCGCGTCGATGATCGCCTGACTGGCCCCGTTCGAGCCGACCGGATAGGTGGCATGCGCCGCGTCACCCATCAAGGTCACGCGACCGTCGGTCCAATGCGCCATCGGTTCGCGGTCAACCATCGGATATTCATAGACCGGCCCAGAGGCGCGGATCAGTCCCGGACAATCGATCCAGTCAAAGGTCCAGTCGGTGAAGGCAGGCAGAAAATCGGCCTTGTTGGCGGGCTTGTTCC
This sequence comes from Rhodobacterales bacterium, assembly GCA_047921295.1. Lineage (GTDB taxonomy): Bacteria > Pseudomonadota > Alphaproteobacteria > Rhodobacterales > Rhodobacteraceae > Seohaeicola. The sequence goes on from JBLRWK010000006.1 coordinate 84,246, forward strand.
AGTCGCCCTTGCTCATGGCACGGCCCGGATCGACCCGCAACTCGGCGATCCAGTTGATCTCGGCCAGTCCCGTCTCGGGATCGGTGGCCGAAATCGGATAGGCCACGAAGCGTTGTGTGTCGTGGCCCGCCAGTATCATCGCCGCGCCGCCCAGAAAGGGCCGCCCCAGCGAGGTGCCGCGCCACATGATCGCGCCGTTCCAGATCGGCTCGCCCTCGTCGGGCAGCATCTGGTGGCGGATCGCCGAGCGGATGCCATCCGCGGCAATCACCAGATCGCCCTCGATCCGGCTGCCGTCAGCCATTATCAGCGATGCGGTCTGCGCGCCCGCCTCATAGCCTGCAACAGCCGCACCCGTGACCACGCAGTCCGCGCCCGCCCGCGCCTGCAGTTCCTCCAGAAGCATCATCTGCAACTGGCCGCGATGGATCGAGTATTGCGGCCAGCTATAGCCGGCAAACTGCCCGCGCGGCTCGGCCCAGATTTCCAGCCCTGTCTTGGTGTAGAACCCGTATTGCCGTGTGCGCACACCGATGGAGTCAAGCCGTGCCTCGAGCCCCAGATCGTAGAGTTCGCGCACAGCGTTGGGCTGTATATTGATGCCCACGCCCAAGGGGCGTATCTCGCCCACCCGCTCGTAAATCCGGAAAGGGATGCCCAGTTGGTGCAGCGTCAGCCCCAGAGACAGCCCGGCAATCCCCGCACCCGCGATCAGAACGGTCATAGCTCAGTCCCCCCAGACAATCCGCCGATTCTTCTTGCCTTAAATATCCCCCGCGGAGCGTCCTCGCGCCGCAAAAATATCGAAGCCTAAATATTTTCGGGCTGCGGCATCCCCAGAACGTGATAGCCGCCGTCAACGCGGATAATCTCGCCCGTGGTGCAGGCGCCCGCATCGGATGCGAGATAAACAGCCGTGCCGCCGACCGCCTCAAGCGTGGCATTGGCACGCAGCGGCGCGTTCGTGTCGGTATGCTTGTAGGTCTTGCGCGCCCCGCCGATGGCCGCACCGGCCAGAGTCTTCATCGGGCCGGGGCTGATCGCGTTGACGCGGATACCGTCCTGACCAAGGTCGTTGGCCATGTAGCGCACGGTCGATTCCAGCGCCGCTTTGGCCACGCCCATGACGTTGTAGAACGGTGTCACGCGGTTCGAGCCCTGATAGGTCAGCGTCAGAATCGTGCCGCCGTTTTCCACCATCATCGGATGCGCCCGCCGCGCCACCTCGATCAGCGAATAGCACGAGATATCCAGCGTATTGCGGAAATTGGTGCGGCTTGTGTTGAGGAAACGCCCCGTCAGCTCGCTCTTGTCGGAAAAGGCAATCGCATGGACCACGAAATCGATCGTCGGCCAACGGGCGGCCAGCCCCTCGAACGCGGCATCGAGGCTCGCATCGTCGGTCACATCGACATCGACCATGAAATCCGACCCGACGGTTTCTGCCAGCGGTTTGAGACGCGAGCCAAAGGCCTCGCCCTGATAGGTAAAGGCCAACTCCGCCCCCGCCCCGGCCATCGCCTTGGCAATGCCCCAAGCAATCGAGCGCTCGTTGGCGACGCCCATGATCAGACCGCGTTTGCCGTCCATTAACCCTGTCATCTGATGTTACCCGTGATATTTCGACAAAAGCATCGAGCCGTTGGTACCACCGAAGCCGAAGCTGTTGGTCATCACCGTATCAAGACCGGCATTGTCGATGCGCGCGGTCGCGATTTCGGCTGCATCAATGGCAGGATCAAGCGTCTTCACGTTGATCGACGGGGCGATGAAATCGTTTTCCAGCATCAGCAGACAATAGATCGCCTCCTGCGCGCCGGTCGCGCCCTGGCTGTGGCCGGTCATGGATTTGGTGGAGCTGATCAGCGGCGTGCTACCTTGCCCGAAGACGCGGCGCACCGCCTCGACCTCGCCCACATCGCCCACCGGCGTGGATGTGCCGTGCGCGTTGATATAGCCGACCTTGCGATCCTCGCTCAGGCTGGACAGCGCCAGCCGCATCGCGCGCTCGCCGCCCTCGCCGCTGGGGGCGACCATGTCATGCCCGTCCGATGTGGCGGCATAGCCGGTGACCTCGGCGTAGATTTTCGCACCGCGTGCCAGCGCGTGTTCCAGATCCTCCAGCACGACGATCCCGCCGCCGCCCGCGATCACGAAACCGTCGCGATCCGCGTCGAAAGCGCGGGAGGCCAGTTCGGGCGTGTCGTTATACTTGCTGCTCATCGCGCCCATCGCGTCGAACAGGCAGGACAGCGTCCAGTCCAGTTCCTCGCCACCGCCCGCGAACATGATGTCCTGCTTGCCCATCATGATCTGTTCCGCCGCGTTGCCGATGCAATGCAGCGATGTCGAACAGGCTGAGGTGATGGAATAGTTGATGCCCTTAATCTTGTAGGCCGTGCTTAGGTTGGCCGAGATCGTCGAGGACATGCATTTAGGCACGGCGAATGGCCCGATCCGCTTGGGGCTGCCATTGGCCAGCACCGTCTGGTTTGCCACCAGCATGGCCGATGTGGACGGCCCGCCCGATCCTGCAACCAGGCCTGTGCGCTCGTTGGAGATATCCGCCTCGGTCAATCCAGCATCCGCAATGGCCTGCCCCATGGCGATATGCGCATAAGCGGCACCCGGCCCCATGAAGCGCAGGGTGCGCTTGTCGACATGTTCCGAGACATCAATGCGCACATCGCCCGCAATCTGGCTGCGAAAGCCGTGCTCCTTCATCGCCTCGTTGGCGCGGATGCCGGACGTGCCCGCCTTGAGCGCCTCCAGAACCTCAGAGGCATTGTTGCCAATGCTGGAGACGATCCCCAGACCTGTAACGACGACGCGGCGCATGGACGCCCTCCTTTAATTTAGCTTTGATCTGTGTAGGACAGCAGGGATTGAGGGGCAAGCGGTTAGCTTGGCAGGCAAGCGTGACCGGTCCGCGTTGCCTCTGCAAAGGTTGATCAGAAGCGCAGGTCGAAATGCCGTGTCAGCCCAAGCTGGACAGAAAACTGGTCGCGGTCCCCCTGCAGGACGATGGGCGATGCGGCTGCATCCCCCAGCAACCTGTCATAACGCACCGCGCCGGTGATGCCCCAGTTCTCATTGAGCGGCTGATAGGCGCCAAGTTCTACACCCATCGACTGAACACCGCCATCGGGCTGGTAGGAGGCCAGCCCGGATGCTGCTGATTCATCGTCTGTTATGCCAAAGTAGGTCCGCATGAACCGCGCGTTTCCGAATTCGGCGCGCGGACCGGCGTGCACGATCAGCCCGCTTTGCCCGCGATAGAACAGGTTTGCCCCGATCTCGCCCGCAAGGGCCTCATGTCCGATGATGCCGTAGCGCAGATCGGCATATATCTGCCAGATGTCGTTGGTGTGGTGCACACCAATGCCAAGCTCTAACGAGGCGTCGATGTCTTCCAGACCTGCAAGTTCATCCACGCCTTCACGTTCGCTGATGAAGCGCAAAGCACCGCGCACCCCCGTGCCCGGTGCGAACAGACGCGGGCCATCCGCATCTCCGACCCGCAGCGATCCGAAATCCAGCCCGACAAACCCGAAACTACCGCTTGGCGAGACATCGTGGGAATCAGAACCGAAATAGGTAGGTTTGTAAGCCGCACCGCCCGTCAACGAAAAGGAAAAAGCCCTGTCCTGCGCCATCACAGGTTGCGCCATGAACGCTGCGGCACAAACTGTGGCCGCGATGACAGACCGATAGAGATGCATTCTACAATCCTCTGAAAAATATACGCTCAACGTCAGCGGGCACACCTGCGTTCCACTTCAACATGGAGGAAACGCGGACTAAATCAAATAAACTTTATGCCCCTAAACACGCGGCAAGACTTGAGCCATGCAAAATGGCGCCGAGCCGCCGCTGCGGACCATGCCGTGCCGGAGCCGGATAGCGGCAAACATCAGCTTTCGCTCAAGGCGACCTTCATGTCCTTGACGATATAAATCACCTCGCCATCCGCCTCGACGATACCATCAGCCACGCCCATCGTCAGGCGGCGGGTCTGGATCGCCTTGGTGAAATCCACCTTGTATGTCAGCAACTTGCGGTCAGGCCGCACCATGCCTGTCAGCTTGACCTCGCCTACGCCCAGCGCATAGCCGCGCCCCTGCCAGCCGCGCCAGCCGAGGTTGAAACCTGTCAACTGCCACAGCCCGTCCAACCCCAGACAGCCGGGCATGATCGGATTGCCGGGGAAATGGCAGTCAAAGAACCACAGGTCCGGCGTGATATCGAACTCGGCCACAACATGCCCTTTGCCGTGCAGGCCGCCGTCACCGGAGATATCGGTGATGCGGTCCATCATCAGCATCGGCGGCTCAGGAAGCTGGGCATTGCCGGGGCCGAAAAGCTCGCCGCGCGCGCATTTCAGCAGATCTTCCTTGTCGAAACGGCTGGGATACTGGGCCATGCGGCTGTGGTCCTTCTCTGTTCTCTGATGTGCGTTTGTCTGATCCCGTCTACCACCGGCGCGCGAGGCCTTGCAAGTCTGGCAATGCGGGGCAGACGTTTCGGCAGGGCCGAAAATCTGTCTACCATGCGCCCCAGCACGACAGCTTTGCCTCCGCTCTGCACAGCGCTTCGACAACACTGGCACAGCTGAATTCCACAAATCAGGGTTTGAGATTGAATTTTCACCACGCGGCGCTCTATATATAAGGGCGACCAAGGAAAAATGATCATGACCAAGGCAATGAACGCACAAACGCCCCCCCTACAATCTGACCGCGCTCTCAAGCGTGGCAGCGCGTGGCTTGCAACGGCCGGGCTGCGCCCCACACGCCAGAGGGTTGCGCTTGCCGCGCTGCTGATCGGTGACGGGGAACATCGCCATGTGACGGCGGAAAGCCTGTTCGTTTCGGTTCAGGATCACGGCGAGCGCGTCTCGCTGGCAACGGTTTATAATACGCTGCGCGCATTTTGTCAGGCCGGGTTGATGCACGAGATCACCGTGGACGGCACCAAGAGCTATTTCGACACCAACACCCACGACCATCCGCATTTCTTCTGGGAAGACAGCGGCACGCTGACCGATGCCCCCAGCGAGGAGCTGGAGATCACGCGCATCCCGAATGCGCCGGACGGGGCCGAGATCGCCTCGGTCGATGTCGTCATCCGGTTGCGCCGCAAATAAAACTTTCCGAGGATTGAACCGCGCCGCGCGCCCTGCCACTGTGCGGGGCGTTTCGCATTGATGCCCTCCGCATGGACCACTGATCAGAGAGAAGACCCCATGAAAGCGATGACCTATTCCGCCTTCGGAGCCGCTGCCGGTGTGCTGCATCTGACAGATTTGCCAACGCCTGATCCGGCCCCCGGCGAGGTGCTTGTGCGGCTGACGCATTCCGGCGTGAACCCGTCGGATGTGAAATCGCGCGCAGGTTCCCGCCCCGGTGTGACCAAACCGCTTTTCCCGCAGATCGTGCCGCATTCAGACGGTGCTGGCGTGATCGAGGCCGTGGGAGAGGGTGTGCCCGCCGCGCGTATCGGTGAGCAGGTCTGGATCTGGAACGGCCAGTGGCAAAGACCCTTCGGCACCGCAGCGCAGATGATCGCCCTGCCGACGGAGCAGGCGGTCAAACTGCCTGACGGGATCAGCCCTGAGGATGGCGCCACATTGGGCATCCCCGGTCTGACCGCCGCGCATTGCGTGTTTGGCGGTGGAAATGTCACCGGCAAGACGGTTCTGGTGTCAGGTGGCGCCGGCGCTGTGGGCCATGATGCCGTGCAACTGGCGCGCTGGGGTGGCGCAAAGGTGATCGCGACAGCCTCCCCCGCCGATTTCGACCGCGTGCGCGCCGCCGGAGCAACCGAGGTGCTGGATTACCGCGACCCCGATCTGGCGGCGAAGCTGTTGGACCTGACCGATGGTCGGGGCGTAGAACGGGCTGTCGAGGTAGAGTTCGGGCTGAATGCCGCGATGCTCGCGCAGGCGGTTGCCGAGAACGGCACCATCGCCGCTTATGGTTCGGCGCTGGACATGAATCCGGTGTTGCCGTTCGGGGCATACCTGTTTCGCGCGATCAAGATCGATATCGTGCTGATCTATCTTCTGCCCGCAGCGGAACGCGCCACGGCCATCGGGATGTTGCACCGCGCCCATGCGGCAGGCGGGCTGGTTCCTGCGATCCATGCGCGTTTCGCGCTTGAGGAATGCGTCGCCGCGCATCAATGCGTCGAGGCGGGGCGCCGCGCAGGGGCTGTTTTGCTCGAGATCGACTAGCGCGCAGCCTCCGCCTTGCCCCATAAAAAAGCGCGGGGCCACATGCCCCGCGCTTCTGTCACCTTGGTATCAGCCGTCAGGCCTGCTTAGGCGATCTCGACCAGTTCAATCGCAAAAGTCAGGTCGCGACCGGCCAGCGGATGATTGGCATCCAGCGTCACTTCGGTCTCGCTCACATCGATCACGGTGACGGGCATCACCTGACCCTGCGGCGTTTGGACCTGCAACTGCGTGCCAAGATCAAGCGGGATATCCGCCGGGATTTCGGCGCGCGGCACCGACTGGCGGGCATTCGGATCGGGCTGGCCATACGCCTGATCGGCAGGCACATCGACGACTTTCTTTTCGCCCACGGCCATGCCGGGAATGGCGGAATCCAGCCCTGCGATGATCTGTCCGGAGCCTACTACGAACTCCAGCGGGTCACGCCCTTCGGAGCTGTCGAATGTGGCCCCGTCGGACAGGGTTCCTGTGTAATGAATGCGGACAGTATCGCCCGGTTTCACCTGCGTCATGGATGTTCCAGTTCTGTTTGGGAAAAGATGAATGATCGAGGCCGTTGCCACTTTGGCGCGAACGGGTACTCGGGCTACATGCGAGATATGGTACAGAGACCCGCCCGATTTTGCAAACCGACCATCATATCTACAGGATTGTTCGCTTATTAAGGCTTTCCCCCTGCCGCGTCCCGTGCAAGTTTGAACAAAAAAAGGACAGCACTGACCGATGATCACGACCTGTGTATTCGATGCCTACGGCACCCTTTTCGACGTGGCCGCCGCAGCACGCGAGGTCGCCGCTGAGCCAGGGCGGGAAGAATTCGCGCATCACTGGCCGGGCCTTTCGGAAAAGTGGCGGCACAAACAGCTACAATACAGCTGGTTACGCGCCATCACTGCAGAGCATACGGATTTTTGGCAGGTCACGAAAGACGGGCTTGACTGGGCGCTGGAGGCCGAGGGGCTTGCCGCCGATACCGATTTGCGGGATCGCCTTCTGGCGCTTTACTGGCAACTCAGCGCCTTTCCCGAGGTGGCCTCGGTTCTGACAGCCCTGCGCGACGCGGGCCAGAACACGGCGATCCTGTCCAATGGCAGCCCTGAAATGTTGGCGGGTGCTGTCCAGTCCGCCGGGCTGGAAGACCTGCTGGATGATGTTCTGTCCGTCGAATCAGTCGGTATCTTCAAACCGGCGCCGCAAGTCTATGACATGGTGATCCAGCGCTTTGGTTGTGCCAAGTCGCATGTGCTTTTCGTCTCGTCCAACGGATGGGATGCCTGCGCCGCGGCCGCCTACGGCTTCCGGAGCGTCTGGGTCAATCGCAGGGGCGAGCCTGTCGACCGTCTGCCCGGCCAGCCTGACCATATCATTTCCGACCTAACTGCTATCCCTGAACTGGTGATGTCCTGATGCCCCGTTTTACTACTTCCGACGGACTGTCTTTGCACTTTGAGGATCATGGTTCCGGCCTGCCTCTGTTGTGTCTGTCCGGCCTGACGCGCAACGCGCGCGATTTTGACTTCATGGCCCCGCATCTGCCGGATGTGCGGCTGATCCGGCTGGACTATCGCGGGCGCGGGCAATCGGACTGGTCGGACGATCCCCTGACCTACACTGTCCCGCGCGAGGCGAAGGATGTGGTGGAACTGCTGGACCATCTGGGCCTTGAGCGCGCCGCTGTGCTGGGCACGTCGCGTGGCGGGCTGATCGCGATGATACTGGCCGCCACGGCCAAGGATCGCCTGATGGGCGTTGCGCTGAACGATATCGGGCCGGAACTGGACCCCGGCGGGCTGGATGTCATCATGGGCTATCTGGGCCGCAATCCCGACGCCGCATCGCTGGACGCGCTTGCCGCAATGCGCCAGACGGCGATGGCCGCGCATTTCCCCGATGTACCGCTGGAGCGCTGGCGTCAGGAAGTCACCCATACCCATGTCGAAACACCCGAGGGTGTGAAGATCAACTATGACCCCGGCCTGCGGGACGCCGTGGTCGCGGCGGGGGCCAAGGGCGCACCGGACCTCTGGCCGCTTTTTGACCGGATCAGCCCCTTGCCTGCCGCCGTGATCCACGGCGTCAATTCCGACCTGCTGACCCATGAGACAGTCACGAAAATGGCGCAGCGGATTCCCGGCCTGATCGTGGCGCATGTGCCGAACCGCGCGCATATCCCCTTTCTCGACGAACCCGAAGCGTTGGCTGCTTTGCGTTCTTGGCTGGGACAGATGGCATGAATATCGAGATGATCCGCGCCGCCGCAAAGCGTCTTGAGGGACATGCGCGGATCACCCCGCTGCTGTCCTCTCCCTTCATCGACCAACTGGCCGGACGGCGCGTGCTGATCAAGGCCGAGTGCCTGCAACATACCGGCAGCTTCAAATATCGCGGCGGTTACGCAGCCGTTTCCGCCCTGTCGGAAGAGGCGCGGGCGCGCGGTGTCATCGCTTTTTCCTCCGGCAATCACGCACAGGGCGTTGCCTTGGCGGCGGCCCAGCATGATACGCCGGCGGTGATCATCATGCCGCAGGACGCCCCGCGCCTGAAGATCGAGAATACCTGCGCCTTGGGCGCGGAAGTGGTGCTGTATGATCGCGCGACGGGCGACAGGGATGCCATCGGCACACAGATGGCCCAGGAGCGCGGGCTGACGCTGATCAAACCCTTCGACGAGCCGCAGGTCATCGCGGGCCAAGGCACAACGGGGCTGGAAATCGCACAGCAAGCCAAGGCCGAAGGGGTCACGCAGGCTGATGTGCTGGTGTGCTGCGGCGGCGGCGGGCTGACCTCGGGCATCGCTTTGGCTCTTGAGGCCGAGGCACCGGGATTGCGCGCGCGGCCTGTCGAGCCGAAGGGCTTTGACGATGCCACACGGTCCCTCGCGACCGGCACGATCCAGAGCAACGAACGGATGACCGGCAGTATCTGCGATGCCATCGTGACACCCCGCCCCGGCGATCTGACATTCCCGATCATGCAGAGCCTGTGCGGTCCGGGGCTGGTGGTCACGGATCACGAGGCATTGCGGGCGATGGCGCAGGCGTTTCTGCGACTCAAGGTCGTTCTGGAACCGGGTGGCGCTGTCGCCTTGGCCGCCGCTTTGTGCCGGCGTGACCAGATTGAGGGGGATGCCGTGATCGTTGTGGCCTCTGGCGGCAACGTCGATCTGGACATGTACGAACAGGCATTGAACACGCTACGCTCCTGATCCGCGCACCCTCTGGCAGAGTTATCCACAACTTTAGGTATGGTATTCCAGCCTTTGTGAACGGCCCGCGACATGCGACGCTGATGTTATTCAATCATAGCATCAGACACCGTCCGTAATTTCGGACGCTTCGCAAAGAAGAGGGACTGGCATTCATGAAGAACCTGTATTTGTTACACCGCACAATCATGCTGTTGAGCGCAACGGGTGGAGCGGCCTTGCTTGCCTTCGCTCATCTGTCTCAGCAGTCGGAATCCACCGGCGGATGGCTTGTCGGTCTCGGCTTCGCCCTTGCCATCTGCGCCATCCTGTCTCTCGGCATCCTCATCAGCATCGGAAATGTCATCGGCATGCCGCAGGCGCTGGGCGGTCTGATGATCCTCACAGGACTTGTGATGCTGAACATGTGACCACAACGAAGTCCAGCACAAATTAATTGACAGAGTAAACTATTTTTGCTTCTCTCCCTGTCGAACAGGGGGGTTCTCACATGCGTACACAGGTCTGCATTATCGGCGGGGGTCCATCCGGGCTGTTGCTGTCGCAACTGCTGCATAATGCCGGTATCGACACGGTCGTTCTGGAACGCCAGACTCGCGATTATGTGCTCAGCCGTATCCGCGCAGGCGTGTTGGAATGGGGCAGCGTCGAGATGCTCCGTAAGGCCGGTGTTGGCGCGCGTATGGAGACCGAGGGCTTTGTGCACGGCGGCACCTATCTGGCCGCGCGCAATCGCGGTTTCCGCATCGCTTTTGACGAATTGATCGGCAAACAGGTCATGGTTTACGGCCAGACCGAGGTGACGCGCGACCTTTACGATGCGCGCGAAAAAGCGGGCGGTGTGATCATTCACGAAACCTCTGCGGTCAGCCTGTATGATCTGGATAGTGAAAAGCCATACGTCACATATCAAAAAGACGGCAAAGAACACCGTATTGACTGCGATTTCATAGCGGGATGCGATGGCTTTCATGGCCCCTCGCGCAAGGCGATCCCCGCCGATGTTCTGCGCGAATACGAGCGGGTCTATCCTTTCGGCTGGCTGGGCGTTCTGTCCGAGACGCCGCCTGTCAGCCACGAATTGATCTATGCCAACCATGCACGCGGCTTTGCGCTGTGCTCGATGCGGAACGCGAACCTCAGTCGCTACTATGTGCAATGCCCCGTGACCGACAGTCTGGACCAATGGTCCGATCAAACCTTCTGGAACGAGCTGCGCCGCCGCATTCCCGAGGATGCCGCAGAGGCGATGGTGACAGGGCCCACAATCGAAAAATCCATCGCGCCGCTGCGATCTTTTGTGGCCGAGCCGATGCGCTGGGGTCGTCTGTTTCTGGTCGGCGATGCCGCGCATATCGTGCCACCCACGGGGGCCAAGGGCCTGAACCTTGCCATCGGGGATGTGCATTACCTGCATGAAGGCCTGATCCAGTTTTATCAGGGAGATGACGAAGGCGTGCAGAAATATTCCGAACGCGCCTTGTCCCGCGTCTGGAAGTCCGAAAGGTTTTCATGGTCCCTCACGACCATGCTACACCGGTTCCCAGAGCAGTCGGCCTTTGACCAGCGCATGCAGGAGGCGGAACTGGATTATCTGGAAACTTCCCTTGCGGCGCAACGCGCCTTGGCGGAAAACTATGTAGGATTACCATACTGATGCGTATTGCTGATCTGGGCGACATAAAGCTGCACTATCGCATTGACGGGAACCCTGACGGGCGGCCTGTGGTCTTCGCCAATTCGCTGGGCACGGACCTGCGGCTCTGGGATCAGGTGCTGCCGTTGCTGCCGCAGGGGCTGAAATACATCCGCTATGACAAACGCGGGCATGGGCTGTCGGAACTGACCCCCGGCCCCTACGGCATGGGCACGCTGGTGCGGGATGTCGAAAAGCTGATGGATCACCTCGCGGTGAAGGACGCGCTGTTCGTTGGCCTGTCGATCGGCGGGATGATCGCGCAGGGGCTGGCCGTCAAACGGCTGGACCTGATCCGCGCGATGGTGTTGTCCAACACGGGTGCAAAAATCGGCCAGCCCGCAATGTGGGAGGAACGCATCGCCGCCGTCAAAGCAGGCGGGATCGAGGCTTTGGCCGAGGGGATCATGGAGCGGTGGTTTTCCGCGCCTTTCCGCAAGACAGAGGCATCTCACGCATGGCGCAACATGCTGGTGCGCCAACCCGTCGAGGGTTACGCGGGTTGCTCCGCCGCGATCTCGGGGACGGATTTCTATACGCCGACCAGTGGCTTGCGCCTGCCAACTTTGGGCATTGCAGGCTCTGAGGACGGCTCCACCCCGCCCGATCTGGTGCGCGAAACTGTTGCTTTGATCCCCGGATCGCAGTTCCATCTGATCCGCAAGGCGGGCCATCTGCCCTGCGTGGAGCAGCCGGAAGAATACGCTGCCGTATTGACGAAGTTCATGCAGGAGGTGGGCCATGTCTGACACCTATGACAAAGGCATGCAGGTGCGCCGCAAGGTTCTGGGTGACGCCCATGTGGACCGCGCCGAGGCGGCGAAAACCGATTTCGATGCGCCGTTTCAGACACTGATCACCGAAGGCGCGTGGGGCACGGTCTGGGCGTCGGACGCGATAAGCTTGCGGGAACGCTCGATGCTGACGCTGGCCCTGCTGGCGGCAACCGGGAATTTCGAGGAAATCCCGATGCATATCCGCGCCACCGCCCGCACCGGGGCCAGCAAACAGGACGTGATGGAAGCCTTCCAGCATGTGGCGATCTATGCAGGCGTGCCGCGCGCCAACCATGCGCTGAAACTGGCCAAGGCCACCTATGCCGAGATGGAGCAATCCGATGACTGACCGCCCCGACCTTGGCCCGCTGATCCCGCGCCAGCGGCATTTGCATCCGGTGCCCTACGATCCCGAATACAAAACCTCCGTCCCCCGCTCGCCGAAATGGCCGCTGCTGTCGATGGAAAGCACGCCCTCCGAGGAGACGGGGCCACGGTTCGGCCATTCCCTGATCGGCCCGCTGGACAACAACCTGATCCTCAACTTCGCAAAAGACGGCAGCCCGGCGATCGGCGAGCGTATCCTGATGCATGGCCGCGTGCTGGACGAGAACGCCAAGCCGGTGCCGCATACGCTGGTGGAGATCTGGCAAGCCAATGCGGGCGGGCGCTACCGGCATATGAAGGACAATTACCTCGCCCCGCTCGACCCCAATTTCGGCGGTTGCGGGCGGACGCTGACGGATGAGAACGGTTGCTACCAGTTCCTTACCATCCGTCCGGGGGCCTATCCCTGGCCCAACCGCGCCAATGACTGGCGGCCGATGCATATCCATATCTCGGTGTTCGGGCTCAGCTTTGGCCAGCGCCTCATCACGCAGATGTATTTCGAGGGCGATCCACTGATCGACCGCTGCCCGATTGCCGCCACCATCAAGGCGCGGAGCCAGTTGGACAGGCTGGTCGCCCCGCTCGATATGGCCCGTGCGCGGCCGCTGGATTATCTGGCCTACAAGTTCGACATCGTGCTGCGCGGCAGGCGGCAGACCATGTTCGAGAACAAACTGGAAGGGATGTGAGCCATGGTTCAACCTCTTGATACGTTGACAGAAACCCCCTCCCAGACCGCCGGACCTTATGTGCATATCGGCTGCATCCCCAGCTTTGCGGGTCTGCCCGGCGTCTATCCGGAGGATCTAGGCCTCTCGCCCATTGCCGAGGGGGCCAAGGGCCAGATCATCACGATCACCGGCGCGGTGATCGACGGCACCGGTTGGGCGTTGCGCGATGCGATGATCGAGAGCTGGCAACCCGATGCGGCGGGCCGGTTCGCGGGCCATCCAGAGGCTGATCCGGCTGTGAGCGGATTCTGCCGCTTTGCCGCTGACAAGGACAGCGGGCTGTTCACACTGAAAACGGTCAAGCCCGGCCCCCTTCCGCATCGCGGCGGCGGGATGCAGGCCCCGCATATCAGCCTGTGGATCGTCGCACGCGGAATCAATATCGGCCTGTCCACCCGCATCTATTTCGAGGATGAGGACAACAGCACCGATCCCCTGCTCGCCCGCATCGAACAACGCCCGCGGGTTGAGACGCTGATTGCAAAACGGAACGGCGAGGGCCAGTATCGCTTTGACATCCGCCTTCAGGGCGACGGCGAAACGGTATTTCTGGATCTGTAAATGGCTGACTTTCTCTTGGTCCACGGCTCGTGCCACGGTGCATGGTGCTGGCGTGACATGATCCCCGCGCTTGTAGCGCGCGGTCACACCGCCCGTGCGATTGACCTGCCGGGGCATGGCGCGGATACAACGCCCTATGCAGACGTCACGCTGGAGGGTTACGCGCAAGCGATCCTCGACGCGATCGACACGCCCGTGATGCTGGTGGGCCATTCGATGGCTGGCTTTCCCATATCGCTGGCCGCCGAAATGGCGCCGGAAAAGATCGACCGTCTGATCTATCTCTGCGCCTATGCCGCGCAGGACGGGCGCAGTCTGGTCGAGATGCGGGCCGAGGCTCCGTATCAGCCGATGGCGGAGGCCGCCCTGAAAACCGAGGATGGTCTGGCCTTCAGCGTCGATCTGGCAAAGGCACCGGCACTCTTTTACAACGACTGCCCGCCAGAGGCGGTCGACTATGCCCTGCCCCGCCTGTGCCTTCAGGCGATCAAGCCGCAGGCCACACCGATCCGTCTGGGCACAGCCTATGCTGGTGTGAAGCGCAGCTATATCCGCTGCGACGATGACCGGACGATCCCGCCGGACTACCAGCGCGTGATGACGGCAGGCTGGCCGGAGGCGGATGTTCATGCGATGCCAACGGGGCATTCGCCCTTTTTCGCGGACCCCGAGGGGCTGGGCGATCTTCTGACACATATCGCAAGGGGGTAAGCCATGGCCGCCTCCGTCTTTGACAGCCCGCTCTATGCCCGGCTTTTTCCCACGGGCGAGGTGGGCCGCCTGTTCACCGACAGTGCGGAGGTCCGCGCCATGCTGCTGGTGGAGGGGGCGCTGGCCAAAGCGCAAGGCGCGCTCGGGGTGATCCCCGAGACGGCGGCGGCCTTTCTGCACCGCGCGGCGATGGAGGTGCAGATCGATCCCGCAGGGCTGGCCAAGGCGACGGGGGAGAACGGCGTCAGCGTACCGGGGCTGGTTGCGGCCTTCCGCAGCGCGATGGACGCGCCGGACTACGCGCAATACGTCCATTGGGGGGCAACCTCGCAGGATATCATCGACACTGCGCTGATGCTGCGGCTGCGCCAGATGCTAGCCCTGCAAGAGGATATGATGAAAGCGACCGTGAAGGCTTTGGGGCAACTGGCAGCAGACCATGCCACAACTCCGATGGCTGCACGCACCTATGGCCAGCACGCCACGCCCACCAGCTTTGGCGCAACGGTCGCGCATTGGGGCGCGCCGCTGCTGGACCGGCTCGCAGAACTGCCCGCTCTACGACAATCCTGCCTCTGGGTCTCGCTGTCGGGCGCGGCGGGCACATCTGCGGCGCTTGGGCCAAAGGCCGCCGAGACCCGCGCGGCACTGGCGCAAGCGTTGAGCCTGCACGATCCGCAACGCAGCTGGCACAGTGACCGCGCTCCGATCCTGCGGTTGGCGGGATGGCAGATGCGTCTCGCGGTGGCGCTGGGGAAGATGGCGGAGGATCTGATGATCCTGACGCAAACGGGCATCGGGGAAGTCTCGCTCGGAGCCTCCGGCGCCTCCTCGACCATGCCGCAAAAGCAAAACCCGGTGCTGCCCTCGGCCATGGCGGCGACGTCGCGGCAGGTCACCGGCCTGTATGCCACGCTGCAAGGCGCTGCGTTGCACCGGATGGACAGGGACGGGGCGGCGTGGTTCACCGAATGGCTGGTGCTGCCGCAACTCTGTCTGGCCACAACCTCCACGCTGATCCACGCGCATAGCCTGTCGCAGACGCTGGCGCCACTTCCCGGAGCCATGCTGGCGAGCATGTCCGATGGGCAGAACCTGATCCATGCCGAAGCGCTGAGCTTTGCGCTGGCACAGCATATGCCGCGACCCGAAGCACAGGCTGCGATCAAGAATCTTTGCAGGCAGGCAGGCGAGAGCGGTGCCGATCTGGCCGCCTTGGCCGCTGCTGCCTATCCCGATCTGGACCTCGCGCCTGTCTTCGCGCCATCAAACCAGATGGGCCAAGCCCCTGCCGAGGCCCGGCATTTCGCGAAAGCCGCGAAGGAACTCTGACCCTTCGCTTCTTCTTGCCTCAAATATCCCTAGCGCTACGCCCGCAGCAGTAATGCCCGCGTTTTACCTGATCTTGCGTCCCAGATAGGCTTTCCACAGAGCGATCAGGATCAACGCGCCGATCACGGCGCCGATCAGGCTTGCGGCCAGTCCAATCACGGTGAGAATGGCGCTGAGGACCAGCCCGCCAACCAATGCGCCCAACATGCCGATGATGATCGTGACAAAGATATTCGCGTCAATCCGAAGGAGCCGCGTGGCGATATATCCTGCCGCCGCCCCGATAATCAACAACCAGACAATAGACGACATATGCCGCCTCCTTACTTTTTGCTACGCCAATGGGTGGGAACCAGAATCAAGGCCCCGATGGAGGACAGGATCGCGTCCACGCCCGGACTGCCGATTTTCAGCCCGAACATGATCCTCACGAAGTAGAACAAGAACGCCCCGCCCACGCAGATAATGATCGACGGCAGATATCCGTTCCGCGTGAACCCGGATTTTTCTGATGCGTAGCCGACGATTCCGGCAATCACGACGGTACCAATCATTGTCGGAAACATGGCTTATCCTTTCAACAGGCCTGTGCCCTGTGGCACCGGCAAACCCCGCAAGAACTCTGCCGCATCCTGTGCCCCGCGCCCTGCGCGTTGCAAGCGCAAAAGCTGGACGGCCCCCGTGCCACAGGCCACGGTCAGGACATCATCCAGCACCATGCCCGGTTGCCCCTCACCCGCGACCAGCCGCGAGGCGAGCAGTTTGATCCGCTGGCCGTCGATCTCGGTCCATGCGCCCGGAAAGGGCGAGAGCCCCCTGATCAGGCGATCCACCTCGGTGGCGGGGCGGGTCCAGTCCACTGCGGCCTCGGATTTGTCGATCTTGGCGGCATAGGTCACACCCGCCTCCGGTTGCGCTTGGGGCTCCAGATCATCCAGCCGTGCCAGCGCATCCGTGATCAGCCGCGCGCCCATCCGCGACAGGCGGTCGTGCAACTGGCCGGTGGTTTCCTCCACCCCGATTGCCGTGGCCTCGCGCAACAGCACAGGGCCGGTGTCCAGACCCGCCTCCATCTGCATGATGCAGATGCCGGTCTCCGCATCGCCCGCCATGATGGCGCGGTGGATCGGGGCCGCGCCGCGCCAGCGTGGCAACAGGCTGGCATGGATGTTCAGACAGCAATGTGTCGGCATATCCAGCACGGCTTGCGGCAGAATCAGGCCGTAGGCGACCACCACGGCCACATCGGCCTCGAGCGCTGCAAATTCCGCCTGCGCTTCCGGCCCCTTGAGGCTGACCGGATGGCGCACCGGCAGGCCAAGCTCCGCTGCGCGCTGGTGCACAGGTGTCGGGCTTTCCTTCTTGCCGCGTCCTGCGGGGCGCGGTGGTTGGCAATAGACGGCTGCAATCTCGTGTCCGGCCTCCACCAGCGCGTCGAGCACCGGCACCGAGAACGCCGGTGTGCCCATGAAAACCACTCTCATGCGCGTTTCCGCGCACGGCGGATCAGCATGTCGCGTTTCATCTTCGACAGGTGGTCGAAATACATCCGGCCCGCCAGATGGTCGATCTGGTGCTGCACCGATGTGGCCCAGAGGCCGACGAAATCGCGCTCCTCCAATATACCCTGATCGTTGAGGAACCGCACCAGAACCGCGCGGGGGCGGCTGATCGTGGCGGAGACGCCGGGCAGGTTCGGGCTGGCCTCGTCATGGTCGCGCAACTGGACCGAGGCATGGACCACCTCCGGGTTGGCCATCCGCACCACCTGCCCGCGCGCGGCAGAGGCATCGACCACCGCCAGCCGCAGCATCACCCCGATCTGGGGCGCGGCAAGGCCGACGCCGGGCATCGCCACCATCGTGTCGATCATATCCGCCCAGAGGCTGCGGATCTCGTCCGTCACCTCAGGCACATCGGCGGCTGCGGTGCGCAAACGCGGGTCAGGCCAAGGGATGCAGCGGCGCGGGCTCACGCGGGGCGGACCGGAAAGCTGACGGTATAGGCTTGCTCGACCACCTCGCGCGCTTCGGGCGACAAACGATCGAAGGTGACAATTCCGTCGAGATGGTCAAGCTCATGTTGGGCGCAACGCGCCTCGAACCCGTCCAGCGGGACCTCCTGCGCGGCGCCCTCCTGATCGAAGTAGCGCAGCACGATGCGTTCGGGGCGCATTACCTCCGCCAGTACGCCGGGGATCGACAGGCAGCCTTCGCTGCCCGGCGCCATTCCCTCGGCATGGATGATTTCAGGGTTGATGCAGACCATCGGTGTCATTTCGCCATCCTTCCAGCCGCAATCCATCACGAAAAGCCGTTTCAGCACACCCACCTGCGGGGCGGCAAGCCCACGTCCGGGCGCTGCATACATCGTATCGAACATGGCGCGGATCAATCCGCCCAGATCGTCTTGCGGCTCTACCGGATCGCAGACCGTCGACAGCCTTGGGTCGGGCCAGTGCAATATCTGGAGCGCGGTCACACCCGCGTTCTTTCGCGCTTGAGCTTTTGCATACGCCGCGTGATCAGCTGACGGCGCAGGGGTTTGAGGTAGTCGATGAACAGCTTGCCGTCCAGATGATCAACCTCGTGCTGCACACACGTTGCCCACAATCCGGCAAAATCCTCCTGCTGTTCGTTGCCGTCACGGTCGATCCATCGCACGCTCACCTCTGCGGGGCGCTCTACATCGCCGTATTGCTCGGGAATCGACAGGCAGCCTTCCTCGTAGGTGCTACGCTCGTCCGAATGGGCGATGATCTCGGGGTTGAACATGATCAACGGGCGCGGCGTCTCGCCTTCGGCCTTGACGCAGTCCAGAACGATCAGGCGGCTGTTGACGCCAACCTGCGGGGCCGCCAGCCCGATACCGGGGGCGTCGTACATGGTTTCCAGCATATCATCGGCCAGCTTGCGCAACGCATCGCTGAGGTCCGGCACGGGGGCCGAGACCTTTTTCAGGCGCGGGTCGGGATGGATCAGGATCGGGCGTTTTGTCATGCTCAGCGAAATAAGACACGAGGATGCGCGGTGCAATGGTGCAAAACGACCCGACAAGCGCGAAATTCACCGTTGCAGCCGGTTCTGCAAGGGTTAGGCTGGCTCAAACAGGAGATGCAGATGAGCTTTGATACCCCGATCGACCGCTTCGGCACCCATTCGGTGAAATGGGACATGATGGAGAAACTATACGGTGTGCCTGCCGATAAAGGGATTCCGATGTGGGTGGCCGATATGGATTTCCGCGCGCCGGAATGTATTCAGGCGGCTGTGGCCCAGATGCAGGAACACGGGGTTTATGGCTATTTCGGCGATGATTCCGCCTATCGCGCGGCGATCTGCTGGTGGATG
>JBLRWK010000007.1:0-100303 GCA_047921295.1 Rhodobacterales bacterium
GTGATGACGGCCTGCGTCACCTCTTCGCCAAGATAGGATTCGGCGGTTTCCTTCATCTTGCCCAGAATGAAGGCGGAAATCTGTGAGGGGCTGTACTTTTCGCCACGGGCTTTCACCCATGCGTCGCCGTTGCCACCGTCGATCACGTTGAACGGCAGGTTCTTCTTGTCCTTGGCCAGATCAGAATCATCGTTGCGACGACCGATCAGGCGCTTGACGCCGAAGATTGTATTGTCGGGGTTTGTGACCGCCTGACGCTTGGCAGGCTGGCCGACAAGGCGTTCGTTGTCGGTGAATGCGACGATCGACGGGGTTGTGCGTGCGCCTTCCGCGTTTTCGATCACGCGGGGTTGGCTGCCATCCATGATGGCGACGCAGCTGTTTGTGGTTCCCAGGTCAATACCGATGACTTTGGACATGTTCTTTGATCCCTTCTGACTTCAAGGCGATTGCACGAGGTGCGGACCCGTAACGGCATCCATGCCCCGATCCTGTTTTGTGAAGGCTCCCCGCTCCTTGGGGTCGTCCCTCACGCTTCGGTGGGTATATAAGGAGGGGCTACAGACGCTGCAAGCACCGGACCCAAAGCCTTTTAGGGAATCTGGCGTAAATTTCCGGACTTGCCACCCCATGATGGAGAAAAGATGAGCCAACCTTCATTTCACCTGCGTGGTTTCGACATTTTCCAGACCTTGCTGGACCAGCAGGAACAGGAAACGCTGCTGGCGGATTTGCGCGATGCCATTCGGCAGGCACCTCTGTTTTCGCCCGTGACGGCAGGGGGCAGACAGATGTCGGTGCGAATGACCTCGGCAGGACGACTTGGTTGGGTAACGGATGCAAAGGGCTACCGCTATCAGGACCATCATCCGCAGGGCACGCCATGGCCTCCGATACCGGATCGTTTGCTGGATCTGTGGCGCGCCTTGGTGAGTGAGGAGCGGATGCCCGATTGCTGCCTAATCAACTTTTATGGCGAAGGCGCTCGCATGGGGCTGCATCAGGACAAGGACGAGGGGGATTTTTCCTGGCCGGTTCTGTCTCTGTCGCTGGGAGACGAAGGGCTGTTCAGGGTTGGGGGCACCGCGCGGTCCGATCCGACATCTTCCGTCTGGCTGAAATCCGGTGATGTCGTGCGGATGGGAGGTGCCGCGCGGCTGGCCTATCACGGGGTGGACAGGATCAGATTCGGCTCGTCCCGGCTTTTGCCGCGCGGAGGCCGCATCAACCTCACCATGCGGGCCGTAGGCTGATCAGCGCCGCGCGCTCCAACTGGCCGAGGCATGTTTGCGGGTGTAGAACTCGCCCATCAGCCCGATGACCAGCAGCACGGTGCCCACAGTCATCGCATATTCGATGGACGTGTAACGCGGGACATAATTGAGGAAAACAAAACCACGGGACTGGTCAATGGCGTGGAACAGCGGATTCCAGTCGAACAGCGCCAGCATGAACGACGGCAGCGTATTCGCCACGAACATCTTGCCCGAAGCGATCATATTGGCGCGTTGGTAAACAGTGCTGAAAATACCCACAAATGTCGGAAACCATGGCTTGAGCGACAGCAACAGCACGCCAAGCGCCAAGCCTGTATACCATGCGACCAGCAGCATCCCGAATGCCGCGATGGGCTGGTCAATCGTGATGGGGGTAAAAACCGCATGGTAGATGAACAGGATCACGAACAAGCTCAACACTTGGATATATAAAGTGCCCAAGGCGGCCGCAGCGATCGTGATGATTGTGTTCAGAGGCGCGTGTTTCATCATCGGAGAGGCAGGCCCTTCAGACCCGACAACAGCGCCCAACGTTTTGGCATGGGTCATGAACAGGAAAATTCCCGACATGATGTAGAGCAGGAAATCCCCGCGCAATGCAGTGCCTCGCAGCCCAAGCACCGAGAACATCACGTAGAAAGTAATCACAAAGATCGCGGCCTGCAGCATGTTCATCATAATGGCGATAATGGCATTGCCATGCGACTTGCGGATGTCGCGAACGATGCTGTGATAGATCAGCTCGGCAATCGTGATGCCAGCGCCTAAGCTTGTCTGTCGGAAGCTGGACTGCTGAAACATACCCTGAATACCGCCTGCCGGTTACGATTGCGCGCCTTGATGGTTGTGCGGCGCTTGCCGTTTTCTCAGCCTTTGAGCATAAAGGCGTCGGGTTAACACAACAACACCGAAGCCCTGACAACCCAGTGATTTTAGGAGATTGTGATTGGATTACCAGAATTTGACCGTCGTGATGCGTCGTCTGGCCATTGAGGCAGGCGAACGGATCATGCAGATATATGATGCCGATGATTTCGAGGTGAAGGTCAAATCCGACGCCAGCCCCGTGACCGAGGCGGACGAGGCGGCAGATGCGCTGATCGCGGCGGGTCTGCGGGCGGCGTTTCCCGACATCATGCTGGTCACGGAAGAGCAGGCAGACTCGCATTCCCTTACAGGAGACAGCTTCCTGATCGTCGATCCGCTCGACGGAACGAAAGAATTCATCAACCGCCGCGGCGATTTTACGGTGAATATTGCCCTTGTCGAAAAGGGTATCCCTACGCGTGGCGTTGTGTATGCACCGGCAAAGGGCCGTATGTTCCTGACCGACGCGAGCGGCACCTCTTTTGAGGAGACCGGCGCCCTTGATCCCGAAGCCATGGGCGAGTTGACGCGGATCACGGTGTCGAAGCCCGATAATGGCGGGCTGCTGGTGGTTGCCTCAAAGTCGCATCGCGATCAGGCCACGGATGACTATATCTCGAAATACGCCGTCAAAGACCTGAAAAGCGCGGGGTCGTCTCTGAAGTTCTGTCTCGTTGCCACCGGAGAGGCGGATCTCTATCCCCGCGTCGGGCGCACGATGGAATGGGATACGGCAGCGGGTCATGCCGTGCTGGCGGGGGCAGGGGGACAGGTTGTCCGCTTTGATGACCACAGCCCGCTGACCTATGGCAAATCCGGCTATGAGAATCCGTTCTTCATCGCCCTTGCCCCCGGCGTTGCGTTGAAAAAACCCTGATGTCTGTCCTGATCGTTATTCCGGCGCGCTATGCCTCAACCCGCTACCCCGGCAAGCCGCTGGTCGCGCTAAAAGGGGCAAACGGGCAGGAACAGAGCCTGATCGAGCGCTCGTGGCGTGCCGCAAGCGAGGTGCGTAACGCCGACAGGGTCGTGGTTGCCACGGATGACGCGCGCATTCGCCACGCGGCAGAGGCATTCGGCGCCGAGGTTGTGATGACATCCGCCGATTGCCAGAACGGCACCGAGCGCTGTGCCGAGGCCCATGCGGCGCTGGGTGGCGGTTACGACATGGTCGTGAACCTTCAAGGTGATGCGCCGCTGACCCCGCCGTGGTTTGTGGAAGGCCTTATCAACGGGCTACGGGCAGACACAGAGGCACAGGTGGCAACGCCTGTGCTGCAATGTGACGGGCGGGCCCTGAACGGATTTCTCGTGGATCGCAAAGCCGGACGTGTGGGGGGGACAACCGCAGTTTTCGGGCATAACAGACACGCATTATACTTCTCGAAAGAGGTCGTGCCCTTCACATCCCGCGCCTATTCCGACCATGACGTAACCCCGGTGTTTCATCATGTCGGTGTCTATGCGTACCGTCCCGCGGCACTTTCTGCCTACGCGACTTGGCCAGTTGGACCGCTCGAGGCATTGGAGGGACTGGAACAACTGCGCTTTCTGGAGAATGACCGCCCCATGCTCTGCGTCGAGGTCGAGGCGCGGGGGCGGCAGTTCTGGGAGTTGAACAATCCGGAAGACGTGGCCAGATTAGAGACAATGATGGCGGAAATGGGTATGGAATGACGCAGATACCCGTCAGCGTCGTGATCGTCAGCCGACAGCGACCGGCCGAGCTACGTCTCTGTCTGTCTGCGGTGGCAAGACTGGACTATCGAGCTTTCGAGGTGATTGTCGTCGCTGATCCGGCGGGGTTGGACGCCGTTGCAGCATTGCCCTTCTCGCGAATGATCAAGACCGTTTCGTTTGACGAGGCGAACATCTCTGCCGCGCGCAATCGGGGGGTGGCACAAGCCGCCGGAGAGGTCGTGGCCTTTCTGGACGATGACAGTGTGCCTGAAACGCGCTGGCTGGACCATCTCGCTGCGGCTTTTGCTGACCCGGAGGTTGCTGCTGCCGGTGGCTTTGTCAGGGGGCGAAACGGGATCTCCTTCCAATGGAGAGGTCGCATCGTGGACCGGACGGGCGTGGCACGCGATGTGGCTCTAACTAGCGATAGTCCTGTACGCTTGACGCCACCCAAAGGCTGGGCGGTGAAAACGGAAGGCACCAATATGGCGGTACGCCGTCATGTTCTGGCAGAGCTGGGCGGCTTTGATCCGGCATTCCGATTCTACCTTGACGAGACAGATCTGAACATGCGGTTGGCGCAGGCGGGCCATGCTACCGCCATCGTGCCGTTGGCTCAGGTTCACCATGGTTATGCTGCGGGCGTCACGCGGCGGCGAGACCGGTCTGTGCGCGACCTGCGCCAGATTGCAGCCTCTACCGTCGTGTTCCTCCGCAAGCATTGTCCTGCCAGCCAGCACGCGGCGGTACTTGATACAATCTTTCAGGAACAGCGGCGGCGGTGCCTACAGCAACTGGTATCAGGGCAGCAAGAGCCGCGGGATGTCTGGCGGCTGATGAAATCATGGCGCGAGGGGATTCGGGACGGCCAATATCGTGATCTGACAGAGCCGATGGCTCTGCCGTCACCATCTCAGGAATTCCGCTCGTTCCAGTCTCTGACCAGCGGCGAGAAATCTGTGGTTCAAGGCTACAGGTCCAACAAGACCGCCTTGCGGGAGCAAGCTAAAAAAGAGGCGGGAGCCGGACGTGCGGTATCGCTGTTTATATTTTCGCGGACCACGTTGTTTCATAGGGTCCGCTTCAACCCTGACGGCTACTGGGAACAAACCGGCGGTTTATGGGGCCGTAGTGAGCGTGACGACCCTTTGTGCAGATTTTGGAGATTGAACGAGCGCGTTATGCGGGAAAAGCAGCGGATTGGTGCCGCTCGGTTCCCTGCTGGTTGACGGTCAACCTGACGAGACATTTCAATCCAGCGTTGGTTCTGCCTTAATTTCTAACCAATTCTGTGGTCCTGCTTGTGATAAGTTGATGTTGTTTCAGTGTGTGTGGTGGTAGAATGAACGGGATAGATACAGGGATAGAGAAATGAGAAAAAAAGTTACCAAAGCCATTTTTCCGGTTGCTGGATTGGGAACACGCTTTTTGCCCGCGACAAAGTCGGTGCCCAAGGAAATTATGACTTTGGTGGACCGTCCTCTCATCCAATACGCCATCGATGAGGCGCGCGCGGCCGGTATCAAGGAGTTCATCTTCGTGACCTCGCGCGGCAAAGGTGCCTTGGAGGATTACTTTGACCACGCACCCCAGCTTGAAGCAGAATTGCGCAAGAAGGGCAAAACAGACCTATTGGACATATTGAAAACCACCAATATGGACAGCGGCGCAATCGCATATATCCGTCAGCACAAAGCGCTCGGCCTCGGTCACGCGGTTTGGTGTGCCCGCCGACTGATTGCTGACGAACCTTTTGCCGTCATTCTGCCGGACGATGTGATTGCCGCCGAGAAACCCTGCCTGCAGCAGATGGTGGAATCCTATGCCGAAACCGGCGGTAGCGTCGTGGCAGCGATGGAAGTTGCGCCAGACAAAGCCTCTTCCTACGGTATTCTCGATATAGACGAGGACATGGGCGCAGTTGTCTCTGTCAAAGGCATGGTGGAAAAGCCCGCCGCCGGCACACAGCCGTCCAATCTGGCTGTGATCGGCAGATATATCCTGACGCCTGACATTCTGACCAACCTCAACCGGATGAAGTCTGGTGCCGGTGGCGAGATACAGTTAACCGACGCAATTGCACAGGAAATTCAAGAAGGCCGTAAGGTCTTTGGCTACCGTTTCCGCGGCCAGCGTTTTGATTGCGGCTCAAAAGCGGGTTTCCTGCAAGCGACGGTCTCGTTCGGCTTGTCGCGTGAAGAGCTTCGCGACGATCTTGCACGCTATTTGCGTGAAATCGTGTCACAGGATTTGGCGGCGGAGTAATCTGCCGGAGGGTGTTTCGGTGAAGACTGTTCTGGTAACGGGTGGTGCAGGTTATATCGGCTCGCACGCCTGTAAGGCATTGAAATTGGCAGGCTACCAGCCTGTTACATTCGACAATCTCTGCACTGGTTGGCGCGATGCGGTCAAGTTCGGTCCGTTCGAGCAGGGCGACCTGCGCGACCGTGCGCGGCTGGATGAGGTTTTTGCCACCCATCGCCCCGCTGCGGTGATGCATTTTGCAGCGCTCAGCCAGGTTGGCGAAAGCATGACTGATCCAGGAAAATACTGGAATAATAACGTTATAGGCTCGCTATGTCTGATCGAAGCGGCTGTGGCGGCAGGCTGTATGGATTTCGTCTTTTCCTCCACCTGTGCGACCTATGGCGATCAGGATAATGTCGTGCTGGATGAAGACAGCGCCCAGTATCCGATAAACGCCTATGGCGCCAGCAAGCGCGCGATCGAGGATATTTTGCGGGATTTCGAGGCCTCTTCGGGGCTCAATCACGTGATCTTCCGCTATTTCAACGTGGCGGGTGCCGATGCGGATGCGGAAGTGGGCGAATTTCATCAACCGGAAACCCACCTGATCCCCCTGATGCTGGACGCGATCGACGGAAAGCGCGCGGCGCTTACCATTCATGGCACCGATTATCCCACGCCGGACGGCACGTGTATCCGTGATTACGTGCACGTGTGCGATCTGGTCGATGCCCATGTTCTTGGCCTCAACTGGCTGGAACGGGGTCGCGGCAGCCGCGTGTTCAACCTTGGCACAGGATCGGGATTCTCTGTCCGCGAGGTTTTGGAGCATTCCCGCGCCGTAACAAACAGGGACGTGCCGTTCTCGGAGGGGCCGCGTCGGCCGGGCGATTGTACCAAGCTTGTGTCCGGTTCCTCCCGCGCTGTGCAGGAGTTGGGATGGTCCCCGAAAAGATCTGATCTGAATACGATGATCGCGGATGCTTGGCGCTGGCATCAGAGCGGTCACTACAGTGGCTGAATTCTCCTCGGCGCGGCTATTGGATCTGTCGCGCCTGGTTAGCCGCGCGGATCGCATGCCGACGGGAATAGACAGGGTCGAACTGGCCTATTTGCGAGCATTTTTGGCCGATACAGTGCCGCTTTTCGGTCTAATCAAAACGTCATTGGGCTTTGTCTTGTTGGACGGGCACGGCTGCCGTGGTTTGTTGGATCGGTTCGAGGGGCTGGTGCCATGGGGTCCGGTGGACCGTATCTCGCGGTTTCGCAGGTCAGTGGCGCTGGAACGCCAGCGCGCCGAGGCAGATGCGCGGCGCTTGTCTGTGGCCCGCTGTCTGCCACTGGGCCTGCGCCGCATGCTGGCCGGACGGTTGCCGCAACGCACAAGCTATGTGAATGTCGGGCATGCGAACCTGTCTGACAGGGTGCTGGAAGCGGTGGGCCGAGCACTGCAAGGCCAGATTGCCGTGATGATACACGACACGATACCGCTGGACCTTCCCCATTTTCAGCGCGACGGCACGGTTTTGCGGTTTCAGAAACTGTTGCGTCGGGTGCAAATAAGGGCCGGTCTGGTCCTGTGCAATTCGGCACAAACAAAGGCAGATGTGGCGCGCCATATGGCACCTCACGGCCCCGTTCCGGAGTGTCTTGTCGTGCCGCTCGGGGTGGAGATTTTCACCCCTGAGCCGCAGATCATCCTTCCCGCCGGCTTCGAGAAAAACAGACCCTGTTTCATCACAATCGGTACAATCGAGCCGCGCAAAAACCATCTTTTCCTGCTGGATATCTGGGCGCAGATGGAGGCCGATCTGCCGTCGGAAAGGATGCCGCAACTGCTGATTTGTGGTGCGCGCGGCTGGAAAAACGAGGCGGTTTTCAGGCGTCTTGATAATGACCCGATGGTGGGACGGCATATTTTCGAGATGCCGGGGCTGTCCGATGGACAGATCGCGGCCCTGCTGGCCCAAGCCCAAGGCGCGCTCTTTCCAAGCCATGCCGAAGGGTTCGGCCTGCCCCCGGCAGAAGTGTTGGCGCAGGGTGTGCCGGTGATCTGCAACGACCTTGAAATCTATCGCGAAATCCTTGGTGATTATCCCGTTTACGCAAGCGTTCAGGACAGCTATCTTTGGCGCCAAGAAATAGAGAAGCTGGCAACAGACCAAATGGACGGGCAGGCAACGGTCGCTGGATTTATCCCGCCAAGCTGGCACGATCATTTCAACGTCGTGTTAAGCCGCGTGTGATTGTGTTGCAGAGCCGACGGGTTCATCGGTGAGGTAGGAAAGGCATATTTTGGGCGTCTGGCAGTCATATCGTCTGCGGCTTCAACGCAAGCGTTGGCTGTTGCGCGCGTGGCGCAAGCGGCGCGAATTGCGCGCTGTGGCGGACCGGACTGCGAACATCAAACCCGGTGATATCCTGCTGTTTTCGACATTGCGGAACGAGCACATCCGGCTGCCCTATTTCCTGCAATATTACCGCGATAGGGGCGTGAACCACTTTCTGATGGTGGATAACGACAGCGATGACGGATCGCTAGAGTATCTGGCTGACCAGCCCGATGTGTCCCTTTGGCACACGCGGCACAGCTACAAACGCGCGCGCTTCGGTGTGGATTGGCTCAACCGGCTGCAATCGCGTTTTGCGGACGGGCATTGGTCTCTTGTTGTCGATCCGGACGAGTTTCTGATCTATCCGTTTTGTGACACGCGCCCGCTGCGCGCTCTGACGGATTGGCTGGATGCCTCCTCGATCAAGTCGTTTTCCGCGATGTTGCTGGATATGTACCCCAAAGGGCCGCTGAATGCCCAACCTTACCGCGCCGGTCAGGACCCCGTCGAGATTGCTAGCTGGTTCGATGCGGGCAACTACACCGTGTCGCGCAACAGGCGGTTCGGGAACCTGTGGATTCAGGGTGGCCCGCGCGCGCGCGTTTTCTTTCCGGACAAGCCCGCCAAAGCGCCCGCCTTGAACAAGATCCCCTTGGTCAAATGGGAAAAGCGTTATGCCTATGTCAGCTCGACCCATATGCTGCTGCCGCGCGGACTGAACCTGGTTTACGATGAATGGGGTGGGGAAAAGGCGAGCGGTGTGCTGCTCCATGCCAAGTTTCTGGATACTTTCTCGGCCAAAGCGGCGGAGGAACTGTCGCGCAAGCAGCATTATGCGGCCTCGGTCGAGTACAAAGCCTATGCCGAGAGTTTGAGCGCCAATCCCGAGCTGTGGTGCAAATGGTCGGAAAAATACATCAACTGGCGCCAGCTTGAGATTTTGGGGCTCATGTCCAAAGGAAACTGGGCATGACGGTCGGCATCGTGATGCTGGTCCATACGGCGCTTGGCCGCGCCGAACAGGTTGCGCGCCACTGGACGGAGGCGGGCTGCCCCGTGGTCATCCATGTCGATAAATCGGTGCCGCGAAAGACCTATACTGCCTTTGTGAAGGCATTGTCCGATCTGCCGCGGATCCGGTTTTGCAAGCGTCACCGCTGCGAATGGGGGACATGGGGGATCGTTGCCGCGTCGCAATCCGCGTCGGAGATGATGCTGGAAGAATTTGCGGATGTGCGGCACGTCTATCTCTCTTCCGGATCATGCCTGCCTCTCAGGCCGGTGCAGGAACTGATCGATTATCTGGCGGCACGGCCCCGAACCGACTTTATCGAAAGCGCGACAACGGCCGACGTTCCCTGGACAGTGGGCGGGCTAGATCAGGAGCGGTTCACGCTGCGCTTTCCCTTCTCATGGAAACGCCACCGGTTTTTGTTCGATTCCTTCGTCAAGCTGCAACGCAAGTTTGGCCTGAAACGCAAGCTGCCGCATGCGCTGGTGCCGCATATGGGCAGCCAGTGGTGGTGCCTGACCAGACAGACGCTGTCGGCCATCCTGCAAGACCCTGAGCGCGCAACCTATGACAGGTACTTCCGGCAGGTCTGGATACCGGATGAAAGCTATTTCCAGTCTCTGGCAAGGCTCTATTCCAGCCAAATTGAAAGCCGCTCGCTGACATTGAGCAAGTTCGATTTCCAAGGCAAGCCACACATCTTTTACGATGACCATCTGCAATTGTTGCGCCGTTCCGACTGTTTTGTCGCCCGCAAGATCTGGGCGCATGCGAACAGGCTTTACGAGGTGTTTTTGACAGATGCCTCCGCCGCGATGAAGCATACCGAGCCGAACCCCGGCAAAATCGACCGTATCTTCGCCAAAGCGGTGGAGCGGCGGACGCGCGGGCGGTCGGGTCTCTATATGCAAAGCCGCTTTCCCAACGCAGGGTGGGAGAATGGCGTGACCTCCGGTCCCTATTCGGTCTTTGAAGGGTTTGCCGACCTGTTCGAAGACTTTGAGGACTGGCTTGCAAAGGTGTCCGGTACGCGCGTGCATGGCCATCTCTTCGGGCCGGAGCGCGCCGAATTTGCGGGCGGCCATCGCGTCATGAACGGCGGATTGTCTGACAGCGCAGCTTTGCGCGACTATGATCCGCGCGCGTTTCTGTGCAATTTGATCTGGAATACGCGTGGCGAACGCCAGTGTTTTCAGTTCGGTCCTGCCGATGTCCAGCAGATCAGTTGGCAGATCGCCAAAGACCCGAATGCCCAGATATCGGTGATATCCGGTGCCTGGGCCGTGCCGTTGTTCAGGTCAAACCGGAACTTCGCAGATATTCGCAAGGAGGCCGCTGCGCTCCAGCGGGTCGAGAGCGACCATCTGGATATCCTGCGGTCGCCCTATGTCAAAGCACGGGTGCGGATCTGGACGATGGCGGAGTTTGTCGAGGCACCGATGGAGCCTTTGCAAACCATTCTGGACGAAATTGGCCACCGCGGCCTGCGTCGCCTGTCCGAAGTGCCGAAGATGGCCGATCTGGATGGCTTTGGCCAATTCCTGCAAAACCTCAAGAATCAAGGGATGCATCCCTATCTGATGGGCGATTTCCCCGTGACACGTGACATGCAGCCTGCCGTTCAATCCCCACGCAAACCCTATCTGGTGCGGTAAAAATGATCACGCGGTTCGATTACTTCATCGTTTTTGCCGAGATGCGGACAGGATCGAATTTCCTCGAAACGAACCTCAATGCCTATCCCG
This sequence comes from Rhodobacterales bacterium, assembly GCA_047921295.1. Taxonomy (GTDB): domain Bacteria; phylum Pseudomonadota; class Alphaproteobacteria; order Rhodobacterales; family Rhodobacteraceae; genus Seohaeicola. The sequence goes on from JBLRWK010000007.1 coordinate 11,162, forward strand.
GCCTGATCTGCCACGGCGAGGCGTTCAACCCGCATTTCATCGGCTATCCCAACCGGACGGATGTTCTGGGGATCACGCAGCCGATGCGTGATGCCGATCCGGCGCGGCTGATCGAGGCGGTCAAGCATGGCACGGCGGAGCTTGGCGGTTTCAGATACTTTCACGACCATGATCCGCGCGTTTTGGATATCGCTTTGGCAGATCCGCGTTGCGCCAAGATCGTGCTGACGCGGAACCCGGTGGACAGCTACGTGTCGTGGAAAATTGCGCAGGCGACGGGACAGTGGAAACTGACCAATGTCAAAAAGCGAAGAGACGCGCAGGCAGAATTCGATCGGACCGAGTTCGAAACACATCTTGAGGCGCTGCAGGCGTTCCAGATCAGTTTGCTGAATGCGCTTCAGGTGACGGGCCAGACGGCCTTCTACGTCGCTTACGAGGATTTGCAGGACGTTGCCGTGATGAACGGGCTGGCGCGCTTCCTTGGTGTGGATCATCAACTCGAAAGCCTGAACGACAGCCTGAAAAAGCAAAACCCCGAGCCGCTTTCGGTCAAGGTAAGCAACTTCGACGAGATGGAGGCGGCGCTTGCGCGGCTGGACAGGTTCAACCTGACTCGGACGCCGAATTTCGAGCCGCGTCGTGGCGCTTCGGTGCCCGCTTACGTGGCCGCCGCCAGCACACCGCTGTTGTATCTGCCGATGCACTCCGGCCCAAAGCAGCAGGTGGAGGAATGGCTTGCCACACTGGACAAGGTGATGCCGGACGCCTTGCAAAGCAAGTTCAGCCAGAAGTCCTTGCGCAACTGGATGCGGAACAATCCCGGTCATCGCAGCTTCACCGTGTTGCGCCATCCGGTGGCGCGGGCGCATGCGGCTTTTTGCGAGCGTATTCTGTCCACCGGACCGGGCCATTATCCCGAAATCCGCAAGATCCTGCGCAAATCCTTCTCCGTGCCGATCCCGCCCGGTGCGCCGGATTCCCACTATGACAAGCAGGCTCATCGTGCCGCTTTCGTAGCGTTCCTCAATTTCCTGAAACTCAATCTTGCAGGTCAGACGATGGTGCGGGTGGATGCGTCCTGGGCCTCCCAGATGCAGGTTTTGCAGGGATATGCCCAGTTCGCGCTGCCCGATATGATCCTGCGCGAGACGGAGGCAGAGGTGTATCTACCGGCTTTGGCCCAGCAACTCGGCCATCTTGACCCGCCAGAGTTCAAAGATGCCCCGCCAGACACACCCTTCGCGCTGGCAGACATCTACGATGGCGAGATCGAAGATCTGGCCAGTACGATCTATCAGCGTGATTACATCGCGTTCGGATTTGACACGTGGAAACCGGTTGGCTGACTAGGGCGTTTTGCGCCTGTCAGGCCGCCTGAACCGAAGGGGCTTCGGTCAGGATGGTGTAAAGCGTTCCGGGATCGGTATTGGCCCGCAGTTTCGTGCAGACAGAAGGCTCCCGCAGCGTCCGCGATACGAGTGCCAGAGCCTTGAGATGCTCCACCCCGGCATCCTCGGGGGCGAACAGCGCGAAGATGATATCGACAGGCGCGCGATCCACGGCGGCAAAGTCGATCGGCTTTTCCAGAAGAATGAAAGCACCCTGCACAGAGGTCAGGCCTTCAATGCGCGCGTGGGGCAGGGCAACGCCATGTCCCACGCCTGTCGGCCCCAGAGTCTCGCGTTCCATCAGGGCCTCGACGGCGGCCGAGGCGCTGATGTTGTAAACCGAGGCCGCAACCTCACCAAGATCGTGAAGAAGTCGTTTCTTGCTGGTGGCTGAGGATATAACTTTCACCGCCTCCGGCTTGAGAATCGTCGAAATCTTCATGATGTTCAGTGCTCCGGTTGCCGGGGTGCCGATATGACTACCGAGGGTCGATCCAGCCGATGTTTCCATCATCACGGCGATAGACCACATTGACCCCGTTTTTTCCTTCGTTTCGGAAAATCAGAACCGGGGCTCCCGCAAGTTCCATCTGCATCACGGCCTCGCCGACAGAGAGTGACGGTATCTGCGTCTCCATCTCGGCGATGATCATCGGTTGCAGAGTGGCCGGTTCCGAATCCTCGTCATTCCCCTCAGAAGCGAGGATATAAGAGGACGCGCCAAGGAGTTCAACCGGCTCACTCTTCTCACGATGATGATCTTTCAATCGGCGCTTGTATCTACGCAACTGCTTGTCCATTTTCTCGTTGCAGGCATCAAAAGCGGCATAGATTTCGGTGGCATGAGCCTTGGCGGCGGCTGTCAGTCCGCTGGAAAGGTGAACGGTCGCCTCACAAACGAATTCATGCGCCGATTTCGAGAATACAACGATCGCATCGGTCGGGCGCTGGGCATATTTCGTCATGACGATACCCATTTCGTCCTTCACATGGGTTTGAAGAGCCTCACCGATGTCGATTTGCTTGCCACTGATTTGATAGCGCATCATGTCTCCTTTGCGTGACATATCGGGAAGATCTGCGGAACTAGCATCGCTGCACGATCACACCCGAATGCTGGATTGCGATCCTTGCTCAAAAACTCCCCGGCTCTGCCAAGGGGCAGAACGATCATCTCAACCGGGGCAACCAGAACAGGTATCATCCATCTATTGGAGAGGAAGGAGTGGGGTTCTGTCAATCACAACAAACGCTCCGGCGGACGCATGCCTGTGCAGGAGCGTGCCGCAGGCCGGTTCCGGCATCAGGAAATGCGGAAGTTGTCACCCAGATAGACGCGGCGCACATTCTCGTTACGCACCACCTCGTCAGGCGTTCCGGACATCAGAACCTTGCCGTCATGCAGGATATAGGCACGGTCCACGATTTCGAGCGTCTCGCGTACATTATGGTCTGTGATCAGCACGCCGATGCCGCGTTTCTTCAGATCGGAGACCAGATGCCGGATGTCGCCGACGCTGATCGGATCAACCCCTGCGAAAGGCTCGTCGAGCAGCAGGTATTTCGGATCGGCGGCGAGACAGCGCGCAATCTCGACGCGCCGCCGCTCGCCGCCCGACAAGGCAAGCGCAGGCGCGCGGCGCAGGTGCTCGATGGAGAACTCCGACAACAGCTCTTCCAGCCGTTCACGCCGTTTGTGGCGGTCCTTCACCGTGATATCGAGGATGGCGCTGATATTGTCTTCTACCGAGAGGCCCCGAAAAATCGACATTTCCTGTGGCAGATAGCCGATGCCGAGTTTCGCGCGGCGATACATCGGCAGATTGGTCACATCGCGCCCGTCGAGAATCACTTCACCGCCTTCAGGATAGACCAGACCCGCGATGGCGTAGAACGTCGTCGACTTGCCCGAACCGTTGGGTCCGAGCAGGGCAACCACCTCGCCACGACTCAATTCCATATTGAAATCGCGGATGACGACGCGTTTTTTGTAGCTTTTGCGGAGGTTTGAGACGCGTAGCCCCAGCCCGCCTTCGGTCACCGTCAATGCGGGTTTCGCCATGCTCAATCCGCTCCGCGCAGGATCGTTCTGACCCGCCCGTCCATCTGCGCTGTACCATCTTCCAGCATGACGGTCATACGATCCGATGTCAGCGCACTGGCACCTTGCGTCAGCAGGACATTGCCCTGCATCAGGATCTCGCCGGCATCGACATCGTAATCTGCCCGCTCCGATTCCGCCGCATCAGGCCCGCTGACAAGGGTCACGCCCCCTGTCGCTTCAAGCCGGGCAATCCGCGCGTCCTGCGTGTCGCTCGCTTGTGCATAGACCACCAGCACACGCGGCGCGGACAGACGCATTTCGCCCTGAATGATAACAACATTGCCGGTGAAAATTGCCGTGCCGTCCGTCTGGCTGACGGACAGACTGTCCGCCGTGACCTCGACGGGAAGCGATGTGTCCTGCTGGATCGTCCCGAAAGCCACATTCGTCTGGGCATGTGCCGCGCCTGCCGCGACGGACAGGGAAAACCCGAAGGTCACGAGGGCCGCGAGGAGTGGCTTTGATCTGAACATGCCGCTAAGGACTTTCCTGGTTTTGAGGATCGTATATCAACTTGACACCATTTGTGAAAAGCAAATGGACTTCACCTGTCTGTGCATCCGTCGTCATCGACATTTTTCCCGCATCCAGACGTCCCGGAGGGCCCTCTCCCGTGATCTCTGCGGTGGATTCAGCCGCGATCTCGCGCATCCGCGTGGTCAACTGTTCGGTTTCAATCCGGTAACCTGTCGAGCTGGTCAGAACCACATCGCCCGTCAATATGGCCACGCCGTCCCCGTCATGCACATTTCCCGCCAGAGCCGTGATGTCGATCCGTCCCCCGTCAAGAAGGTCGATCTGCGTAACAACGTTGTCCGCCAACACGCGTTCCGCCTGTTCAGGGTCGATTTGCGCGCTCTGCGCCACGAAGGACAACGCATGCCCGTCTTCGGTGACGCCCGCGAAAGAAGGCGCCGTGATCTGCTGGGTGCCCGTGCGACTTTCCAGATCGGCTCTGCTGGTCGGGATAGACCTGTTTGTGTCCACAGTGCGCGACAGAAGAAAAAGTGTAGAGAGCAGGCCGAGCGCCGTCAGCGGCAACAAGATCTTCAGCCAGCTGACGATACGGGAGCGCAGATCGTCGTGCAGCGCCATGGCTCAGCCCAGACCAACGCGCAGACAGTCATGGATATGGATCAAGCCCTCGGCAATGCCCGGATTGGCCGGATCAGTCACGAAAAGGCAGGTGATCTTGCGCGCGTTCATCACACCGACCGCAGCCTCGGCCAAGGCGTCCGGACCGATCGTGCGGGGATGTTCTGTCATCACATCCGCGGCGGTCAAAGACAAAAGCCCCTCCATATGACGGCGAAGGTCACCGTCTGTGATGATACCAGCGAGCAGGCCTTGGGGGTCAGTGACGCCGACAACACCAAAACCCTTGCGGCTGATCTCGAGAAGGGTCTCGCCCATCGGGGTGGTCCCTTCAACCAAGGGCAGTGCCGCACCATGATGCATCAGGTCACGCACCCGGCTGAGCTGTGCGCCGAGTTTGCCTCCGGGATGGAAGTTGCGAAAATCCTCGGGTTGGAACTGCCTGTGCTCCATCAAGGCCACGGCAAGGGCATCGCCCAGCGCCAGCGTCATTGTCGTCGAGGTTGTGGGCACGACGCCGGTGCCGCAAGCCTCGGCAGCGCGGGGCAGGGTGATCGCGACATCTGATTGTTTCAGCAGGGTCGATTCCGCACGGCTGGCGACACCGATCATGGGAATCCCGAACCGGCGGGAATAGGCGATCATATCGGCAAGCTCCGGCGTTTCGCCGGAATTGGACAGCATCAAGAGCACGTCATGCGCGGTCAGCATCCCCAGATCGCCGTGGCTCGCCTCGGCAGGGTGGACGAATTGCGCGGGTGTGCCAGTGCTAGCCAAGGTCGCTGCGATCTTGCGCGCGACATGGCCGGATTTTCCCATACCAGAGACGATCACGCGCCCTTTCGCGCCCAGCATCATCTCGACGGCGCGGGCAAAATCCTCGCCCATCCCGTCCGCCAACTGGCGCAGGCCCTCCGCCTCGGTGCGTATGACGCGACGGGCGGTTTCGATGAAAGTCTGTGCCTTGTCCATCAATGTGCAAAAATATCCATATCCGGCCATCCGGCCAGATCCAGCTTGGCACGGATGGGCAGGAAGTCAAAACAGGCTTGCGCCATCTCGTCCCGGCCTTCTCGCGCCAACATACCGTCCAGCGCGTCTTTCAGTCGGTGCAGATACAGAACATCCGAGGCGGCATAATCCATTTGCGCTTTGGTCAGTTCCACCGCGCCCCAGTCGCTTTGCTGCTGCTGCTTGGACACATCGACGCCCACGAGATCCTGAAGCAGGTATTTCAGCCCGTGGCGGTCGGTGAACGTTCTGACCAGCTTGCTGGCGATCTTGGTGCAATAGACCGGCTGCGCCAGCGCACCGAAGGCATGATACATCGCCGCGATATCGAAACGGCCGAAGTGGAAGAGTTTCAGGACATCGGGATTCGCCAGCAAAGCGGCAAGATTCGGCGCTTCTCTCTGGCCCTTGCCGATCTGCACGATATGCGCATGACCGTCACCGCCCGAAAGCTGCACAACGCAAAGCCGGTCACGATGCGGGTTCAGCCCCATTGTCTCGCAATCGATGGCGACGATGGGGCCAAGGTCCAGCCCGTCGGGTAAATCGTTTTTGTACAAATGGTTTGTCATCTCATTCCCTTTACGACGGGAATGGTGCTGGGCAAAACCAACCGTTGTCACCCGGTTAGTTTCTTCGCCTGTGCAAACGTTCCCACTTCGACCGCCAACGGGTTTTCCCGCTTTGCAATGCGGCAATACATTATAACGCCCGTTCCGGGCGCCTCAAAGGCAGTCATGTGGAAGCAAAAATCAGTGTGGCGAGTCGGTGTCAAGCTTTGAAGGCCCACCCGCTCCTGCCGAAAGCGTGCTTCTGCTTGACCTTTTGCAGGGTTTGACCCGACGTTGCCAAGGGGCACGCCCGCAACCTCAGAAAACAAAACAAGTTCAGTTTTTAGGGGTTGTAAGTGGTGCCCAGGAGAGGACTCGAACCTCCACACCGTTGCCAGTACTAGCACCTGAAGCTAGCGCGTCTACCATTCCGCCACCTGGGCACAGGTGCGTAGGAGTGCCATCTATCTGCGCCTGAAAACGGTGTCAACTTGGATTCGCGGGATTTTTTGCGATGGGGCAGAAAGCTTCTGGTGGATGGGTTTGGCTGCGACCCTGTAGAGTCTTGTCCAAGCCCTGCCATGGGTTTAGGAACAGGCAGGATTTATCGGGCCGGAGGCTGCATCATGTCGAAACTCGTGACCATTTACGGCGGATCGGGCTTTGTGGGCCGCTACATCGCCCGCAGGCTTGCACAGCAAGGGTGGCGCGTTCGCGTGGCGGTGCGCCGTCCGAATGAAGCGCTGTTCGTCCGGCCCTACGGCACGCCCGGTCAGGTCGAGCCTGTTCTGTGCAATATCCGCGACGACGCAAGCGTGCGCGCGGTGATGCAGGGGGCTGATGCTGTCGTGAACTGCGTGGGCATTCTGGCGGAAAGCGGCAAGAATCGCTTTGGCGCGGTGCAGGCCGAAGGCCCGGCGCGTGTGGCGCGGATCGCGGCCGAGCTGGGGATCACCCGTCTGGTCCAGATTTCGGCCATCGGTGCCGATGCGGATTCTGCCAGCCTTTACGCCCGCACCAAGGCGCAGGGCGAGGCGGCCGTGCAGCAGCATATGCCGGATGCGGTGATCCTGCGCCCCTCGATCGTGTTCGGGGCCGAGGACCAGTTTTTCAACCGCTTCGCCCGCATGTCGCAGCTTGGGCCGGTGTTGCCGGTCGTCGGAGCCGATACTTTGTTCCAGCCGGTCTATGTTGATGATGTGGCGCAGGCGGCGGTGCTTGCAGTTGAAGGCAAGGCCGCGCCCGGCATCTACGAGCTTGGCGGGCCGGAGGTTGCGCCGTTCCGCGATCTGATGGCCTTGATGCTCCGGATAATCCAGCGGCGCAGGATGATCGTCAACATTCCTTTCCCGGTGGCGACGGCCATGGGGTTTGGCTTTGATCTGCTGAACACGGTGACGCTCGGGTTGGTGCCCGCACAGATCACGCGGGATCAGGTGCGTAATCTCAAGCGCGACAATGTGGTGGCTCAGAGTGCCAGAGGCTTTGCCGATCTGGGTATCTCGCCGACGCCGATGGAATCGGTCCTGCCTGATTATCTGTGGCCCTATCGCAATTCGGGCCAGTATGCCGCAATCAAGGGCTCGGCCAAGAACCTGCGTCAGAACTGACAGGACTAGCTGTAGGCGTAGATCAGCAGGATGATTCCGAGGATCACGCGGTAGATCACGTAAGGTGTGAAGCTGACGCTGCGCAGGAGCCGCATCATCAGGGAAAGTGCCAGAAGCGCTGCCAAAAATGCGAAGACGGCGGCAATCGCCCCGTCACGGGCTGCGGCAACATCAGCATCGGCCGCGACTCTGACGCCCAGCAGAACGCCAGAGGCAGCGATGGTCGGAATAGACATCAGCATCGCAAGCTTCGCCGCATCCTGACGGCCATAGCCCAGCAAACGCCCGCCCGTGATGGTGATGCCGGAGCGCGAGGTGCCGGGGATCAGGGCAACCACTTGCCATAGGCCCATGATGAAAGCATCGCGGAGTGACCATTGATCCGAGGTTTTCGCCTCACCGCCCTTCTGATCCGCCCGGTAAAGAACAAGCCCGAAGATCAGCATTGTCCAGCCGATCACCGCTACGCCGCGCATCATCTCGTCCAACCCGGTCAGGTTGAGGATCAACCCCACAATCACCACCGGCACCGTCGCGATCGCAAGGCATAGCGCCAGCCATGACCCCTGCGTATCGATCTTGCCCCGCAACATGCGTGGCACGCCCGCCAGTCCCATGCGGACATCCGGCCAGAAGTAGAGAATCACCGCCATTAGCGTGCCGACATGCACCGCCACATCAATAACCTGTCCCTGATCTTCCATACCTGAGAGGGCGGGCAAGAGAATCAGGTGACCGGAGGACGAAACCGGAAGAAACTCTGTCAGTCCCTGAATGATCGCCACGAGCAACAGATGCAGAACGGGCATGATACGTCTCCGGTTGGTGTGCCGCACCCTATAAACTCCTGTGGGAAAGAGGAAAGAGTCGTTTTAAGTCCGAATCGGACATAAAAAACGCGTTAGAAGCGGTGCCATGCCGCCCTGCAGCAGAAAAAAACCCATTATAGGTCAGCATTGCTGACTTTTAAACGAAATCGCCTTGGTTTAGAAGGGCGCGACCCAGATGTGATTGGAGACTCCAGGTGGCCAAGCAACCTATGCTGAAGTTTATTTCTGTTGATCGCGACATGCCTCAGAAACGCGAGGCGGACGCGCGGCGTCAGGACTTCAACGAGATCTATGCGGAATACGCGGATGCCAAGGCCAAGGAGCAGTCCAGCCGCTGCAGCCAATGCGGTGTGCCCTATTGCCAGACCCATTGTCCGCTGCACAACAATATCCCCGACTGGCTGCGCCTGACCGCCGAAGGGCGGCTGCAGGAAGCCTACGAGATCAGTCAGGCCACGAATACCTTCCCCGAGATATGCGGCCGCATCTGCCCGCAGGATCGCCTGTGCGAGGGAAATTGCGTGATCGAGCAATCCGGTCACGGCACCGTCACCATCGGTGCGGTCGAGAAATACATCACCGATACCGCGTGGGAAAAGGGATGGGTCAAACCCATCGTTCCCGCGATGGAGCGTGACCAGTCTGTCGGCATTATCGGGGCCGGCCCCGGTGGTCTGGCCGCTGCGGATGTGTTGCGCCGCGCGGGTGTGCAGGTCACGATCTATGACCGCTATGATCGTGCAGGCGGTTTGCTGACTTACGGGATTCCCGGCTTCAAGCTGGAGAAAGATGTGGTCATGCGCCGCAACGACCAGCTTGAACAGGGCGGTGTCGAGTTCGTGCTGAACTGCAACGTCGGCGAGGACATCAGCTTTGACGCGATCCGTGGCAAACATGATGCGGTTGTGATTGCCACAGGCGTCTACAAGACGCGCGATCTGGAAGGTCCGGGAGCGGATGCTGACGGGCTTGTGCGCGCGATTGATTATCTGACGGCGAGCAACCGCAAAAGCTTTGGCGATGACGTTCCCGAGTACGATAGCGGCGAGTTGAATGCCGCAGGAAAGCGCGTTGTGGTGATCGGCGGTGGTGACACGGCGATGGACTGTGTGCGCACAGCGATCCGTCAGGGTGCGGAGTCGGTCAAATGTCTTTATCGCCGGGACCGGGCCAATATGCCGGGCAGCCAGCGCGAAGTGCAGAATGCCGAGGAAGAAGGCGTGATCTTCGAATGGCTGAGCGCGCCGAGAGGTTTCGCCGGTGAGCCTGTGACAGGCGTGATGGTGCAGAAAATGCGCCTTGGCGCGCCTGACGCCACGGGCCGCCAGTCGCCCGAACTGATCGAGGGTGCGGATTATGTCGAAGACGCTGATCTGGTCATCAAGGCGCTGGGCTTCGAGCCTGAGGACCTGCCCAAGCTCTGGGGCGTGGACGGTCTGGACGTGACCCGCTGGGGCACGATCCGCGCGGAATACACCACAGGCAAAACCAGCCTTGATGGCGTCTATGCCGTGGGCGACATCGTGCGCGGGGCCAGTCTTGTGGTCTGGGCGATCCGTGACGGGCGCGACTCGGCGCAGGCGGTGCTCGAGTATCTCGACACCGGCGCGCGCGCCGTCGCGGCAGAGTGATATTCCGGCGCGGGGCTAAGCTACCGCGCCAAACAGATTTTGACCTCCGACAGGGCGCAATGCCTGACCCGGCACAGGATGAAAGGTTAACCCATGACCAAATATGATGAAAACTGGGCGGTCGCCGAAGAAGCCAAGCGCAAGTGGATGGCCGAAAACGGTCTCTATGCCGAGGAAGAAGAGCATTCCTCCTGCGGCGTTGGTCTGGTCGTGTCGATTGACGGCAAGCCCTCGCGCAGAGTTGTCGAAAACGGCATCAACGCCCTCAAGGCAATCTGGCACCGCGGTGCGGTAGATGCAGATGGCAAGACCGGCGATGGCGCAGGCATCCATGTGCAGATTCCGGTGCCCTTCTTCTACGACCAGATCCGCCGCACAGGGCACGAGCCGAAGTCTGACAAACTGATGGCTGTGGGACAGGTGTTCCTGCCACGCACCAATTTTGGCGCGCAGGAAACCTGCCGGACCATCGTGGAAACCGAAGTGCTGCGGATGGGCTATTACATCTATGGCTGGCGGCATGTGCCTGTGGATATTTCCTGCCTTGGCGAAAAGGCCAATGCGACACGGCCAGAAATCGAACAGATCCTGATCTCGAACATCAAGGGCGTGGACGAGGAAACATTCGAGCGCGAGCTTTACGTCATCCGCCGCCGCATCGAAAAAGCCGCCATCGCGGCGGGCATTCAGGGCATGTATATCTGCTCGCTGTCATGCCGTTCGATCATCTACAAAGGCATGATGCTGGCCGAACAGGTCGCGGAATTCTATCCAGACCTGCTGGACCCGCGCTTTGAATCGGCCTTTGCGATCTATCACCAGCGCTATTCGACCAACACTTTCCCGCAATGGTGGTTGGCGCAGCCGTTCCGCATGCTGGCGCATAACGGCGAGATCAACACCCTGCGCGGTAACGTCAACTGGATGAAGTCGCACGAAATCCGCATGGCGCATGCCGCGTTCGGCGATCTGGCCGAGGATATCAAGCCGATCGTACAGGCAGGCTCGTCGGATTCTGCCGCATTAGACTCTGTTTTCGAGGTTCTCGTCCGTGCAGGCCGTTCCGCGCCGATGGCGAAAACCATGCTGGTGCCGGAGTCATGGTCCAAGCAGGCGGTGGAACTGCCGCAAAGCTGGCGCGACATGTATTCTTATTGCAACTCGGTGATGGAGCCGTGGGACGGCCCTGCCGCCCTCGCCATGACCGATGGCCGCTGGGTTTGCGCCGGGCTTGACCGGAACGGCTTGCGCCCGATGCGCTATGTCGTCACTGGCGATGGCCTGCTGATTGCCGGGTCCGAGGCCGGAATGGTGCCGATCAAGGAAGCCACAGTGCGCGAAAAAGGCGCGCTGGGGCCGGGGCAGATCATCGCCGTCGACATGAAGACGGGCAAGCTGTTCCACGACACCGAGATCAAGGACCGTCTGGCCGCGGCCCAGCCTTTCGGCGAATGGGTCGGCAAGATCAACGAGTTGGACGACGCGCTGGCGAGCGTGACCGAGGCGGCCATGTTCTCGGGCGCGGAGCTTCGCAAGCGCCAGATCGCGGCAGGCTACACGATCGAGGAACTGGAACAGATCCTCGCGCCGATGGCCGAGGACGGCAAGGAAACGCTGGCCTCGATGGGCGATGACACGCCCGCTGCGGTCCTTTCGTCGAAATACCGCCCGCTCTCGCATTTCTTCCGCCAGAACTTCAGTCAGGTGACAAACCCGCCCATCGACTCCTTGCGCGAATTCCGTGTGATGAGCCTCAAGACGCGGTTCGGCAACCTCAAGAACGTGCTGGACGAAAGTAGCGCCCAGACCGAGATTCTGGTACTGGACAGCCCCTTTGTCGGCAACGCCCAATGGGATGAGGTTGTGCGCAACTTCAACGCCGATCTGGTCGAGATTGATTGCACCTTTGCCGTTGGCGAGGATCACGACGCCCTGCGCAAGGGGCTGGAGCGTATCCGTGCTGAAGCCGAAGATGCAGTCCGCTCCGGCGCGGGCCATCTGGTGCTGACCGATCACATGCAGGGCGCAGACCGTGTGCCGATGCCGATGATCCTTGCCACAAGCGCAGTGCATTCGCATCTGACGCGCAAGGGCTTGCGGACGTTCTGTTCGCTCAACGTTCGCTCTGCGGAATGTATCGATCCGCATTACTTTGCGGTGCTGATCGGCTGCGGGGCAACGGTCGTGAACCCCTATCTGGCCGAGGACAGCATCGCGGATCGCATCGCGCGCGGCCTGATTGACGGCTCTTTGACCGATGCGATGCGGCGTTACCGTGACGCGATTGATCAGGGTCTGCTCAAGATCATGGCCAAGATGGGAATCTCGGTTCTCTCCTCCTATCGCGGTGGTCTGAACTTTGAGGCGGTGGGCCTGTCCCGTGCCATGTGCGCAGAATATTTCCCCGGTATGACAAGCCGTATCAGCGGCATCGGGGTGACAGGTATCCAGCGCAAGACCGAGGAAGTCCACGGCAAGGGTTGGCTGGGCGGCACCGATGTCCTGCCCATTGGCGGCTTCTACAAGGCGCGCAAGACTGGTGAGACCCATGCATGGGAGGCAACCTCCATGCACCTGCTACAGACCGCCTGCAACAAGGCCAGCTTCGAGATCTGGAAGCAGTATTCTGCCAAGATGCAGGCGATGCCGCCAATCCATCTGCGCGATCTGCTGGCGATCAAGCCGATGGGCGCTGCGATCCCGATTGAAGAGGTGGAAAGCATCACCTCGATCCGCAAGCGGTTTGTGACACCGGGTATGTCGCTGGGCGCGCTTAGCCCTGAGGCGCATAAAACGCTCAACGTCGCGATGAACCGTATCGGGGCGAAATCTGACAGCGGCGAGGGCGGCGAAGATCCGGCGCATTTCGTGCCCGAACCCAATGGCGATAACCCCAGCGCCAAGATCAAGCAGGTGGCATCGGGCCGTTTTGGTGTGACAGCCGAATACCTGAACCAGTGCGAGGAGTTGGAAATCAAGGTCGCGCAAGGGGCCAAGCCCGGCGAAGGTGGCCAGTTGCCCGGTATGAAGGTAACCGACTTGATTGCGCGGCTGCGTCATTCGACCAAAGGCGTGACCCTGATCAGCCCGCCGCCGCATCACGATATCTATTCGATCGAGGATCTGGCGCAGCTGATCTATGACCTCAAGCAGATCAACCCGCGCGCGAAGGTCACAGTGAAACTGGTGGCACAATCGGGCGTAGGCACGATTGCCGCAGGCGTAGCGAAAGCCAAGGCCGATATCATTCTCATCTCCGGTCACAATGGCGGAACCGGAGCAAGCCCCGCGACCTCTATTAAATACGCGGGCCTGCCGTGGGAAATGGGCCTGACGGAAGCGCATCAGGTTCTTTCAATGAACAACCTGCGCGATCGTATCACGCTGCGCACGGATGGCGGCCTGCGGACAGGGCGCGATATCGTCATGGCGGCGATGATGGGAGCCGAGGAATACGGTATCGGCACAGCCGCCCTGATCGCGATGGGCTGTATCATGGTGCGTCAGTGCCAGTCGAACACCTGCCCTGTCGGCGTGTGTACGCAGGACGACGCGCTGCGGGCAAAGTTCACCGGCAATGCCGACAAAGTGGTGAACCTGATCACCTTTTACGCGCAGGAAGTGCGGGAAATCCTCGCCAGCATCGGGGCGCGCAGCATGGATGATGTGATCGGGCGCGCCGATCTGCTGTCGCAGGTCAGCCGAGGCTCGGCCCATCTGGACGATCTGGACCTCAACCCGCTTCTGATCACCGTCGATGGTGCGGGCGATATCGTCTATGACCGCGCCAAGCCGCGCAATCCGGTCCCCGATACGCTGGATGCGGAAATCGTGCGCGACGCCGCCCGCTTCCTTGAGGAAGGTGAGAAGATGCAGCTGTCCTATGCTGTGCAGAACACCGACCGGACAGTCGGAACGCGGGTATCCAGCCATATCGTCAAGCGGTTCGGGATGCGCAACGCGTTGCAACCGAACCATCTGACGGTCAAACTGACCGGATCGGCGGGCCAAAGCCTTGGCGCATTCGCGGCTCCGGGCCTGAAGCTGGAAGTGTCGGGCGATGCCAATGACTATGTTGGCAAGGGCTTATCGGGGGGCACTGTTGTGGTGCGCCCGCCCATGGCAAGCCCGCTGGTGGCGTCTGACAACACCATCATCGGGAATACCGTCCTTTATGGTGCCACCGATGGCTATCTTTTCGCAGCCGGACGCGCGGGCGAGCGTTTTGCGGTGCGCAACTCGGGTGCAAAGGTTGTGATCGAGGGCTGCGGCAGTAACGGCTGTGAATATATGACAGGCGGTGTTGCGGTTATTCTGGGTGGCATCGGCGCCAACTTCGGCGCGGGTATGACAGGGGGCATGGCCTATTTGTATGACCCTGAAGGTTTGGCCTCCAAGATGATGAACAAGGAAACGCTGGTGACCTGCCCTGTAACCGTGCCTCACTGGGAGGAGCAATTGAAATCCCTGATCGAGCGCCATCTTGCGGAGACAGGCAGCCGCCGTGCGGCGGATATCCTTCAGCATTGGGAGACAGAACTGCCACACTTCGTTCAGGTCTGCCCGAAAGAGATGCTGATCCACATCCCGCATCCCTTGGCCTATGAAGAACAGGCCATGCCTGCAGAATAAGAACTATTTAAGGTAGAGTTTTATAAGCTACTGAAAGCCCGCCATTCTTTTGGCGGGTTTTTCTTTTTTATGACATGTTCCCGAACAATTTAAGTCAATTTCTAAAAGTAATCATCCGGGTGATTTAGACGCCTGGAGAGGCAGAATGCCGACTGACTATAGCTTTGCCTTTTACGTGATTGATCCGGGGAACCCCCCAGGTTGGGGAACCACATTGAGGCCTGTGGACCTGACCGTCACAGACCAGAATGACAACGGAAACATTGGTACTGGCCAAGGCGATACCGTTGGAGGTTTTACGGTCACAAGCGTCTGGGTGGGTGACACCATAACGGTACGGAGCAACTTTCAGACGTATACAATTACGGGCGTCACCTTTTACCGCGATGGTGCGCCGCCTGTCTTCATGCCAACGGACGGGACCACGCTCGTCACGTCAAGTTTTCGGTCTTCGACATTCGTTGAAACATCGACCCAGTACGACCTGCCTCCCGTGCCATGCTTCGTTGCAGGCACGATGATCTTTACCGCAAAAGGGCCGCGCGCGGTCGAAACACTTCAGCCCGGAGACATGTTGCTGACGCGGGATTGCGGCATGCGCCCAGTGCGTTGGGTCGGTCAAGTAACCGTCGATGGCCGTGGACGCCACGCACCGATCCGGTTCATGCCCGATGTATGCGGCAATTCCCGTGCGTTGTTGGTATCTCCCAACCACAGGATGCTGATCACCGGATGGAAAGCGGAGATGTACTTCGGAGAGCATGAGATTCTGATTCCGGCAAAGAAGCTGGTGAACGGCGATACAGTTTGTATCTCTCCATGCGAAAAAGTGACCTATGTGCACGTCTTGCTGGATCGTCACGAGGTGATCTATGCCGAAGGAGCAGCGACAGAAAGCCTGCATCCCGGAGATTTCCTCATGGCCAGCGAGAGTGATACCAAAAACGAGATACTGACCCTGTTCCCTGAATTGGCGACAGATATCGGCCGCTCGTATTGGAAATCGGTCCGCAGTATCGCGCACTCTCGCGAGGCAGTGCTTCTCGCGGCATGACCGGGCTTTTCCTATCGCTCCGGCTTGCCTATAGCTGACGCTGTGGCACGCAAAGCAAAAACATCTCGCTCGAAAACGGCACCCAAACGGCACGGCCTTGCCTCGCTCCGCACGCTGAGGCGTTGGCTGCTGCGCGGCCTGCTGGGCATAGCGGTTCTCATATTGTTGTGGGTGGTCTCCTACCGCGTGATCAACCCGCCCACGACGCTCTACATCCTGTCGGAACGCAGCCATCTGGGAGAGATACAGCGCCAATGGGTCAGGCTGGACGAAATGGCCCCCGTCATGTTGCGCTCTGCGGTGGCGGCAGAGGATGCGAATTTCTGCCTGCATATGGGCTTTGATCTGGATGCTATCAGAACCGCCATCGACTCGGGCGCCAATCGCGGCGCATCGACCATCACCCAACAGGTCGTCAAGAACGCCTTTCTCTGGCACGGGCGCAGCTGGCCCCGCAAAGTGATGGAGGCCCTGCTGACACCCGTTGTGGAACTGACATGGTCTAAAAAGCGGATCCTCGAAGTTTACCTCAATATCGCCGAATTCGACGAGGGTGTGTTCGGAGTGCATGCAGCGGCGAGGCGTTATTTCAACACCGGACCGGAAAGCCTCAGCGCCTCGCAAGCCGCAAGGCTCGCCATGGTTTTGCCCGCGCCCAAGGCCCGCTCGGCCGCATCCCCTACGTCAGGCCAGCAGCGGCGCATCGCCCTGATACAGGATGGCGCGCAATTGATCGCCAAAGACGGGCGCGCGGCCTGTTTCGAGGATTGAAAAACCTGTCGCGGCAAGGCATGCAGAGGGTTAATCAAATAATCAGAGGCAAAAATACTCCATGGCGCGGCTTTTCCACGTTCCCCTTTCCCCGTTTTGCCGAAAGGTCCGGCTGAGTCTGGCGGAAAAGCGCATCGAATGCGAATTGGTGGACGAGCGCTATTGGGAACCCTCACCGGATTTCCTGCGCCGTAATCCGGCGGGCAAAGTGCCTGTTTTGAAGATTGACGGCAAAACCCTGTCGGAAAGCGCGGCGATCTGTGAATATCTCGAGGAAGCTTATCCCGAGCCCGCCTTGATGCCGCGCGGCCGCGATGACCGTTTCGAGGTGCGTCGGTTGGTGGCATGGTTCGACGACAAATTCCATCAGGAGGTGACGTCGAAGCTGCTCTACGAGCGGGTCAACAAGAAGATCATGTCGCGTGGCTTTCCAGACAGCCGCAACGTCAAGGATGGCGCGAAGGCGATCAAGTTCCATCTGGACTACATGGCATGGCTGCTGGACCATCGTCGTTGGCTGGCTGGAGATGTGATGACACTGGCGGATTTTGCCGCCGCGGCGCATCTGTCCTCGCTCGATTATATCAGCGATGTCGACTGGAACCGCTCCCAATCCGTCAAGGACTGGTATGCAACAATAAAATCACGCCCGGCCTTCCGGTCTATCCTTGCGGATCAGGTGCCGGGCTTTCCCCCACCAGCGCATTATGCCGATCTGGATTTCTGATCTGCCGCTCCTGAACAGGGGGCTGTCCGCCCCCCGGCCTGCGGCCTCCCCCCGAGGATACTTCCAGCAAGAAGAAGCAGGCCCGCGATGGAGGCGTTAAAGGACCGTCTGGTCGCGCAGGCCTTGGCGGAGGGCTTTGATGCCTGCAGGATCTGCCGCCCTTGGGATGTGCCCGAGGTTCCCGACAGGCTGCGTGCCTTTCTGGACGCCGGGTATCACGGCCAGATGTCATGGCTGGCAGAGCGCAGCCACTGGCGCGGGAACCCTGCAGCCCTTTGGCCGGAGGCAAAATCGGTGATCGTGCTTGGCGAAAGCTACACGCCCGAAAGCGATCCGTTGGAGGCGCTGAAGGAAAAAAGCGCCGGAACAGTCTCTGTCTATGCCCAGAACCGTGATTATCACGATCTGGTCAAGAAACGCCTCAAACGTCTGGCGCGGTGGCTGATTGCCGAAAGCGGTGGCGAGGTCAAAGTGTTCGTGGACACTGCTCCGGTGCCGGAAAAGCCCTTGGGCCAAGCCGCCGGATTGGGATGGCAAGGCAAACACACCAATCTGGTGAGCCGCCAGTTGGGAAGCTGGTTCTTCATAGGATCGATCTTCACGACACTGGATTTGCCCGTTGATCCACCGGAGATTGATCATTGCGGCAGTTGCCGGAAATGCCTTGATGTGTGCCCGACCAACGCATTTCCCGCGCCCTATCAGCTGGATGCGCGGCGCTGTATCTCCTATCTGACGATCGAGCATAAGGGCCCTGTCGATCCGGAATTACGCCCCCTGATGGGTAACCGGATATATGGCTGCGATGATTGTCTGGCTGTATGCCCATGGAACAAATTTGCGGTAGCGGCGCGCGAGATCGGGTATCACGCACGGCCTGAACTGAAGCGACCGCCGCTGTCTGAGCTTGCCAAGCTGGACGATGCCGGCTTTCGTGCCTTTTTCGCAGGCTCACCGATCAAGCGGATCGCGCGTAACCGTTTCGTGCGAAATGTGCTTTATGCAATTGGCAATTCCGGTGACGCCGCCTTGCTGGGTCCCGCTCAGAACCTTGTCGCAGATGAGGCAGGAGAAGTGGCCGATGCGGCGCGCTGGGCGGTGATGCGACTGAAACATGCCGCAAACGGGATGGCATAGAGGGTGCAGCACGCTAAACCCTGTTGATCTGAAGTGATGGAGAGACCGATGGCGCTGCTGCTGGGGGTGGATACGGGCGGCACCTATACGGATGCCGTTCTGATCCGGGACGAGAAAGAGGTGATCGCGACCGCGAAGGCGCTGACCACACGGACCGATCTGGCCTTGGGGATCGGCGCTGCAGTGCGGGCGGTACTGGCGCAGGCGGGAATCGCTGCTGGCGATGTGTCGATGGCGTCGCTTTCCACCACATTGGCAACCAATGCTTTGGTCGAGGGCCAAGGCGGACGAGTCGGCCTTGTCTATATCGGGTTTGATCCGCGCGATCTGGAGACACACGGGCTGGCCGAGGCGCTGCGCGGTGATCCCTGCCTTGTGCTGGCAGGGGGGCACAGCCATGCCGGAGGGGAAGCATCCCCGCTTGATCTCGCCGCGCTGAAGGCTTGGTTAGAGACTGAAAAGGGCGTGTCGGCCTATGCGGTTGCCAGCCTTTTCGCCACGCGCAATCCTGCGCACGAAAACCGCGCGGCGGCGCTGATCGAGGAGATGACGGGACGACCTGTCAGCGCGTCACATCACCTGTCAGCCCGCCTAAACGGACCGAAACGCGCCCTGACCGCTCTGCTCAACGCCAGACTAATCGGGCTGACGTATCGCCTGATCGGTCGGGCGGAGGATGTGCTGCACGAGATCGGCATCACGGCACCGTTGATGGTCGTCAGGGGCGACGGGGCGCTGATGTCTGCGGCGCAGGCCAAGGCGCGGCCTATCGAGACGATCCTGAGCGGCCCCGCCGCCAGTATCGTCGGCGCACGCTGGCTGACAGGCGCGACCGAGGCGCTGGTGTCGGATATCGGCGGCACAACGACGGATGTGGCTGTGTTGCGCGCTGGCAAGCCCGCCATCGATCCGAATGGCGCACAGGTAGGACCTTACCTGACCATGGTGGAAGCGGTCGCGATGCGGACCTTCGGCCTTGGCGGGGATAGCGAGGTGCAGGTTGTTGCCGAAGGGCTTGTTGCGGCGTTACGCCTTGGTCCGCGGCGGGTTCTGCCCGTCAGCTTGCTGGCCGTTGATGCTTCCGCAATCGTGCACGCAGCGCTGGACGCGCAGTTGCGCAGTGCTGTGCCGGGGGAGCATGACGCGCGCTTTGTCAGGGCGGTTGCGGGAATGGACGCGGCGGGCCTGTCGGAGCGGGAGAAGGCCCTGCTGGAGCGGATCGGCGATGAAGTGCACCCTCTGGGTGACGTGCTGCGCAGCCGAATCGAGAGCCAAGCCCTGCAAAGGCTTGTCGCGCGGGGGCTGGTACAGGTGGCGGGTGCCACTCCATCGGATGCGAGCCATGTTCTGGGGAGCTTGGCCGTCTGGGACAAGGCGGCAGCGCAGAAAACGCTTGCACTGCTCGCGCGCAAACGGACCGGGGCAGGCGAGACACTGGCCCAAGACCCTGTCGCAATGGCTCGCATGATCGTGGATCAGTTGACGGAACAGACTACTCTGGCCTTGTTAGAGACTGCTTTCGCCGAGGAAGGGGCGGCTTTCGGGGAAACTCCTGCTGATCTGGCGCGCCATGTTCTGATGCAGCGCGGTCTGGCGGGGCACAAAGGGTTGATCACCTTGAAAACCGGACTGGCCGTTGATGTCATCGGGCTTGGAGCCTCCGCCGCCACCTATTATCCGGCGGTTGGGGAGCGGGTGAACACAAGGATGATCCTGCCCGAACATGCAGGTGTTGCCAACGCCATCGGTGCGGTTGTGGGCCGGGTGACCTTGCGGAAAAGCGGCACTGTCACGGCCCCGTCGGAGGGTAAATACAGGGTGCATCTGGAATCTGGCCCCGAAGATTTCAGCGATCCGGAGACAGCCATGCAACGCTTGCGCGGCGCGTTGGAGCAGGAGGCCGGGGCCGAGGCCCGCAGTGCAGGTGCGATCGATATACAACTCTCTCACGGAGCGGATATTCGCCGCGCCCACATTGAGGGGCGCGAGGTCTTCCTCGAGGCTGTTCTGACCGTCGAGGCAAGTGGACGGCCGCGCGTTGCCGTTTAGGCAAGGCATGGATCGGTGAAAGCGGCAGTGATTGCCGCACGGGACCGTGTTAGGCTGGAACAGCAAAAATACAGGAGACCACGATGCGGGCAGCAGATCGGTTTGACGAAGATATGGCAGAACGGCTGGACGGGCTGCGGGACGAGGGTCTGTACAAGGTCGAAAGAGTGATCGCCTCGCCGCAATCCGGAGAGATTGTGCTGGAGCAGGCGGGGCAGTCGATCAACCTGTGCGCCAATAACTATCTGGGTCTGGCTGATCATCCCGACCTCATTGAGGCGGGACGCGCGGCGTTGCAACGGTATGGCTATGGGATGGCCTCCGTCCGGTTCATCTGCGGCACGCAGGAAGAGCACAAAATGCTGGAAGCGCGGATCGCTGCGTTTCTCGGAATGGAGGATTCCATTCTCTATTCCAGCTGTTTTGATGCCAATACCGGATTGTTCGAGACCCTTTTGGGACCGCAAGACGCGATCATTTCGGACGCGCTGAACCATGCCAGCATCATCGACGGTGTGCGCCTGTGCAAGGCGCAGCGCCTGCGTTACGCCAATGCGGACATGGCCGATCTTGAGGCGCAGTTGCAGGCAGCCGCAGGCGCGCGGCACCGGATGATCGCGACAGACGGGATATTCTCGATGGACGGATATATCGCCAAGCTGGAGCAGATCTGTGACTTGGCCGAGAAATACGATGCCATGGTGATGGTCGATGACAGCCATGCTGTTGGCTTCGTCGGGCCGACAGGGCGCGGCACGGCGGAAGCCTGCGGCGTGATGGACAGGGTCGATATCATCACCGGCACACTGGGCAAGGCGCTGGGCGGTGCATCGGGCGGATATACGGCGGCCAGCGCGTCGGTGGTGGACTGGCTGCGCCAACGCTCGCGGCCTTATCTGTTTTCCAATACGCTTGCTCCCGTCATTGCGGCGACGAGCCTCAAAGTGTTCGATATGCTTGAGGAAGGGGACGCCTTGCGTGCCAAGCTATGGGAAAACACAGCCTATTTCCGTGCGCGGATGACAGCCTTGGGCTTTGAGCTGCTTCCGGGGGATCACGCCATCATCCCCGTGATGCTGCGAGATCCGAAACTGGCACGCGATATGGCGGCGCGGTTGCATGAAAAGGGTGTGTTTGTCACTGCTTTCTCGTTTCCTGTTGTGCCGCGTGGGCAAGACCGTATCCGGACACAGATGTCCGCCGCGCTGAGCCGCGACATGCTGGACCGCGCGATAGATGCCTTCGAGCAGGTCGGCCGCGACATGGACGTGATCGCATGACGAACCAGATGAAGGCTCTGGTCAAAGCCAAGGCAGAGCCGGGACTGTGGATGGAACATGTGCCTGTGCCGGAGCCGGGTCCATCCGATGTGTTGATCAAGGTCCGGAAATCCGCGATTTGCGGGACCGATGTGCATATCTGGAAATGGGATGACTGGGCGAAGGCCACGATTCCTGTGCCGATGATTGTCGGCCATGAATTTGTCGGCGAGATCGTCGATACCGGGTCTGCCGCGAAAAAATACGCGGTCGGAACGCGGGTCTCCGGAGAGGGGCACATCGTTTGCGGGATTTGCCGGAACTGTCGCGCCGGGCGCGGGCATTTGTGCCGCAACACCAAGGGTGTCGGTGTGAACCGCTCCGGCAGCTTTGCCGAGTATCTCTGCATCCCCGAAACGAATGTCGTGCCGATTCCGCCTGAAATCCCTGACGAGATCGCCGCGATCTTCGACCCGCTCGGCAATGCGGTGCATACCGCCCTGAGTTTCGATCTGGTGGGTGAGGATGTGCTGGTGATGGGCGCAGGCCCTATCGGGATCATGGGAGCGCTGGTGGCGCAAAGGGCAGGTGCCCAGCGTGTCGTGATCACCGACATCAACCCCTATCGTCTTGATCTGGCGCGCCGTCTGGGCGTGCAGCATGTGGTCAAAGCGGATGAAGAGGGGCTGGACGCTGTCATGGCGCGGATCGGGATGACCGAGGGGTTTGATGTCGGGCTGGAAATGTCCGGTGCGCCTCCTGCGATGCGCGATATGATCCATTACATGAACAATGGCGGCAAGGTTGCCCTGCTGGGGATCGCGCCGCAGGGCTTTGCGGTGGACTGGAACGAGGTGATTTTCAAGATGCTGACCATCAAGGGTATCTACGGCCGCGAGATGTTCGAGACATGGTACAAGATGATCGCGCTGGTGCGCGGCGGGCTGGATCTCAGCGGGCTAATCACGCACCGGATTGGCATTAACGCCTATGCAGAAGGGTTTGCGGCCATGATTTCGGGTGATGCCGGAAAAGTGGTGATGGATTGGTAAGGCGTTCCCTGACGTTTTGAGTATTTGAGGCAAGATGAAAGCCCGCGACACCTTGAAAGCCTGCGGTAAAAGCGCAGGTTTCATAGGTACGCGGGCAAGCTTGGAGACTGTTATGCCGAAATACGAACGAAATCCCGATGTGGTGGCCAGCCTGACCCCCGAGCAATTCTGGGTCACACAGGAAAGCGGCACCGAACGTCCCGGTTCGGGCAAGCTGCTGCGGAACAAGGAGCCGGGGATTTATGTCGATGTGGTGTCGGGCGAACCGCTCTTTGTCTCATCGGACAAATATGAAAGCGGTTGCGGCTGGCCCAGCTTTACCAAGCCCATCGAGCCTGCACATGTGACCGAGATCACCGATACCAGCCACGGTATGGTGAGGGTCGAGGTGCGGAGCAAGCATGGTGACAGCCACCTCGGCCATGTCTTTCCCGACGGGCCGCAGGACAGGGGCGGTCTGCGTTATTGCATCAACTCGGCCTCGTTACGGTTCATCCACCGCGATGACATGGAAGACGAGGGCTACGGCGATTATCTGGATCAGGTGGAGGATATCCAATGAGCGAAGAACGTGCCGTTCTGGCGGGCGGTTGTTTCTGGGGGATGCAGGACCTGATCCGCAAGCTGCCCGGTGTGATCAGCACGCGGGTAGGTTATACCGGCGGTGATGTGGCCAATGCCACCTATCGCAATCACGGCACCCATGCCGAGGGGATTGAGATCGTCTTTGACCCCGAAAAGACCACCTATCGTCGTTTACTGGAATTCTTCTTCCAGATTCACGATCCCACGACGATCAACCGGCAGGGCAATGATGTCGGCTTGTCGTATCGCTCGGCAATCTACTACGTGAACGACGCCCAGAAGGATGAGGCCCTGCGGACGATTGCGGATGTCGAGGCATCTGGCATCTGGCCCGGAAAGGTTGTGACCGAGGTTGAACCCGTGGGGGATTTTTGGGAAGCGGAGCCCGAGCATCAGGATTATCTGGAGCGGTTGCCGAATGGCTATACCTGCCATTTCCCGCGCCCGAACTGGGTTTTGCCACGTAGCTGAGGGTTGCACCCGAAATGGTAACCATAGCGCCCGGCAATCGTCTGCCGGGTCGCTTGCTCTGGAAAACTGGCACATGACTGAAAAGCCTGAACCCTCATCGGGCATCGCCCATCTGATTGCCGCGACGGGGTATTCCTTGTCGGGCATCCGCGTGTTGTGGGGTGAGGCATCGTTCCGTCAGGAAGTGGCAGGCGGCGCTGCGGGCATCGCTTTGCTGCTCTGGTTCGGAGCCGCGCTGCCCAGTATTGCGGTCTTCTTGATCCTGCTGCTTGTTCTCTTCGCAGTGGAGGCGTTGAACACCTCGATCGAGGCTATCGTGGACCATCTTTCACCGGAGTGGTCTGCGTTCGGCAAAATAGCCAAAGATCTGGGCTCGGCGGCTGTTTTCTTCCTGCTGGCGGCGAATGCCGTTTATCTTGCTCTCACGCTTTTTCCGTTGGTTTTCCTGACAGGCTAAAACGCTTCACCCAACCGCAACGCCAGAAAGTAAAAGGGCGCCCCGAGGGGCGCCCTTCGTCGATCAGACCCGATGGGTCAATCGATTAGAAACGGTAGTTCGCACGGATCTGGAACGTGGTCGCTTCAACATCGATACCGCTATCGTTGATGTCGTCGAACTCGTGGTACAGAACTTCACCGCCAAGGGAGATGTTGTTAGTGACCATGTGCTCGTAGCCTGCACCGACGAAGTAACCGGTGTTGTAGCCGAAGCCGTCGATGTCAGCGCCAGCGCCACCACCTGTTGCGTACAGCAGGCCGTTGCCGAAGCTGTAACCGGCACGTGCTTTCAGACGGTAAACGCGCTCCAGAGTGGCAGCGCCGCCACCGATGGAGACATCCGCGATGTCGGCATCAGCGCCAACACCGGCAACGAAGTTGCCGAACTGCCAGTCATAACCAAGTGTCAGACCGCCGATGACATCGTCGCCCGTCAGAGAAACAAAGTCGTCGTCGCCCTCGTCGCCCAGTGTGCCACCATCAACATCGGCATAGCCCAGCTGAAGACCAGCGTAGCCACCGGTCCAGTCGCGACCCATGGACATTGCGACGGGCGCAGGTGCTTGGATCATCGGCTCCATCGGTGCGGGCTGCAGCGAGCCAGCGAAAGCAGGAGCGGCAATTGCAGTCGCGCCGAATGCGGCGATCATTGTACGTGTAAGTTTCATAGTCCCATCCTTTTCAAATCGGGGTCGTTACCGGTCGCACATGCCGTGAGGCAGTAGCGATCTCGGCACAGATGTCTCTCATACATCCTTACCGCAAGGGTTGTTGACTCCCCCCCTGAACAACAAAATGTGAGCGAATAAGCGGGAACCTGCCGATTCATCGGAACAACTACGCTCAAACCTTAATCAATCCTAAGTTGACCTTAGGACATCCGGTTATCCCAAGCTCGTATTATCCTTCCACCATTGACCTTTTCGACCCCTTGGTTCAGCATCGCTCCACTGCAGAGAAGGAACAGAATATGCAGCCTTTACGGGGCATTAGCCTAAAAATATGCTCCGTCCTTCTGTTCATCACCATGGCCTCTCTGATCAAGGCAACAGCGCATCATGTCCCTCCGGGACAAGCGGTATTTTTTCGGTCATTTTTTGCCATTCCTGTGATTTTCGCGTGGCTTTGGATGCGCGGAGACCTTCGGACCGGATTGACGGTTAATTCCAGACTGGGACATTTTTGGCGCGGTTTTGTCGGGACGGCTGCGATGGGCCTCGGATTCGCGGGGCTTGGCCTGCTTCCGCTGCCCGAAGTAACCGCCATCGGATACGCTGCCCCGCTGCTTGTTGTCGTGTTTGCCGCCATGTTTCTCAACGAGGAGGTGCGGGCGTTCCGCCTCTTTGCGGTCGCTCTGGGGATGGTTGGCGTAACGGTTGTGCTGGCACCGCGTATGACGCTTCTATCCGGCCCCACTGTCGAGAGTGCCGCGGCACTGGGCGCGATGCTTGTGCTGATGGGGGCTGTCTGTGCGGCGCTGGCGCAGATCTATGTCCGCAAGATGGTGCAAACAGAGCAGACATCGGCCATCGTGTTCTATTTCTCGCTGACCGCTACGGGCCTGTCTTTGCTGACGATCCCTTTCGGTTGGGTGATTCCCCTGCCGTTCGAGGCGTTCCTGCTGATTATTGCGGGCCTTCTCGGGGGGCTGGGCCAGATTTTCCTGACCTCTGCTTACAGGTTCGCCGATGCCAGTGTCGTCGCGCCGTTTGACTATGCGTCAATGCTTTTTGCGATCCTGATCGGGTATTTCATCTTTGACGAGGTGCCGACCATCCAGATGCTGATCGGTGCGTCACTCGTGATTCTGGCAGGTGTCATGATCATCTGGCGCGAACATGCACTGGGCCTGAAGCGGGAGAAAGCACGCTCCGGTATGACACCACAGGGATGATCCTACCCGTTACAGATCGCGTAGCCCTGCCAGAGCATAACCTGCGGGCAGCAAAGCGCGGCGGAACCGGCCCAGCGGAAAGCGGGGGGCCTCCGCCTGCATGACAGAGGGGTGCCTGTGCCGTGTGGCCTTGTCCTGCACCAGATCGGCCAGCAGCGCGCCTGTATAGCTGCCCATCGCAACCCCGTTGCCATGATAGGCAAAGCCCGCAAAAGCGCCCGGCAGATCAGGGATCGGCCCGCAATACGGCACGCGGTTGGAGGAGAAGCAGACCATCCCGCTCCAGCCAAAGGGGGTGTCCACGTTCCGCCATGCGGGGAACATCCGCTCGAAATGCATACGCGCGCGCGCCGTGATGCCCGCTTCCGCCTGCGCAGACGCCAGCAAGCCGCCACGCATCCCGAACAGGAACCGGTTGTCAGGCATCAGGCGGAAGTAATGCAGCAGGTTGCGTGTGTCATAAGCCATCTGGCGACTGGTCCAGCCTGCGGCATCAAGCTCCGCCTGCGTCAGCAGGCGAGTCACCAGCACGTTCGATTGTGCGGGCAGATAGCGCCCGCCCATCCACGGCGGAAGATCCTCGGAGGAATAGCCGTTGGTTGCCAGAATCAGCCGCTTGCACCGGATGTTTGACCTTGCGGTGCTTACCTGAAGTCCGCTGCCAGATTCTGTGATTCCCTCGACCGGACTATGCCCATGCACCCGCGCGCCGAAGCCAGTAGCTGCGCGCACCAGACCGTCAATATACTTGCGTGGGTTCAGCGCGAAGCCGACAGGAATGGTCAGCCCGCCGTGGAACGGCCCTGCCATGCCCGCATCGGCAAGCTCTGCCGGACTTTGCCAAGTTGCCTCCACCCCGTATTCCGCCTGCACATGCGCCACGTCTTTTTGAAGATCGCGGGCGGTGCGGGCGTTATGGGCAAGGATCGTCTCGCCCTCCGAATGCGTATCAGCGTTGATGCCGTGCTCTTGCAGGATGGCCCTGACAAGCGCCACCGCATCCTGCTCAGCCTGTCGCCATCCCGCAAGACCGGCTTTGCCAAAACGCCGCTCCAGCGTGGTGCTGCTGGCCTTGGCGCCGCCCAGACAGCAAAATCCGCCGTTGCGGCCAGACGCGCCCCAGCCGGGAAACTGTGCATCCAGCACCAGAACATCGACACCATCTTTTGCCAGATGCAAAGCTGCGGACAGCCCGGTGAAACCTGCGCCGATCACAACAACATCGGCTCTCAGATCGCCGGTGGCCGCAGGATAGGCCGCGCTGTTCTCCGGCACGGTATCCGACCAGTAACAGTGTGCGACAGGCCCGTTCCCGTAGGCGTAATCCGAGAAAAGTCGTGTCATGCGGTTCGCGCTGCCGCCTGCTCGTCACGTTTCTGCGCGATGCTGTTGCGTTTGGTGACGATGGAGGCGGTGATGACGCCCACGGTCACGATCCCGATCATGATCGTGGACAAGGCGTTGATCTCCGGCGAGACACCCATACGCACCGCCGAGAATATGCGGATCGGCAGTGTCGTTGCCGAAGGACCGGCTGTGAACGAGGCGATCACCAGATCGTCCAGCGACAGAGTGAAGGCCAGCAACCAGCCGGAAATCACCGCAGGCGCGATGATCGGCAGCGTTACCAGACGGAACGCATCGAAGGGGGAGCAACCCAGATCAAGCGCTGCCTCTTCCAGCGATTTGTCGAAACTCACCAGCCGTGACGAGACCACAACCGAGACGAAGCACATCGAAAAGGTCGTATGCGCCAGAATGATGGTGAAAATTCCGCGGTCTAATCCGATGCCGATAAAGAGCAGCAGCAGCGACAGGCCGGTGATCACCTCCGGCATGACGAGAGGTGCATATATCATGCCGGAAAACAGCGTGCGCCCCATGAAACGCCCGCCGCGCACCAGCACATAGGCCGCCATGGTGCCAAGCACCGTCGCGATGGTAGAGGAAGCGATAGCGACCTTTATCGTCACCCATGCAGCATCAAGAAACGCTTGGTTCTGGAATAATGACACGTACCATTGCGTGGAGAACCCCGCCCAGACCGTGACAAGCCGCGACGAGTTGAAGCTGTAGATGATCAGGATGATCATCGGCAGATAGAGAAACGCGAAGCCCAGCGTCAGCGAGGTGGCGTTGAACCATGAGAACCGTCTCATTGCTCCATCTCCCGCTGTTTCTGCTGGTTGCGCTGGAACAGCACGATGGGAAGGATGAGGATCAAGAGCAGGATCACAGCCACAGCCGAGGCCACGGGCCAGTCACGGTTGGAGAAGAACTCCTCCCACAGTACTTTGCCGATCATCAGCGTGTCGGACCCACCCAGAAGGGACGGGATGACAAACTCGCCCAATGCCGGAATGAAGACCAGAAAACAGCCTGCGATGATCCCTGCCTTGGACAGAGGTATGGTAACCAGCCAAAACGCGGATGTGCGCGAGCACCCCAGATCCTCCGCCGCCTCCAGAAGCGAGTCGTCCATTTTCTCCAGCGCGGCATAGATCGGCAGGACCATGAAGGGCAGATAGGTATAGACGATACCGATATAGACAGCCGTGTCCGTGTTCAGGATCACAAGCGGGGACGAGATGATGCCGGTCCAGAGCAGGAACTGGTTCAGGAAACCCTCGTTCGACAGGATACCGATCCACGCATAAACGCGGATCAGAAAGCTCGTCCAGAACGGCAGGATCACCAGCAACAGCAGCGTCGCGCGCCATTCGTCCGGGGCCTGCGCCATGCCATAGGCAATGGGATAACCCACAAGCAGGGTCAGCGCGGTCGAGATCAGTGCGATCTGGAGCGATGATAGGTAAGCCTTCCAGTACAGCGGATCCTCGGACAGGAAGATGTAATTGTCGAAGTGGAGTTCCGACACGAAAGCCTTGATGCCTTCCCAACCGGCGCTCAAATCCAGTTGCGGTGTATAGGGCGGTATCGACAGAGCGGCGTCCGACATGGATATTTTCAGAACGATCAGGAACGGCACCAGAAACAGCGCGGTCAGCCAGATAAACGGAACCGCGATCAGGATGAACCGGCGCATCCTCTCAGTTCTCCAGCACGATGGCAGCGGTATCGGTCCACGACAGCCAGACGCGATCCTCCCAAGTGAAAGACCGGCGCGACAAGCGGCGCGTGTTGGCCGTTTGGGCCTTGATCATCTGACCGTTGGCTAGCTCGACGTGATAGGTCGAGATATTGCCCAGATAGGCAATATCGATGATCTGCCCTTCAACCGAATTGGCCGCATCAACGGGACGCTCCTCGGAGATCGCAACCTTTTCGGGCCGGATCGCCAGATGACAGCGCTGACCATCGGCAAAACCGGTGGCCGTCTTGGCGATAAAGGGCGGCTGACCCTCGGCCCAGTCGATGCGATAGCTTTCACCCTCGCGGGTGGCGACGGCACCGATAATGTTCACCTCTCCGATGAAATCGGCCACATAGACGGAATTCGGGGCCTCATAGATCTGCGCTGGCGTGGCGACCTGAATGATGCGCCCCTCGTCCATCACGGCGACACGGCTGGAAACCGTCATCGCCTCTTCCTGATCATGGGTCACGATCACGAAGGTTGTGCCGGTCTTTTCCTGAATATCCATCAACTCGAACTGCGTATCCTGCCGCAGCTTCTTGTCCAGCGCGCCCAAAGGCTCGTCCAGCAGCAGCAATTTCGGTGCCTTTGCCAGACTGCGTGCCAAGGCCACACGCTGGCGCTGGCCGCCGGAAATCTGGTGCGGCTTGCGCTTTGCGAATTTCTCCAGCCGCGTCAGGCGCAGCATCTCGTCCACACGCGCGGCGATCTCTTCCTTGGGCTTGCCTTCACGCTTCAGGCCGAAGGCGATATTCTCCCAGATGCTCAGATGCGGAAACAGCGCATAGGACTGGAACATCATGTTCACGGCGCGCTTGTTCGGCGGCACCGCAGCCATGTCCTGCCCCGCGATCAGGATCTGCCCCTCGCTCGCGCGCTCGAAACCGGCCAGCATCCGCATCAACGTGGTCTTGCCACAGCCGGACGGGCCAAGCAGCGCGAAGAACTCACGCTCGTATATATCCTGCGTCAGGTTCTCGATGGCGACAAAATCACCGAACCGCTTGGTTACATTCTTGAACTGGATAAGAGGCTTTGCCTGCGGATCGTTCCACGGGGCGAAAACGGTCTGTGCCATACCTGTCGCTGTCCTTCAGTCGGAAGAGGCCCGCGCGCACACCGCACGGGCCAAAGGCATCAGAACTCAGGTGCCCGATTTGATTTTGGTCCAGAGCCGGGTCACAGTCCGCTGCACACGCGCATCATAAGGGGTGGTGGTGAACAGGTTCTCGAGTGCTTCTTCCGAAGGATAAATAGCCGGATCTCCGATCACATCCTCGCTCAGGAATTCCTGCGAGGCGAGGTTGCCGTTCGCGTAATACACATAGTTCGACGCGGCGGCCATGTTTTCGGCATCCATGATGAAGTTCAGGAACGCATGCGCCTCGTCGACATTGGGCGCATCCACGGGAATGGCCATCTGGTCAAACCACATCTGCGCGCCTTCCTTTGGCGCATTGTAAGCGATCTCGACGTTGTTCCCGGCTTCCTCTGCACGGTCCCGTGCCTGTAGAATGTCACCCGACCAGCCCACGGCGACGCAGATATCGCCATTCGCCAGCGCGTTGATATATTCCGAGCTGTGGAACTTCAGGATATGGGGCCGGATCGCCATGAAAACCTCTTCGGTTTTCGCGATGACTTCGGGATCATGGCTGTTGGGGTCCTCACCGATATATTGCAGCGCGGCCGGGATCATCTCTGCCGGTGCATCCAGCATCATGATACCGCAAGAGGCCAGTTTCTCGGCGTTGGCAGGATCAAAGACCAGTGCGAGGCTGTCGATCGGAGCATCCTCGCCAAGGATTTCCGTGACCTTGGCCATGTTCACACCAATACCCGTGGTGCCCCACATGTAGTTGATCGAATAGGCGTTGTCCGGATCGTATTGTTCGGTCCGGGACGAGATCACATCCCACATATTTTCGAGATTTGGCAGTTTCGACTTGTCCAACTGCTGGAAAGCCCCCGCCTGGATCTGGCGTTGCAAAAACGTTCCTGTCGGCACGACGACATCGTAGCCGGAGCCACCGGCCAGCAGACGCGTTTCCAGCACTTCGTTGCTGTCGAAAACATCGTAGATCAGACGGATGCCCGTCTCGTCCTGAAACTTCTGAAGAAGCGATTCGTCGATATAGTCAGACCAGTTGTACACGCGGACTTCCTGGGCCGACGCAGCCCCCGCCATGAGCGCGATGGATGCGGTCATGGTCAGCAGGTGATGTCTCATCTAGATACTCCCTTTAGGTGGTGGATCTTTTGTCCCCATTCCGGAATTTGATCAAAGAAACTGCCGAGAGGCAATATGGTAATGTTTTCACGACACCGCTAAACTCGCAAGCGGCTGTCTTGGCGGAACGGGGAGAAAAGTGGCATTATGGACGAACCTGCCTTGAAATTGACCACCCAGCCGGATGCGGCGACCAACCCGCCCGCGCATGAGGTGATCTATCGCCGATTGCGTGACCAGATCCTGTTCGGGGAGATCGCACCGGGACAGGCTTTGACGATACAGGGGCTGGCGGATCGCCTGAGCGCTGGCATGACCCCCGTGAGGGAGGCGATCAGGCGGCTGACCGCCGAGGGCGCGCTGGTGTTTCAGGGCAACCGTCGGGTTTGTGTGCCGGAACTTACTGCCGAGAATATCTCCGAGATTATTTATGCAAGACAATGGCTTGAATCGCATCTTGGGCTGCGCGCGACAGAACGCGCCACACCTGCCGCTCTGGCCCGCCTGACCGAGATCGACAAGGCCGTTGATCGTGCCATCGTGGCCGGTGATCTGCGCTCCTATCTGCAAGGAAACCATGCTTTCCATGCGATGATCTACGATCTCGCGGATGCCCCGATCCTTGCTGAGATGGCCGAACGCCTCTGGCTGCGCTTCGGGCCGTCTCTCAGGGTAGTGATCGGCAGGATCGGCACCCAGAACCTGCCGGACAAACACAAGGACATGCTGGAGTGTATGCGCACCGGTGATTCCGAAGGTGCGGCTAGGGCGATGCGCGAGGACATGCTGCAAGGGATGGAACAGATCCGCGATATGCTGGACCTCAGCGAGCGCGACAACTGATTCGATTGACTCTGAAAAATTTGATCATATTATTGGTGGCAATGCATGGCACGCTTTCTGGCGCGCGCCCATATCCCGCAATCGACAGATACGAGGCCCCTCATGACCGTGATTACAAACCATATGCCCACGCATGAACTCCAAGCACTGGATTCCGCGCACCACATGCATCCGTTCACGACGCAGGACGCCCTGACACAGCGCGGCCCGCGCGTGATCACGCGCGCCGATGGTGTCTGGATTACCGACAGCGACGGGAACCGGATCATCGACGGGATGGCCGGCCTATGGTGCGTCAATATCGGCTACGGTCGTGATCGTCTGGCCGATGTGGCGGCGCGCCAGATGAAGGAACTGCCCTATTACAACACCTTCTTCATGACCACGCACGTGCCCGCCATCGCGCTGAGCCAGAAGCTGGCCGAAGTGGCACCGGACGGCATGAACCATGTATTTTACGCCGGATCAGGCTCTGAGGCGAACGATACCAACATCCGCATGGTCCGCACCTATTGGGCGCAAAAGGGCAAGCCGGAGAAGAAGGTGATCATCAGCCGCAAGAATGCCTATCACGGTTCGACGCTGGGCGGCGCATCCTTGGGCGGGATGTCTGGCATGCATGCGCAAGGCGGTCTGCCGATCCCGGATATCTTCCATATCGACCAGCCGAACTGGTGGGCCGAAGGTGGCGACCTGAGCCCCGAGGAATTCGGTCTGGAGCGCGCGCGCCAGTTGGAGCAGGCGATCAACGATCTGGGCGAGGACAAGGTTGCGGCCTTCATCGCAGAGCCTATTCAGGGTGCTGGCGGTGTAATTGTGCCGCCGGAAACCTATTGGCCGGAGATCCAGCGCATCTGCGACAAATACGAGATCCTGCTGATCGCGGACGAGGTGATCTGTGGCTTCGGGCGCACCGGTAACTGGTTCGGTAGCCAGACGGTAAACATCCGCCCCCATATCATGACCATCGCCAAAGGCCTGTCCTCGGGGTACCAGCCTATTGGCGGCTCGATCATCTGCGACGAGGTGGCCAGCGTCATGAGCGCCTGCGAGTTCAACCACGGCTATACCTATTCCAGCCATCCCGTCGCTGCGGCAGTGGCGCTCGAGAACCTCAACATCATCGAGGAAGAGGGTATCATTGAGCATGTCCGTACCGATATCGGACCCTATATGAAAAGCCTGTGGACCGAGATGACGGATCATCCTCTGGTGGGTGAGGCCAAGATTGTGGGGATGATGGGCTCCATCGCGCTGACACCGCACAAGGAAAGCCGTGCCAAATTCGCCTCGGAGCCGGGGACTGTTGGTTACATCGTACGCGAGCGGTGCTTTGCCAACAATCTGGTGATGCGCCATGTCGGCGACCGGATGATCATCAGCCCGCCCTTGGTGATGACGCGCGACGAGGCCGATATCCTGATCGAACGCGCCCGCAAGTCGCTGGACGAGGCACATCAGATCCTCAAGGATGACGGTCTGATGGTCGCGGCCAGCTGATCACGATGTGACACTGATCCGGCCTGATTGCATGCTGATCGGGCCGGACTCGGATATTTTTGGCAAGAAGAAGCAGCGGGTCTGCTCAGCCTTTAACGGCATTGAGCCGCGCGATGCAGAGCGAGATATGGGCGCGCCGGATATCGGCCGCTGCCTGCGCATCGCGCGCCTTCAACGCCGCGAGGCTGTCGCGTAGTTCCGAGATGAAAATCTCTGTCTCATCGGCCAGATCGAGATGCGGCGTGGCTGTGAACCAGATGCGCGCTGTGCGGTAGTAGAGCCGCTCCGATGTCTCGCGCAAGGCTTCGTTTTGCGTCAGCGAGGTGCCGAAATGGAAATAGACCATGTTGAGATGCGCGAGCGCGCGTACATCGGGGCGCGCTTGCAAGGCAAGCCCCTGATCCAGAAAGGCTGACGCCTTTGCGATAAGATCTTCGGTGATGTCCACAGGTGACAGCCTGCCGACCAGCCCTGCCAACTCGCGGCGCAACGCATAGGTGCGCAGCATCTCGCCGGGGTCCACATCGGTGACCAGCGTGCCGACACCGTGTTGCGAGACCACCAATCCCTCGTCTTCCAGTCGGGCGAGAACACGCCGCAAGGGCGTGCGAGAGGTGCCGAACTCACTGGCCAGCGCCTCTTCCGACAGACGTGTGCCGGGCGGGTAGTCCAGCACGCAGATCCGGATACGCAGGGTCTCGTGCAACCGCAGGAACCGGAGACGGGAATCGGACAGATCAGACATGCCGGGTCAGCCTTGCACCCAACCCGTGTAACATCGAAATACACTGATCAAGCTGGGATAGGCTCACATATTCGTCGGCCTTATGAGCCTGCTCGATACTTCCCGGTCCACACAGAACTGCGGAAAGACCCATTTGCTGGAACAATCCCGCCTCGGTTCCGAACGCCACGACATCTGCCCCGTTCGCGCCCGTCAGTTCCGACACAAGGCGCCGCGCGGCATTTTCCTCCATCGGCTCCAGCCCGCAGACCTCGCCGATCACATAGGTGGTGATACCCGCATCGGGGCAGACTGATTGCATCTGCGGCAGCAACACATCGTTGCAATAGGCCGCAAGATCGGCGCGGACGAATTCCGCATCGCTGTCCTGCACGGGGCGCATTTCCCAATCCAGTTCGGCACGGCTTGCAATGACATTATGCGCGACACCGCCCGACAGGCGCCCGACATTGATCGTGGTCCAAGGCGGCTCGAACCGGCTTCCGACGGGGGTACGATGACGCAACTGGTGGCGCAACTCCATCAGGCGCGCAACATAGGCCACGGCATATTCGACAGCGTTCACGCCGCGGTCAGGGTTGGAGCCGTGCCCCTCCAGCCCGCGGAACTCGACCGTGTATTCGCAACAGCCCTTGTGCCCCTCGATGATCCGCATATCAGTCGGCTCGCCCACAATGGCCATGGCGGGCCGGATGCCGCGCGACTGTAGCGCCGGCACGAGAGACCGCGCGCCAAGGCAGCCGACCTCCTCGTCATAGGTAAACGCAAAATGGATCGGGCGCTTGAGATTGCGCGCGGCATAGTCGGGGGCCATTGCAAGGGTGGCCGCGATGAAGCCCTTCATGTCGCAGGTGCCGCGCCCGAACAGCATCCCGTCACGCTCGACCATGCGGAACGGGTCGCTGCCCCAATCCTGATCGATGACGGGGACCACATCGGAGTGACCGGACAGCACGATCCCGCCCTCGCGGTCCGGGCCGATGGACGCGAACAGATTGGCTTTCGTTCCGTTGTCATCCGCAAAGAGATCGACACGCGCGCCCGCATCCGACAGCAGGTTCGCCATATGGTCGATCATGGCGAGATTGCTGTCGGAAGACACTGTCGGATAGGCGATCAGATCGCCGAGGATGTCGCGGGTGCGGGCGAGTGTTGTCATGGTTTCACAAAGATCCGGCGGGGACGGTCGCAGAAGGTTTCAGCCGGGCCATTGGCGGTGATCAGGATCGATTCCGTGATCTCTATGCCCCAGGTATCCATCCAGATACCGGGCATGAAATGGAATGTCATGCCGGGTTGCAGCACGGTCTGGTCCTCGGTCCGCAGGCTGATGGTGCGCTCGCCCCAGTCGGGGGGATAGCTGATCCCGATCGGATAGCCGCAGCGCGCGCCGCGCTGAATGCCCGCCGCCTCCAGCGGCCGCGCCAAGGCATCGGCGATATCACAGGCGCGGTTGCCGGAACGCGCAGCCTGCAATCCCGCCTCCAGCCCTTCGATCAGAGCCGCTTCGGCGCGTCTGACCTCGTCGGGCGGGGTGCCGAGATAGACGGTGCGGCAGAACGGCGTGTGATAGCGCCGGTAGACGCCCGCAAGCTCGAAGAATGTGCACTGATCATTCTCGAACTCGCCGCCGTTCCACGTGATATGCGGGGCAGAGGCATCGGCACCGGAGGGACACATCGGCACTATTGCGGGGTAATCGCCCCAATCCTCGCCGACACCTATGATCGCCTCGCGCATTACTTCGGCGACCAGATCGTTCTTGCGTATACCGGGGCGGGCGCGCTCTATTGCTGTATCGACCATTTTTTCCGCGATGCGGGCGGCGCGGCGCATGAAGGCGATTTCCTCATGCGACTTGACCGCGCGCTGCCAGTTCACCAGCGCTGTGGCGTCCACCAGCGTGGCGCGGGGCAGTTCGGTCATCATGGTGACATAGGCCTTGGCCGAGAAGTAGTAGTTGTCCATCTCGACACCGATACAGGATGCCTCAAACCCCATCTCGCACAGCAGGGCTGACAGGTGCTGCATCGGGTGGCGTTCGTTCGACTGTACATAGGTGTCGTCATAGGGCCGCAGATTGTCATGCGGCAGCCATGCCGTGCGTTTCGCGCCATTGGCATCCATATTGCGCCCCCACCAGACCGGATCGCGGTCATGGGTGACGATCACGCCCTGATGCACATAAAAGGACCAGCCATCGTAACCCGTCAGCCATGACATGTTCGAAGGGTCCTCGACGAACAGCACATCAATCCCGCGTTCGGCCATCGCTGTCCGCGTCAGATCAAGACGGCGTGCGTATTCCTCTGCGGTGAAAGGCAAATCGGCAAACGGGATAGGCGGAACGGACATGAGCGCTTTCCTTGCTGGCATTTTCGTCACCTGATCAAATTTGTGCACATCTTGACCATTCCAAAAACGAATTCGCCTGTCGCTTTTGGGAAATCTCCTAAATTTTAAGCGTATAAGGTTGACCGCAGCCGCGCAGCCATCAAGGTTGTGCACAACGTATGGTGCGAGACTCAAGCCGAAGGAGGCTTCCGATGCTGACCAATGACCAACTGGCCCAATGGGACCGTGATAATTTTTTCCACCCCTCGACACATCTGGCCGAATTCGCACGCGGCAACGCGCCCCAGCGGATCATCACGACCGCCAAAGGCTGCCACATCACGGACCGTGACGGCACGCGGCTGCTGGATGCCTTTGCCGGGCTCTATTGTGTCAATGTCGGCTATGGTCGTCAGGAGATTGCGGAGGCTATCGCCGATCAGGCGCGCGAGCTGGCCTATTATCATGCCTATGTCGGCCACGGCACCGAGGCGAGCATCACCCTGTCCAAGATGATCCTCGACCGTGCGCCAAAGAATATGTCCAAGGTCTACTTCGGCCTGTCGGGCTCGGATGCGAATGAAACCAACGTCAAACTGATCTGGTATTACAACAATATCCTCGGACGGCCGGAGAAGAAAAAGATCATCAGCCGCTGGCGGGGCTATCACGGGTCGGGGCTGGTGACAGGCTCGTTGACCGGGCTGGAGTTGTTCCACAAGAAATTCGATCTGCCTCTGGCGCAGGTGATCCATACCGACGCGCCCTATTACTTCCGTTGTGCCGACACCGATATGAGCGAGGCCCAATTCACCGCACATCTGGTGGCGGAGCTGGAGGCGCTGATCGAACGCGAAGGCCCCGATACCATTGCGGCCTTCATCGGAGAGCCGGTTCTGGGCACCGGCGGTATTGTCCCGCCGCCTGAAGGCTACTGGCCCGCCATTCAGGAGGTTCTGCAAAAGCATGATATCCTTCTGGTCGCCGATGAGGTCGTCACCGGATTCGGCCGTTTGGGTAGCATGTTTGGGTCCGATCATTATGGTATCCGGCCGGATCTGATCACGATCGCCAAGGGGCTGACTTCGGCCTATGCGCCTTTGTCCGGCTCTATCGTGGGCGACAAGATGTGGAAGGTGCTGGAGCAGGGCACGGACGAGAATGGCCCCATCGGTCATGGCTGGACCTATTCGGCGCATCCGGTGGGCGCGGCGGCGGGCGTGGCCAATCTCAAACTGCTGGACGATCTCAACCTGATACGGAATGCAGGCGAGGTTGGTGCCTATCTCAACACGCAGATGCGGGCGGCGCTGGCAGAGCACCCCCATGTCGGGGAGGTGCGCGGCGAGGGGATGCTTTGCGCCGTGGAGTTTGTGCAGGACCGCGACAAGCGGCAGTTTTTCGACGCGAGCGAAAAGGTGGGCCCGCGCGTGGCCGCCGCCCTGATGGGGCATGGTGTGATCGGCCGCGCGATGCCGCAAGGTGACATTCTGGGATTCGCACCGCCATTTTGTCTGACCGAAGCGGAGGCTGACGAAGTGGTCGAAAAAACGGCAAAGGCCGTTTCCGAAACGCTGGGCTGACACAAGCACAGGTGATTGACCCGCAGGCTGGCCTTTTTTCAGGCACTTGGCCTGCGGAACCGAGAAACTCGCATTTAACCCAGCAAAAGGGTTGCATCATGCAGGACAGGTCGTTTTAGTCTAGGGAGAACGCGCGGCGAAGATCGTGCAGCAACAAAACAACGGGGAGCCGGCTTTGGCTGTATCAAGTACGAACGATGCGTTCGTGGCTTTTGAGCGAGTGCAAAAAAGCTATGATGGGGAAAATCTGGTCGTCAAAGACCTGAACCTGACGATGCCAAAAGGCGAATTTCTGACCATGCTCGGGCCATCGGGTTCCGGCAAGACAACCTGCCTGATGATGCTGGCGGGTTTCGAGACGGCCACCCACGGCGAAATTCTGTTGGACGGGAAGCCGATCAACAACATCCCGCCCCACAAGCGCGGCATCGGGATGGTTTTCCAGAACTACGCGCTTTTCCCGCATATGACCGTGGCCGAAAATCTGGCTTTTCCGCTAGAGGTCCGCAAGTTCGGCAAGTCCGAGCGCGAGGAAAAGGTCAAGCGGGCACTGGATATGGTGCAGATGGGCAGCTTTGGTGGCCGCCGTCCCGCGCAGCTATCGGGCGGGCAGCAGCAGCGAATCGCACTGGCCCGCGCGCTGGTGTTCGAGCCCGAGCTTGTGCTGATGGACGAGCCGCTCGGCGCGCTGGACAAGCAGCTGCGCGAAACGCTTCAGTTCGAGATTACCAATCTGGCCCATTCGCTGGGCATCACCACGGTCTACGTCACACATGACCAGACCGAGGCGCTGACAATGTCGGACCGGGTTGCCGTGTTTGACGATGGCCGCATCCAGCAGCTTGCAGCACCGGATGTTCTTTACGAGCAGCCGCAAAACAGTTTCGTCGCGCAGTTCATCGGCGAGAACAACACGATGGAAGGTGTGCTTCAGGAGATCAAGGGCGATACCTGCATCGTCCGGCTGGACGGGGGCGATGTGATTGATGCCAAACCGGTCAATGTCACCAAGGTTGGAGATCGCACACGCGTCTCGATCCGGCCCGAGCGGGTAGAATTCAACAAGGAACGGCTGCAGCCCGGGGCGCATACCCTGAAGGCTGAAGTGCTCGAATTCATCTATATGGGCGATATTTTCCGCACGCGCCTGCGTGTTGCGGGGACTGACGATTTCGTCGTGAAGACGAGAAATGCACCGGATCAGGTGCGTCTGAAACCGGGCCAGCAGATCGAGATCGGCTGGTTACCGGAAGATTGCCGCGCGCTCGACGCCTGAGCGCTGGAAAGGTGCCTTTGCCCAGCCCGTGGGGAACGGCACGCAGAACAACGGGCTTAACAAGGAGTGTAATATGAAACTCAAGACAACTCTTCTGGCCACAGGGGCAACCCTGTTTGCCGCTGCAGCCTTTGCACAGGGCAATATGTCCAACACCATGACAGTCGTGTCATGGGGCGGTGCCTATCAGAACAGTCAGGTGAAAGCCTATATCGAACCCTATCTTGCCGATAACCCCGGCTTGAACGTGATCACCGATGAAAGCTCGGCAGAGGCCGTGACCAAGCTACGCGCCATGTCCGAAGCGGGCAATATCACGTGGGATCTGGTCGATGTGACCGCCGCAGACGGCCTGCGTCTGTGCGATGAAGGTCTGGCGATGGAAATCGATCCGGATGAAATTCTGGCCGCAGCCCCCGATGGCACGCCCGCATCCGAAGATTTCGGCAACACGCTTGTGGGCGACTGCTTCATCCCGCAGATCGTTTTCTCGACCACATTCGGCTACCGCACCGACCTGCTGGACGAAGCGCCGACAGAGATCTGTGACGTGTTCGATCTGGAACGGTTCCCCGGAAAACGCGCGCTGGAGCGTCGTCCGATTGGCAACATGGAGTGGGCGCTGATCTGTGACGGCGTCGATATTGACGATGTCTATTCCACGCTGGAAACACCCGAGGGTGTCACGCAGGCTCTGGAGAAACTCGACACGATCAAGAGCGAAGTTGTCTGGTGGTCTGCCGGTGCGGAAACACCACAGCTTCTGGCTGACGGAGAGGTTGTGATCGGCTCGACCTATAACGGTCGTCTGTTCTCGGCCATCGTCGAGCAGGACCAGCCGATCGGTATGCTCTGGGATTGGCAGATGTTCGATCTGGACGGCTGGATCATCCCCGCTGGTCTGCCTGAGGACCGTCTGGCCCGCGTCATGGACTTCCTGATGTTCGCAACCGACACGCAGCGTCTGGCGGATCAGGCAGCCTATATCTCCTATGGCCCGGCACGCGCATCCTCGGCTCCGCTGGTTGGACAGCATGCCGAACTGGGTGTGGAAATGGCGCCGCACATGCCAACCGACCCGGCAAACGCGGTCAACACTTTCCTGTTCAACTTCGAATGGTGGGCAAGCTACCGTGACGATCTGGATGCACAGTTTCAGGCATGGCTGCTCCAGTGATCCTTTGATCCTGTAAGGAGGGGGCGGTTCGCCCTCTCCTCTTCCGCGCGTTTCGGCGCGCGGGCTTTCGCAAAGCCGGATCCATCCGGTTTTGCCAAGGCCAAAAAGGCACCGAAAACAGGTGCCACACAAACCGACGGGGTAATATATGTCTGACGCCACGATTGAAGGCCCGGTTCTGTCCGCTGACGGAAAGCCGCTGAAACAGAGCCTGAATCGCGCGTTGCGCAAACAGAAAATCCGCGCTTTGGTGTTGATTGCCCCGCTGCTGGTTTTTGTCCTTGTGAGTTTCGTGGCCCCCATCGGTTCCATGCTGATGCGCTCGGTGCAGAATACAGCAGGCGTGGATTACGTTCCCGATCTGATGCCGAACGTCGTGGCAACCATTCAGGACTGGGACCCAGCATCGGGAGAGGCCCCGTCCGAAGAGGTGTTCCGCGCCTTGGCCATCGACATGGCAGCGGCCTTCCAGAACAGGACGCATACCCAGCTTGGCCGTCGCTTCAACTATGAATCGCCCGGCTTCTCATCATTGTTCCGCAGCGCCGGAAGGCCTGCGGCAAGCTGGGATATCGAGGCCGATGGCCCCTTCAAGGAACGGTTCCTCGACCTGAACGCAGGCTGGGCCAATGTTGAATACTGGGCGACCATCAAGGCCAATTCCGGCTACTACACCACCAGCTATTTTCTTGCCGCCTTCGATGCCGAGCGCACATCTGAAGGTATCCGCATGAAGGATCCCGATCAGCGTATCTATCAAAAGCTGATGTTGCGAACACTCGGCCTCAGTTTGCTGATCACCTTTTGCACCCTGGCGCTGGGCTATCCTGTGGCATGGCTTTTGGCGGACCTGCCGCTCCGAACCTCGAACCTGTTGCTGATCCTTGTGCTTTTGCCTTTCTGGACATCACTGCTTGTGCGAACCTCGGCATGGAAAATCCTGCTGCAGGACCAAGGCGTGATCAACAATTTCTGGATATGGCTCGGCTTTACCGAACGATTATCGCTGATCAACAACCAGACCGGCGTGATCATCGCAATGACGCATATCCTGCTGCCCTTCATGATCCTGCCGCTCTACTCGGTGATGAAAACGATCCCGCCCTCTTACCTGCGCGCTGCCAAATCACTTGGCGCATCGAACTGGACAGCCTTCTGGCGGGTCTACTTCCCGCAAACCACCGCGGGCATCGGCGCGGGGGCGCTTCTCGTCTTCATCCTCGCAGTTGGTTACTTCATCACGCCTGAACTGGTGGGCGGTGCAGATGGCACATTCATCTCGAACCGGATTTATTTCCAGTTCGCCGTCTCCGGCAACTGGGGCCTCGCGGCGGCGCTTGGCACGCTGATGCTGGTCGTGGTTCTGCTTCTTTACTTCATCTACGACAAGCTTGTCGGCGTTGATAACGTGAAACTGGGATAAGCACATGGCATCGAAACTTCCGCCCTATGCAACAACCGGAGAGCGGGTCTGGTATTACACGTTCCGGGTTATCTGCGGTCTGGTGTTCTTCTACCTGATCTTCCCGATCCTGATCATCATCCCGTTGTCCTTCAACGCGCAGAACTTCTTTACCTTCACACCCGAGATGATGCGGCTTGATCCGGCAGGCTACTCGCTGCGTCACTACAGGGATTTTCTGGGGGCTAACGGCGACTACTCGTGGATGCAGGCCTTCACCAACTCCCTGATCGTGGCACCTTTGGCGACGATCATCGCCGTCACGCTGGGAACACTTGCTGCCATCGGCCTGACGCAACCGCATGTGCCATATCGCAAGCAGATCACGGCGCTTCTGATCTCGCCCATGATCGTGCCGCTGATCATCACCTCGGCGGGGATGTTCTTTTTCTACTCCCGCCCCTTCGGTTTCAACGAACTGGGCTTGCAGGGCACCTATGCTGGTGTGGTTCTGGCGCATGCCGCGCTGGGCATTCCTTTCGTGATCATCACGGTCACGGCAACCCTGTCGAGTTTCGATACCTCGTTGACGCGCGCTGCCGCGAATATGGGGGCCAATCCGGTCACCACCTTCTTCCGCGTGCAGATGCCGTTGATCCTGCCGGGGGTGATTTCGGGCGGGCTGTTCGCCTTCATCACCTCGTTCGATGAGGTTGTGGTTGTGCTGCTGGTCGGCTCTGCCGGTCAAAAGACGCTGCCGTGGCAGATGTTCATCGGATTGCGGGAGCAGATCAGCCCGACTATTCTGGCGGTTGCGACAATCCTTGTCGTCATTTCGGTCGCGTTGCTGACGACCGTAGAACTGCTACGCCGTCGGTCAGAACGCCTGCGTGGTATGAGCCCAGGATAGGACTATGGAAATAAACGGAAAGATTGCGCTTGTCACAGGCGGAGCGCAAGGGATCGGCTTGGCCTTGGCGCAAGCGCTTAAGCAGGCCGGTGCCAAGGCAGTCGTGATTGCGGATCTGCGCCTGCCCGATGATACTCCGCAAGGGGTGGATGAGGCCTGTCAGTGTGACGTCTCGGATGCCGCGCAGATTGCCAGCCTGATCGACCATGTCGAGGCCAAGCATGGCCCCATCGACATCATGTGCTCCAATGCCGGGATCGCCACCGGCATGGATACCAGTTTCAACAACATCGCCTTCGCCGATCCGGAGGTTTGGGACAAGGCTTGGGCGGTCAATGTGATGGCGCATGTCCATGCTGCCCGCCTGCTGATCCCGGGGATGAAGTCTCGCGGGGCAGGTTATTTCCTGCATACAATCTCGGCGGCTGGCCTGCTGTCACAAGTGGGATCGGCGGTCTATTCGACCACGAAACATGCCGCAGTCGGCTTTGCCGAAAGTCTCGCCATCGGGCACCGCGATGATGGTATCCGCGTGTCGATGCTTTGCCCGCAAGGCGTTGCAACCCCGATGCTGGAGGGGCTGCCCGAAGGGCCGCAACTCGGCGATGGTGTGTTGACCGCTGAGGTCGTGGCCGAAGCCGCGATTGAGGGGATA
Source organism: Rhodobacterales bacterium (assembly GCA_047921295.1). GTDB lineage: Bacteria > Pseudomonadota > Alphaproteobacteria > Rhodobacterales > Rhodobacteraceae > Seohaeicola. Next base: position 55,266 of record JBLRWK010000007.1, read on the forward strand.
CGCGCGGAGCGTTTCGTGATCCTGCCACATCCCGCCGTAGCCGGTTACATGCGTGCCAAGGTCGAGAATTATGACCGTTGGATCGGCGGCATGGCCAAGCTGCAACGCGGCATGAAGTCCGCCTGAGCACCCAACAAAAAAGGGCCGCACTATGGCGGCCCTCGCATCATTCGCGCTTCCGCCAATCAGGAGCGGACAAGCTTTTCATAGCTTTCCGAGATGTCGCGGGTCAGCGCACCCACCTCGAAATTGTAATCCCCGATCTGGCCCACCGGCGTCACCTCGGCGGCGGTGCCTGTCAGCCAGCATTGCTCAAAGCCTTCCATCTCCTCGGGCATGATATGACGCTCATGCACCGCAATGCCTTTTTCCTTGAGCATGCCGATCACCGTCTGACGTGTCAGGCCGTTCAGGAAGCAATCGGGCAACGGCGTATGCACTTCGCCATCCTTGACGAAGAAGATATTGGCCCCTGTCGCTTCGGCCACATAGCCACGGTAATCCATGAACAAAGCGTCGGAGCATCCCTTGGCCTCCGCCGCGTGTTTGGAGGTGGTGCAGATCATGTAGAGACCTGCGGCTTTGGCATGGACAGGAATGGTTTCGGGCGAGGGGCGTTTCCATTTGGAAATGTCCAGCTTGGCGCCTTTCATCTTGGCATCACCGTAGTAATTGCCCCAGCCCCAGACCGCGATGGCCAGATGCACCGGATTGCGCGCTGACGAGACACCCATATCCTCGCCCGCGCCGCGCCATGCGACGGGGCGCACATAGGCATCCGTCAGGCCGTTCGCTTCAAGCACGGCTTTCTTGGCGGCGTCGATCTCGTCCACCGAGAACGGGATCTCGAAATCAAGGCAGCTTGCGGAATAGTGCAGCCGCTCCGAATGTTCGCGGCTTTTGAAGATCTTGCCGTTATAGCACCGCTCCCCCTCGAACACAGAACTGGCGTAATGCATCGCATGGCTCAGAATGTGCACATTGGCCGCGCGCCAATCTACCAGTTTGCCATCCATCCAGATCTTGCCGTCGCGGTCGTCATAGCCAGCCATCTCTCACTCTCCTGCCAAGCACTCTTTGCGAATATTGCGTTCAAAGCGTCCGCTTCGGACATAAAGTTGCGCGGAAACTGCGATTCGCTACCAGTTTGGTATTGGAATGTCAACAAGACTGACTTAAACTGCCCTGATAGCAGGCGGTTTACGAATGCTGGCATGCCTGCAAATATGCGAAATCCTACCATACCGGACCGAAGGGGGAAGGCATGATGTCAGACGCACCGGGCGGCGAAACGCTTCTGTTCCTGACGGATGAGCAGTTGCGGCAGGGGATCGAGGCGATGTTCTTCGCCTATCGCGGCTTTACGGCCGATCCTGACCGTATTCTGGCAGGGCTGGCCTATGGCCGCGCGCATCACCGTGCGATCCATTTCATCAACCGCGCCCCCGGCACCACCGTGAACAACCTGCTGATCCTTCTGGGTGTGACAAAGCAATCCCTGAACCGGGTGCTGCGTACGCTGGTCGAGGACGGGCTGGTGCAAAGCAAGGTTGGTAAATCGGACAAACGCGAGCGTCATCTTTTTCTGACCGAGGCGGGCGAGGCGCTGGAGCGCAAGCTGTCGGACGCGCAGCGCGCACGGATGCGGGCGGCCTACCGCGCTGCGGGTCCGCAAGCGGTGGCAGGCTTCCGGCAGGTATTGGAATCGATGATGGATAACGATTTGCGGCGCAGGTATCAGGCGTTGAAGGACAGCAGCACATGAGCAGACAGGACGCCCATCTCCTGATCGTGGATGATGATGAACGTATCCGCAGCCTGTTGCAGAAGTTTCTGATGCGGCATGGCTTCATGGTTTCGGCGGCACGCGATGCAGGCCATGCGAGGCGCATCCTGTCAGGGCTGGAATTCGACATGATCGTGCTCGATGTGATGATGCCGGGCGAAGACGGTGTGAGCCTGACGCGATCGCTGCGCGAGAAGATGCAGACCCCGATCCTGCTGCTAACGGCCAAGGGCGAGACAGCAGACCGTATACTGGGGCTGGAGGCGGGCGCGGACGATTATCTGGCCAAACCGTTCGAGCCGAAAGAACTGTTGCTGCGGATCAACGCCATCCTGCGGCGCATGCCCGAGGCAGCCCCCGTCAACACTGCGCCGAAAGTGCTGCAGATGGGCGCTGTGCGTTATGATATCGAGCGTGGCGAGATGTGGCAGCACGACACCCCGATCCGGCTGACGGCAACAGAGGCACAACTGATGCGGATTTTTTCCACCCGGCTGGGCGAGGCCGTTAGCCGTATCCAGCTTGTCGAGGATCTGGGCCGTGACCGGGATCAGGCGCAGGAACGCGCCGTCGATGTGCAGATCACCCGTCTGCGCCGCAAGATCGAGGCCGATCCCAAGCAGCCGCGTTACCTGCAGACCGTGCGCGGTGCGGGTTATATGTTGGCACCGGATTGATCGCAGCTTACGGGGCTTTTCGAGTATTTCTGGCAAGATGAAAAAGAGGCGCGCAATATGACCACGGGGCTTTGGACGCACGAGGCATTTTCAAATCATGTGAACCCGCCGGGTCATCCCGAACAGGTGGCGCGGCTGGCCTATGTAGAGCGGGCCTTAGCGGATGCCCGCTTTGCGGGGTTGCAGCGGTTCGCGGCACCTCTGGCAGAGGATGCGCCGATCCTGCGCTGCCATCCGCAAAGCTATATCGACCGGATCGTCGGTGCCGCACCCGTCAGCGGCTGGCATCAGCTGGATGCCGATACGCATATGTCCTCCGGCTCGGTCGAGGCGGCGCGCCGTGCTGTTGGTGCCGCAATCGCGGCTGTGGATGCTGTCATGTCCGGCGATCTGACCAATGCCTTTGTGGCGTCGCGCCCGCCCGGCCATCATGCGGAGCGCGAAACGCCTATGGGCTTTTGTCTGTTCGGCACTGTGGCAATTGCCGCAAAACATGCGCTTGAGACCTATGGCCTGTCGCGTGTGGCGGTCGTGGATTTCGATGTGCATCACGGCAACGGTACGCAGGATCTGCTGTGGGACGAGCCGCGCGCGGTGTTCTTTTCCTCGCACCAGTCACCGCTCTGGCCCGGCACCGGTGCCGAGGCGGAGCGCGGCGCGCATGACACGATCTTCAACATCCCGTTGGAGCCTGATAGCGGCAGCGCCGCAATGCGCGCCGCCTATGAGGGGCGGGTGTTCCCGATCCTGTCCGCGCTCAAGCCCGAGCTTATCCTTGTCTCGGCGGGCTTTGACGCGCATCGCGCCGATCCGCTGGCCAATCTGCGGTGGGAGACCGAAGATTTCGCTTGGCTGACAGCGCGGCTTTGCGATCTGGCCGATACTCTTTGCGATGGGCGCATCGTCTCCGTGCTGGAAGGTGGCTATGATCTTGAGTCACTGGCAGAAGCGGCTGGCGCGCATGTCGCCATGCTGATGGAGCGCGGTGCGTGATGGCGGGGCTGCCTCAGACGATTTGCTTGAGGTCTTCCAGCAGCCTTTCGGCCAGCAACACGCCATGGGCGACGCGGGCGGAAGGCATGGCGGGATGCTCCACACGGATCAGGGTCTCGAAACAGACCAGATAGGGCAGGAACAGTGTCGCCTCGGCCTCGTCCAGCCCGAATGCTTGCACAAAGGCATCATAGGCAAGCGCATCCACACCGAAACGGTGCTGGTCAGAGGCAAACATCCCCCGCCGCGCCATATGGGTCAGAAACCGCGCCATATCCTTGTAAACAGGCGTGCGGTTCGATCCGCCAAGGTCGATCCCTGTCAGATGATCCGGTGCGGCGATCAGGTTATTGGGATGGAAATCGCCATGCCCGATGGCGGTCCGCCATGTCTCGTGGTCGCGCAACAGACGCGAGAGCTTTTTCATCTTTTGCAGTACGCGGGTTTCAACGCCGATCAGCGCCGCATGGGTCTGCCGCGCCAGCGCCGCTTCGGCCCAGTTGCGCCACGGCCCACGGTTCACAGGCGTTTGCGCCTCTGTGTCGGCACAAAACTTGCGGTTCCATGCGGCGGCTTTGGCAAACCACGGCACACGCGCCTCGGCCTCGACGGACCACAGATGATCCAGCAAAGGTGTGCCCGCAGCCTGCTGCAAAACCATGAGTTGCCCGCCACAGCAAAGGGACAGCGGTGCCGCGATCCGCTCCGGTCCATCAGTCATATAAGCATAGGCGCGCTGAAGCTCCGCCCATTCCGTTGCGAAACCCGCGACCTCCTGTGCAGACAGGGCCAGCCGGAAAATGGCGGGCTGGCCCTGAAAACGCCCGCTCCAGATCGCACGCTGATCCGGGACCAAACGCAGCATCTGCTCAACCTGCGATCCTGCCAAGGCGCGATCCGCTTGGATCAACTGCTGCAACAGCGCGGTGGCCCGCCCTGCCGCTTGCGGGTTTTGTTCTGCATGAGGGGTCAAAAATGCCATATGGGAAACATGATCACAGCGCTTTGAGCGGTCAACGCCTAATGCGCGGGCAGGGCGCCGGAGCGGTGTTGAACCTGACCCGTCGCGCCGCTATGGTCACGGCAACCCGAACGCACGAGGACCGCATGACCGACAGGCCCGTATCCGAACTGAGCTTTGAAGACGCGATGAAAGAGCTGGAAGCCGTTGTTGGCCAGCTGGAGCGCGGGGATGTCGCGCTGGACCAGTCCATCAAGCTTTACGAGCGCGGTGCAGAGCTGAAAAAGCGGTGCGAGGCCAAGCTCAAGGAAGCGGAAGAGAAGGTTGCGGCGATCACGCTGGACGGCGAGGGGCAACCCGTTGCTGTCACGCCTGTAGAAGGCCTCTAGGTGTTCCGCAGCAGACTGGATCAGGTCGCCTCGCAGGTTCAGGCGCATCTTGATCTCGTGATGGCCCCGCTGGATGGGCCAGTTGCTCCTGCGATGCGCTATACCTGTCAGGGCGGAAAGCGTCTTCGTGCTTTTCTGGTACTGGAAAGTGCGCGGCTGCATGATGTTGATCTCGCCCATGCGATCTGGCCTGCGGCAGCAATCGAGATGATCCATGCCTATAGCCTTGTGCATGATGATCTGCCCTGCATGGATGATGATGATCTGCGCCGTGGTCGGCCAACCGTGCATGTAAAATGGGACGAGGGCACTGCCGTCCTGACGGGGGATGCGCTGCAAACATTGGCCTTTGAATGTCTGGCAAGGCCGGAGTGTCACCCCGACGCTGCTGTGCGGGCCGATCTGGTGCTGACGATGGCGCAGGCCGCAGGCGCGCAGGGTATGGTGTTGGGGCAGGCCCTCGACATCGCGGCGGAGACATCGCGAACACCGCTTCGTCTGGACGAGATCATCACCTTGCAGGATGGCAAGACAGGCGCGCTGATCCGCTGGTCTGCCATGGCAGGCCCGCTGATGGCGCGCGACGATCCCGCGCCGCTGCGGCACTACGCGCAGGCGCTTGGGCTTGCCTTCCAGATTGCTGACGACATCTTGGATGTAACCGGCGATGAGGATGCAGCGGGCAAACGGCTCCACAAGGATGCCGAGGCGGGCAAGGCCACTTTCGTCTCGCATCTCGGGCTTGAGGGGGCCAAGGCGCGGGCCAGTGACCTTGTGATAGAAGCCATCGGCGCGCTTGAGCCGTACGGACCGGATGCAGAGAACTTGCGAGATGCGGCGCGCTTCGTTATCTCGCGCGATAGCTGAGACAATACGCCCCCGGAGGGGTTTCTATGACAGACAGACCCCAAACGCCCTTGCTCGACAAGGTGCAAAGCCCCGCAGACATGAAGCGCTTTTCCGATAGCGAGTTGCGGCAGGTCGCTGACGAGCTGCGCGCCGAAACTGTATCGACGGTCTCGGTTACCGGCGGGCATCTTGGCGCGGGGCTGGGCGTTGTGGAATTGACCGTCGCGTTGCACGCGGTGTTCGACACGCCGCGTGACAAGCTGATCTGGGATGTCGGTCATCAAAGCTATCCGCACAAGATCCTGACCGGGCGGCGGGACCGCATCCGCACGCTGCGCCAGAAAGACGGGTTGAGCGGATTCACCAAACGCTCGGAATCGCCCTATGATCCGTTCGGCGCGGCGCATAGCTCTACCTCGATCAGCGCCGCACTCGGTTTTGCCGTGGCACGCGATCTGGGCGGCAGTATCGACAGCGGGCTTGGCGATGCGATTGCCGTGATCGGCGATGGCTCCATGTCGGCGGGCATGGCATTCGAGGCGATGAATAATGCAGGCCACCTGAAAAAGCGCCTCATCGTGATCCTGAACGACAACGAGATGTCGATTGCTCCGCCCGTCGGCGCGTTGTCCTCCTACCTCAGCCGTCTCTACGCGGGCGAGCCGTTTCAGGAGTTCAAAGCCGCCGCCAAAGGTGCGGTCAGCCTGCTGCCGCCGCCTTTCCGTGACGGGGCCAAGCGCGCCAAGGACCTGCTCAAGGGATTTGCCGTCGGTGGTACGTTGTTCGAGGCGCTGGGTTTTTCCTATGTTGGCCCGATCGACGGGCATGATCTGGACCAGTTGCTCCCGCTATTGCGGACCGTGAAGGCACGGGCGACCGGGCCGATGCTGATCCATGTGATTACCAAGAAAGGCAAGGGTTACGCACCTGCCGAGGCCGCGCGCGACAAGGGTCACGCGACAGCGAAGTTTGATGTGCTGACGGGGGTGCAGAAAAAGGCCCCCTCCAACACGCCCAGCTATACCTCTGTCTTTGCGCGCGCGCTGCTGGACGAGGCGGCGCGCGACAGCCGCATCTGCGCGGTCACGGCAGCCATGCCGGACGGCACCGGGTTGAACCTGTTCGCGGAGCGGTATCCCTCGCGCTGTTTCGATGTCGGTATCGCTGAACAGCATGGCGTCACCTTTTCGGCTGCATTGGCGGCGGGAGGGATGCGCCCGTTCTGCGCGATGTATTCCACGTTCCTGCAGCGCGGCTATGATCAGGTCGTGCATGATGTCGCGATTCAGCGGCTACCCGTCCGCTTCGCCATTGATCGGGCCGGATTGGTCGGGGCCGATGGTGCCACCCATGCAGGCGCTTTCGACGTGGCCTACTTGTCGAACCTGCCCGGTTTTGTCGTGATGGCCGCAGCCGATGAGGCTGAACTCGTGCATATGGTTGCCACCGCAGCCGCGCATGATGATGGCCCCATCGCCTTCCGCTTTCCGCGCGGAGATGGCACCGGTGTGACCATGCCCGAACGCGGCGTGCCGCTGGAGATCGGCAAGGGACGGATGATCCAGCAGGGCAAGCGCGTTGCGATCCTGTCCTTTGGTACCCGCCTGTCCGAGGTCATGACCGCCTGCGAGGCTTTGTCGGCGCGCGGAGTGACTCCGACTGTGGCCGATGCCCGCTTTGCCAAACCGCTGGATCGCGCGCTGATTTTGCAATTGGCACAGGATCACGAGGCGCTGATCACGGTGGAAGAAGGAGCCATCGGCGGCTTTGGCAGCCACGTCGCCCAGCTTCTGGCCGAGGAAGGCGTGTTCGACACGGGCCTGCGCTACCGTTCCATGGTGCTGCCCGATACGTTCATCGACCATGCCATCCCCGAGGATATGTACGCCACAGCCGGATTGAACGCCGCCGACATAGAGGCGAAGGTTTTGCAGGTTCTGGGCGTCGAGGTACTGGCGCGGCGCGGGTAGGGGCGCGTTAGAGCACGCCCGCAACGGCGATGCTGACACCTGTCACCAGAATGCCCAGATAAGCATATCCCAGCATCACGAAAATACCGTCCCGCAAGGTCTGTCCCGCCGCCAGCATCGCTATGCCAACCGCGCTCAGCGTTGTCGAGAACGGCACGAAGGACAGCGGCGGCCATGTCAGGGCGACCGCGATGATCACGATATAGGCCAGCGTCGCAATCGGCTGTTGGGTCAGGATGACCCAGCGTCCGCTGCGATGGGCGTCGATCCATGCCGCAGGCCGCACAAGCGTATCAAGCGCGCGGCGCAGCTTGTCCGCAGAAATCTGGCGGTCCATCATAAAGCGCGGGAGCCAAAGGAACTGCCGCCCCAGAACGGCCTGCCCCGCGATCATCAGGATCACGATGGAGACGAGAGACGGCAGGAACGGAATCGCCGACAGGGGCGAGACCATCAGCAAGGCCAGAACCAGCAGGCTTGCCGCGAAAGACCGCCGCCCGATACGGAACAGGATATCGCCAAGCGACAGCGCCTCTTCCTCCGGTCGCGGACGGATCATGGCCAACAGCGCCGTGAGGGTGACCGGCGTTTCCGGTTCGGGCCGACCGCTGAGAGGGGAAAACGGCGAAATCACGGTCATCCCTGTTCCTCGGCAAGCAAGGCTCTGAGCCCGTCGCGGTAATCGGAATGGATCAGTGAAATCCCGAGGTCGGCTTTGATCCGGTCATTCCGGACGCGCTTGTTCTCGGCATAGAAGCTGCGTGCCATCGGTGTGAGGTCAGCCTCCTCGAACGGAACTTTCTCTGGCAGGGGCAAGCCCAGCAACTCGGCAGCATAGCCGATCACATCCTGCGGCGGGGCAGGGTCATCATCGCACAGGTTATAGACTGCACCGGGAGCAGGCTTCTTGATCGAGGCCTCGAGCACCTGAGCGATATCGTCAACATGGATGCGACTGAAGACCTGACCGGGCTTGATGATACGTCGCGCTGTGCCGTTCCTGACTTTCTCGAACGGCCCGCGCCCCGGCCCGTAAATGCCGGCAAGACGAAAGATGTGAAGCGGCAAACCGGGTATGGATTGCCACTCCCGCTCTGCGCCCAGACGCATCTGTCCCCGCCGTGTGGACGGAGCGAGGGGAGTATTCTCATCCACCCAGTCGCCATCAAAATCGCCGTACACGCCTGTCGTTGATAAATAGCCCACCCATTGCAGCCGCGAGGCAGCCCGAACGATCGGATCACGCAAAAGCGCCAGAACCGGATCGCCCTCGGCCTCTGGCCCGGCGGAGCACAGAACATGGCTGGCTTTTGACAATGCAGCGCGCAGATCTCCGTCCGGCCAGAGAATCGGTGTGACCCCTTCAGCCTTCAGCGCGCGTGCCTTGTCGGGATTGCGCGTGGTGCCGAACACGGTCCAGCCCTGCGGCACGAGCCGCTTCGCCAAAGCCCGCGCAGAATAGCCATGTCCAAAGGAGAGCAGTGTTTTTTCCATGTGCGATAGATGTGTCTGCGAGGGCCGGAAAGCAAGCGTTACAAAAAACGCTTTGCGATACGGTTTTTGTAACATATACTGGAAATGCGAACGGAGGAGTCAGCTATGTATTCTCAAGGATTGATCGGGGCCGATGGCCGGACCGAGGAAACGCCGGAATTTCTGGAGCGCTTCCAGCGGCGCATCGATGCCGAAGAAAAGATCGAGCCAAAGGACGAGATGCCCGAGGGGTATCGCCGCACGCTGGTCCGCCAGATCGGCCAGCACGCACATTCCGAGATTGTCGGTATGCTGCCCGAGGGCAACTGGATCACCCGCGCGCCAAGCCTGCGCCGCAAGGCCGCTCTGCTGGCCAAGGTGCAGGACGAGGGCGGGCATGGCCTTTACCTTTACTCCGCCGCTGAGACGCTGGGCGTCAGCCGCGAGGAGATGACCGAGGAATTGCTGTCCGGCAAAGCCAAGTATTCCTCGATCTTCAACTACCCCACGCTGAGCTGGGCCGATATGGGCACCGTCGGCTGGCTGGTCGATGGCGCGGCGATCATGAACCAGATCCCGCTCTGCCGCTGCTCCTTCGGCCCCTATGCCCGCGCGATGATCCGCGTCTGCAAGGAAGAGAGCTTTCACCAGCGTCAGGGTTACGAAATCGTGATGACGCTGGCGCAGGGAACGCCTGCACAAAAGGCAATGGCACAGGACAGCCTGAACCGCTGGTGGTGGCCGTCACTGATGATGTTCGGCCCGCATGATGCGGACAGCCAGCATTCCGACCAGTCGATGGCATGGAAGATCAAGCGCTTCACCAATGACGAGTTGCGCCAGAAATTTATCGACGCGACCGTGCCGCAGGCGGAATACCTTGGCCTGACGATCCCCGACCCCGACCTGAAATGGAACGAGGAGAAGGGTGGTTACGATCACGGCCCCATCGACTGGGACGAGTTCTGGCGTGTGGTCAAAGGCCACGGCCCGATGGCAAAGGACCGGATCAAGGCCCGCAAAAAGGCTTGGGACGATGGCGCGTGGGTGCGCGAGGCGGCCTTGGCCCATGCCGAGAAACGCCGCGCGCGTAAAATCGCGGCGGAGTGAGTGAGAGCAAGGCGGGGGGCGCTACCCCCCGGTCCCTGCGGGACTCCCCCCGGAGTATTTTCAGAACAATGAAGGAGAAGGCGATGACAGCGACAACACCGCTTTGGGAAGTGTTTATTCGTCCGCGCAATGGTTTGGCGCACAAGCATGTTGGCAGCCTTCATGCGGCGGATGAGGTGATGGCGCTGCAATCGGCGCGCGACGTCTATACGCGGCGGGGCGAGGGCAATTCCATCTGGGTTGTGCCGTCGGCAGCGATCACGGCATCCGATCCCGATCAGACAGCCGAGAATTTCGAGCCGACAGCCGACAAGATCTATCGCCACCCGACATTCTACGACATCCCCGACGAAGTGGGACATATGTGATGGCTGTGTTTGAAGCATTGCTGGAACTGGCCGATGATCATCTGGTGCTGGGGCATCGGGTTTCGGAATGGTGCGGTCACGCGCCCATGCTGGAGGAAGATCTGGCCCTGCCCAATATGGGGCTGGACCTGATCGGCACGGCGCGCACGCTTTACGACCATGCCGGCAAGCTGGAAGGCAAGGGTCAGTCCGAGGACGATCTGGCCTATCTGCGCGACGAGCGGGAGTATCGCAACTGCCTGCTGGTCGAGCGCCCGAACGAGGATTTCGCCCATACGATGCTGCGTCAGTTCTATTTCGCGGCTTTCATGCGCCCCTATTGGCTGGCGGCACTGAACAGTACCGACGAGGTTGTGCGCGGGGTTGCGGGCAAGGCCGAGAAGGAAATGGCCTATCACATCCGTCACGCTGGCGAATGGGTGATCCGCATGGGGGATGGCACCGCAGAGAGCGCCGCCCGCATGCGCGAAGCGGTCGATGCGCTGCATATCTATGTGGACGAGCTTTTCGAGAGTTCCGATGTGGCACAGGAGGCCGAGGCGGCAGGCATACTGCCGGTGCGCGGCGATCTGCGCGCTGACTGGGACAAGACTGTGGAGCAGGTCTTTGCCGAGGCTCTGCTGGAACAGCCGCAGGCCGCCTTTGCCCAACGCGGTGGACGGCAGGGCATCCATAACGAGACGCTCGGTCATCTGCTGGCCGAGATGCAGGTGGTCCACCGCGCCCATCCCGGAGCGCGCTGGTAATGACCGTGCTCACGCTCGATCAACCCCGCGCATGGGAGGCGGCAGCCGCTGTCCCCGACCCAGAAGTGCCCTGTGTGACAGTGGCCGATTTGGGCATATTGCGCTGGGTCAGGGTCGAAAACGGCGTGGCTGTGGCGGGTGTGACGCCAACCTATTCGGGGTGCCCCGCTGTGCTGGCGATCGAACTGGCGGTCGAGGCGGCCCTGCGCGACGCAGGCTTCGAGGCGCGGACCGAACGGGTGCTCAGCCCGCCATGGACCACGGACTGGATCACCGAGGAAGGCCGGGAGAAGCTGCGCGACTACGGCATCGCGCCGCCGGTCAAATCGTCCGGCTCGATCCGGTCGCTTTTCGGCGAGATCACGGTCGCCTGCCCGAAATGCGCCAGCACAGACACTGAAAAGCTGAGCGAATTCGGTTCCACCGCCTGCAAGGCGCATTACCGCTGCCGCGCCTGTGCCGAGCCTTTCGACTATTTCAAATGCATCTGACGACAAAAGGACTGCGCCCATGTTCCATGACCTGACCATCCGCGATGTGCGCCGCGAAACGCCGGATTCGGTTGCGATCTCCTTCGATCTGCCGGACGGCGTGGCCGAGGCTTTCGCATGGGTGCCAGGCCAGTATCTGACCCTGCGCGCCGTGGTGGACGGAGAGGATATCCGCCGCTCCTACTCCATCGCAAGCCTGCCGGGAAAGCCGCTCACCGTGGGCGTCAAGCATGTGGAGGGGGGCGCATTCTCCAGCTTTGCACAGGCGCTGACACCGGGCACACGCGTGCAGGTGATGCCGCCAGAGGGGCGCTTTACCTGCAACGATGAATCGCGGCTGGTGCTGATCGCTGCAGGCTCCGGCGTAACGCCGATGGTGTCCATGGCCGCAGATGCGCTTGCTCGCGGTGCCGAGGTGACGTTGATCTACGGCAACCGGAACACCGAGTCGATCATGTTCCGCGAGGCTTTGGACGGTCTCAAGGACCGCTACGTTGACCGCTTTACCCTGATCCACATCCTCAGCCGTGAACCGCAGGATGTGGCGCTGCTGAACGGGCGGATCACGGGCGACAAGGTGGCGGCGCTGGCGCGTGCCGGTGCGGTTGATCTGGCGGGGGCGGATGGTGTGTTTATCTGCGGCCCCGGCGATATGATCGATGATGTGGCCGGCATGCTGGCAACGCAGGGTATCGAGAAAGAGCGCATCCATTTCGAGCGGTTCTTTCAGGCGGGCGAGGTGCAGCGCGCGCCCCGTTCTGCGGCGGCAGAGGCGGCTGCGGCGCAGGGCGTCATGGTCGAGGTTGTTCTGGATGGCACGCGCCGCCAGTTCACGGTTGAGGCCGGTGATGACAATGTTGTCGCCGCCGCCGAGAGGCAGGGGCTGGAGTTGCCCTATTCCTGCAAGGGCGGGATGTGCTGCACCTGCCGCTGCAAGGTGGCTGAGGGTAGCGCCGAGATGGCAGTGAATTACTCGCTGGAGCCGTGGGAGCTTGAGGCGGGCTTTACCCTTGCCTGTCAGGCGCGCCCGACCAGCGAGCGGCTTGTGCTGGATTTCGACGCGGCCTGAGTGGCGTTAAAGCGGGCGAGAGGGCACCCAGACGTAGCCGTCAGGATCAAGGATATAGGCCTCGCGCAGGCCGTGCGGCTTGTCAGTGGGCGGTTGCAGGATCACGCCACCTTCGGATCGTGCTGCCTCGGCCGCGCGATCAGGATCGGTGTGGAACAGGCGCAGTTCGAGCCCTGCGCCGCGCGGTCCCGCCTCTGGCAAAAGCGATAGCAGCGGATTGGCGTGATAGGTGCCATCGGCATGTACTTGCAGCAATTGCCCGTGATAACCGATGATCGCAAAATCGCGGCTGGCTCGGTGCACCTGCATCCCGAAGGCGCGGCTGAGAAATTCTGCTTGCAGGGGTACATCCCGCACCAACAGGTTCACGCCAAACCCCGACAAACTGCGCCCGAAATCAGGGGCGGAGACCGTTTCAAAATCCATGAGACCCCTTGCCTGACTGATTGCGCCGACTTTTGATCAGACCTAGCTTGATCCTGACCGCATGCGGTGTCAACGTAGCCGCGAGGCCGCCATGGGGGTGGCACTGACAGACAGGCGCCCCACGATGCGACACCATAATGACATGCCGGTGATGACACCGGACACGCCCGAGCCGCAATTGTTCACAGACCCGAAAGCGGCGGTGGCTCATCTGATCCGGCTTTACGCAGAGGCCACAGGTTTTCTCTGCGACCGCTTTGCCGAAACCATGCAGAGCGGCCACCCCGGATGCCGTTTCCGCGCCTTCTACCCCGAGATCCGTATCGCCACGACCAGCTATGCCAAGGTGGACAGCCGGCTGAGCTTTGGCCATGTCTCGCGTCCGGGAATCCATGCGGCAACGATCACGCGCCCTGATCTGTTTCGCCACTACCTCGAACAGCAGATCGGCCTGTTGCTGCACAACCACGAGGTGCCGGTGCAGATTTCGGTCTCCGATACCGCGATCCCCGTCCATTTCGCTGTCGCCAACGACCCTTTGATGACCGTTCCACAGGAAGGCGCGGCGGAGTTCATCCTGCGGGATGTCTTTGACGTGCCTGACCTGAACACGATGAACGATGACATCGTCAACGGCACCTTCAAGTTGCCGCCGGACGGGACAGAGCCGTTGGCCGCCTTTACAGCCCAGAGGGTTGATTATTCCCTCGCCCGTCTGGCGCATTACACGGCGACCGATCCGGTGCACTTCCAGAACTACGTTCTGTTTACCAACTACCAGTTCTATGTGGCCGAGTTCGAAGCCTATGCCCGCAAGGTGCTGGCCGATCCTCAGAGCGGCTACAGCAGCTTTGTGAGCACCGGCAATGTCGAGATCACGGACCCCGCAGCGTCCCTGCCGTTGGCTGACAAGGTGCCACAGATGCCGGCCTATCATCTCAAGCGGCCTGACGGGTCCGGGGTGACCCTGGTCAATATCGGGGTGGGGCCGTCGAATGCCAAAACCGCGACCGATCATATCGCGGTGCTGCGGCCACATGCCTGGATCATGGTGGGCCATTGTGCGGGGTTGCGAAACTCGCAAAGTCTTGGCGATTTTGTTCTGGCCCATGCCTATCTGCGCGAGGACAAAGTGCTGGACGATGATCTGCCTGTTTGGGTGCCGATCCCGGCGCTGGCAGAGATCCAGATCGCGTTGCAGCAAGCCGTCGCGCAGGAAACACAACTTGAGGATTATGATCTCAAACGGATCATGCGGACGGGGACCGTCGCGTCAGTGGACAACCGGAACTGGGAGTTGCGCGATCAAACCGGCCCCGTGCAAAGGCTGAGCCAAAGCCGCGCCGTGGCGCTCGATATGGAAAGCGCCACGATCGCGGCCAACGGGTTCCGGTTTCGGGTGCCCTATGGCACCTTGCTCTGCGTGTCCGACAAACCCTTGCATGGCGAGTTGAAGCTGCCCGGCATGGCCTCGGACTTCTATAAAACGCAGGTATTGCGCCACCTGATGATCGGAATTCGCGCAATGGAACGCTTGCGGGATATGCCATTGGAGCGTATTCACAGCCGGAAATTACGCAGTTTTGACGAGACAGCCTTCCTCTGATCGGCGGTGAACCTCTCAAAACCTGTGAAAAAAGCTGATTCCCGCACGTTTTGATCTTGTGTTAGCCTACTATTCATTGTGTTTAGACACGAGATACAGTTAAATATCGCAAATGAGCCCCAACAGATCGGGCAGTTGAAGGAGACCAAGAAATGGCAAAACCGATGACCAAAACCCAGCTTGTTGCCGCTCTGGCCGATGAAATGGGCGCAGACAAGAAAACAGCTGGCAGCGCGCTTGACGCGGTTGTGGCGATCATCACCCGTGAAGTGGGTGCCGGTGGTGCAGTGACCCTGCCCGGTATCGGCAAAATCTACTGCCGCGAGCGTCCCTCGCGCATGGTCCGCAACCCCGCAACGGGCGAGCAGATGCAGAAAGATGCCGACAAGGTTGTGAAAATGACCATCGCCAAAGCGCTGAAAGACAGCGTGAACGAGTGATCTTGCATCCCTGACAAAATTCCGAAAGGGTCGCCTCTGTGGCGGCCCTTTTGCTTTTGCGGCCATGTACAGAACACCCGATCCCAGCAGACAGGGCAGTAACGATCTTGAATATTCGCGCAATCGGGATGGGGCTGCTGTTTGCCCTGATGTGGTCCTCAGCTTTCACCTCGGCGCGCATTATCGTGGCTTACGCCCCGCCAATGGCCTCTTTGTCTCTGCGGTTTCTGCTGTCGGGTATCATCGGTGTCGCCATCGCACTCGCGCTGGGGCAGACGTTCAAACTGACGCCGGCACAGTGGAAGGCCACGATCATCTTCGGTATCTGCCAGAACGCGCTCTATCTCGGGCTGAACTTTGTGGCGATGCAGACGGTGGAGGCTTCTCTGGCCTCCATTATCGCCTCCTCGATGCCATTGATGGTCGCCTTTGCCGGTTGGGTCATCTTCCGCGAGCGTCTGCCACGCCTGGGGCTGGCAGGTCTGGTGTTGGGCTTCCTTGGCGTCGGTCTCATCATGGGGGCGCGGTTGGGCGCGGGCGTGGACCTTTACGGTCTGACGCTTTGCGTTCTGGGCGCTGCGGCCCTGACGATCGCCACCCTGTCGGTGCGCGGTGCCTCCTCCGGCGGGAATGTCATGATGATCGTGGGTCTCCAGATGTTCGTGGGCGCGGCTGTGCTGGCTGTGGCCTCGGCTGCGTTGGAAACCATCGAGGTCACATGGAACTGGCAACTGATCGTAGCCTTCCTATACACGACCCTGATCCCCGGCCTTGCGGCCACTTGGGTGTGGTTCACGCTGGTCAACCAGATTGGAGCGGTCAAGGCGGCCACCTTCCATTTCCTTAACCCGTTCTTCGGTGTCGCCATCGCAGCGCTGTTTCTGGGCGAGACTTTGGGCCTGACCGATGTGGTTGGTGTGGTGATCATCGCTGCGGGAATCCTTGCTGTGCAGCTCTCGCGGCAAAAACCCGTTGTTTAGAGACTGATTACGTCAGGATCGCCAACAGCGCACTCAAGGTGAAAAACGCTCCCGCAGTTGCGCCCAACAGCGCCAGCGACGCGATCCCCTCATGCCCGTAATCCTGCGCCAGCAAGGTATATATACCGAACATCGGCATCGCGGTGGACAAGACAACCGCGATCGCCATGTCCCCCGACAGCAGCGGCAGCCCGATCAGTGGCAGGGTGAACAGAACCAGCGCTGTCATCAATGGGTGAATCAACAGCTTGCCCGCCACAATCTGCGCCGCCAGCACGCGTTGCCCGACAATGGGCAGGCCCACCAGCGAACCACCTATCACGAACAGCGCAATAGCGCTGGCGGAGGCGGCAAGCACATCCATCAGCCGTGTCACCATCAGCGGCACGGGCAAGCCCGACAGCATCACCACAAGGCCCAGCATCAGCCCGATCACCATAGGGCGGCGCAGCACCCCGAGAATGATGCGCCCCGCGATCCGCAGCAGCGATTTTCCCTGCCTGTCACGGGAGGCCTCCAGCAGCATCAGGCTCAGTGGGATCAGCAGGAAGTTCTCGACCACCATGTTCAGCGCCAGAACCACACCAGCCACATCGGGAAAGACCAGCAGCATCACCGGATAGCCGACAAACCCCGAATTGGGGCAGGTTGATCCCATCACGGCTATGGCCCGCCGCGCGGGACCGGTGCCTTGCAGAGTGAACCATAGAAATGCCACCGCAACAGTGAGCAACCCGCCCAAGGCAAAGACGGTGACATAGCCAAGGTTCAGCACCTCGCCCAGATCGCGGGTTGCCACCGCGTTGAACAAAAGCGCAGGCAGCGCGATGTTCAGCACATATTTGCCCAGCACCTTCATATCGGAGGGTGCGAAAAGCCCAGCCCGCACTGCCCCGTAGCCCACCCCGATCAAAGCGAAGATCGGAAAGGTGATGGTCAGGATCGCG
Organism: Rhodobacterales bacterium; assembly: GCA_047921295.1. Lineage (GTDB taxonomy): Bacteria > Pseudomonadota > Alphaproteobacteria > Rhodobacterales > Rhodobacteraceae > Seohaeicola. Next base: position 72,547 of record JBLRWK010000007.1, read on the forward strand.
CCCAAGGCTTAACCGATATGCCCGCGCGTCTCGCCCACGTCGCCACCGATCTGGCCACGATGCAGCAGGATATGGTCAAGGATCACGCAAGCCATCATCGCCTCGCCCACCGGCACGGCGCGGATGCCCACGCAGGGATCGTGCCGACCTTTGGTGATGATCTCTGCGGCTTGCCCGTCTTTGGTGATCGTCTGGCGGGGTTTCAGGATCGAGGAGGTTGGTTTGACCGCGAAACGCACGACAATATCCTGCCCCGTGGAAATCCCGCCAAGAATGCCACCGGCATGGTTTGACGAATAGACAGGCTTGCCGTCATTGCCGAGGAAAATCTCGTCGGCATTTTCCTCGCCTGTGAGCATGGCCGCCGCCATCCCCTCACCGATTTCAACGCCCTTCACAGCATTGATCGACATCATCGCAGCGGCAAGATCAGTGTCTAACTTGGCATAAACCGGCGCGCCCAGCCCCGCTGACACCCCGCGCGCCACTACTTCGATGATGGCTCCAACCGAGTTGCCGGATTTGCGCAGACCGTCCAGATAGGCGGCCCATTCCTCCGCCGCCCTGGCATCTGGTGTCCAGAATGGGTTCCGGTCGATCTGATCCCAGTCGAACCGATCCCGGTCAATCTGATGCGGCCCGATCTGGGTCATATAGCCGGTGATCCTCACCTCGGGGGCCAGCGCGCCCAGTGCCGCCCGCGCCAACCCGCCCGCTGCGACCCGCGCTGCTGTCTCGCGCGCGGAAGAGCGTCCGCCGCCGCGATAGTCTCTGATCCCGTATTTCTGCCAATAGGTGATATCGGCATGACCGGGGCGGAACTTCTCGGCGATATCGCCGTAATCTTTGGAACGTTGATCGGTATTCTCGATCATCAACTGCACGGGTGTGCCTGTCGTCTGGCCCTCGAACACGCCAGAGAGGATACGCACCTCGTCCGCCTCGCGGCGTTGGGTGGTATACTTGTTCTGTCCCGGCTTGCGGCGGTCCAGCCATGACTGGATCATTGCCTCGTCAATCGCGACACCCGGCGGACAACCATCCACCGTGGCCCCCAAAGCGGGACCGTGGCTTTCGCCCCATGTGGTGACGCGGAAAAGATGGCCGAAACTGTTCATACTCATGCGCCGCACTCCTTTGGCGTTCGGTCTAGCGTTGCGGTGGCGCTGTCTCAAGTGGTTTTGCCTTGAAGGGCACCGGATGCGCCTCTAGGCTGGCCGCACCTCGGGGTGCATGGCTCGTTGCCGCGCTGAGATGCCACACGGCGAACCCGTTGAACCTGAACCGGTTAAACCCGGCGGAGGGAAGGTTGGACAGCCTCCAGACTTGCCCCCCAGATCAGCCGCATGGTGCGGCGTATTGGAGGATCGAATGAAACCACATGTCTTGCTTGCAACCCTGTTGATGGCCAGCCCCGCACTGGCACAGTCACCGGTGCTGACCGTCTATACCTATGACAGTTTCGTCTCCGACTGGGGCCCCGGCCCCGCGATCAAGGAGGCGTTCGAGGCCGAATGCGGCTGCACGCTCAACTTTGTCGGCGCAGGCGACGGCGCGGCGCTTCTGGGACGGCTTAGGCTCGAGGGGACGCGCAGCCCTGCCGATATCGTGTTGGGGCTGGATACCGGCCTGATTGCCGCCGCACGCGAGACAGGTCTTTTCATGGCCCACACGATCGAGGCAGATCTAGACCTGCCGATCGCATGGACAGACCCGCTCTTTCTCCCGTTCGACTGGGGGTATTTTGCCTTTGTCGGCAATCGCGGTACAGAGCATCCCACAAACTTCCGCGAACTGGCTGCCAGCGATCTCAGCATCGTCATTCAGGACCCGCGCTCCTCGACACCGGGGCTCGGGCTGCTGATGTGGATCAAATCCGTCTACGGAGATGAGGCCGCCGGGATATGGGAGGGGCTGGCCGACAACATCGTGACTGTCACACCCAGCTGGTCCGAAGCCTACGGCCTTTTTCTCGAAGGGGAGGCGGATCTGGTTCTGTCCTACACGACCTCTCCGGCCTATCATCTGATCGCAGAGGATGACGACAGCAAGGTCGCGCTGCCCTTTACCGAGGGGCATTACATGCAGATCGAGGTGGCGGGTATTCTGGCCGCCACGCAACAGCCGGAACTGGCCGACCAGTTCATGCGCTTCATGATCAGCAACGGGTTCCAGAATGTGATCCCCACGTCCAATTGGATGTATCCCGTCGTCATCCCAGAGGCCGGTTTGCCGGATGGGTTTTCGACACTGATCCAGCCCGAAACGGCCATCTTGGCCCCTATAGAGCAGGCAGACGCTTTGCGTGATCTGGCGCTGGATGAATGGCTGCGCGTTCTGTCCCGCTGAGCTGGTTCTCGGGGCATTGGTCAGGATGGGCTGCGGCCCTGTTGGTCAGTGCCTTCGTGCTGCTGCCGCTTGTGGCCGTGCTGTGGTTCGCTGGTGGCGGGAGCAGGCCCGGTCCGGCAGACTGGGCTGCGTTGCGCTTCACCGTGCTTCAGGCAACGCTGTCTGCCGTTTTCAGCGTGCTGCTAGCCGTGCCGGTGGCGCGGGCTTTGGCGCGGCGGAAGTTCATCGGACGCGGAGTGCTCATCACGGTGATGGGTGCGCCGTTCATCCTGCCCGTGATCGTGGCGGTGCTGGGTCTGCTTGCCGTGTTCGGGCGCAGCGGGTTCGTCAATCAGGCATTGGTCTGGGCCGGATTACCGCACTTCCAGATCTACGGCTTGCATGGCGTGGTGCTGGCCCATGTGTTCTTCAACCTGCCTCTGGCGACACGCCTGTTCCTGCAGGGGTGGCAAGGCATTCCGGCAGAGCGGTTCCGCCTTGCCGCAAGTCTCGGGTTCACCCCATGGGACGTCTTCCGCCAGCTTGAACTGCCGATGCTGCGTAACACACTGCCGGGGGCCGCGATGGTCATCTTTGCGATCTGCCTGAGCAGTTTTGCCGTTGCGCTGACACTGGGTGGTGGGCCGCGCGCCACGACAGTCGAACTGGCAATCTATCAGGCGTTCCGGTTCGATTTCGACCTCGGGCGCGCGGCGGTGCTGGCGATGATCCAGATGGCGCTTGTCACGCTTGCGGCGCTTCTGGTCTTGCGATTGGGCCGGATGGAGAGTTTCGGGCGCGGCATGGATCGTCCTGCGCGCCGGTGGGAGGCGGAAAGCTGGCCGCTCCGCTGTCTGGATACGGCCGTGATCTTCGCCGCCGCACTCTTCATCCTGCTGCCGCTCGGGGCGGTGGTCTGGCGCGGTCTGCCGGGTGTGATGGATCTGCCCGTTCAGGTCTGGCAGGCCGCTTGGGTGTCCATCGTGATGGCTCTGGCCTCCACCATCGTGGCAGTTGCGTTGGCTTTGGCGCTGGCGCATCTCGCACTGCATCATCGCCGGATCGAGGCGGTGGGGCTGCTTGGGATTGCCGCCTCTCCCTTTGTGATCGGGACGGGGCTGTTTTTGCTCATTAACCCAGTCAGCGATCCCGCGCGCTGGGCTTTTGTTGTCACGGCTCTGGTCAACGCTCTGGCCGCCTTGCCCTTCGCCCTGCGGGTGCTGATTCCCAGCCTGCGGGATGTGATACGCGATTTTGGCCCGCTGGCCGATAGTCTCGGGTTGACCGGGTTTGCACGGCTGCGCTGGCTGGTGCTGCCGCGCTTGCGGCGCCCGCTGGGCTTTGCGGCAGGCCTGACAGCGGCCCTGTCGATGGGCGATCTGGGCGTTATTGCCCTGTTTGCCGATCCGGAGCGCGCCACCTTGCCGCTTCAGATTCTACGTCTGATGGGCGCATACAGGATGGAGGCTGCGGCGGGGGCGGGGCTATTGCTCCTGATGCTCAGTCTGTCGCTTTTCTGGCTGTTCGATCAGGGAGGTCGTCGTGATGTTGACGCTTGAGGCACTGGATATCCGGCAGGGAGAATTCCGCCTGACCGCCGATTTCAGCCTTGAGCAAGGCGCTGTTGTCGCGATGATCGGGCCATCGGGGGCCGGAAAGTCGACGCTGTTTAATGTCATTGCGGGCTTTTTCCCGCCTGTTGCGGGGCGGGTCATGTGGCAGGGGCGCGATATCACGGCCCTGCCGCCCGCAGAGCGCCCCGTGGCGATGCTGTTTCAAGACAACAACCTGTTCCCGCATCTGACGGTGGCGCAGAATGTCGGACTGGGTATCCGGCCGAGCCTGCGGCTTACCCCGCAAGACATTGCCAATGTCGATCAGGCCTTGGCGCGAGTTGGTTTGCAAGGGCTGGACGCAAGGAAGCCAGCGGCCCTGTCCGGCGGGCAACAGGGCCGTGTGGCGCTGGCGCGGGTGCTGGTGCAGCGCAGACCGCTGATCCTGCTGGACGAGCCGTTTGCAGCGCTTGGGCCAGCGCTTAAGAAGGAGATGCTCGATCTGGTGGCAGAGCTGGCAGCCGAAACCGGCGCGACTCTGCTCATGGTCAGTCACGATCCCTCAGACGCGCGGCGCATTGCACCGCTGACCGTTCTTGTGGCGGATGGGCAGGCGTTTGCGCCGATGCCGACACAGCACCTGCTGGACGCTCCACCGCCGTCACTCGCGGCCTATCTGGGCACGTGATCCGGCTATTAAAGAAAAACCCCGCACAAGGCGGGGTTTTGTCGAAAAATCAACACTGATGCAGAGACAACGCCCCTATCAGGCGTTCTTCTCTTTCCGTTTCACCGGCAACCAGATGCGCTTGTTGGTCAGATATAGCAGGACGGTCAGAACCGACAGGAAGATCACGGCCACAAAGCCGGTCTGCTTGCGGGCCATCATCTTGGGCTCGGCTGTCCACATCAGGAAAGCGGCCACATCTTCGGCCACGGCTTCCATCGAATTGCTGGAGCCATCCGCAAATTCTAGCTGGTCTTCGTAAAGAACCGGTCCCATCGCGATCCACTGGCCGGGATAGGCTGTGTTCTCGTAGAGAGTCACGCCCGCCTCGGTCCGCTCTTCGCCTGTGTAGCCAAGCAACAGCGAGTAGATGTATTCCGGCCCGCCGATCCCGTTGATCAACTGGTTGATACCGCTGCCATAAGGACCATGAAACCCGGCCCGCGCTTTCGCCATTAGCGAAAGATCGGGCGCGTTTTCCAGATTGGACATCGGGAAAGGGTCCGTCTCGGTGCGCGGGCGGAAATCGTCCAGCGCGGCGTCGAAGATCTCGAACTGGCCCGCATAGGCCCGCACTTGATCTTCTGGCAGGTTCGGTCCGCCATCATCGGCCAATGTGCGCAAGGGCACATATCTCAGACCATGGCAGGCCGCACAGACCTCGGTATAGACCTGAAGGCCCCGCTGAAGCTGGTTCTGGTCATAGGCACCGAATGGTCCCTTGAACGAAAAATCCACCTTCTGCGTGATGCCGCCTTCGCCGGCGGCGAGGGCCGCCCCGCCCGAAAGGGACAGGGCAGCAACTGCGGCAATCGCAATCTTTCTCAAAATCATCCCGTGTCCTTTCTTATTCGGCGGGGGTGCGCGTCGTGGCACCGTAATGCGACTTGAAGTCGTCTTCGATCGTCGCAGGCGCGGCCAGCGGTTTCTCGATGACACCCAACAAGGGCAGGATCACGAGGAAGTAGGCGAACCAATAGGCCGAGGCGATCAGCGAGATCGTGGCATAGGGTTCTTCCGCAGGCATCGCACCGACCCATGTCAGGACTACGAAATCCACGCACAGGAGACCAAACCACCACTTGAACATCGGACGGTAGCGGCCCGAACGCACGCGGCTTGTATCCAGCCAGGGTGCCAGCGCCATCACCGCGATCGCGCCGAACATCGCCAGAACCCCGAAGAAGGTGGAGTTGATGATGCCGCCGGTGATCCAGTTGGCCGCGATCACGACCCACACATCGGCAGTGAAGGCACGCAGGATGGCGTAGAAGGGCAGGAAGTACCACTCCGGCACGATATGCGACGGTGTTACCAGCGCGTTGGCTTCGATGTAATTGTCGGGGTGACCCAGATAGTTGGGCATGAAGCCGACAATCGCGAAGAAGACCACCATGATCAGACCCAGTGCGAAAAGGTCTTTCATCACGAAGTAGGGCCAGAACGGCAGCGTGTCTTTCTCGGCTTCTTCCTTGGATGTACGGCGCACCTCAACCCCGGTGGGGTTATTGTTGCCGGTCGTGTGGAAGGCCCAGATATGCACCGCGACAAGCGCCGCGATGACGAAGGGCAGCAGATAATGCAGCGAGAAGAAGCGGTTCAGCGTGGCGTTATCCACAGCCGGTCCGCCCAGCAGCCATGTCTGGAGCGGCTCACCGATGAACGGGATCGCGCCAAACAGGCCGGTGATCACGGTTGCACCCCAGAAGGACATCTGACCCCAGGGCAGAACGTAGCCCATGAAGGCGGTTGCCATCATCAGCAGATAGATCAGCATGCCGATGATCCATGTGATCTCGCGCGGGGCTTTATAGCTGCCGTAATAGAGGCCGCGGAAGATGTGGAGATAGACGGCAAGGAAGAACAGGTGCGCGCCGTTCTGGTGCAGATAGCGCAGCATATGCCCGCCATTCACGTTCCGCATGATGTGTTCGACCGACGCGAAAGCATGGTCGACATGCGGTGTGTAATGCATCACGAGGATGATGCCGGTAATGATCTGCAACGCCAGACAGAATGTCAGAACGATGCCCCAGATCCACATCCAGTTCAGGTTCTTGGGCGTGGGGATCATGATGGTGTCGTAGAGCAGACCGAGGATGGGCAGGCGCGAATGCAGCCACTTCTCTCCACCGGTCTTCGGTTCGTAATGGTCGTGAGGAATTCCAGCCATGGTGCGTTTCCTTTAACCCAGCAAAATCGTTGTTTCGTCTTCAAATACAGCGACGGGAATCCACAGGTTCTCCGGAGCCGGACCACGACGGATACGGCCCGAGCTGTCGTAATGCGAACCGTGGCAAGGGCAGAACCAGCCGCCAAAATCGCCAGCGCCATCACCCATGGGAACACAGCCCAGATGTGTGCAGACGCCGATCATCACCAGCCATTCGCCCGCTTCATCGAGCGTGCGGTTCTGGTCAGAGGCGTCCAGCGTCATATCGTTGCGGTTCTGTGCGTTCTGGTCGGGCAGTTGGTTCAACTCGACCGCGCGCGCCTCTGCAATCTCTGCTTCGGTCCGGCGGCGGATGAACACGGGCTTGCCCAGAAATTTCACCGTCAACTGAGTGCCGGGCTCTACACCCGAAACATCAACACGAATCGAGGCCAAAGCCTGCACATCGGCTGATGGGTTCATCTGGTTAACAAGCGGCCAGATGGCTGCACCTGCGGTCACGGCACCGGCGCCTGCGGTGGCGTAATAAAGGAAATCTCTGCGGGTGCCTTCGTGATCTTCTGCGTGGGACACGAGGTTTTCTCCATTCCAAGGCCGTATCTGGCCAAATAAAGGGTTTGGCCGCGACAAGCGCAGCCTTTCCAAGGGGGTATGTAGCGGGGCAACCCCGACTCGTCCAGCAGACAATGGCCCACTGTGACAAACTGCGACTTTATAGTACGTGTTGCTGCGTCTTGCCGCTCCCGAGCAGCGTGCCTATGTTGCGCCAGTATTATTTAACAAGAGCCTTCTGTTCAACTGAATCACTGCGAAAGGCACGGCCTATGCTCACCCGGATCCTCACCACAATCGGCGCGCTGGCGTTGACGGCTATGCCTGCATTTGCCGAGACCGAGATCAGTGTTTACGGGGGACTTCAGTCCGGCCTGTCAAGCACCGCCAGCGGCACCCGCGCGGATGGAAGCGCCTTCAACAACGAGATCGAATGGGAGGGCAGGTCCCTGTCCTTGCCGATCTATTACGGTGCGCGGGCGATGTGGTGGCAGCCTTCCAATATCGGCTACGGGATCGAAGTCACCCATGCCAAATTCTACGCGCCGTCAGGTGACATGCCCGCAGGCTTCTCGCGCATGGAATTCTCGGACGGCCACAATATCGCGACAGTCAACGTGATGAAGCGCTGGCCGGGGCTGCTTGCCGACCGCTTCACGCCCTATGCAGGCGCGGGCATCGGCATCGCGGTGCCGCATGTGGACACGTTGGAGAATGGTAACAAGACCTACGGCTACCAGTTGACCGGGCCGGCGCTGCGACTTGTCGCGGGTACCTCTTACGAACTGACCGATCGCTGGGCGGTTTTTGGGGAATACCAGTTCACGGTGTCACAGAACGAGGCCGATCTGGAAGGCGGTGGCACGCTGGATACACGGCTGATCAGCAACGCCCTCAACGTCGGGGTCTCGCTCAGGTTCTGAAACTCTGAGCGCGTCCGCTGCCTTGGATACAAAAAGCCCCGCAACGATGGTGCGGGGCTTTTTCTTTGTTTCCATGAAAAATGCGTTCATCAGTCTGTCGGAGCGGTTGCCAGCATGGAAGCCCGCTGTGCGAAGACGGCATACCAATCATCCAGCGCGCCGCGATCCTTGCGCCATTCGCGCGCATCATGACGGAAATCCAGATAGCCAAGGGCGCAGCCGATTGCCAGTTGGCCCATGCACAGCGGCCCCTCCAGATGGCTCATCCAGCGATCATTGAGCGCATCGAGAGCACCCGAGACCTTGCCCCATTGCGCTTCAATCCACGGCTCGAACACCTTGTCCTCGGGGCGGATACGCCGCTCGTAGGTCATCAGCACGGCAGCCTCCATGATCCCGTCCGCCGTGGCTTCAAGCGTCAGCACCTCCCAGATACGCGCTTCAGGGTAAAGTTTGCCTCCGGCGCGGGCATCCAGAAACCGCGTGATGACACGGCTGTCATAGATCGCGGGCGCATCATCGCGCAGCAGGGCCGGGATTTTTCCCAGCGGGTTTGCTGCGGCGGCTTCGGCTGCTGTGGCGACAGGCGAGGTTTTCACGCGCATCAGTTCCACATCGGCGGTGGTGCCGGTTTCGTGCAGCACGACAGTGACCTTGCGGACAAACGGCGAGGCGGGGGAGGAGATCAGTTTCATATCGGGCGGTCCTCTGTGACAGTTGGGGTGACAGTAGGGCTGCGGTAGGGGGGTGTAAACCGGCTCTCGCAGGGGAAAGACGGGATGCGGGGAGGGGGCTGTCTGCCCCCGAGGATAGTTCAGGCAAGAAGAAGCAGGTCAGGCCTTTGCAGTCATCAGGCCCGCGCGGTCAGTTGGGTGCCATTGTTGCCGGTAATGAAGGCGCTGATGATCTGCCCTTCGGGCTGCGGCAGGTCCAGCAACACTTCGGTAAACTGCTCAGTCCGGCCCATCGTCGGGCTTTCCATTAAAACCTGACGGGTCTGTCCGGTCTGTGACGTGAGATGTCCGCGAACCCGCGCCTCCCCTGCTGCTCGCAGGCGCGCTGCACGGGTTTTAATGGCCGGACCCGCCACCTGCGGCATCCGCGCGGCAGGCGTGCCGGGACGCGGTGAATAGGGAAATACGTGGAGCCATGTCAGGCTGCATTCTTCGACCAGTCGCAGGGAATTGGCGAACTGCTCTTCCGTCTCTGTCGGAAATCCGGCGATGATATCCGCGCCGAATGTCATGTCGGGGCGCAGCGAGATGGCCTCTTCGGTGAAGCGGATGGCATCCTCGCGCAGATGGCGGCGCTTCATCCGTTTGAGGATCAGATCGTCGCCATGCTGGAGCGACAGATGCAGATGCGGCATCAGGCGGGGCTCGGTGGCGATGGCCTGCAACAGGTTGTCATCCACCTCGATCGAATCGATCGAACTGATCCGCAGGCGCGCCAGGTCGGGGACCAACCGCAGGATGCGCATGACCAGATCGCCAAGCTTCGGTGTGGCCGGCAGATCGGCCCCCCAGCTTGTCAGATCGACCCCTGTGAGGACGACCTCGTTGTAGCCCGCATCGACCAGTCGCTTGATCTGGTCCACGACGACACCGGCAGGCACAGAGCGCGAATTGCCGCGTCCGAAAGGAATGATGCAGAAGGTGCAGCGGTGATCGCAGCCGTTCTGGACCTGGACATAGGCGCGGCTGCGCGTGCCGAAACCGTCGATCAGATGACCGGCTGTCTCTGTCACGCTCATGATATCGTCGACCTGCACGCGCTCCGTCTCGCCGATGAAGTCGGGCGACAGGCGCGCCCATGTCCTGGGCTGCATCTTCTCGGTATTGCCGATGACCAGATCGACCTCGGGCATCGCCGCGAAGGTCTCCGGCTCGGTCTGGGCGGCACATCCGGTCACGATCAGGCGCGCGTCCGGATTCTCCCGGCGCAGGCGGCGGATCTCCTGCCTTGCCTTACGCACAGCCTCGGAGGTCACAGCGCAGGTGTTGACCACCACCGCGCCCGATAATCCGGCCTGCGCGGCAAGCTCCTTCATCGCCTCGGTCTCGTAGGCATTCAGGCGACAACCCAGTGTGGTGAATTTCGGCGGCTGCAGTGTCATGTCAGAGACTCCAGAAAAGCCTGCGTCAACCGGCCTGAGGCGACATGCATCGTGGGGCCACTCATCCAGACGCCATCCTCGCGCCAGTCGATCTCGAGCCTGCCTCCGTCCAGTTCGATCCGCACCCTGCGCCCCGTCAGCCCCCTGCGGGACGCCGCAACGGCCACCGCACAGGAGGAGGAGCCGGACGCCAGCGTAACCCCCACGCCACGCTCCCAAACGCGCATTCTGAGGTGATCCGGACCGACCAGCGCTGCGAACTGCACATTGGTCCGCTGTGGAAACAGCGGGTGATGCTCCATCTGCGCCCCCCGTGCGGCCAGATCGACAGCTTCGGCATCGGCCACGAAGAAGGTGCAATGCGGATTGCCCATACCCGTGGCGGTCGGCGCGCCGTCAATTGGCAGTTCCAGCGTCTCCATCGGACCTGCCAGCGGGATATCGGCCCAGTCAAGCTGCGGCTGGCCCATATTGACCGCCGTGATCCCGCCACCGGCATCTACCGCATGCAGCAGGCCGCGATCTGTTGTCAGGGTCAGTTCCGTCCGGCCCGTCTCCTCCATCAAGTGGCGCGCGATGCAGCGGGTGGCGTTGCCGCAAGCGGCCGAGGTGGAGCCGTCGGCATTGTAGAACGTCAGATGCGCGTCACCACTCGACGTGTCCGAGATCACCGCAAGCTGGTCGAACCCGATACCGCAATGCCGGTCCGCGATCCCCCTGACCAGAGGTTCCGTGAGGCCGAGCGTCTGCGCACGCGCATCCAGCACAACAAAATCGTTGCCCAGCCCGTGCATCTTCATGAAGGGCAAACCTGCCCGGTGATCCTTGTCCATCGCGCGCATATACTGCGCCTGAAGGTCTTTATCCAGTCTGTCGCAGAGAAAGGTGGATTTTGGGGTTGACCCTATGCTCGCGTCTTTCTAGATACGCGCTCTAGTGGGCCGTTAGCTCAGTTGGTAGAGCAACTGACTTTTAATCAGTGGGTCGCAGGTTCGAATCCTGCACGGCTCACCACTAAACCGAACGATTACTGTGACTTGGGCGATAGGTCCGGTCTAAGCCGTGAGTGTGACTCAGCCGGATACGCCGCTGGATCTGTTCGCGTGGCAAATGACCCGATCATCGATTCCTGAACTGCGCAGCCAAGCAGGTGCGGCGGGAGCGCCGAATGCCTGTGTCTGATATGTTTTTTCGGTGAATGTTGCTGGATCATGACCATCACAAAGCCTGATCACAACGCCTCGTTTGAAAAGCCATGAGCCTTTCGGGTCACCGGGCGGCGTTCACCGCCCGGGATATGTATCGGAGCCAGTCTGCCTTGCTACGGGTTAGAGAGGCTTCTTGAACCAGCGGGCAAGAACCCCGACGATGCCTTCGCGGAACAGCAGGACGCTGATCACGAAAATCACCCCCTGGATGATCGTCACCCAAGCCCCGAAGCCGGCAAGGTAGTTTTGCATCGTCACGATAACAGCGGCTCCGATAATTGGCCCGAAGACCGTGCCCATGCCGCCCAGAAGCGTCATCAGAACAACCTCGCCTGACATCGACCAATGCACGTCGGTCAGCGATGCGAGTTGGAAGACCTGGCTTTTCGTGGCGCCTGCCAGACCTGCGAAAGTGGCGGACAGGACGAACACGATCAGCTTGTAGCGGTTCACCCTGTAGCCGAGGGAAACGGCCCGGGGCTCGTTCTCGCGGATCGCCTTGAGAACCTGACCGAAGGGCGAAGCGGTGATACGGTAGATCATCAGAATGCCGCCAAACGTGATTGCCGCAACCAGAAAGTAGAGCGACATGTTTGACGCCATGGGGATCACGCCGAACAGGTCATTGCGCGGAACGGACTGGATGCCGTCCTCGCCACCTGTGAACCTTGCCTGAAGGGCGAAGAAATAGACCATCTGGGCAAAGGCAAGCGTGACCATGGCGAAATAGATGCCCTGACGTCTGATCGCCAGAGACCCGATGATCAGCCCGAGCAGCGCGGCAGCGGCTGTGCCGGTGAGAATCGCAAGCTCCGGCGTGAGACCCCAGACCTTTGCGGCATGGGCCGCGACGTAGCTTGCAGAACCGAAATAGGCCGCGTGACCGAATGACAAAAGCCCGCCAAAGCCAAGCAGCAGATTGAAGGCACAGGCGAAGAGCGCAAAGCACAGAAGCTTCATCGCAAAGATCGGATAGACGAAGAAGGGCAGGGCGAGGACCACCAGCAGCATCACTGCGAAAATGATCCTGTGATGCGTCGGCATCCCGGTGTTTCGGGCGGCTGCGGCGGTTGCATTCTTGGTGGTTTCTTCAAACATAGCCATTAGCTCGCCCTTCCGAATAAGCCTTCGGGTTTTATCATGAGCACGATTGCCATTATGACAAAGATCACGACAGCCGAACCTTCAGGATAAAATACACGCGTCAGGCCTTCGATGATGCCAAGGCCGAATCCTGTCAGGATGGCACCGAGAATCGAGCCCATCCCGCCGATGACCACCACGGCGAACACAACGATGATCAGGTCTGCCCCCATGTTGGGGTTTACCGAATAGATCGGGGCGGCCAGCACGCCCGCAAAGGCCGCCAGTGCCACGCCGAAGCCATAGGTCAGCGTGACCATGCGGGGCACGTTGATCCCGAAGGCACCGACCAGAGTCGGGTTCTCGGTCGCGGCGCGGAGATAGGCACCGAGCCGGGTTCTCTCGATCATGTACCAAGTCCCGAAACACACGATCACAGAGGCGAAAATCACCCATGCGCGGTAGTTTGGCAGGAACATGAACCCAAGGTTGGTGCCGCCGGACAGCGCGGGGGGAATATTGTAGGACAGACCCGAGATGCCATAGTAGTTGCGGAACAATCCCTGCAGGATCAGGGCGATACCGAATGTCAGCAAAAGGCCGTAAAGATGGTCAAGCTTGTATAATCGCTTGATCATCAATCGCTCGATGGCGATCCCTGTGGCACCGACAATCAGCGGCGCAAGGGCCAGAGCGAACCAGTAGTTCAGGCCGAGATAGTTCAGCAACATCCATGCAACGAATGCACCCATCATATATTGGGCGCCGTGTGTAAAGTTGATGATATTGAGCAGACCAAAAATAACAGCCAGTCCAAGCGACAGAACCGCGTAGAAAGAGCCGTTGATCAGGCCGATCAGAAGCTGTCCCATGAAGGCTTGAATTGGGATTCCGAGGATCTCGAACATGCGGGACGTGCCTCATTGAAATGTCAGGAAAAGAAAAGGCGCGCCGAACATGCTCGACGCGCCCAACCGGAGTTAGTCAGCCATTGCGAAGGCGCAATTACCATCCTCAAGAGCACGGAACGCATCCTCGCCGCTGATTGTGGCGACCAGATTGTAGAGATCCCACTCACCGGTCGATTCCTCGGGGGTTTTGACTTCGAACAGGTACATGTCGTGGATGTGACGACCGTCCTTGCGGATGTGGCCCTCACCGAACAGCGGATCGCTTGTCGGCATTTCCTTCATCTTCGCCATAACGGCTGCGGTTTCCTTGTCACCCAGCTCTTCCACGGCTTTCAGATAGTGCAACGTGCCTGCATAGACCCCGGCCTGAACCATCGTGGGCTTGTTGCCCATGACTTCCTGGAACCGCTCGGACCATGCGCGGGTCTCGTCGTTCAGATCCCAGTAGAACGCTTCTGTCAGCACCAGACCCTGTGCGACCTCTGTGCCGAGCGCGTGAACATCTGTCAGGAACAGCAGCAGACCGGCCAGCGATTGCCCGGCTTGCGTAATGCCGAATTCGGAGGCCTGTTTGATCGCGTTGACGGTATCGCCACCAGCATTCGCCAGACCGATCACCTTTGCGCCCGAAGATTGCGCCTGCAACAGGAAGGACGCGAAATCGGTACCGGGGAACGGATGGGCGACGCCGCCGACAACCGTACCGCCGCTTGCTTCGACGACAGCGCGGGTGTCGCGCTCCAGAGCGTGACCGAAGGCATAGTCAGCGGTCAGGAAGAACCATGTATCGCCGCCGCTTTCGGTCACGGCTTTGCCGGTACCATTGGCAAGCGCGGCAGTGTCATAGGTCCAGTGAACCGTGGTTTCCTGACAGGACGCGCCTGTCAGGTCGGAGGTGGCAGCGCCGGAGTTGATCATGATCTTGTTCATCTCGGCGGTGATGCTGGCGACGGCCAGCGCGGCCGAAGACGTGGGAACGTCAAGAATGACGTCAACATTGTCCTGGTCATACCATTGACGCGCAATCGTCGAGGCCACGTCGGGTCTGTTCTGGTGGTCTGCCGATACGATCGTGACGTTGATGCCCTTGCCTGCCGCATCGAAATCCTCGGCAGCCATGCGCGCAGCGACAACAGAACCTTCACCCGCGAGATCCGCATAGATGCCGGATCTGTCGTTCAGAACACCGAGTTTGACATCGATGTCTGCCAGTGCAGGGGCTGTGCCGAGCGCAAGCGCCGCGACCGAGCCGAGTGCTATCCTCTTGAACATGTGTATTCCTCCCTTTGGTGACGCTTTCACGCGTCGTTGCTGATTTTAGACGCCAAGATAGGCGTGTAGCTTGTCGATGTTGGCGTCGAGGTCCTCGTTGGGGATCATGTCGATCACACGCCCCTGATCGACCACGTAGTGCCGGTCGGCGACGGATGCCGCGAACCGGAAATTCTGCTCCACCAGAATGATTGTGAACCCGTCGTTCTTCAGCAAGTTGATTGTCTTGCCGATTTGCTGGACGATTACCGGCGCAAGCCCTTCGGTCGGCTCGTCCAGCAACAGGAACCGCGATCCGGTTCTCAGGATGCGCGCGATGGCGAGCATCTGCTGTTCCCCGCCCGACAGTTTTGTCCCCTGACTGCGGCGACGTTCCTTGAGGTTGGGGAACAGCTCGTAAATCCGCTCCACCTCAAGCCCGCCATCAGCGATCTTCGGCGGCAGCATCAGATTTTCTTCCACCGACAGCGACGAGAAGATCCCGCGCTCCTCCGGGCAGATCGCGATACCAAGGCGCGCAATCTCGCGGGCCTGCATCTTGATCGTTTCGGTATCGCCCAGCTTGATTGAGCCTTCTCTTTTTTCGAGAATGCCCATGATGGAGTTGATTGTGGTTGTCTTGCCAGCGCCGTTGCGGCCCAGCAAGGTCACGACCTCGCCGCGCGATACGGTAAAATCGATGCCGTGCAGCACGTGGCTTTCACCGTACCAGCCCTGCAGGCCGGAAACTGTCAGCAAGGGTGTGTCGGTCTTGGCGGCACCGGCAGGTCGTGTGCTTTGGTCAATCATGTCCAGCCCCGATATATGCTTCGATCACTTCGGGTGACTTCGCGATGGTTTCGTAATCCCCTTCGGCAAGCACCTCGCCGCGCGCCAGCACGGTGATCCGGTCCGACAGGTTGGCGACCACGGACAGGTTATGCTCCACCATCAAGATGGTGCGACCCTCTGCAATCCGTTTGATCAGCGCAGAAATACGCTCGATATCTTCCTGCCCCATTCCGGCCATCGGCTCGTCCAGCAACAGCATATCAGGACTGAGCGCCAGCGTTGTAGCGATCTCCAGCGCGCGTTTGCGACCATAGGACAGCTCCGCCGCGCGGTTGGCCACAAACTCGGATAGACCGACGCTTTCGATATATTCGAGCGCCTCGTCGTTATACTCCGACAAAACCTTTTCCGAGCGCCAGAAATCATAGCTGTCGCCGCGCCGCCTTTGCAGCGCGATGCGGACATTCTCCAGAACCGTCAGGTCACCGAAGACCGCGGAAATCTGGAACGACCGCACGAGGCCAAGTCTGGCAATATCCTCCGAAGAGCGCGCGGTGATGTCCTGACCCTCGTAAGTGATGGTGCCGGCAGATGGCTTCAGGAACTTGGTCAGAAGATTGAAAAGTGTGGTCTTTCCCGCACCGTTCGGCCCGATCAGCGCATGCACCGAACCGCGCTGGACGGACAAGTCCACATTCTTGACCGCGAAGAAACCCTTGAATTCTTTTGACAGGCCCTTGGCCACAAGCACGTCGCTCATTGAGCCGCACTTACATGCTGCTTTGACATATTCTTGGTCACAGTGGCCTCCCTACCCCCGTTGGATCATACTTTTGAGTATGTTTTCTAAATTGCTAAGTCAGGCATGCAGTGACTGTCAAGCGCCCTGACAGAAAAAGGCAAATTGCCTGATGTGACTTGGAACAGCATTGTGCAAACCGTCGGCATTTGCCTGAAATTGTCACTCATACCGCCTTGTTGCATGGCACGCACCCAAGTCACTCCTTTCCCTTGGAATTGAGGCTAGATGCAGGAACGGGCACCCGTCAAGGGTGCTGACACCTCCGGGAGGGCCAAACGTGAAATACGTTTTCGCAATAGTTGCTTTGCACGAAGCCAAAATCCGACCAATTGATCGCCTCACCACGCGGCATGGTAGATTATTCTGGCATCCTCCTGCGTCACCTCACGCGGATTGTTCACCAAAAGCCGCGTTTGTAGCATCGCGTCTGCCGCCATCTTGTCTATCGCGCTCTGCGGAATATCGACATCGCGGAGTCGTGCTGGAATCCTCACCTTTGCGATCAGAGCGTCAATCTCGGCGATGAAGCCCGCACACCGTTCCTTTCCATGCGGAACGCTTTCGAGATGCGGAAACGCATCCGCCGCGATCTCCGAGTAAGCGTTGTTCGCGGCGGGCGCATTGAAGCGTAGCACATGCGGCAGGATCAGCGCGTTCGACACACCATGCGGCACGTGGAAGGTTCCGCCAATCGGGTAGGCCAGCGCATGCACCGCCGCCACGGGGGAGTTGCCAAAGGCCTGCCCGGCGAGTGTCGCCCCCAGCAGCATCGCGCTGCGCGCCTCGATATCCCGTGGCGTCTCCATCACCTTGAGGATATTGGCGCCCAGCAATCTGAGGGCCTGACGCGCCAGAAGCTGGCTGATCGGATTGTTGTTCGCATTGGCGGAGGCGTAGGATTCGATGGCATGCACCATCGCATCCACCCCCGTTGCCGCCGTGATCGGGCCGGGCAGGCCAAGCGTCAGCTCCGCGTCCAGCACGGCGATATCCGGCAGCAGGATCGCGCTGGACACACCGCGCTTCTCCTCCCCTCCAACAGAGATGATGGAGACGGGGGTCACCTCGCTGCCCGTACCGGCGGTGGTTGGCACCAGCACCAGAGGCAGCCGTGGTCCCTTGGCATTCCCGACGCCCCATGCCGCGTCAAGGTCTTCGCCTGATCCCAAAAGCAGCGCGGCGACCTTGGCAACATCCATGGCAGAACCGCCGCCAAAGCCGATCACGCCGGTTGCACTGATAGCCTGCCCCATCGCCACAGCCGCTTCCAGCGTTGCGCGCGACGGATCGGCCTCTACCGTATCGAACACGCTGACATGCGCGCCCTTCGCCTCGAGCGATGCAATCGCGGGCGCGCACAGCCCAAGCGCCACAATCCCCGCATCGGTGACAAACAGAACCTTGTCGCCCAAAACCGCCCGCGTGGTCTCTCCCATTTCGGCCGCCGCACCGGGACGGAAAACGATGGATTTGGTTGTGTTGAATGTGAAGGGGTTCATGAGCGCTCGCTTTCGTTGGGGTTGGGCGATGGTCCGGTCAACGGTCTAGGTTAGAAGGCCCGAAAGATGTGCCCGCAAGGCGGCAGGCAGATCAACCGGACGGTTGGTTCTGCGGTCAACATAGACATGGACGAGTTGCCCCTGCGCCGCCGCCTGCGTCTCGTTCTCGCGGAAGACGGCAAGCTCGTATGTCACGCTGGATGTGCCCAGCCTTCTGACCGACAGTCCGACATCGATCTTGTCGGGAAACGAGACGGCAGCAAAATAGTCGCAATTGCTGCGAGCGACGAGGCCGATCGTGTCGCTGCTTTCGATATCGAGCACACCGCCCTTGATCAGGTGCTCGTTCACAGCCGTGTCGAAGAAGGACAGATAGGTCACGTTGTTCACATGCCGGTAGGCATCGTTATCCTTCCAGCGCGTGCTGATCGCGCAGAAAACCGCGAAATCATCGCGGGATTTGGGCGTGGGGCGCGGGCTCATTACGGCTCCTTTCCGGTCAGATGAAAGATTGACTGCGGCTTAGGGAATGTGCGGTGCAAATCCGCATCTCACGCCTGCCGCCGGTCAGGGCCGGAGCTTTCCCTGTCAAAGGTCGCGGGCGTGACACCCTCGCCGCGAAGGGCGGCTTTCTGGATCTTTCCATTCGCCGTCTTGGGCAGATCATCCAGCACCCGCACGTAGCGGGGCACCATGTAGCGCGGCAACTGCTCTGACAGAAAGTGCAACAGGTCCGGTATGTCGATCTTTGCGCCAGCGACCGGCGTGACGACGATCATCACATCATCCTCGCTATGCTCGCTCGGCACGCCGAGGGCGGCGCATTCACGCACGGCGGGATGCGCCACAACCTCGTTTTCCAGTGCAAAGGAAGAGATATTTTCGCCCCTGCGCCGGATGATATCTTTCAGCCGGTCGACGAAAAAGAACGTGCCATCGGCCTCCCGCCGGAACCCGTCGCCCGTGTGGAACCAACCGTTGCGCATTGCCGCTGCGGTGGCGGCGGGCTTTTTGTAATAGCCTTTCATCAAGGCCCAAGGCCGGTGCGACCGGATAATCAACTCGCCCGTCTCGCCATCAGGCAACGGGATGTCGTTCTCGTCCACCACACGCAGGTCAAACCATGGCCTCGGCTTGCCGGCGATGCCCTTGCGGGTGATGTCCGGGCCTGCATGCATCGGGCTGGCAATCTCTGTCATGTTGTAGATCGTCCATGCCTCCACTCCGAACCGCTCAGCAAACAGCGGCCCGTCCTCTCCGAACGGCGTGATGAAGG
Source organism: Rhodobacterales bacterium (assembly GCA_047921295.1). Classification (GTDB taxonomy): domain Bacteria; phylum Pseudomonadota; class Alphaproteobacteria; order Rhodobacterales; family Rhodobacteraceae; genus Seohaeicola. The sequence continues at coordinate 91,741 of JBLRWK010000007.1, forward strand.
CGCGGCGCAGGGGATGGTCACGATCCCGGCTGTTGGGTGGTTGCTTGATCAGAAAGCTCGCCATCACCCCCAGCAGCAACGCATAGGTTGATCCTGTCTCGCGCACGGCGGGCCAGAAATCCTGCGTCTTGAACTCGCGCATCATCCCGATGGACAGCCCGCGTGCGAGCATCGCATAGACATACAAGGTTGATCCGCAGTGAAAGATCGGGCCGCAGATCATGCAGCGGTCATCGGCCTCGACGCAGTCAAAGGCATCGGGGCCCATCGTGTAAAGCTGCACATAGGACGACAGCACGCCTTTCGCATCGCCCGTTGTGCCGGAGGTATACATGATAGCTTGCGTATCCCATGGCTGGATCGGCCGCTCAAGCTCCAGCGCGCCGGAGTGCGACGCGGCCTCGGCATCATCGGCCATCGGCGCAATCTCGACAGAGGGCAGAGCCGGAAGATCGCCCGCGTCCACGGTCAGGATGCGGCGCAGGCTGCCTGTGGACAGACCCGCCAGCCGGTGGATCAACGCCGTCTCCGCAATCATCAGCGCCGCATCGGCATCCTGCAGGATATGCTCCAAAGGTCTGCCACGCGCCGCCGTGTTCACAGGCACATAAACCGCGCCCAGATAGTTGATCGCGAACCAGCTTGTCAGCAGATCGGGGCCGTTGCCCATGAAGCACAACACATGATCGCCCTGCGCCACGCCCGCCGCTTGCAGCGCTGCGGCACGGGCACGGACCCTGTCGCGCATGGTGCGGTAATCCCACAGATCGCCGGGCCAGAACTGCACGAAGGGCGCCTCGGGCGTCTCGGTGGCGAAGCGGTCCAGAATGTTGCGCAGCACCGCATAAGCCGGGTCCAGCGCTTTCTCCGTGGTCATGATATCCTCCTCCCGGTGCAGCGATGCGCGCCTGCCACAAGGCAAAATGCCGGGCAGCGGAATTACACTTTGCATACCGTCCTCAGCTATGAAACATACCAAGTAGTATGTCAATCGGGAGGCGCGGCATGTCAGTGGTATCAATCACCTATGAGAATGAGGTTGCGCTGGTGCGCTATGATCGCGGCGCAAAGGCCAATGCGCTGAACCTCGATGCGATGGAGCAACTGACAGCGACGGCCACCGCTTTGGCCGAAAGAACGGACCTGCGCGCAGTTATTCTAAGCGGCACGCCGACACGGTTTTCGGCTGGCGTTGATCTGTCGGACGAGAGCCTGTGGCGGCAAGACATCGACCCGGTAGCACGCCAGCGGGTTCTGGCGGCAGGCGGTCGGATGTGCACCGCGTGGGCTGCCCTGCCGCAGGTCGTGATCGCGGCTGTCGAGGGGCCAGCCATCGGGGGCGGTGGACTGCTGTCGCTCACAGCGGATTTCAGGGTGATGGGGAAAAGCGCTTACTTCCGCTTCCCCGAGGTGCGATTGGGCCTGACACTGGGATGGGGCGGGCTTGCCTTGCTGACCTCTCTGGTGGGTCCGGCCCGCGCCAAACACATCCTATTCACGGATCGCGCCGTGGCACCGGAAGAGGCGCTCCAGATCGGTCTGTGCGAGGAGGTGACCGATGACGGAGCCACCGAGGCCGCCGCCAAAACATTGGCGCGCGAGGTCTCGCTTTGCCCGCCCTTGTCCGTTTCCATGACGAAACGCGCCGTGGATGCAGAATGCCGCGCCAACTGGGCCGCGCCTTTCGAGGCGGACCAGTTCTATCTCGCGCAACTGTTGCGGGACAAACCCGCGTCAGGCTGACGGCTGGATCAGACGGTGGCAACCGGCGTCACGGGCGATCCCACCGCGCCGGGAAGGCGGAGCGGCGGGGCGGTCAACAGAAACCGCGACCGCCCTTTGGCCCGCAACCATGCGGCCAGCGGCGTCAGATGCCACAACTCTCCCAGATGGATGCCAAGGCGGAACAGGCAGTGCTCGTGCAACGGCAGGACCGAACAGCACGCCTGCTCCCCCGCCTGCGCCGGATAGGCCTCGACCGCGTAATTGTCGGCGATCAGGGCCGACAGGCCTGAATCCGTGATCCAGTTCAGCATAGCGCCATCACGGCCATTCAGGACACAACAACTCGCATGCAGTCGGCTCGCCTCCGGTTGGCCACCCATATCGAGCACCATCTGCGCGAAGCCCGTGTGCAGGCAGACCATATCGCCCGCCTCCACGACAACCCCGTCACGCTCCATCACCTGCATCAACTGATCATAGCCGACGAGCGTATGCGCCTCGCCGAAATGGTGGTGCAGATCAATCATCACCGCGCGGCCTTGCACCCCGTGCGCCGCCATATGCTCGATGCCCAGCGGCCCCGCATTGGAGGTGCCTTCGCTCTGCATGTCAGATGTAAGGCCCGCGTCTTCGGGAGAGACAGGCCCGCGAATGTCCTCGTCTGCGCGGAAACCGTTGTAATAGACCCGCTCCGCCACACCGTCCCCATCGGCATCAAACTGCGATCCGACATGGCTCAGGGCATCCCATTGCGTCGAATATTGCAGATACAGGATCGCCAGATCGTCACAAAACACATCCGTCGCATCCGCTTGTTCGCCGGTGAGCACCGCGTTGAAATTGGGCTTTCCGTCGCGCAGGGTAGGCCGCAGGATCGGCGGAAACCGCCTTGGGTTCAGTGCGTTGCCGCCGGGATAGTTCAGCGGCAAGGACAGCGAGAATACCAGACCCTCAACCGCTTCCGCCAAACCTTGTCGCGTCTTTTCCGTCGTGATCAGATTGATCCGCCCAAGGCGGTCGTCGGGGCCAAAGTCTCCCCAGTTCGATCCGGGCGGGCGCTGCCGCCATCGCTGTTTGGTCTGTGTCATGATGCTATGCCCCGGCTTTGCCTGCGGTGATGTCGGTCTTCATCTGTTTGCTATAGAGCGCATAATCCACCTCCAGCGTATAGCGCGGACTATCCAGATAGGTTTTCCGCTGCCGGTCACGATGCGCCGCGATTTCCTTCTGGCGTGTGTCCGTGTCAGGCAGGGCCATCTTGCCTGACAGCATGGCGGCGATCCACTTGCCTTGCGTCTCGACCAGCGGGATGGTCGGGCCGACGGGCTGCACAAGCCCTGCAAAAATCAGGCCGGGGCGGTTCGGCAGGACCATGCGACGGTAAAGATGGCCAACCTGCGCCTCGGGATCAAATACATCCGGCGCAAGGAAGGGGAATGTGGTTTTGTAGCCTGTGGCGTAGATGATGGCATCCACCGCATCTTCGTGACCGTCCTGAAACACCGCGCTTCTGGCGCGCAGTTCCTTGACGTCGGGCCGCACTGTGATCCACCCGTGGCCGATATAGGGCAACAGTTCCTGACTGAGCGTCGCATGCTCGCGCCACATCGGATGCGCGGGCCTTGGCAGGCCAAAGCGGCGTTGATCGCCAACGCCAAGCCGCACAAGCCGCGACATGATGCGGCGCACCATCTGTGTCTTGAGCCTGAGCTTGCGCGCCAGAAAGCCCGACCATTGATCAACCGGCACACCCATCAGATATTTCGGCATAATCCATGCGCTGCGCCGCGTGGAGACGATGACATGCTGCGCGCGGCGGCAAAGATCGACGGCGATATCGACCGCAGAGTTGCCGAGACCCACCACCATAACGCGCTTGCCCTCGAACGGGGCTGCGATTCTGTAGTGGTGGGAATGGATAACCTCTCCGTCAAACTGTCCCGGAAAGACGGGCATCCGTGGATCGGACAGATGACCGTTGGCCACAATCACCGTGCCGTAGCTGCGGGTCTCGCCGCCCGCAAGGGTGACCTGCCAGCGTTCGCCATCAGGCACGACAGAGAGCACCTCGGTGTTGAAGGTGATGAGCGGGCGGATGCCGAACCTGTCGGCATAGGCTTCCAGATGCGACAGAAATTGTGCATGCGACAGGAAATCGGGCAAGTCAGGGTCAATCGGGAAGTCGCTGTAGCCAAGGTTCGGGCGGCTGGTATCGATATGGAGCGATGCGTAGCAGGACGAGCGCCCGTTATCATTGTTATAGCGCCACATGCCGCCGATATCGGACCCCGCCTCGAAAATATCAAAGGCCAGTCCGGCCTCCTTGAGCGATTTGGCAACGGTCACGCCCGACGATCCCGCGCCGATGATGCAGATGTCGGGAGAGGATGGCCGGACCACAGGTGCGGAGGCTTGGGAGGAGGATGTGCCCATCTCAGCCTGTCCTGTTCGCAAGATAATCCGCGATGATGGCGTCAAAGTCGGGATCGGCACCAATCCCCGCCTGCGTCGCGCGTTCGGAGACGAACTGTTTGGGCCAGCCGTCCACGATGGCCTGCATCACCGGATCTTCCGCGAAAGTGATGCCGCCCTTGCCTCCGTTGCGCCTGATCGATTCCGCCATATCGCTGACAGACACCGTAAGCGCTGGCAGGTTCATCACCCGCTGCGGCGGCAGCTTGTAGGCGGGCAAATCATGCACTTGCAACAGCGCTCGGCAGACAGCCCCGACCGAGGCAACCGGAATACGGGTCTCCGCTCGCAACGGCGATACCGTATCCTGCCCTCCCAGCGGTTCGCGCACAATTGCCGCAACCCTGTCCGAGACAGCGGGCTGGGCGGCACCCGCGCGCAGTAAGACGATGGGCAGCCGCAAGGAGCGCCCGTCGATCCTGCCATGACGGCTGTAATCCGCGATCAGCAATTCGTTGATCGCTTTGTGTGTGCCGTAGGTTGTGGCAGGCGCGGGGGCGACATGATCGTCGACCACATCAGGCAAATCGCCGCCGAAGACCGCGATGGAGGATGCAAAGACCACCTTGGGACAGTGCGGCGCTGTGCTGACCAGTTGCCGCAGCGCCTCGACATTGACGGCATAGGCATGTTCCGGGTCCTGCTCTGCCTGCAGCGTCAGGAAAGAGGCGAGGTGGAAGATGCTGTCAAAGCCGCTTTCCGACAGTTCCCGCACAAAGCCCGGATCAGACAGATCGCCGCGTCGGTTGGTGATGGTGATGCTGCCCGGAGCCGGAGGCGCGGCATCGACAATATCCGACAGGTGGATGTCCGTGACGGGGCGCGATACGCCGTCCGATCCGGTCAATGCACCTTTTGCAACGAGCATCCTGCACAACCGCTGGCCCAGAAACCCAGCCGCCCCCGTGATTAGCACGCGGGTCATTCCAGCCGTATCCGTATGGAATCTGTGCAGGCGGCAGGCGGAAGCGGCTTTGTCATCAGGGTCACTTTCTGAGGGAAGGCCCGCGCGTGATTGCGCCCTCTGACAAAAAACATACAAATGAGTATGTTTTTGTCAATGCCGACCTTTGGAGCACTCACGGCACCAACGAAACTCTTGCGTGAAACGCATCATTCGCACATACCGATTGCCAAACAGGGAGAGGCCATGCCGGACGTTGTGGGGCCGCGCAACACCCCGACGGACCAGAGTCCGCGCAGGAAAGGGTGGCGCAAAGCAGAAATCATAGACATGGCCGCGCTGTGTTTTATGGAACGCGGCTATCACGCCACCAGCGTTGACGAGGTTGCAGACCGTCTGGGATGCACCAAGGGCCGCATCTATCACTATTATGCCAGCAAGACCGATCTGTTCTTCGACGTTCACCGCGAAGGAATGAAGAAGCTATTCGCGGCCATCGAACCCGCCATGAAAACCTCAGGCGACGGCCTGACCGTGCTGCATGCCATGCTGTTGACGCATGCCAAAGCCATGCTGGAACATCACACCTATGAGAATGTGGTCGCACAGGGGGTGCAGATCCATCGGTTCGACGCCACAACCGAGGATCAGCGTCAGACCATGAAACTCCTGATCGACAGCCGTGACCGGTTCGAGGGTTTCTTCAAGCAGCAGATCGCCGCAGCGATCGAGGATAAATCGTTGCGGGAACTGGATGTCTCGGTCACTGCAAAGGTGTTGCTGGGTGCTTTGCAATGGTCGATTTTCTGGTATCGCGCCAGACCGGGTGAAACCGTGGCGGAACGCGAAGAACTGGCCCGCAAGATGGTGGAACCCCTGATCGACGGCTTGCGGCGCAACTGACCTGCGCCGACCCGTCACCGTGCGCGGAATTGCCTGCCGTTCTGATTGCCAAACTTGCCTCCTTCCCAGAAACCTTTAGGCTATTTGGAAACACAGGGATGTGGGAGCTCATCATATGACTAAGTATTTTATCGGCCTTGGTATACTGGTTGTGGCCGTGATCGGCTTTTTCCTCCTCGCGCCTCCGAACGACCCACCGGCACCCATGCCAGACGTGGCGGAGCCCGCAGCCGTCCCGCCCGCAGCCGCACCTGCGCCCGAAACAGCCGCGCCCGCTGATGCCGTCACGGCAGAGGTGACACCGGCCACGCCCGATGAGGAAACGCTGCTCGAGACCATGGCAGCCGATACCCGTGAAGGCCTGCCCACGGCGGTGACGGATACGGTCACGCTGAACGACGCGCTATTTCTGCCCCGCATGCGGATCATGGAATATTCCTACGTGACGACAGCCGCCGATGCCCGCGCGTCGGCGCGCGATATGCGCAATCTGATCGAGGCCAGCGCCGAAACGATCTGCACCGAAGGGCGACAGATGTTCGAGATGGGCGTGACCCTGCGCAACAGCTTTGAGGATCGCGCCGGAAACCTGTTCCAGCGGGTCTATCTGCTGCCCGAGGATTGCCGGCGATTCTACTAGGCTCGTTGCTGTCCCTGAGGCTGACCCCGAAGCTGGCAAACAGCCTCTCGAAAGGCACTGTTTTTGGATAACAACCGCTGTTGCGATAGATATCACGCACAGGCAAGTGCCTCATGCACTGCAAAATACGTCATCGTAGACGCATCTGCGTTTTGACCGGTTGAACGCGCGTCTGCAGGGCGCTCATCGCCGGGACAGCCCGAGAAAAGGAAGAAAAAATGCCTCTCGCACCGCTCAAGACTACCACGGCGCTTGTTGCCAGCCTTTCACTGTTGCTGCCGCATCCCGCGCTGGTTGCAAGCGCTTCGGCACAAGAAGTCGAACTGCTGTGCCTTGACGAGAGCGCGCCGCCCTGCCCCGAGGGGCAGCCGGAAGAAGGGTCTACACCGGAAGAACGAGCTGAGTTTGCTGCGGCAGAGGCAGCAAGGCTGGCGGCCGAAGCCGAGGAGGCCGCAAGGCTGATGCAGGAAGAAGCTGCCGCCGCCGAGGCAGAGGCTCTCCGTCTGGAGCAGGAAGCAGCGGAAGCTGCGGCAGTGGAAGCTGCCGCCGCAGCAGAGGCGCAGGCGCAAGCAGCAGCCGAAGCCGCAGAAGCGGAAGCCGCGCGACTGGCAGAGGAGGCCGAAGCGGCCCGCCTTGCTGCAGAGGCTGAAGCACAGGCAGCAGCGGCAGAGGCTGAAGCGCGCGCAGCAGAGGAAGCGGCGGCAGCGGAGGCGCGCGCGGCAGAAGAAGCAGCGGCGGCAGAGGCTGAGGCGCGTGCAGCAGAAGAAGCGGCTGCGGCAGAGGCTGAGGCGCGTGCAGCAGAAGAAGCGGCTGCGGCAGAGGCTGAGGCGCGGGCGGCTGAAGAAGCGGCGGCGGCAGAGGCTGAGGCGCAGGCGGCAGAAGAAGCAGCAGCGGCAGAGGCCGAGGCGCAGGCGGCAGAAGAAGCAGCAGCGGCAGAGGCCGAGGCGCGGGCGGCAGAGGAAGCAGCGGCGGCTGAGGCCGAGGCGCGGGCGGCGGAAGAAGCCGCAGAGGCAGAGGCAGAGGCCGAGGCGCGTTCATCAGAAGAAGCGGCAGCGGCTGAGGCCGAAGCGCGGGCGGCTGAAGAAGCGGCGGCGGCTGAGGCTGAGGCACAGGCAGCTGAAGAAGCGGCAGAGGCTGAGGCACAGGCAGCAGAGGAAGCGGCGGCGGCGGAGGCTGAAGCACAGGCAGCAGAAGAAGCAGCGGCGGCAGAGGCTGAGGCACAGGCAGCGGAAGAAGCAGCGGCGGCAGAAGCTGCGGAAGAAACCGCCGAAGCCGAAGCACAAGCCTCCGACACGGCGAATTTTGTTGATCCGACTGCTGCTGAAGCGGATGAGGCCCCTGTGGCGGCGACCCCGGAGACAACAGCAACGCCCGAGGAGGTGGTCGAGGAAACCCTCGATACACAGTCTGTCCGGACCAGCGCGCAGGATTTCGCAACCGCTCTGGGCGGTCAAAGCGCGAGCGTGTCGCAGGACCGCGGGCGCAGCGGGTTGAGTACCTTCGAGAAGGCGCTGCTTCTGGGTGTCGGCGCGGTCGTGGTCGGGTCGGTTCTGCGCAATGGTGACAGGGTGGTTGCCAATACTGGCGACCGTGTTGTTGTCGAGGGCGATCGCGGCTTCACCGTCTACAAGGATGACGATGCGCTGCTGCGGCAGCCGGATGCACGTATGCGGACGGAAACCTTCTCTGACGGCTCTACGCGCACCATTCTGGACCGCGTGGACGGATCGCAGGTCGAGACGATCCGCGATTCACGGGGTCGCGTGTTGCGCCGTGCCGCCATCTATCCCGATGGCACGCAATACGAATTGTTCGACGATCTGCAGCCCACACCTGTGGTCGATGTGCGGCAGTTGCAGGCCAGCTGAATCGTCCCGGTTTCACCGGAGACCTTTAGCTTCATTTCACGCGACCATATC
>JBLRWK010000008.1:0-90302 GCA_047921295.1 Rhodobacterales bacterium
CTGATCCAGTCCTACGGGATGTTCGCGCTGGCCTATTTCTGGGCATGGCGCTGGAATGTGCCGCATAACGTGGCCGCCCCTTGCGCGCTGATCGGCACGTCGAACTTTTTCGAACTGGCCGTGGCCGTGGCGATTGGCCTGTTCGGCCTGAACTCCGGTGCAGCACTGGTCACCGTTGTCGGTGTGCTGGTGGAAGTGCCTGTGATGCTCTCGTTGGTGTGGTTCGCCAACCGCACAAAGCAGAGTTTTGCAGCATGAGCCGGATGGATTATCTTGTTTTTCTAGGCTCCGCACGCGACAGCACCCCGCCGCGTCCAGCCCGCCTTGGCGCGCGTGTCGCGGCAGCGTGCTGCCGTCTGGTCACGGCGCGCGGTCATCGGGCAACATTGATCGACCCGCTCGAGATTGACACGGACGGCGTGTTCAAACCGCATTTCGCCTATGCCGAGGGCCGCGCGCCCGCGCCGCTGGACGCACTGGCCGAGAGGATCACACAGGCTGACGGCTATGTCATGGTCAGCCCTGAATACAATCACGCCATGTCGCCCGCGCTGGCGCATCTGCTCAACCATTTCGGCGCCTCGCGTTTCGCGTTCAAGCCGTCAGCCATCGTGACTTATTCCGCAGGCCAGTGGGGCGGCGCGCGCGCGGCGATGGGGATGCGCGGCTTTCTGTCCGAACTCGGCTGCCTGCCTGTCTCGGCGATGGTGCATATCCCAAAGGCGCAAGAGGCACTGGCGGAGGACGGAGCGTGGCAGGCCGATGCAGATGACTGGGATGGGTATCTTGGCCGGACCTTGGCCCAGCTTGACTGGTGGGCCGAAGCTGCCAAGCGTCAGCGCGAAAAGGGCGAGGCGAAAGCGACAGAGGCCTTTGGCCGTGATCCCTCGCAACGCAATGCGCCTTCGGGCGGTTGAGCCTCTTCGCAGGAAGCAAGGCTGCGCCGTTACGAGCCTTTTCCCACCGAATCGGGCGCGCGGGCCACGTGATCGCGCGCCACGGACATGGATTTCAGGATGGCATAGACCGTGTCGCCGGACGCCAGCGTCATCTGCTCTGTGGCGCGACGGGTGATGCGGGCCAGTATCTCGTGCCCCGCCACGTCGATATGGACCATCACCCCCGGCCCCGTCCCTGGCATGATCCGGGTGATCGTCCCGAAAATGATGTTCTGGGCCGAAAGCCCCTCGGGCCGCGCCCGCGCGAGAATGACCTCATGCGCCATGATCCGCACCCGCAGGCGTGTACCGGGGGCGCCATCAATCTCGGGCAGGAACAATGGCCCCGTCGGCCCGTTCAGGCGGGTCAGCCCGTCATCTCCATGCTCCACAATGGTGGCAGGCAGCATCGCGGCAACCTCGCGGATTCCCATGGCGCGCAGCGCCTCGGGGTCGGCCATGACTTCGGCGGTCGTGCCCTCCCGCACAACGCGGCCCTTCTCGAGCACAACCATCTGGTCCGCGAGAAGCTGCGCCTCGTTCATGTCATGGGTGACGAGCACCACGGGCATGGCCAAGTGCCTGCGCAGATCGATAATCTCGCTATAGAGCTTCTCGCGGGTCGCGCGGTCCACGGCCGAGAACGGCTCGTCCAGCAGCAGCGCATGCGGCTTGCGGGCCAGTGCACGCGCCACGGCCACCCGTTGTTGCTGTCCGCCAGAAAGCTGTGCAGGTTTGCGATCAGCCAGACCGTGCAGGTTCACCAGATCAAGGGTCTGCTCGGCTGCGCGCCTGTCGGGCGCATCCATTGCGGCCATCACATTCTGCACTGCCGTCATATGCGGAAACAGCGCGTAATTCTGGAACACGATCCCCACCCTGCGGCGATGCGTGGGCAGATCGATGCCAGCAGCGGTATCCAGCCAAGCCGCGCCGTTCACAGCGATCCGCCCCGTTTGGGGCCGCCACAGCCCTGCAATGCTCCGCAGAAGCGTGGTTTTGCCAGACCCTGAATGACCGACGAGGGCGAGCAATTCGCCCGACTCCACCCGAAACGCCACATCGAGCGGGATCGGCGCAGTGGCGCGCAGCATGACGTCCAGCGCCATCAAGAAAGCCTCCTGCCCATACGCGCCGACAACCAGTAGGTCAGCGCGATGGTGAACAGCGAGATCGCGACAAGAACGGCAGACATGATGGCCGCCCCCCGGTCGTCAAAGCCCTGCACCCTGTCATAGATGGCAATGGCGATGGTCTTGGTCTCGCCGGGGATCGAACCGCCCACCATCAGCACGATGCCGAATTCGCCCAGCGTATGGGCAAAGGTCAGGACCATCGCCGTCATCACCCCCGGCCATGCTAGCGGAAGCTCGATCTTCCGTAACGAGGTCAGGGAAGACATACCGCAGCATGCGGCGGCCTCGCGCACCTCAACCGGAATCGCTTCGAACCCGCGCTGGGCGGGCTGGATTGCGAAGGGCAGGTTGAAGATCACGCTCGCCAGCACCAGCCCCTCGAAGGTGAAAACAAGCTGGCTGCCGAACAGGCTTTGCCACAGATCGCCCACGGGAGAATTCCGCCCGAAGGCCACCAGCAGATAGAAACCGAAAACCGTAGGCGGGATCACCAGCGGCAGCATCACCAGCGCCTCGACCAAGCCCTTGCCACGAAACTGCCGGTAAGCCAGAAACCGCCCCGCCAGAACCGAGACCGGCAGCAGGATCGCCACCGTCCATGCCGCCAGTTGCAAGGATAGCGAAAGCGCAGTCCAGTCCATCTATCCCCCGTCATCCGGAAGGACGAAACCATAACGGCGCATGATCTCGCGTGCGTCAGGCTCCTGCATATAATTATAGAAAGCCTCGGCCACGGGGCCCGCGCCGTTCAGCAGTACCATACGCTGCCGTAGGCGCGCGTGCCATTCCTCGGGTATCAGTGCATAGCGACCACGCGGTGCCACCTCGGGGGCGAGGGCAAGCGAATAGGCGATGATGCCGCCCTCGGCATTGCCCGACAGCGCGAATTGCGCGGCTTGGCTGACATTCTCGCCCAATACAATGAACGGTTGCAGATATTCCCAAAGCCCGCGTTCGATCAACGCCTCGCGCGCGCGCATCCCGTAGGGCGCGTGATCGGGGTTGGCGATGGCAAAACGGCTGATCTCTCCGGCGGCCAGCATTTCGGCAAGCGCGTCGAGGCTCTCGTCCGGTGTCAGGGATGACCCGTGCGGTACCATGAGAACGATCCGGCCAATGCCGTAGAGATCGCCTTCGTCCACGGTGAAACCGTCACGGGCGAGATCAAGGATGAACTCTTCATCCGCCGCCATGAATATCTGGAAAGGCGCGCCCTCGCGGATCTGGCGGGAGAAATTGCCGGTTGAGCCAAAGGACAACCGCACCGACATCCCCGTCTCTGCCGTGAAGGCTTGGGCGATTTCGGTCACCGCGAATTGCAGATCAGACGCGGCAGCGATCACCGGAGCGTCGTTCCGCGCGGCAGCTGGGCTCCACGCAAGAACAAGCGCTGCGAGTGCGGCCCAGACTGAACTGCTCTTCGAGGCCATATAAAGGACCATCCCGTATTGATATGTTTCCCAAAATATAACGCAGGAAGACAGACGCTTCGTCAACGGTTATTTCCTGTCGGGAATATCCCTTAAAAGCGTGCGTAACTCAGAAAGTTGGGCGGCACCTGCCTCCGCGGCCTCATCCTCAAAGGCGCGGTAAAGCGACAGGACGGTGCGTCCCGCCTCTGTCAGAACGGCCCCGCCCCCACCCGGACCGCCACGCGTGCTGTCCACCAGAGGCGCGTGGAACATCGCGTTCAGCGTGCCGATCAACTGCCATGCGCGTTTGTAGCTCATGCCCATTTCGCGCCCTGCCGCAGCGATTGACCCGCAGCGGTCAATCCGTTCCAGAAGTTCGGCCTTGCCGGGGCCGATCATTTCCTCGGCACCGAAAACGATGCGGATACGAAGGCGCGGGCGGCTGGTTTCATTCTCCATACCGGCAACACTCCTCTCGCGGGCGACAGTTTGCAAGTGGTTGAAAGTGGGAACCGGCGTGTCGCCTAACGACTGGTAGTGCCGCGCAAACCGGATGGCGCCCTGCGCGATCTGGTGCCGGCCCATCGGAGAAGGGCTTGCTCCTCCGTGTCTTTGATCTCTCGCTGCGCCTGTGCCTCCCGCAGCACGTTCCGCGCCTCGCCAAGAGCGAGCCTGATCGTCGCAAGCGCGCGGAATTGTTCCGCCAAAGCGATTTCTAGTTCCTGAACCCTTGGGGCGACTTTTGCCATATCGCGGTCGATCTGCGCCTCCTCGTTCCGGATGCCACGGATGAAAGCCCCGACATAGGGGGCGGATTCGATCGAGATGATTCTGGCCTCGGTGTTCAGCCGCTCCTGAAGTGTGGCGCGCGTGTTCTCCCACGTAGCGACCTGTGCGCGAAGCGTCGCGAGCTCGCCTGCCTCGGCAGCCATTTCGTGCCGTCGCAACCTTTCAAGCAGGGTGAGAGTATGGACCCTGTCAGTCATTCTTCCGCGTCTTGGTGCCTGATTGCGGATTCTCCGCATGTTTTATCAGAGCCTCCCGCATCCTTTGGAGAATCTCCGGCGGAAAGGCGTTGCGGTCTGCTGGTGTGCTGACTGCAAACGGGGACTGCGGGGCACCCAGCGCGATGATCCGCCCGATCACGTCGGTGTTGGGCTGAGCGGTCGCAGGCGTCTCGGCGAATGCGACGCCACCGGCTGCAACCCAAAGGGCCAAGGGAGCCGCAACGCGGAAGCAGGCCGTTCCCGGAAGGCGCGCATGTCCGGTCATACCGCCGGCAGTTCCTTCTGTGCGGCCTCGACCTTGTAGAAGTCGGGTTGCTTGGTGCTTGGAATGTTGCCCCGCCCGATCTCGACACAGATGTTCGGCGGATGGTTGGCCACCATCGCTACAAAGATATCGCGGATAATGAGATAGAATGCCTCGTCCTCATCCTCGATCTGCTTCAGGCGGCCCGATATCGGCTGGACCATGCAATAGGCCAGAAACACACCCAGAAAGGTGCCCACAAGCGCGCCGCCGATCATCTTGCCCAGAACCTCCGGCGGTTGGTCGATGGATGACATGGTCTTGATCACCCCGAGAACCGCCGCGACGATTCCAATCGCGGGCAGACCGTCGGCCATGGTCTGGATCGCGGCGGCAGAGGCCAGCGTCTCGCGGTGGTGCTTCTTGATCTTGCGGTTGATCACATCCTCGGTCTGGTATTTGTCGTCGAACTGCATCGAGAGCATGCGAAAGCTGTCTGTGATCAGTTCGGTTGCGAAATGGTCTTTGAGAATGGCCGGATAGCGCTGGAAAATGCTGCTTTCATGCGGTTTCTCCACATGCTCGTCGAGAGCGATGATGCCCTTCGCCTTGTAGAGGCGCGCCAGTTCGTACATCAGCTTCAGCAGTTCCTCGTAGTGGGGCGCCTTGAATTTCGGGCCTTTGATGACCTTGACGAGTCCGCGCAGCGAAGAGCGCAAAACAGTCGATGAATTGGCAATGACAAAGGCCCCGATCGACGCGCCGCCGATCATCATGCCCTCGTAGGGAAGTGCGTAAAGCACGATGTCCATCTTGCCGCCCGACAACATGAAGCCGCCAAACACCAGCCCGAAGACCATCGCCAGACCAAGAAAGATCGCCATTAGACCTCCGCCAATAGGTTTTGCGGTTCCGGCCCGCATGCCGTTGTCACTTGTTTTCTTCATTAGCTATACTTGACACAAATGCAAATATAAACATAAACAGACAAGTATAAATTAGCGTGGAGGCTGCCATTATGAGCAATTCGGGCACATTCGTGTATTTGCTTGAAGAGGATATGGTGGCAGATATGCTTCCCGGCTGGCCCGCGCAGATGCAGGTTGCCGTCTGTCTGACCCCCGGCGGTGCCTGCGACCTTGCCGTGCATCATCAAGGCGAGACGGCGCGTGTGCTGACCCGAATTCTGGCGCTGCATGGCCTGAGCCGGTTTGATCTGTGCGTCGCGCCGCATGTTGAGGGCTATCCGACACGCAAGGTGTTGTTCTCGGAAGAGCAGCAGCTTTTGTCGCTTGTCGCGGACAGCCCGCATCTTGCCGAACTGGCTTCCGACTATGCGATCAACTATCGTTTCGCACAGGATGAAGGGCTTGATCCCGAAGCGGCTACCGGCAACACGATCGGGCGCCAGACAGCAGGCGCTGACAAACCCGCCACGGTGTGGCCCGACGCGCATGAGACAAAAACGGACGCCATGTCCGCGCGCTCCCAAGCTTATGTGACCCATCTGTCACTGCCCTCTGGCTATGCCGCGCCAACCATGTCGAACCGCCCCGAATGCGTTTTTGTCGAGGCCCGCCTGCAACGTGAGGGCGATACCGTCCGCTTGATCATTGCGCCGGATGGGGCAAACGGGAAAGAGCCTGCGGTGACGGTCACGCGCATCGGCTGTCGCGATGATTTCGCGCGCTTTGTCTTGCCACGCAACGCGTTGGACGGCTGGAAGCAGGGTGATGTCGCAGTGCTTGAGATGCCAGAGGATGCTTTTCCCGTCGCAATGGTGGAGCGGTTCATGTGCGAGCCTTACCTCTGCCACGTGACAGTCACGGTGCGTGGGGTCTTCGTCTCGCCTGTTGCGCCCTTCCCGGGCAAGGAAAAGACCTCCACACCCGCAATCCACACAAGGAAGCCGCGCGCGAAACGGCGGTTGTTCAGGTCGGTGCATGTGGCTGTTGCCGCGCTGGTGGGCATCATGCTGGTTACGGGGCATTTCGCGGCCGCACTTGATCGCTCTCCTGCCCGGAGCAGCGCAGCCCAAAGTGTCGTTGATGATGCCAATGCCGATGCCGCGCTGGACCTGATCGCCAAGATGGCCGGTGGCGATTCAGGCTGATAGGCAGGCGGGCGGCCTAGCCGCTCTCCGCCTCGTCCGAAAACTGCACAAGATAACCCTTGGACCTGATCGTGCAAACGAGGTAGCGGTGGCCGAAGGCGGCTTTGAGCTTCTTGCGAATTCGCGTGATATGGACGTCGAACTTGCGGTCCCCATAAAGCCATTCGGATTTGTCGAGCTGTTGGGAAAGCTGGTTGCGGGTGACGATCTGGCCCTTATGGCTCAGCAGGATCCGCATGATATCCGCTTCCACAGGCGTCAGTTGCGCGCGCGCGATGAGCGGTGTCTCAAGCGATACGCTTTTCTCCGCCATACCGGCCTGCCGCATCCGCAGTGCGACCCGCGCGAGCAATTCATGCGCCGGAAATGGCATGCGCGAAACGTCGTCAGCGCCTGCGGCAAGTGCATCGGCTGCGCTATGGGCTGTTCCGGCATGGTCGATCACGATGATGACCCAGTCCGGCAGGTGGCGCCGCAGATCAGCAATCTCGACAGGGCCGAGCACCGCATCCCGAAGTCCGGTAAGAAGAACACCGGCATCGGGTGCATCTGGCAGAATGTCATTTGCAAAAGTCTCAAGGCAGGTATCGTCACACAAGACAACTTCCGGAATCCCAAGGCCTTGTATCTGGTCTGCAAGACTGCTGCACAGGGTGCGATCACGGTCGCGGATGACGGCGATGCGAGGGATTTCTCCTACTGCCTGATACCTTCCGGAAACTTTTATGTTTAAAAGGTTCATGAATTGTTACCATAGGTTAGTCATGTGTAGGCGCTTGGTCAGTGTCGAATGGTTAACGCCACGATGGGTGCGAGCACTGTCACTTGGCTGAGGGATGGCTCTGGCGCAACGCGTATACCCTTCTCTTTCAACAGTAATACGACCTTTTTATGGCACCTGCTTCACAACGATCGACCAGTCCTTATCCTAGAATCTGTTAACCAAAGATCAGTTGTATTTGTTTCTGATTTGTGCAAATATAAAAAGGCCAGTCATTGAAGAATTCGATGTTCCGTAACAAATACTATGGCGACAGCATGGTTAAACGCGCGTCAGTTCATATATTGCGGAAAGGCTTTCCCACAGTAGAGGGCATCCAATGACCAAAAGCGACCCCAAGGCAGATTTAGTAGCAACCGTTGCCGCGTCTTACGCGGCGCGGCCTGACGTGACGGCTGACGACATCGTTGCCCTCGTCTCCAAGCTGCGCCGCGAGTTCGGCGAGCCTGACCAAACCGGTGTTGCAGCAGAACCGCAAGTGCGTGGACCCGCGCGCGCCGAACCCGCCATTCCGATCGAGAAAGCCGTCACGCACGACAAGGTGTTTTGCCTGTGCTGCGGCAAGGGCTTCAAAATGCTGAAAAGACATCTCGGGGCAGAGCATGGCCTGACAGAGGCAGCCTACCGCGCCATGTTCGGCCTGTCGGAGGATGTGCCCTTGGTTGCGCCCAGCTATTCGAACCGCAAGGCAAAGTATGCGCGCGAAGTCGGTTTCGGCAAATATGATCGCGGCGAAGCGAGCGCAGGCCGTTCTGCATCTGAAGAAAATCAGAGCATATCCTGAATGTAGTAATGCGGCGGGCCGCGCCACGTTAGGTGGCGTGCCCGGCTGCCTGACCTCAAGCAGAGGGGCGCGGAGCAATGGCCGAGCAGCAGATTATTATCCGGAAAAGCGAAGACCACGACGATCATGACCACCACGGTGGCGGATGGAAGGTGGCTTATGCCGACTTCATGACCGCCATGATGGCGTTCTTTCTGCTGCTTTGGATTATTTCGGCGGCGGATGAGCAGAAGCTTCAGGGCTTGGCCGAGTTCTTCACACCAGCAGAGTCTACCATCATGGGCGGGCAGGGCTTTCTCGATGGCCAGGTTTTTGGCCCCGAGGGCGTTTTCAGCGGAATAGAAGGGGATAGCTTTCAGGTCCAGCCACCGAGTTTTGGCCGTGACGCTCCGATTTCCCCGCCCGATGACAGCCCGCGCGATTTTGAGCCACGTGTCGTTGTGGAATATGCGGAGACTCCGCAGCGTGATGCATGGGATGTTTTCGAAGCTGCCGGCGCCGCCTCTGCGGAAGAGAGCCAGATAGATCCGGCTTTGCTGGCGGAACGCGAGGTGCGTGCGGCGCGCCTTGACGAGGTTGCAGATGAAATTCAGGCGGCGGTGGCCGCCAATCTTGCGCTGGTCGAGCTTGAGTCCAACCTGCGGATCGACCGGACGCCGGACGGCTTGCTGGTGCAGATACTCGATCAGGAGAACCGCCCGATGTTTGCCTCGGGCAGTGCCAAGGTTGATGCAGCCACGCGGGAACTGGTGCAGATCATCGGTCTTGCGGTGGCGGACCTCGTCTATCCGCTTGCGATCACCGGGCATACCGACGCCGTGCCGTTCACAACGCGCAGCGATTACGGAAACTGGGAACTGTCGGCAGACCGCGCTAACGCAACGCGCCGCACGTTGCTGGAGGTCGGAGTCGGGCAGGAGCGTATCTCTCGCGTCTCGGGCCTTGCCGATACCATGCCGCTTAACGCAGCCTCGCCAAATGCAGCCGAGAACCGCCGGATCACCATGCTGCTGATCTATCCTGATCCTCTTGCGGGCTTGAACAGCGGCGGAGAGGCCGATCCGGCATCACCGCAGTCTGCTCCCGCGCCATAATAAACGATTCTCGCGGCGTTTTGTTCCGGCAATAATTTGCCTGAAACGTCTGCAGATTGATCATTCACGCGGATCGTCTGCCTCAAGCGTCTGGCAGATGTGAAAAAAACGATGTCAAGCGCTTTATCGTTAAGCGATCTCACTGTAGCGTGATGAGCACACAACCTGTGGATTGTGACCGATCCGGGGCGCGCACGCCTTGGATGCATGGTGAAAATCGTTGATTTTTTGATGGTCGGCAGGTGTCCGCCGATGTGTGGACACATTCTGCCCCAGAAAAAACGTTAACATTTAGGTCTTGTTGGCGTGTGAAATTCGCTGAGCTGCATACAACTTTAACATTTCATTTCTTTCGGTAGGATTAACGTAGAATTAGTGTTGTTGAGGGCGGGCAGTGAGACAGTGGGAACCTTTGTATGCGACATGACCGACTTCTAGAATTGATCTGGCAGGGCGAGATCCAGCCTGCGTCCGGCCTCGGTACTGGACGCTTTCAGCGCGGGTTGAGCGCGCTTCTGCCTTTGCGCGCTGTCTATCTCTCCGCTGCTTCCGGTGTGGATCGCAGGTGCATCAAGACAGATGATGTCGAGCTGTTGCCGGAGCTTCCCTTGGGCGATGTGCTGGCCGAGGAACTGTCGGTCGACGTGCCCGCCGGATCGCTGGTGGTGATCAGCGACGGTGCGCTTGCGGCCAATCCGGCGTTGGATGACGAGTTGTCCTACGATCTTGGTGTGCTTGTCGCCGAGGCTCTGCTGGGCGTGATCCGCGCGGGCGTGTTTCCTTGCGAGCGCGAGACCGACGCGCTTTACGCAATGGCACATTCCTATCACGCGATGATCGATGGCTCCGGCTTCATGCATCTGGGGCTGAAGCCAGCGTGGTTCCGCATCGGGCTTGCTGCTGGTCTATGCACCTATTGGGCGGGCGCGCGCACGGCGCTTAGCGACACGAGCGGGTTGTTCCTGCGGCCCGACTTTCTGACCTGCCCGAAGTTGCACGACTACCTTCGCAACCTTGACAGTAACTTCACTGCGCCTGATCGCGTCGCGGCGGGTCTGATGTTGTTCAGCGGCGGAACCTGCAGCTATGGCGCGTGGCTTTCCAAGGTGGAAAAGGCAGTGACAGCCGAGCTTGATGCTCATGCAATACGGATGTGTGGCAACGGGCGTTCACAGGAATTGCGGGCATAAACGATGCCGCCATATTAATCATGCTTTAACCAGATTTTTGTTTAAAAGTGGCTGTATTTATGTATGACTAATCTTGCAATTAATGCGGGCGGTCATGATGAACAGTACCCTCCAAGCGGCATTACGCGAACCTCTCCTGACAATCGACACGGAACGCGACGCGATCCGGCGTTGGCAAAACGAGGGTGACCGGCATGCACTCGAACTCCTTTTACGGAGCCACGCGCGGCAGGCTTGGTCTCAGGCGTTGCGCTATGCGGACAATCCCGTGGACCTTGACGATCTTGTCGCCGAGGGAATGATCGGGCTGATGCGCGCGGCAAACAGTTTTGATCTCAAGATGAACCTGCGCTTTTCAACCTATGCGGCCTTCTGGGTGATGAACGGGGTCTTCACCGCGCTCGCCCGGATCGGCACCGTCATAGATATGCCGGTGCGGACATATCTGGATGCCCGCATGGGGCGGCTCAGCGGCGACGATTCCGGAATGTCCTATCTGGCAACGCAAGGTGCCGTGCCGCTTGATGCGGGTGGCGAGGGCCTGTCCCTGTCCGAGCGTTTGCCCTGTTCCAGCTTGACGCCTGCCGAAGCCTCCGAGATGCGCTCTGCGCAGGCTTTGCTGCAGCGGCTTCTCAATCAGGCGCTGGCGTCACTTGATCCAACGGAGAAGGCTATCATCATGCGCCGGAGGCTGGCCGCCGAGCCGGAAACGGCAGAGGCGGTTGCCGCCGATCTTGGCATGTCAGTGCAACGGTTGCGCCAGGGCGAAACGCGCGCATTGACCAGATTGCGGCGCGACCTTCTTGCGCGCGGGTTCAGCCGCGCCATGCTGCATTGAGAGATCAAGAATGATGATGCCCCCTGTTGCCGGATCGGCACCCCTCATGTCCTCTACACATGCCAGAGGCGAGGCGGATGCGACCTCAAAATCTGCGGTGTCGGGGAATACCAACCCCGAGACCAAGAATGCTGCGGCAAGCGGGCAGCAACCCGAACAGGCGAAACCTACGGAATTTGCGGCACTTCTTGCTGCGATGCGGCCCCAAACAGGCCAGCAGGGGCTTGCGGGCAAGGGGCTGGCCGATCCGGCCCAACAACCCGCCGATGCGGCGCTGGAGGGCATGACCGCAGAGTTGAATGCGCTGCTGACGACATTCACGGAAGGGCCGGATGCCCCAGACCTGTCCGAGATGATGGCGGCCTTTGTGGGGCTGTTGCAGCAATACGATGCCGCGACAGGTGGTGATGCGACGGCGCTGCTGGCTGAAAACCTCGTGATGTTCGACAGCGCGGACCTTGCCGCGCTCAATATGGCTGCATCTGACCCGGCCAGTCTGTTTGCCTCGCTTGCCGCCCTTGCGGAGGTTCCGCTCGCCAATAGTGCAGGGATGCTTGTTCCCGCAGCGCAAGTGCCGCAACAGGTTTGGTCTCATATCGGGGCGCGGGGCGATGCCCTGAATGCCCAGCCTGCCATTGCTCTCAAAGCCAAGGATGGCGCGGACGGTTTGCTGCGCCCGAACCTCGCGCAACCTTTGGCGGCCTCGGCAGATGTCAAACCGTCGCAACAGCCTTCCGTTGCGGGCGATGGTCGCGTTGATGTGCGTGCCGTTGTCATGACAGCGCTTGCCGCAACAGGGGCGGGCGCGGGGCCGGATGCCGTAGCACTCCCGTCCGCACCCGGCGATAACCGCTCCGCTGCCGCAGCCGCGCCCGAGATCGCCCGTCCGGCGGAGGCTTCGCCGCCACCCGCGTCCGGCTTTGCGCGCAATCTGGCGCAACAGATCCGGCATGCCAAATTCACCGACGGTCATACGCGGATAACATTGGCGCCGCGCGGGTTGGGTGAGATCGAAATCGATATGCGCCCCGATGAGGCAGGCAAGCTCCGGATCGTTTTGCGGGCAGAGAACGCGGCGGTCCTGCATGCGCTGCGCGGGGATCGGGACGGGCTGTTGTTGACGCTGACCGAAAGCGGGACGGATGTCAGGGATGCCGATCTGAGCTTTGAAGACTTCAGCCATCGACAGCGCCGGAACGCCGAACTCTCCGATGCGTTGGCTGGCGGAGTTGCAGATGCCAGCGGTCAGGACGCGCCGGATGTGACCGTGTTGCAGCCGCGGATCAACGCGGCTGGCACAGTCGATATGTTAACCTAAAGGACACACCATGGATATTGCACGCATCGCGTCAGCCGCAGACACGCCGAACGGCGCAAGTGTGGCGAAGGGCAAGCTTGACGCTGATTACCAGAGCTTTCTCAAACTGCTGATTGCGCAGGTCTCGAACCAGGACCCGCTGGAGCCTATGGATTCCACAACCTTTGTCTCCCAACTGGCGCAGTTGACGCAAGTCGAGCAATCCATCGTGACCAATACGAACCTCGAAAAGATCAATCAACGTATGGCCAATGTCGAGGCGCTGTCGGATGTGCAACTGATCGGGCGCGATGTGACAATCGCGACGGATCGTATCGAGTTGCGCGATGGCAGGGCGGCGCTGTCCTATTCCCTTGCGCGGGAGGCCGAGAATGTGACGGTCACGATCAAATCCATCGACGGCACAGTGATCCGCGAACTGACAGGCCAGCCGCGCGCATCGAAAGTATCTCATGATCTGGTCTGGGACGGGCGCGATGTGGATGGGCTGCCCGTTCCTGACGGCCAATTTCAGGTGACCGTCACCGCCACTGACGCAACCGGAACCGCCGTCGCCTATAAGACGGAATCGTCCAGCCGTGTCGAGGAACTGACCTTCCGCGACGGCTATCCTTTGCTGATCCTGCGCAATGGTGCCGAAGCCTTTGCGGGCAGCGTGACGTCGGTGCGGTAGGCAGTGAAACTGCAGAGGCGTCGCCTAGTTATAGGCGACGTCATGCTTGTAGAGCGTCAGGAAAAGCACGTCTTCGACATCGGTAAAGCTTTGCTTAAGCTGGGCGGTCAACTTGCCCGACAGCTCGCGCGAGTCGATGGTCACGCCGCGCATGATCGGTGTATCGGCAGCGCTGGCCATGGCCTGCTCGATCGCGGCCTGTAGCCGCGCTGCGTTTTGCGGAACGTCGTAATGGGCGGCGCTTGTGGCGTCCCTCACAGACACGGCCAGATCAGCGACAACAAAGCTCACGCTTTGCGGCTTGCGGACAGGAAATGTGACATTCGCCATTCTGACCAGATGCGGGCCGGAGACCTTGTCCGCTGGCGTCTGGCCGGCTGTCTGGTGCGTTGGCGCAGGCGACGACACGTCGGGCGCCGCCTCGTCGGACTTGGCGGCGGCGGCGCGTAAAATCGCGTCCGCCTGCGTTTCCTGCTGGGGCAGTGCTGCAGTATCGGCGACACCCGTGTTTGCGGTGACATTGTCCTGAGTTGTCACGAGTGTCCCCGCTGCAAAACCCAAAGACGCAAATCCACCGACGACGGCAATCGCCAAGACTGGAAACAATTTCATTATTTGGCCCCTGCACATAATTACCCAGTCACCGCATGACATGGAATTGGGGCAAGAGTTCAGCGCTAATAGGGCAATACAATGTCGACGATATCTTCCCCGTAGCTGCGCTGCTGCTGACGCGACAATTGACCCCGTCCGCCATAGGTGATGCGGGCTTCGGCCACCTTTTCATAGGGAATCGAGTTGTTCATGCGGATGTCCTGTGGCCGGATGATACCCGCCACACGCAATTCGCGCAGTTCCTGATTCACCTTCACCTCCTGACGACCTGCGATCACGAGATTGCCGTTCGGAAGCATCTGGATGACCAATGCGGCCACTTTGAGGTTGATCGATTCGCCCCTGTTGATCTGGCCGGAGCCGGATGCCTCAAAGCTGGAGCTGAGGTCGATGATGTCTCCTGTCGGCAGGTTGTCGAGACCCAGAAGGCTTGGAAAGCCCGCAGAGCCGGAACCCGAGCGTTCGCGCCGTGTGGCGTTACGCATCTGTGCGCGGTCGTCGATGCGGATGTCGATGGTCAGGATATCCCCCACGCGGGAGGCGCGTTGGTCCGCGAAAAATCCGCCCGATCCACGCTGCCAGAGCGATGCGGCCTCGGCGCGGTGCAGCATGCGCGGCGGCTCCGGCGGGGGCATCGGTATCTGGACAAAGCTTGCCTCGGGGATCGAGCTGCCTGACACGGAAATATCCGAAACCTGCGGATCGCGCTGGAACGCCGTGCGGGGATCAGCGCAGGCGGACAGCGTGGCCATCACAACAAGTGCACCACCAAGGCGCAGTTGCAAGGCACGACGCGCAGGATGTGAAATTTCGGTGCCGTGCGCGCTTTGCGGCGCAGGGCTTTGGCGCATCTGCGCGTGACGGAATGTTGGGTTGTTCACCGGCTGACCTCTACGATGCCGTCGGCTGTGGCGATGCCCACGACGGCTGTGTTGCTGACTAGATTGACGATCCGCACTTCCTGACCGCGATGCGCGTCACCGAGCGCACGGCCCGGCGCGGACAGCACGAGTGCCCCGTCGGAAAAACGGATGGTCACAAGACTGCCGCGCCCGACCACAAGCGGTTGCATCACGGCCTGAACCATCACGACGCGGCCTTCGGTCAACAGGCTGCGGACCTGCATCCCGACCAGATCGGCGGGGTCCGTGATCGCGAAGGCTCCGATGCGGCTGGCAGGGAGGTCCACCGTGCCGATATCGCTTTCGCCGACAATGTCGCCCGGCATCAGGCGGCGCAGTGGCACAGGCACAGCCACAATCAGCATGGCCGTTCCGCTGACGCGGCGCACCTCGTTGGACCCCGTCACGACATTGGCCGCGAACCGCCCTGTGGAAGGGTCCATCCACCATGCCGAGATCAGGACGGGATCACGCGGCGCGCCCGGATTGACCGAAACCTCGAACCGCCCCCGCGAAGGCATCGCAAGCCCCACACTGTCGCGGGCTTTCTCGTCGATCAATTCCTCCAGCGAAACCGCCTCAGCAAAGGCGGGGCTGCAAAGCGCGAACACAAGGGCGAGCATGGCGCAGCAAAGGCGCAGGGCCGCAGAGCAGGCTGGCAGAAATGGGGGAGCGGTGATGATCATCGGTCTAGCGGATCTGGTTCGCGGTGGACATCATCTGGTCCGCGGTGGAAATCGCCTTGGAGTTCATCTCGTAGGCCCGCTGCGCGGAGATCAGATCAGTGATCTGCTGGATGATGTTCACGTTGGAATTTTCAAGATAGCCCTGCCGGATGATCCCGACACCGGGATCACCGGGATTGGCCTGCAACGGGTCTCCCGATGCGGTGGTCGCTTGCAACAGGTTGTTGCCCATCGCGCGCATCCCCGCCTCGTTCACGAAAGTCGCCATCGTGATCCGCCCCAGATCGACCGGAACGGGATCGTTCTCGACATAGGCCATAACGGTGCCAGTCTCGCCCACGGCAACGTTGACCGTGTTGTCGGGCAGCACGATACCGGGGTCCAGTTCATAGCCCTGAAGCGTGACAAGCTGGCCTTCGGGCGATAGCTGGAATGCGCCGTCCCGTGTGAAGGCCTGACCGCCGTCGGGCAGGTTCACGGTAAAGAAACCGCGCCCGTCTATTGCCAGATCAAGCTGGTTTTCGGTCGCCATCAGGCCGCCTTGGGTATTGAGCCGTATCGTGCCCGCTGTCTGCACGCCAAGGCCCACATCAACCCCCGTGGGGCGCATCGTGCCCGCATCCGAAGTTTGCGAGCCTTCCCGCCGCTGCGTCTCGTAGATCAGATCCTGAAACGCGGCACGGCTGCTTTTGAAGCCGGTGGTATTGGCGTTGGCAATGTTGTTCGAGATGACGTCAACATTGGTTTGCTGTGCCAACATCCCCGTCGCGGCGATTCCGAGTGCCTTCATGTCCTGTCCCCTTGGTCGGTCGAGGCTGTGCGTCTGCCTCTTGATCACGTGGTTCTGTGTTGCGGCTGTCGCGCCAAGTTAGCTTTCCTAGCCAGACGGACGGCCAAGCCGGCGCAGCATGT
Organism: Rhodobacterales bacterium; assembly: GCA_047921295.1. Classification (GTDB taxonomy): domain Bacteria; phylum Pseudomonadota; class Alphaproteobacteria; order Rhodobacterales; family Rhodobacteraceae; genus Seohaeicola. The sequence goes on from JBLRWK010000008.1 coordinate 16,644, forward strand.
CGCGGCGCAACTCGTCTTCGCCGTTCATCAATTGGACCGCCCGCTCGTAGGCTTTCTGGATCGTCATCATCCGTGTCATCTCGACGACAGGCTGGATGTTGCTGCCCTCGATGGCCCCTTGCACAACTTCGGTCGCGGCATCGGGAACCGGCGGGCGGATGCCGTCGCGGTCAGGCTCCACCAGCATGCCGTTGCCCAGCCGTTCGTAAGCCTGCAGGTCGGGTATTTTGAACACACCGATCTGCGCGATCACGCCATTGGCCAGACTGGAAATTGTCCCGCTGCGGGAGATCGACAGATCGTTCAGCGCGTCTGGTGGAATGGCGATCGGATTGCCCCCGATATCCAGAACGCGCGCGCCTGACATCGTCACCAATCCGCCCTGCGCATCCGTCGCGAAATTTCCGTCACGCCCGTACGTGCGCTGCCCCTGCGGCGTTTCATAGCTGAACCAGCCGTCACCCTTGAGCGCCATGTCAAGCTTGTTGCCTGTCACCGTCACGGCACCCTGCTGCTGATCCAGATACGAGCCCCGGTCGATCAGGAAGCTGGTTTTGCCTGTCGCGGCCGAATCATCGCGGTGCATGAAGGACGAGAAAACCACCCGCTCTCCTTTGAAGCCGGCAGTGCTGGCATTCGCCATATTATTCGCGGTGACATCCAGCTTCCGCTGGAGCGCCGTTGCGAGCGAGAGCGAGATGTAAGTCGTGTTATCCAAGGCATCACCATAGGGTTTATGCAGGCAGTTTATCTGCTGTTAATGATTAAATCAAATACTGTTCTTGATTATTTTCATTTTATACATGAGTATTCGAATGATAATCATGGAATAGAACCTGGTGTTTGCATCCACACATCATCTATGCCGGTCGGTTTTTCCCGGCATGAGCCGCAAGGTGGGCGGGTCGTTCCTGCGGGCCGTGGCTATTGCTATAGCTATCAGCATGGGTGCCGCAGCGCCTGTACGAGCGGCGCCAGATGCGGCGGATGCGGAGCGGCCGGTACACGCCGCGCCTGCTGCTGGTGACGAGAGTATCGCCCCGCGCAGGGCACCCTTACCGTCGCTGCGCCGCGAGATGGCGCGCTACAGCCAGCATTCGTTTATGGAGAACCGGCAAAGGCTGACGCAGGCGTTGTACGAGTTGCGCGAAAAGCTGAGCCATGCGATCCGGCCCTCGCCGGTAGAGATCGACCTCTTGCTCGATCTTGCCGCCTTGCACCTGTCGCAGCGGATGTTGCCCGAGGCGCAGTCCTTTCTGGATGCCTTGCCCGCCGCTATTGCCCATCCGCGCGGGCAGGGTCATGCTTGGCTGTCGCCGGTGCAGGAGCGGCGTAAGATTGTACTGGCGGCGGCGCTGACAGGCTTCAGCGGTGCAGAAGGCGCGGCACCCGGTGACTGGCCGGATGCGCCGCTTTTCGACGCGCTGGGCCATATCGCAGGCGGTGACTTCACAGCGGCGCGCCCCCTGCTGGCCAAAGCGGCGGAGATCGTTGCGGGCTACCCAGCGGCGCTGGCCGAGCCGGTGGTGCCGCAGCTTCTGCTGGCTGCAATAGAGGGCGGCGCGTGGGACGTGGCGCGTGATCTGGCGGAGCGATTGCGGCCCGACGAGGGTTCGCGCCACGGTGCGGCCTATCATCATCTGCTGGGGAGAGCGGCAGAGATCGGTGGCGATCTGGTGGCCGCTTTCGACAATCACGCCGCAGCGGCAGCTGGATCGGATGAATGGGCGCAGCGCTCGCGTCTTGCACTGGTTGATCTGGGGCGCACCACCGGCACCCTGCCACCCGCAGATGCGCGGGTGCTTTTGCACCAGACCCGCGCCATCTGGGCAGGTGGTCCGCTTGGTCTTGCGACATTGCAGCGGATCGCCGGGCTGGAACTGGCCACGCGGCGCGAACTTCCGGCGCTGGAGGTGCTGGCCGATATCATCCGGTTGCATCCTGATACGCGGGAGGCCGTGGCGGCCAAGCAGCAAGCTCTGGCCTTGATCGACGCGATCCATACGCTTGGCCTTGCGGGTGACATGACGCTGGTGGATTTCATCGCCGCCCATCGCGCCATTGCCCGCAACTACCGTTTCAATCCTGACTTTGACCGTTTTGCCGAAGCCTATGCGGATCATCTGGCGGCCAGCGGGGCAAGCGGGCTTGCCGCCGCCGCCTTCGACGATCTTCGTACCCGTATCGCGGGGCGCGAAGGTCCGGCGGCAGATCCGGCTTTGTCTGTTGATCCCGCAGGTGATGTGAGTGTGGAGCCGGACCCGGTGCCGGACAGATTGCGCCTGAAACATGCCGCAGCGCTGATGCAGGGCGGCTTGGTGGCCGAGGCGGAGGCGTTGCTGTCAGCACCTCTCGATACCTCTGACAGCGCCATGCGTGACGCCTACAACCTGATGCGCGCGCAGCTTTTCGCGGTCACCGCGCGGCATGCCGATGTTTTGGGCACCCATATGGCCGCGCCCAGTGCGGAATACCTCAGGCTGCGGGCCGAAGCCGCTTTTGCCTTGGCGGAATGGCATGTGGCGCACGAGGCCTATGAGCGCCTGTTTCGTGTGGTCGGCCAAGGGTTGCAGGCAGGAGACCGGATCAACCTGTTGCTGGCCGCGCATCGCAGCGGCGATCCCGAGCGGCTGCGGGCTTTGCTCCGCAACTTCCCCGATCTGGGTGCGCAGTGGGCCGCCCTCGCTGCCGGGCTGACAACCGATGCGCCCGATGTGCTGCCTCTGCGTGGTGACGCCGCGCAGGAAAGGGTCGAGAACGCGGGCAGTGCGGTCCGGCTGCTTCAGGCGGCAGGAGGCGATGACATGCCGTGAGTTCCGCGCCGCTTCTTATCGAAACCTTAACCGCCCTTAAAACTCCGCTGCCTATATCTTTTGTGTCGTGACGTGGTCAGACGCTGGTGGCCCCAACAAGAAGGACGCTTTATCATGAGCATTTCCAACGCAATGCAGACAGGCGTCAGTGGCTTGCGCGCCAACTCTACCGCTGTTGGCCGCATCTCTGACAACATCGCGAATGCCAATACAGACGGGTATCGCCGCAGCTTTGCCCAGATGGTAACCACCACCACAACCAGCAGCGGCACGGGGCTTGCCCCTGCGGGCGTGCGGGCGGTGCAGGGAACCAATGTGTCGCTTGATGGTGCGCTGCGGCCCACGGGACGGGCGACAGACCTTGCGATCAGCGGATCAGGCTTTTTTGTCGTCTCGCGCAATCCCAACGAGCTGGTCGAATCGAGCTATATGCTGACCCGCGCGGGATCGTTTCTTCCCGACGAGAACGGCAACCTGCGCAACGCGGCTGGCCTCTACCTTGCCGGATTTCCTTATGGCGAGGATGGCGCGCTGGGCGCGGTGGACCGTAACCGTTTTGGGGATCTTCAAACCGTCAATATCGGCGATGTGCAGATGCGCGGCGCGCCGACAACAGCGATCACGATTGGCGGAAACGTTCCCGCGCAGCAGACCGGTCTTGTCCCGCCGGGCGATCCGTTCCTGTCCTCGGCAGAGTTCTTCTCGCCCCTTGGTGTGGCCGCGCGGCTGCAGTTTTCGTGGCAGCCGACGGACATGAACAACGTGTGGACTGTGACTGTCAACGACCCCGCGGGTGTCGCATTGGGCACCGTCGATGTGACATTCAACGCCGACGGACCGAATGCGGGCACGCCTGCAGGTTATGTCTTTACGGGATTCGTAGGCGCAGACGCCGCGACAGGCCAGGCGACCGTCAACGTAGGTATCCCGGCACAGCCGATCACCCTCGACTTCGGCGCGCCGAATACCTTCACCGGCATGACTCAATTCGCCGGAGATTACACACCGCTCAGGATGGGGGCGGACGGCTCGGAAACCGGCATGCTGGTTCGCACCGAGATTGACGAGCGCGGAGACGTTTACGGCGTCTTCGACAACGGTAGACGCAGGGCGCTTTACAACATTCCGCTGGCGCAGGTGCCGAACCCTGACGGGTTGCTGACGACCAACGGCAACGCCTTCATGCTCTCGCGTTCCTCCGGCCCGATGCAGTTGGGCACGGCGGGCACGGGTGCAGCCGGAACGATCACGGCAGGTGCGTTGGAAAGCTCCAACGTGGAGGTGGCGCAGGAGCTGACGGACCTGATCCAGACCCAGCGCGCCTATTCCTCCAACGCCAAGATCGTCACCACGGTTGACGAGATGCTGGAAGAAACCATGCGTCTCAAGCGCTGACAGTCATAAGGAACAGGGGCCATGAGTATCACGAACGCTTTTGTCAGCAGTCGCAGCGGCCTCGCGGCGACGGCGGCATGGTCCGAGATGACGGCAAACAACATCGCCAATGCAGACCGCATCGGCTATGTGCGGCGCAGCATTTCGCTGACCAGCGGGCCGGGCGGCAGCGGTGTGCAGGTGACAGGCATCCGGCGCGAGGTTGATAGCGCGCTGGACCGGATGCACCGGCAGGAGATGTCGCGCACAGCGACACAGGACGCGATTGCCGACGGTCTCAAGATACATTCAGCCCTGCTGGGCAAACCGGGTGATCCGCTCTCCATTCCGGGGCGGGTCACGGCGCTGCAATCGCGGCTGGACGAATTGTCCAACGATCCGGCGCAATCTTCGCTGCAGAGGTCAGCGCTGGACGCTGCGGCGTCGCTTGCGGCGGGCCTGAACGCGGCCTCTGCCACGCTCTCGGAAACTGGGGCGACAAATCGGGCGGGCATCGCCGTCGATGTGGCGACGCTGAACCGCCTGCTGAACGAGACAGCCGAGTTGAACCGCAAGATCGCGCTGGGCCAGCCGGGCACACGCGACAGCGCCATGCTGGAGGATGCCTTTGCCTCCCAGCTTGACGCGATGTCGGAACTGGTCGACCTGCGCGTGCAGCGTGATGCGGGCGGCGCTTTCGTGATCTATACTGCGGGGGGAACGCCGCTGGTCGAGGGGCGCACTGTCCATGAGGTGAGGTTTTCTCCGGATAGTAGCAGGCTGTTCGCTGGTGATGCCGAGATCACACCCGGCACATCGGGCGTGCGCGGCTTTGCCGAGGGACGGCTGGCCGGGCGGTTCACGCTGTTGAACGAGGTTTTGCCGCGTATGCAGGCGCAACTGGACGAAACGGCGCGCATGCTGGTGGTTTCGTTCACCGAGGCCGACACCACAGTAGCAGCGGGGCCGGGGCTTTTCACCGATAACGGCGCGGCCTTTAACCCCGCAACAGCCTCCGGTCTGGCGTCACGGATCACGATCAACGAAGCGGTGCGCGGGCCGGATGGTGACACGTTGTGGCGGATACGCGACGGCATGGGCGCAGATGTCCCCGGTCCGGAAAGTGACAGCACACAGGTTGAACGCATGATCGGCGCCTTCGGTGAGAACTTTACCCTGTCACCACAGGCCGGTCTGGGCGCGCAATCGCGGTTGTCGGATTTCGTCTCGGCGATGATTGCGGACCAGCAGGTCGCGTTCGTGTCGGCGCAAACGCGCGGCGATGCGCTGCGTGCCGGAGCACAGGCGCTGGAAACAGCGCGGCTCGGGTTTCAGGGCGTCAATGTCGACGACGAATTGCAGCAGCTCGTTGCAATCGAGCAAAGCTATGCGGCGAACGCCATCATGATGCGCACGCTCGGCGAGATGATGGATACACTGCTGGCCGCAGTCTGACCGGAAGGGGCAGGAATATGATCGGAACCGTTCGCACCATGTCGACGCAGGATGCGCTGGTCACCCAACGCAGAACCGCCGCCGATCTGAGCCAGAGGTTGGCGCAGGCCGGGCAGGAAGCATCCACAGGGATTAAGGCGGATATTTTCCGCTCTCTCGGTCTGCGTGCCTCGGAGGCGCTGACCCTGCGGGCTGGCATGGCGCGGAACGAAACCTTCATCTCCTCCAACGAGATGCTGGCCAGCCGACTTGACCTGACAGCCTTGACCCTGCGACAGGCGCGCGACGCGGCGCAGGGCTTTCTCGATCTTGCCATCAGCAACACCGAAAGCCCGACGCAGACGGCCAGCGCGTTGCAGCGGGCGGCGCAAACCGCGCTGGATCGGCTGATCGGAAACATGAACGCAAGCTTTCGCGGGGTGCCGTTGTTTGCAGGGACGGACAGCGCCCAGCCGCCTTTGCAGGGCTGGGATACGGTGAATGCCGCCACAGGTCTGGCCCCGCGTGACGTGCTGGCTCTGACAATCGATGGCGGAATCGGTGACGCTGCGGATGCAGCGGCCAAAGCGGCACGGCTGGCCGACATCTTTGCAAGTGCAACTGTCTTGCCCGAGGAAGCGCGGTTCGAGAACACGTTTTTCAACGGCACGCCGCTGTTGGCCGATGATGGCACGGCCTTACCCCGCGTTGCGGCACGGCTTGATGAAGGCACGGTGCTGCCGCACGGGATTCAGGCCAATGACCCGGCCTTTACCGATCTGCTGCGCGGGCTGTCGATGTTCGCGGCGACAGACACCGCCACGATTGCCGATCCCGAAGCCTATCGGATCTGGGTTGGTGACGCAGTAAATGCGATTTCCCGCGGGATTGCCGGCATGATCGACACCGAGTCGCGCCTTGGAGGGCAGCAGCAGACAGTTGACCAGACCCTGAAAAACCAGCGCGAGCGTCATGTGCTCTACAACAGTCAGGTGCTGTCACTGGAAGGCGTTGACCCCTACGAAGCGGCAACGCGGCTGACAAATCTGCAAACCCAGCTTGAAGCGACCTATACAGTCACAGCAAGGCTGTCGCGCTTGTCGTTTCTGAACTTCATGTGAGTAAATGGATTACGCCGGAGGCTGTGCAGCCTCTGGCAGGACCTGCATCTCTGGCGGAGACAGCTTGTAGCCGCGCCCGTGCACTGTTTCGATATAGCGGTGGCCGGGGCCCGCTGCCGAGGCGATCTTTTTGCGAATCTTGCAGATATAAACGTCGATCACCTTGTCGAAGGGCTGATCCTCGGCCATCCCGTAAAGGGCGTCATAGATCGCGGCCTTTGAAACGACGCGCCGCGCATTTAGCACGAGTTGCTTGAAAACGGCATGCTCCCTGCCTGACAGGAAAACGGTCTCGCCAGCAACTTCAGGGTCACGCCCGTCGAAATAGGCGGTGACAGCGCCGATCCGTATGCTCTGGGCGGCATGGCCGTGGGTGCGGCGGGTGATGGAATTGATCCGGGATTGCAACTCGACGCCCTTGACCGGAATAACAATGTCATCATCGGCCCCGTGATCCAGTGTCTGGGCGGCAGCAGCGGCATTGCGGAAATCGCGCATCACCACGATCGGGTTACGACAGCCCGCGCCGCGCAGCTTTCCGATCTGGTCAAGCGATGCGGTGCCATAGGCCAGCAGGAGCGGGCGGACATCATGCCCCTCGCGGTTCAGCAAGCCCAGATCACCCTGAAAGAAACTGTCGGTGATGCGGACCGGCGTGATCCCCGCAGCGCGCAGTTCGGCGCAAAGGCCGGTCGCACGGTCGTCACGAGGCTCGTAAATGTAGATATGCATCCTGACTGCCTTTCGCTGCTCAGGCGTCAATATGCCTGTGCTGTCATTAATATACATGTTTATATTTGCAATAATTTTTGCAGGAAGCAAGTATAGTTTAATTAATACTTGATAATAACGCGGTATAACTTCATTACTATGCTTGTGGACCCATGTATCGGGCCAGCAGCGCCGGAGTCTGCCATGTTTCTTACATCACGCCTTGCAGCACGCATGATCGCTGCCATCACGGCCGTCGCCATCGGGGCAGGTCCAATGCCGGTGCAGGCGGATGTCCGGATCAAGGATATCGCTGTCTTCGAAGGGGTGCGCGAGAACCAGCTTGTCGGCTACGGGCTGGTGGTCGGCCTGAACGGGACGGGGGACAGGCTGCGCAACAGCCCGTTCACACAGCGCTCCATCGAGGGGATGCTGGAGCGCCTCGGCGTCGGCAATCTGTCCAACGAGACGATGCGGACCGAGAACACAGCCGCCGTGATGGTCACCGCAATGCTGCCGCCTTTCGCGCGGCGCGGCTCGACCATCGATGTGGTGGTCTCCTCGCTGGGTGATGCGGCCTCTCTGCGGGGCGGCACGCTGATCGTGACCCCACTCGCAGGGGCGGACGGCTCGGTCTACGCGGTGGCGCAGGGGCCGATTGCGGTGGCCGGATATGCCGCGCAAGGCTTGAACGCCAGCATCGTTGAGGGTGTCCCGACGGTTGCCCGGATCGAAAATGGCGCCACGGTGGAGAACGAGGTCGAGATGGCCTTCAACACGTTGAACAGCGTGCGGATCGCCTTGCGAAACCCTGATTTCACCACCGCCGCGCGGGTGGAGGAGGCGATCAACCGCTCCGTCGGTGCCGGAAGCGCTGTGGCGCTGGACCCCGGCACGGTGGAGGTGCGCCCCAATGGCAAAACCGACATGTTCGGCCTTATGTCACAGATCGAAGGGCTGCGGGTGGAGCCTGACAGTGTCGCCAAAGTCGTGATCGACGCCCGCTCCGGCACCATCGTTATCGGCGCGGAGGTGCGGATCGCCAAGGTTGCGGTCAGTCAGGGTGGGCTGACGGTGATCGTGCGCGAGGATATCGAGGTCAGCCAGCCCGAGCCGTTTTCGCTGGGCGGCACTGTGGTTGTGCCGCAAACCAGTGTGCAGGTGCGCGAGCGTGAGACGCAGTTCACCGTCCTGGAAGGCGACGTGAGCCTGCAACGTCTGGTCGACGGGCTGAATGCCATCGGTCTGGGGGCGACGCAGACGATCTCGATCCTGCAGGCCATCAAGGCGGCGGGCGCGCTTTATGCCGATCTGGAGATTATCTGATGGACATATCACAACCGCCACAGGCACGCACAGCCCCGCCCACCAGCATCGCCACCACCCGCAGCGACGCCACAGACGCTGACCGTGCCGCCTTTGAATTCGAGGTCGTGTTCCTGTCGCAGGCGGTTGAGGAAATGATGCGCCACACATCGGCAGGCGAGTTCGGCGGCGGTCATGGCGAGGAGGCGTGGCGCAGCTTTCTGGCCCGCGCCTTCGCCGAGGAGATCGCCAGCCACGGCGGCACAGGCATCGCCCGCAGCGTTGCGGCGGGCATCGCAGCTTACGGACAACAGGCAAGAGGAACAGATGACTGACACCGATAACGAGGCCCTGACATCGCTGACGCTGCTGTTGCAGCACGAGATCGCGGCAATCCGGCGCGGCGATCTGGAGCAGGTGCCCGCGCTTGCCGCGCGCAAGACCGAACTGGCGCAGATGGTCGAGGCGGCAGGCCCCGCGATAGAGGTGGCTTTGCTGGCTGATCCCGACGAGGCTGTGCTGCGGGCGCGAATCGCGGTGCTGCATGATCTGATCGAGACGGACCGGATGCTGCTCGACGGGATGATGCAGGCCACGGGCGCGGTTATCGCGGAAATCGCCCGCATCCGCGAGCGCCACGGTCTGGGCGGTCTTTACGGCGAGAAGGGCACCCAACGCCCCGCAGCCCCCGTGCCGCTGGAACGGCTGGACCGTTCGGTCTGATTTGTTTTTCGCGCTGATCCGGTTTTTACCCGAAACGTTAACCCCGCCGAAACCTCTGCTGCCAATCTCTTATCACGGCCCGGTCCAGAACGACCTGAGTGCCAGTTTTCGTCAGAAAGACGAAGATCGTTAAAACTGCCCTAGAAGGGGACATGACATGACGTCTATTCTTACAAACAACTCCGCGATGAACGCGCTTTCAACTCTGCGGAACATCAACAACAACCTGAGCACCACGCAGGACCGTATCAGCAGCGGCCTCAAGGTTTCCTCGGCAAAGGACAACGCGGCTTATTTTGCGATTTCGTCCACGATGAAGGGTGACTCGGCTTCTATCAAATCGATTAATGAAGGGCTGACGCTGACGAAGAACTCCATCGCAACAGCACGACTGGGTGCGGAGAATTTCAAAGACCTTGCAACCCAGTTTACAGAGCGGCTCGCCTTCGCCCAGGGTGCAAAGGGCGGTTTTGCCGAGATCGGCAAAGAACTGGACGAACTCGTCAAACAAATGTCGACGACGATCAGTCAATCAACATTCAACGGCGACAATCTGGTTAATGCGGGAGGCACGTTTGACGAGGCCGACCTGGGAGACTTAGTATGGGATGCAACTGAGCAGACATACAGTGATGACCAATTCGCAACAAAAACGGTTTCGAACAAAGAAATCGTAACGGGTGTCACGCGGGCTGGTGACGGTTTCGAAGTAACAAAGATCAGTATTACCACTGTTGACCTCGCCGCAATGCTTGAGGATTTTAAAGTAATTTCTGCCAACTTCGCAACTAATGCCGTGCTTGATACCGCGGTCACTGTAGACGTAGACGGCGATGATGTGCAGGTTAGCACGCAAGGAGAACGCTTCTTGCAGGCCGCTTTAAAACATTCCACGGCGGTGCTTGCAGACGCGACTAACGCAGCTACCAGCCTAGGCCTGTCCGAAAAGGCAATCACGACACAGCAATCTTTCTTGTCTGCGCTGACTGATAACATCAATTCGGGGATCGGGTCGATGGTTGACGCAAACATGGAAGACGAGGCGACCCGTCTGCAGGCGCTTCAGGTGCAGCAGCAGCTGGCCACACAGGCGCTGTCGATTGCCAACCAAGGTCCGCAAAACATCCTGTCTCTGTTCCGTTAAACGCAGATTATCGAGGTAGTGTAGACTAACAGGCAAGGCGGGGGGCCGGTCAATAGGCCCTCCGCCACACTCCCTCCTTCAGTTCGACACCAGGGCTGTGGAGCGACGCGAGACAGTCTCCGAACATCCCTTGACCCATCCCGATCAGAAGACCGGGGCATCAGGAAAGCAGAACGCATGAGTATCTCAGCTTACAAGAATACCATCCGCCAAGTTGAATCCCCCCGCCAGATCGAGCGCCGTATCCTGTCGCGCCTGACCGGCGAACTGGAGGCCTTCGGCGCCTATGACACCACCACAACATCCTTCGAACGGCTGGACATTCTGGCCAACGGATTGCGCGATGCGTTGATTGAAAACCAGACATTTTGGGCCGCCTTGAAGCATGATCTGGCTCATCCCACTAATGCTTTGCCGCCCGAGTTGCGGGCCGGCCTGTTGTCTATCGCCCTCTGGGTTGATCAGAAAACGAAGAACGTGCTTGGCGGTCAGCCCGGCGTCATGGCGCTGGTCGAGATCAACCGCTCGATCATCGCAGGTCTTGCCGCGACACCCGCCGCCCATCCGCCCGCCGCTGTCGCGCCAGTAGCAGTTGCGCAGCCGGCCTATCAGGGCAGGTGACATCATGGCGCTCAAACTCACTCTCAAGCCTGACGAGCGGATCATCGTCAACGGCTGCGCCATGCGCAATTCCAGCCGCCGCCATGTGCTGACCATCGAAAGCAAGGCCGATGTGATCCGCGGGCAGGACCTGCTGGACGCCGAAGCGGTAGCCACGCCCGTGCGGCGGGTCTATTTCCTGATCCAGACCGCGCTGACCCGCGCCGATCTTCGCGACGATCTTCTGACGCCGATCCAGAAGCAGCTTGCGGTTCTCGCGACCGTTTTTGTCGGCGATAATGGCGCGTATATCTTTGAGGCGGCGCATTTCGTCAGCATCGGTGATTTCTACAAGGCCCTGCGCGCCTTGCGCCCGGTGATGAAGCGCGAGGATGAAATTTTTGCAGGGCTGAATGCGGCCTCGACTGATGATACAGCCGCACCGCACCCGTCCGCGCCACATGCGCTGTCCGGCGGGCTGGCACAAGACCCGCAGTCGCGGCAGGCGCAGCCATGACAGGCGTGTCCGGCCTCTCGACCCTGCTGGGTCTCAAGATCGCCGACACCACGCGGGATGCCCGCGTCGCCACGATCCAGAGCAGCGCCGAGCACAGCCGCGCCATTGCAGGGTTCAGCGACCGTATTGCAGGTATCCGCAGCGTCGAGGCGCTGCTGGAGGATCGTGAGCTTTATGTGTTCGTGATGAAGGCCTTCGATCTCGAAGACAGGATTTTCGGCAAGGCCATGATCCGCAAGGTGCTGGAAAGCGATCCCGCCAAACCGGACTCGCTGGTGCGTAAACTCACCGACCCGCGCTTTATGGAACTGCACAAGACACTCGGCTTCGGGCCGGACGGGGTTGGCAACAGCTCTGTGTCGGACAAGTCATGGCAGCAGGACATCATCAACCGTTATGTCGAGCGCCAGTTCATCAACGGCCAGACCAACCAGAACGAGAACGTCGGCAATATCCTCGAATTCCGGCAGAAAGCGCCGAAGATCAAGAACTGGTTCGACGTTCTGAAAGACCCAGTGATGGCGCAGTTCATGCGGACAGCGGTTGGCCTGCCAGCGGAATCCGTGCGCCTTGATGTGGACCGACAGGCGGCGCTGTTTGCCAAGAAGTTCGATCTCGAAAAGCTCCAGAACCCCGAGGAGCGCGCGAAACTGGAGCGGATGTATGCGATCATAACCGATGCCCGCGACACCTCCCGCATCTCGCAGAACGCCGCTGTGCAGCTTATGTCCGGCGCTGTCAGCGCCGGGGCGGGCGGCGGGCAGTTCGTGCCCACCACGCTCGATATCACCATCATCGGCAGTATCCCGCGCCGCCCTTACCGCTGAGCGCGCGGCTCAGGTAATCATCTCGTCCTCGTCTTCCTGGAACGGCAGCCGGATGATTTCCTGCGCGGCCAGATCACGGGCGCAATCCACGATAGCCGCCTGTGCCGCACGCACGTCACGCCCGCGCACCGCGCCCATCATGTTCATCTCGTCCAGCAGCATGTCGCGCGAGCGTGCGGGCAGGGCTTCCAGAAACTGGTCGCGCACCTCTTTGGACGCGCCACGCAGCGCCAGCGGCAGGGTGTTGCCCTGCAGGCCCCGCATGACCCGCGCCAGACTTTGCAGATCGAGCTTCATCAGATCGTCGAAGGTGAACATCTTCTGGCGGATGTTGCCGAAATCGCGCGGCATCCGTTGTTCCAGCTTCTCCGAGAGAACCTCGAAAACCTCGCGGTCGAGCTTGTTGAACAGGTCAGCCATGCGCTGCTGCGCCTCCGCTGCGCCCGTCTGCGCGGCATTTGACACCAGATCGCGTTGTAGCGTTTCCTCGATCTGCCGCATCGTCTCTGCCGGAACCGCCTTCATCCGGATCATACGTTCCACCACCGCCTGCATCCGCTCGGGCGGCATCGAGGTCAGGGCCTTGGCTGCGGCCTCGGTGGGCAGTTTCGACAGGATCGCAGCAACGGTCTGTTCATGTTCGCCCTTGAGGTAATCGGCGATCACCGTCTCGTTCATCGTGCCAAGCCGCGACCACAGATCGCGCTCCTGCAGTGGGCCACGGATTTCCTTGAGGATCGCGGCCACCTGTTCGGGCGGCAGAAAGGTCTTCAGCATGTTCTCCGCTATCGAGAGCGAGCCGATCACACTGCCGCCATTGGCGATGGACTCGGAAAACTCGTTCATCACCTCCTCGACCAGCGGGGCAGGCACCACACCCAGCCCTGATATGGCGCGGGTGATTTTCTGGATGTCGTTGTCATCCAGCTTTTTCATCAATTCCGAGCCGCGCTTCTCGCCGAGGCAAAGGAACAATATCGCCGCCTTCTCGGGGCCGCGCAGCTTGCGCCCGGCGCGCGACGGAAGGGAGGTGTGTTCGATGGATGTCGAGCTCATTGGACTGTTCCTTTCGGGACAAGACGCATTAGGTAAGGGTTCCGGGAGCCGCTATCCAAGCGGCATGTAGCTTTCCATCAGGCTGCCTGCCAACATGTACCAGCCGTCGATCAGCACGAAGAAAATGATCTTGAAAGGCAGCGAGATCAGAACCGGCGGCAGCATCATCATGCCCGCGCTCATCAGGACAGAGGCGACGATAAGATCGATGGCGACAAAGGGCAGATAGACCAGAAAGCCGATCGCGAAGGCGCGGCGCAGTTCGGAGATCATGAACGCGGGCACCAGTTCGCGCCAACCCGCCTCCTCGGCTGTCAGCGGGTCAGGCGTGGCCACGGCAGGCGTACCGTCGGCCCGTGCGGCCAGATCGCGGAAAAGCGCAAGATCCTTGGGCCGCGTATTGGCGAACATGAAGGTCTTGAACGGCGCGCCGACGCGTTCGATGGCCTGTTCCTCGGTGATGGAATTGTTCAGCATCGGGCGCAACCCGCCCTCCCACGCGTCCTCGAGAACGGGCTGCATGACAAAGAAGGTCATGAACAATGCCATGCTGGTCAGCACCATATTCGGCGGCGTCTGGTTCAGCCCGAGCGCCGAGCGCAGGATCGAGAACACGATCACAAATCGGGTGAAACAGGTCATGATCATCAACAGGCCGGGTGCCACGCTCAGCACCGTCATCAAGGCGATGAATTGCAGGATGCGCCCGCTCAGCGTGGCACGTTCATCCGACCCCGGTGCCGCATCGGTGAAGGCGCCTGAAAGCGATTCCAGCAGGCTGCCGGTATCCTGTGCCAGCGCGGGCGTGGCTATCAGGCAAAGCCCAAGCAAGCCGACAAAGGCGGCAGCACAGGTGCCGGGATGCTGAATGAACGATGGCAGGCGGCGCATCTGCGGTCAGTTTTCCGACACGTAGTCTTTGACGATCTCGGTCAGCGTTACACCGATCCGGTCGCCCTCGAGCTTGACCAGATCGCCGCGTGCGACCAGCCTGTCGTTGATAACCACATCGACGGGTTCGCCAATACGCCGATCCAGTTCGATCACCGAGCCGCGTGACAGTTTCAATAGTTGTGAAATCGGCATCCGCGCATGTCCAAGGATCACTTGCACATTCAGATCGACATTCAGCATCGCTTCGATATTGCGTCCCGGCTGTGGTTGCGGGCGTTGCGCCGCGCTATCGGGCTCATCGCCTAGCGGGGTAGACGCCTCAAGCTCGGGAAACGCCTCGGAAAGAGGCGCGGCCTTGGCTGCGGGTGTAGTATCTGCCGGATGGTCTTCGGATTCGGACATTCTCAGCGCTCCAGAAGGGGGGTTGAGACCGCAGATCGTGCGTCACGCAGAACACGCAGGATACGGTCGGAAATGGATGCAAAACTGTATTCAAGGCAGCCGCTTTCCCAGACGACGCGCACATCGCCGTCGATCAGGTCGGGATCGCCGCGCATATCGACGCGTCCCTGCAAGCCGCTCTCTTGGATTGCAGCCTCCAGATCGGGGCGAAGCAGGTGCAGTGCTGCGGGCGACAGGGTGACCTCGAGCGTCGCGCTGCCAAGCCCGACGGAAAGCGCGCGGCGCACTTGGGCAAGAACGCGGTCATGCGCGCGGTGGCGCAGCAATTCGGGGAACACCTGTTCGCAGACGGACAGGGCAAAATCCAGCAACTGCGCCTCAAGCGCCGCGCGATGCGTGTCGGCCGCCTCCACCAGCGCAGCGATCTGCGGCATCAGCGCGTCCAGCGCGGCGGCGCGGCGCGCGCTGTCGGCGGCTGCGGCCTCGGCCAACCCGTCGCCGTGCCCCGCAAGCCTACCGTCGGCAAAGGCTGCGGCACGCGCCGCCTCGACTGCCTGCGCCATTTCTTCGGGCGTATGGCAGGCGCGCGCGTCGCGGCGGGCTTGCCGGTCTTCCTGCGCCAGTTCCAGATCGAAATCACGGGAAAATACAAGGTTCATGGTGTCATGCCTCTTCCGCCAGCCAGTTTTGCATCACGCGCAGCGCCTCTGCGGGCTCGTTCTCGACCAGTTGCCCGATCGCATTGATCCGCCCGCGCCGCACCCCGCCCGATACAGACGCCAGCGAGACAAGATCGTCCTGATAACCGCTCTCGTTCGGGTCCATCACAGAGACCGGCTGCGCCAAAGCGGGCGCGCCTCCCGGCCCGGCCAATGCGGCGGTCTTTGCAGCGGAACCGATCTGCGACGGCGTGCCTGCCGCTCCGCCCGCAAGCGCGGGCGTACCCAGCATCCCGGCCTCGCCCAGCATCAGGCCACCTTCCGGCCAGATGCGCCGTAGCATGGGGGACAGACCAAAAATCAGCACCAGAGCGACAAGCGCCAGCGCAAACAGGCTGCGCAGTATCCCCATCAGGTTCGCCGCGATGACCTGCATCACCGACATGCCCAAAGGCGCGCCGACGTCCAGCGAGTAGTCAATGAAACGCAAGCTGTCGACCGAGACAGTATCGCCGCGCGCCGCATCGAAGCCGACGGCCGAGCGCACAAGCTGTTCCAGTCGGGCAAGCTCTTCTGCGGGGCGTTCCTCGTAGCTGACGGTTCCGTTGTCCGCGACGTTGTAGATCCCGTTGACCAGCACCGCGACCGAGATGCGTTTGACATCACCGGGTTCGCGCACCGTCTCGCTCTGGGTGGAGCCGATCTCGTAATTCACGATCTCATCGGTCCGCGCGGAGGTGTTGGTGCCCGCTTGGCCCGCTCCCGGATCGACGAGTTCGGCGGGAAGGTTGCCGGCCACACCGACATCATTGCCGTCAGCGCCCCGATCCTCGCGGTTTTCCTCTCGATTCTCCGTGGACCGCACGACCTGTTGTTCTGGATCAAACGTCTGGCTGCGGATCACCTGACGTTCGGTGTTCACATCCACATTGACCTGCACACGCGCATTCCCAGCACCGACGCGGGCAGTGAGGATCTCGGTGATGCTGCGCGCCATCCTGTCCTCGATAGCCGTTCCCGAGCCACCGAATGACACATCTGCGGCACCATCCTCGGACAGAATCGTCTCGCCGCTCGCCGTCAGAACGGTCACGCGGGAGGGTGACAGGTCCGGCACGGCGGAGGCGACAAGCGCCCTGATCGCAAGCGCCTGCCTGCGCCCGATATCCTGCGTGGAGCGGCCGCGCACGATAACAGATGCGCTGGGCTCGGGACGTGTTCTGGAGAAAGCCTCGCGGTCCGGCAGCACAAGATGCACGCGGGCGGCGTCGATCCCGTTGATCGTCTGGATCGAGCGGGCCAGTTCACCCTCAAGCGCACGCAGCCTGCTGACCTGTTGCATGAAACTGTTCATGCCCAGCCCGCTGGCATTGTCGAAAAGCTCCCATCCGGGCGCGCCCTCGTCCGGCAAGCCCTGTTCGGCAAGCGCCATGCGGGCGCGGGCCACATCGCCTTGCGGGACCGAGACAACAGCGCCGCTGCCGTCCAGTTGCACGGCAAAGCCGTTCTGCTCAAGCGCAGCCACCACACGGCCCGCCCCCGCGATGGAGAGATTGCTGTAAAGCGGCACATAGGTCGGTGCCATCACAGTTGTCAGCCCCAGAAAAAGGGCAAGCACGAGGCCCACACCGGTTGCAGCCATAGCAATGAGCCGTGTCCGGCCAAGCGCGATGAGGTTGTTCAGGATCGGCTGCAATGTCGGAATCCGGTGCTAGATGGGTTTCAACAAGCTTAAACCGGAGTAAAACATAAATAGCAAGTATAGTTTGTTTTAGTTCTTGCTAATTCATGATTATCTTCACATATTGCCTGCGTAAGCAACGCTCTCATTCCGTATCAGGATGGCCATGTTCAAGAAAAAGCCTTCGCCCGCAGGAGCGCCCCAGCCGGATGGCGGGGAGGGGGCTGCGCCGCGCCGCAAACTCCTCATGATCCTTGGGCTGGTGTTGCTGTGCGTTATCGCGGTTGGCGGCGGGCTTGTCGCTGCGATCGGGCCGTCCGGTCTGCGCGCCCTGCTGTCAGCTGATACGGTGGACGAAGAACAGGCCGCGCCCCAACAGGAGGACGCGAGCCCGCTGCCTCCACCGGGGGCCGACCTTGTCGCAATGGCCTTTGACGAGATGATCGTGAATATTTCCGCCACAACAGAATCGGGCCGTCAGACCAGCCGCTTCCTGAAACTCGACCTTGCCCTTGTTTATGACAGGAAACAGGACCCCGAAGGGTTGGTCGAGACGCGGCACATCTTCTTGCGCGATGCCTTTCAGGACTATCTGCGGCAACTGGCCGACCGTGATCTGGACGGCACGCACGGCCTCGTCACCGTCAAGGGTGAATTGCTGCGGCGCGCGCGCGCGGTTGCCGGAAGCAAAGCACCGCATGAGGTGCTGATCACGGGGCTGGTGATACAATGAGCTATGCACAGACAGCAGCATCCACAGGCGGCGGCATGACCGCAGCCGTGCAGGAAGAGATCATCCGTGTGGCGCTGCACAGCTACGAGCGGCTGCCCCTTTTCGAGGTTGTGATGGACCGCGCCGTGCAGGCTCTTGGCCCCGCGCTGCGGTCTGCCCTGAATGTGCAGGCCGATGTGGAACTGCGGGCCGTCGATTACATGGCCTGCGGGGATGCACTGGCGGCGGCCCCCGATCCGGGGCTGATCACGTTGGCCCATGCCAGCCCGTGGGACGGCTCGCTTGCTGTCACCATTGATCCGTCTTTGCTGTTTGCCACGCTGGAAATCATGCTGGGCGCGTCTGACAAGGACGAGAGCGGCGGTCGCATCACCGCAGAAGCTGCTTGGGCGCCGCGTGCCTTCACGACAATCGAAAAACGTCTGGGCGCACAGCTTGTCGGGCTTGCCCTGCGCGAGGTCGCCGCCGCATTCGCACCGCTCGACAGGGTGTCTTTCACAGCCGGGGCCATCGAGAGCGGCCCCCGCGATGTTCTGCTCGCGCCACTGGCGGCAGGCTGTGTTCGGGTGACGATCCGCATCGCTTTTGACGGGCGCGGCGGTGATCTTTGCCTGATCGTCCCGCACCGGACACTTGATGTGGTGCGTCCGTTGCTAGCACAGGTCAGCGCGGCGGGGCAGCTTGGCAGCGATCCGGGCTGGCGCGCCAAACTGCTGGAATCGTTGAATGACACGCCAGTCACGATGACGGCGGTGCTGCATGAGCATCGCTTGCCACTGGCCGACGTTCTGGGCTGGCAGGCGGGCCAGACTCTGGATCTGGGGATCGACAGTGCGCATGAGGTGGCGGTGTCCTGCAGCGGCAAGGAGATGTTCCGCGCGGCGATTGGCCGACGCAAGAACGGATCGGTCGCGCTGCGTGTCACGGCTGTATTGGAAGAGACCGAGGGTAAGGACGAGGGTGCAAATGGCATTGCTGATTGACATGATTATTCTGCTGCTGCTTCTGGGAACGCTGACCTATGCCTTTCTGGTGGATCGTAGGGTGCGCACATTGATGGCGGCGCTGAAGGCGCTTGAGCCGGTCGTTAACCAGTTCTCCTCGGCGGTGGATCGAACCGAGGATTCCGTCAAATCCCTGCGCGCCGAGGGTGCTGCGCGAACTGCGTCAAAGCGGGAAGACGAGCCGCCGCTGACTCGCACGGCGGCACAGATGCCAAACCAGTCTGCACATTCTCCGGCAGGCAGCACCCCGGATCTTGTGTTCCGGTCGGTCCGCATGCCCGCGCGCGCCACGCCCGCGCAACTGCCGCCGGGAATGGCGCGCGTGACAGGCAAGGCGGATCTGGTGCGGGGCTTTTTCGACACGATACGGAGCCGTGAGGCATGAAGCCGCAACGCCCGCTGCGCTATGTGATCGGCACGCTGGCGGTTGCCGGGGTCTCCAAGCTGGCCCTGTCGGCGGCCAGCTATCTGGAGCCGCTCTCGTCAGGTGCAAACGATTACCCACCCTCCTTTTTCGTGGGAGCGGCTTCGGCTGCATCGGACGCGGGCGAGGATGACGCGGCTGGCGAGACATGCGTGGCCACCGGCACCCCCGAGGAGATGCTTGCCGCGATCAATGCCGAGCGCAAACTGCTTGACGACCAGCGTGCCGCCCTTGCGCAGCGCCGGTCCGAGATCGACCTTGCCAACGAGACGCTGGTGATCGAGACCGCCCGCCTTGACGAGCTCAAGCAAGAGGTCGAGGCGCTGCTGGAGCGCGCGAATGCGGCGCATGTGGCCGATGTCGACAGGCTCGTGGCGCTTTACTCCAATATGAAGCCCCGCGATGCAGCAGCGATCATGAACGACCTTGATCTTGAAGTCACGATCACGGTTCTAGGCACGATGCCCGAACGCAGCGCGGCCCCGATCCTTGCCACGCTCAATCCGGTGCGCGCGCGGGCGCTGTCGCTGATCCTGCTGGAGCGCGCCAAGCTGCCGGGTGACCGGCGGCTGGATAGGATACGCCTCGACTGACGCGCAGCCGTTTGCCGCCTTTAGTGCCCAGCAAATGGCCGCTGCATCCGCTTCAGTCAAAATCCCGCAACTGCGATCCGGCGGGCGGTTTGCGGCGGATGTTGCGGCGCAGGTCCATGATATATCCGATGATCTCGGCCACCGCGTTCCAATGCTCCACCGGAATTTGGTTGTCCACCTCGACCAACGCATGCAGAGCGCGCGCCAGCGGGCGGTTCTCGACAATGGCGACATCGTTCTCGCGGGCGATGCGGCGGATCTGCGCGGCCATAACACCTGTCCCTTTGGCGACGCATACCGGAGCCTGATCAACGCCGGGCACGTATTTAAGGGCAACGGCATAATGGGTCGGGTTGGTCAGGACCAGCGTCGCGGTGGGGACGGCCACGGCAATGCGCTGGCGCGCCCGCTTGCGCCGGATTTCGCTGCGCTTTGCCTTGATATGCGGGTCGCCCTCGCTGTCCTTGTGCTCGTCGCGCAATTCCTTCATCGACATGCGTTGCTTTTTCATCCATTGCGCCCGCTTCCACAGGATATCGGCCACCGCGACAAAGGCGAGAAATATCGTCGTTCCAATCAGCAGCTTCATCACGGCGGTGCGGACATAGGGCAGGAACGCCTCCGGCACGGCATCGGGCGTCTGCCAGATCGAGGTCAGCGCCTCGCGCGTGATGACGAAGGTGATTCCGCCCACAACCAGCACTTTGGTCACGTTCTTGAGGAACTCCACAAACGCATCGACAGAAAAGAGCCGTTTGAACCCCTCAAACGGCGATATCTTGGACAGTTTCGGTTCTATGCGCTGCACGGCGACAACAGTTTCGCCTTGGATCAAGACACCGAACACCGCTGCCAGAACCATCACCAGAACCACCGGAGCAAGTGCTTTCGCAATGCCACGCGTCAACTGTCCTGTCGCGCCGGCCAGATCGGCAAGGCCCTGCGTATCCTCTCCGATGTCGATCTGGCCCGCCATCTGGATCAGCCCGCGCAGCACGCCTGCAAGCTCCGGCAGAACCTGCGGCAACAGATAAACGGTGATCACCAGCAACGAAAAGACACTCATGAAATTGCCAGCCTCGCGTGAGGCTGGCACGTCGCCTTTTTCCCGCGCCTTACGCAGCTTCGCCTCTGTCGGCTCCTCGGTTTTGCTGCTTTCGTCCTTGTCGCTCATCTGTCTGGCCTAGAAGGTCAAGGTGCCGAGCCAGACGGTGAACCGCTGGAGGAACCCGTCAAGGATGGAGGGCGCGGCGATGATCAGAACGAACAGGCCAGCGCCGATCAGAACCGGCGTCGCGACGAAAAACACCGGCAGCGTGGGCATCATCCGGTTCGCCAGACCCATGCCAAGATTGAGCACAAGGCCCATCACGTGGAACGGCACGGTCAGGGCAAAGCCGATGTAGAAACTCGCCCCGACGGCCTTGACGATCTGTTGCGCCAGATCACCCGGCATCATCTGCCCGAAGGGGAACACGTCATAGCTCATCAGAAGGGCACCGATGATCACATGATGCAGGTCGGTTGCGAAGATAAGCGCGACCCCCGCCATCATCAGCGCATCCGCAATCATGGTAGAGCCTTGGAACGCGCCGGTTTCGGGCGCAAACGCGTTAGCAAGGCCCGATATCAGGCCGATCTGGTAGCCCGCGAATTGCAGTGCCGACATGACGATGCGGGCTGTCATGCCGATCCAGATACCCAAGGTGATCTCTATCGCAAGCACGGGCAGCAGCATCAGTGGCGCGTCGATCACCAGCGCCCCCACGGGCGTAGCGGGGGCCAGTGCCGCTGACAGCACAAGCGCCACAAGCAGGCGAAAGCGCAACGGGATCACCCGTTCCCCGAAACCCGGCATGAAGGCCAGCGCGCTGCCCAGACGGGCGAACACAAGGCCAACCGCCAGAACCTGAGAGGTCAGGAACAGGGCCAGGTCCACCGTTCAGCCGCCGATCGTCGCGACGGTGCGCAGCGACGCCTTGCGATGCACCTCGTTGTGAGAGATCACCTGCGTCATCGGGCTGACCCGCTCCAGCATCGAGCGGACAAAACTGCGAACCTCGGGGCTGACCATCAGTGCGGGCCATTCGTCGCGCTGCGCGAAAGACTGGATCTCCTTGCGCGCCTCAAGCACGAATTCCTGCACCCTTTGCGGCGACATCAGGAAATTGCGCTCGTCACCGATGATCCGCACCGCCGCATTGAACTCGGATTCCCATGCCGCCGACATTGTGATGACCGAAACGAAGCCGGTCGGATCGGCCATCGACTGACAGATCTGGTTCGACAGCCGCCGCCTGACATGTTCGGTGATCGTAACAACATTCGCGGTGTTCCGGCTTGCCTCGGCAATGGCTTCGATGATCAGCGGCAGATTGCGGATCGAGACACGCTCGGTCAGCAGGGCCTGCAGGACATGCTGGACAAGGATAGCGGGCGCGCTGGTCGAGATATCGCCCACCAGTTTCTGGTATTCGCGCGCCAGCCCGTCGATCAGGTTCTGCGTCGCGCCATAGGTCAAAAGTTCGGGCATATGCTGTTTGATGACTTCGGTCAGATGGGTGATCACCACGCTTTCAGGGTCCACCACGGTGCAGCCCAAGGTCTCGGCCTCTGCGGCGCGTTCGGCATCCACCCAGACCGCTTCCAGCCCGAAGGTGGGGTCTTTGGTGCGCGCGCCGGGCAGGTCCAGCGGCGCATCGCTGGGGTTGAGCACCATCATCTCGCGCGGGCGCACCTCGCCGCGTGCGGCCTGCACGCCTTGCACCATGATCGCATAGGTATTGGCAGGCAAAGACGGCTCGTCCTTGATCCGCACAGCCGGAAGCACAAAGCCGAAGTCGCGCGCGAACATCTGGCGCAGGCTCTTGATTTTGCCGGGCAAAGCGGCCTCGGGGCTGCTGATCAGCGGGACCAGCGCCGATCCCAGTTCAAGCCGCAGATCATCCAGCCGTAAGGTCTCGGTAATGTCGTCGCGCGCTGTCTCGACCGCCGCACTTTCGGCATCTGCGGTCGAGCGGGTTTCAGCGCGCACGGCCGCAGCGGCCTGTCGTTGCATGAAAAAGCCAAGCCCCGCCAACATGATCGCGATGGCCACAAACACCCCGATGGGGAAACCGGGCAGAAATCCGATGGCCAGCAACAACCCCGCCGCCATGTAAAGCGCCTTGGGGAAGCGGCCAAGCTGTTGCAGCACCGCTTCGTTCGCAGCGCCGACCGTGCCGCCCTTGGTCACGATCAGACCCGCGGCCAGCGAGACGATCAGCGCCGGAATCTGCGTCACCAGCCCGTCACCGATGGTCAGCACGGTATAGGCATTGGCCGCAGCCCCTACGCCCATGCCGTGCTGGATCACGCCGATCAGGATTCCGCCGATCACATTGATCAGGGTGATGATGATCCCTGCAACAGCGTCGCCCCGCACGAATTTGGAGGCACCGTCCATCGCACCGAAAAAGCCGCTCTCGTCCTCAAGCTCCTTGCGACGACGGCGGGCCTCTGCCTCGTCGATCAGTCCGGCGCCCAGATCGGCATCGACCGCCATCTGTTTGCCCGGCATCGCATCGAGGTAGAACCGCGCCGAGACTTCGGCAATCCGGGTGGAGCCTTTGGTGATGACGACAAAGTTGATCACCACGAGAATGGCGAAAACCACGATGCCGATCACGAAATTTCCCGAGACGATGAACCGCGAGAAACCCTCGATCACACCGCCCGCAGCCCCCGGCCCGGTATGTCCCTCGCTCAGGATCAGCCGTGTCGAGGCCACGTTGAGCGCAAGTCGCAACATCGTGACGACCAGAAGAAGGGTCGGAAAGCTGTTGAAATCGAGCGGTCTGGGAATCCACAGCGCGACCATCAGGATCAGGACCGACAATGACAGCGAAACGGCCAGCCCGAAATCGAGGATCACGGGGGGCAGCGGGACGAAAAGCATCCCCAGAACCAGCGTTACACCTATAGCAAAAGCGATGTCGCGGTTTGCGAAGCCGAAGGCAACCATGCGGTCGTTGCGTTCCTGCCGTGAGGATGGGTTTGCCATTCTGCTCTCCGTCAGAAGTCTTGCAGGAACTGCGGCAGGACAGGCTCCAGCCGGTCCTGACTGTAGATGCCGTAGCTGCCGCCCGCCCCGCCGTCCCGCGTGGACCAATGGCCGTGATCCCAAGCGGCGGGGACAAAGTCGGGATCAGGCAGTGCGGTCAGCAGATGCTCGGGCACGGCGGTTCTGTCATGATCGCTTGGCTGGCTGGTTGCCATCCGGCCTGCCCCTGCCATGCCGCGAAACGCATCGATCCGGTCATTGGCCACAGCCACATTGCGCCGCAGCGAGGCAAGATAGACCTCCGCATGTGCGGGTGTGCGGGAATGATAGGCCCCTGCGGCCCGCATCCAGTCACCGGTCTCGGCATAGAGGTCGCGCAGAAAGCGCGCCGCGTAATCGATGTTGATCACGGGGTCGAACCCCTGTTCGAGATGGGTAAACGCATGCGGGTGCCAGCGCAGGTTGATCTGCATGCAGCCAACGTCGATGGACTGCACGCCCATCGCTTCGCGTTCGCGCACCCATGCCATCGCCGCGCTCCGGTTGTCGAAAATCCGCCCCACGCCCGCGGCATTCACAGCCCATGGCCAGACCGTCAGACGCCCGCCGCGCGAGACGCCCGCCTCCTGCAGACCAATCCCCAGAAGGATGTTGTCGGGGATGCCGTAACGGTCCTGCGCGCGCAGGATTTCGCTGACACATTGGCTAGCCGGATCGCTGTCCGACGTGCCGCCGCTAGAGGGGCGCAGCGGCTCTCCATTGGAGACAGGCGCGGTCAGGCGAAAACTGTCGCGGCGTTTGTTTTGCGGATGCATGCCGGTTCTGTCCGACAGCGCCGCCGCCTGCATGCGCGGTCCGGCAGGTGCGGAGCCAGCGTAGAAGGCACCCCAATCCGCCAGCGCGGCAGGGGCACCAAGGGTGATCGTCAGTGCAACCGCGAACGATACCGCGCGCCGCATCACACGGCCCCGCTTGCGATCAGGTCGAACACACGATCCGACAGGCCGCGCAACTGGCTGTAGATGAAAGGACTCGACGCCAAGAGCCCCAGAAAGATCGCAACGATTTTGGGCACGAAGGTCAGCGTCATTTCCTGAATCTGGGTCAGGGCCTGAAAGAACGCGATTCCCAAGCCAACCATCAGCGCGAGCGCCAGAATAGGCCCTGATCCAAGAAGGACGACAATGATCATCTCGGACAGAATGACGTAGGTATCGGTGGCATCCAATCGGTCCGGTCCTTTTCTGTTTGTTCGTGCGTGTGGCCCCTGTCATCGTTCGGGTGCCGCTGCCTGCGCTAGTCAAAGCCCGGTCCCGCCCTTATGGCTGCGGCGCCGGTCAGATGGGCATCCGCAGAACCTCCTGATAGGCCTCGACGAATTTATCGCGCATCGCGACAACGGTCTTCACCGTCGACTCAAGCGCGAGCGTCGCCTCCACCACCTGTTGCGTGCCGATCTCGCCGTTCAGCCCGCGCTGCGCCGCCACGTCGCCTTCGCGGATCGTCGTGACAGCGTCCTGCGCGGCATTGCGGACCATGTCGGCAAAGCTGGCCCCTTGAGGGGCGTCTTTGGCAGGCAGCGCGGCAGTGCTCAGATCCTGGGCAGAGCGGTAGGCGCTACGCACGCCGCCGGTTGCTACCGACATAGAATTGATTTCGACCATCACCGGCCCCTATCGCAGCAAATCGAGGATCTGGCCGCGCATCCGGCGACCTGCCTCGAACATGTTCATATTCGCCTCGTAGCTGCGCGACGCCTCGCGCATGTTGCTCATCTCGAGCAGCGGATTCACGTTCGGCGTCTTGACGAAACCTTCGGCATCCGCAGCGGGATGGGCGGGATCGAAATTCTTGCCGAACGGTGCCTGATCGCGCCCCAGAGCGGTGATCCGCACCATCGAGGCACCGCTGTCGCGGTCAACCAGTTCCTCAAAAGCGAGTGTCTTGCGCTGGTAGGGATCGGCCCCCGGTGTCGTGCCGGTCGAACTGGCATTGGCCACATTCTCGGCCACGACCTTCAGCCGCTCGCCCTGTGCGCGCATCCCGCTGGACGCGACGCTGCTGATGGATCTCAAAGGGTCCATGATATTCTCCCTTAACGCTGGCCGACGACGGCAAGCGTCAGCAACTGGTAACCTTTTCCATAGAGCTGGGACGCCAGTTGATAGTTCTCGCCGATCTCGCTGGCTTGCAGCGTCTGCTGTTCCAGCACGACAGAGTTTCCATCAATGCTGGTCTCCCATGGCGCGCTGTCGGTGGTCACGCGCACATTGCCCACACGCCCGCCGCCCTGAATATGCGCGGCATGGGTGGTCTTGACGCCGCCGGAGCGGGTCCCGTCGACAAGCTCGGCAAAGGGGCTGACGCTTTTGGCCTTGAAGCCGGGGGTGTCGGCGTTGGCGATGTTTTCGGCAACAACCTGTTGGTTAGCGCCGAGCCATGACATGCGCTGCGACGCGAGCTGAAAGAAAGACATGGAATTCAGCTTCATTTCGGTTCCCTCTGCAATGTATTCATGCGATAACATGAATAGTTTTTGCTGGCTACAGGATTTATACATGAAAACAGCATTTTCTGATCTTGCTGGCGCGGCGCGGCGGGTCGAAGGGTCGCGGATTGCGGGCAAGGTGAGCGGTGTGCTGGGCCTGACGCTTACCGCCGACGGGGTGCAGCGCGCGCTTGGCATCGGTGCGCGCTGCACCGTGCTTGGTGCGCGCGGTCCTGTGCTGGGAGAGGTGGTGGCCGCAGATGCGGGTGGCATTTCCGTGCTGCCGTTCGGCACATGGGATGGCGTTGTGGTCGGCGATGTGATCGAAAGCAGCCCGCAAGGCGATACCGTGCGCCCCGATATGGGATGGATCGGACGCGTGGTCGATGCGCTGGGCAAACCGATTGACGGGCGCGGCCCGCTGCACGAGGGGATTGCCGCGCGGCCGGTCAAGGCACCGCCGCCCCCTGCATTCGACCGCCGTCGCGTGGGCGCGCGCATTGATACGGGGATCAAGACGCTCGATATTTTTACGCCCCTGTGCCGTGGCCAGCGCATGGGCGTCTTTGCCGGATCGGGGGTCGGGAAATCGTCTTTGATGGCGATGCTGGCGCGCGGCACCGAGGCTGATGTGATCGTCGTTGGTCTGGTGGGCGAGCGTGGCCGCGAGGTGCAGGATTTTATCGGGGGCGATCTTGGCCCTGAGGGGATGGCGCGGTGCGTTCTGGTCGTCTCGACAGGCAGCGAGCCGCCGTTGATGCGCCGTCAGGCAGCATGGACCGCGACAGCCGTGGCCGAGCATTTCCGCGATGCCGGTCTTCAGGTCCTGCTTTTGATCGACAGCGTGACGCGGTTCGCCATGGCACAGCGCGAGATCGGCCTTGCGGCAGGCGAGCCGCCGACTGCAAAGGGTTATCCGCCGACGGTCTTTGCCGAACTTCCGCAACTGATGGAGCGTGCGGGGCCGGGCACCGGGCAGGGGGGCGATATCACAGGTATCTATACTGTCCTGGTAGACGGCGACGATATGAACGACCCGATTGCCGACTCGGTCCGTGGTATTCTCGACGGCCATGTCGTGCTAGATCGCCAGATCGCGGAGCGTGGTCGCTTTCCCGCGATCAACCTGCTCAAAAGCGTGTCGCGCATGCTGCCGGATTGCCATGCACCTGCGGAATATGCGGTGCTTGCCGCCGCAAAGCGTGTCATCGCGAAATATACCGACATGGAAGAGTTGATCCGCATGGGAGCCTACAAGCCGGGGTCCGATCCGGATATTGACGCAGCTATCCGTTTTGCCGGACCGGTCGAGACATTTCTGACGCAGCGCAAGCATGAACATATGCCTGCCGACCAGTCTTTTGCCGAAGTCTACCGCCTGCTGGGCGAGGCCGGAATCACAGTGCCGCTGCCGGTGGAGTAAACACGTCCGCCGCACCATGCCGGAATAATTTGGCGATGATGGCCATGCCGCAAGGGAACGTCCTGCCGCAGTCGTGCGTTGTATCGGGTTAAAGCGCGCGAAAGCCGAAGCTGTTTTCCTGCCTTGGCACATGTGAGCAGGCGTGTCCTGTGCGGATTTTCTGGTATAGAGATCTAATGATAAACAGTTTCCAGCAGTATATGCGCCGTCTGCCCGGTCCGGTTCCGATGTTCCTCGTGAACCTTTCTAGTTTCATTCTCTATGCGGCACGACGCTTCATCAACGACAATATGACGCTTTCGGCGGGTGCGCTGACCTTCTCGACCCTGCTCGCTATGGTGCCGCTTATGGTCATCGCCTTTGCGGTGCTGTCAGGCTTTGCCACCTTCGATCCGGCGCGGGAACGGATGGAGACGCTGTTTTTCGAGATATTCGTGCCCGAAGTCGGTGCCGAGGTGGGCAACTACCTGACCGAGTTCTCGGGCAATGCAACCAACCTGACGGCGCTGGGCATCGTGGCGTTGGCGGTCACGGCTGTGATGCTGCTATGGACGATCGAGGCGACGCTGAACCAGATTTGGCGCGTCGAAAAACCCCGCTCCATGCGGGTGCGGGTGCTGATCTACTGGACAGTGCTGACGCTCGGGCCGTTGCTGCTGGGGGCAAGCTTTGTGCTGACCAGCGGCACCTTTGCCACCTTGTCCCAATGGGCGCGCGAAGGTGTGGGGGTGGAGCAAACGGAACGGTCTCTGCCAACATTGGGGATGCTCTACGCCTTAGGGACGCAATTTCTGACATTCACGCTTTTGTTCAAGATCGTGCCCGCCCGTCAGGTCCGTTTGCGTGATGCGGCGGTCGGTGGGCTTATCGCGGGTGTAGGGGTGCAAATCCTGCGCTGGGGCTTTGACAGCTTCCTTTCCCGCGGATCGACCTATGAGACGATCTATGGTGCCGTGGCGATTCTTCCGATCTTCCTGTTCTGGCTCTATCTGTCGTGGATCGTTGTGATTCTCGGGGCTGTGTTCGCCGCGTCGCTACCGGACTGGTGGAAGACACATGATGCCGCGTTCGATCGGAAACTCACCCTGTCACAGCGGTTGATCGCGGCGGTGGCGGTGCTGTCGGTTCTGGCGCGTCAGGCGCGTAAGGGCGAAACGGCTACCTTGAAGGACCTGCAGGATACAGCGCCGCTGGACTTGCGGGACGAGCTTGTGGAGCGTCTGCTCGACAAAGGCTATATCGTTGTGACCGAGGATGACAGGTTAAGCCTTCTGCGTGATCTCCACCTGACCAGCCTGGCCGATCTGGCGTGGGATCTGAAATTGTCGCTGGGCGCAAAGATGCCGCATAGCGTAGAACCTGACCCCTCTACGGTGCAGCGCTTTGACGTGTCCTCCTCTCGCGGTCCGCTGCCGGATATCCTTCACAAGTTGCATGAAGCGGAGGCTGGTATCCTTGCGCCGTCCTTGCATGATCTGATCTTCGATGAACGCGAGAGCGTCCCGCAGCGCGGGGTGCGCCTCCACCTCGGTTGATCCCGCATTGGAGGGTCCAGTTCGTTACCGCCTGTGCCCTTGACCCGTACCCTGAGCGTTGAACGCACAGTTTTCTGTCGTAAGTGGTCGGCCAGTTTGGCCCGGGTTAATCCCTCTTCTGGAGCGCAAGCACATGGACAATATGGACAAGACCACGACGACGAACCGGCTGCTAACAATGATCGTGATCCTCATGACATTGTCGGCGCTATATTTTGCCAAGGACGTTGTATTGCCTGCTGTGCTTGGCTTCATGCTGGCGCTGACGCTGGGTCCTTGGGTGCGGTGGCTGTCGCGCCGGGGGGTGCCTGCGCCGCTGTCGGCGGCCGTGCTCATCTTCGGGTTCGCTGCGGTGATCGGCATGGGAATTCTGTTGCTGGGCGGCTCCGTGGCGAGCTGGTTCGATGAAATTCCCCGCATTTCGTTTGAACTGCGCGACAAGTTGCGCGGGCTCACAGACTCGGTCTCCGCGTTTCAGGATGCCTCCAAGCAGGTCGAGGATCTGGCGAAGGGCGGTGAGGACGCGACACAGACTGTTGTGCTACAACAGCCCGGCCTGTTGACCGCCGCCGTCAGCAATTTGGCAAGCTTTGCGACCTCGCTGGTGGCGGGGCTGATCCTGGCGCTGTTTTTGCTGTCAGCGGGGAACCTGTTCTACATCAAGGTCGTGGAATCATTCTCGCGCTTCGGTGACAAGAAGCGCGCCCTGACGGTCATCTACGAGATCGAGCGGCGCATGTCGCATTACATCGTGGCGATCACCTGCATCAACGCCACGCTGGGCCTTGCGGTTGCAGCCGCGATGTATGTGCTCGACATGCCCTATCCGTTCGTCTGGGGCATTGCCGCGTTCTGCCTGAACTATCTGCCGTTTTTGGGAGGGGTGATCGGGACGCTGGGTGTCGGAGCCTTTGCGATCGTGCATTTCGACAACCTGTACTATGCCATGCTGGTGCCCATCGCCTACCAGTCGCTGACGGCGCTGGAAGGACAGGTTCTCACGCCATTGTTGCTGGGGGTAAGGCTGCAACTGAACACCGTGGCGGTGTTTCTCACAGTTATTTTCTGGGCATGGCTCTGGGGGATACCGGGGGCGCTGATGGCGGTGCCCATACTGGTGTTCATCAAGGTTGTTTGCGATCACGTCCCTGCACTTGCGACATTCGGCAATTTTCTGAGTGGGCGCGCCATCGATACGGCGTCGCCAGACGCGCCGGAAGGGATTCCAGACGATGCGCCCACTCAATTACCATGACCGGAGTTTCCGGAGCGGTTCCTTCTTTTTACTGTTCGTCCCGCTCAAAAGTAACGCCGTCCAGCAGGACGCACGAGCCGTCGCTGTCACTCAAAGAGAAGCCGTCATCCTCGGCGGTGATGTTGCAGGTCATCGGGAAAGCGGCCTCTCTCAGGTCGCCCTCCGCATCGCTCAGGGTGATGGTTTCCTCGGCCAGTTCGTAGGCACCTGTCACGCTTTCGGAATTGTTTGTGTTCTGCATCCGGAAAGTGCCCTCCGAGGTGAAGATTATGGACACTGGGCCGCGCATGTAACGCATGCCCGGTACGATGCCATAAGCCTCGGCCCGCGCATCCGCGCCCGCAATTTGCTGGCTGTCGGAAATCCGCGATTCAAGCGCGACAAGCTGCTCGCCACGTTCCGCCACCATCTGCGCCAGCTCGCGGGTCATTTGCTGCATGGATTGCATCTGCGCCTCGGTCGCCAGAAGATCTTCAGAAAGTTCCTGTCGGCGCTGTGACAAAACCTCGACCGATTGCTCCAGCGCGTTGCGGGTGCTTTCGATCTCGTCGCGTTGCTGCTCCGCCGCAGCAAGCTCCTGCTCAAGGGAGGCTTCCGCATCCCGTGCTTCCTGCACCCGCGCCTCCGCCTCTGCAGCGTCCTCGGACAGTTCGGCAACCTGCGCCGAAAGCTCGGCAACACCGGATTGCAGATCCGCATCCTGACGACGCGCCTCTTCCAGCCGTTCACCGACATCCGAGAGTTGCTGCGTTGCGTCGGCAACCTCGTTTTGTGCCTGAACAAGCCGCTCTTCAATCTCGGCAAGTTCATCACGGCCCTGCACAAGCTCGGTCTCGAGCGTTTCGCGTTCGTCACGGAAAGCCTGTGCCTCTTCCTCAAGCCCGCCTAGCTCGCCCTGCGCGCCTTCAATTTGACGGGTCAGGTCTTCCATCTCGCCAACGCTCGTGTCGCGCCCCGCCTCGGCCTCCGCGGCCTCTGACTGGAGCGCTGCAACGCGTGTTTCAAGCTGGGTAGCGGTGCCTTGCAGTGCGATATGACGATCAAGCTCATCCCGCGCTTCGGAGGATGCAGACCAGAAATACAATGCGAGAAGCCAGCCCAGCAAGGCTATGGTGGCGACGGTGACACCTATAAATCTGTAACGTGACTCGCTTCGTGCTTTCTGAACCATATGCTCTCTCCAATAAAGTCTGTGTGCCGAACCCAATTCGCCGATCCGAACTCAACGCAAAGGATAACAGAACGTTCCGCAAATTGCGCGTATTTAACCGGGCTTCCGCACAGCGGCGCGGCCCTGATCCGGGAAAATTCGAATGGTTTCCCGGTTGTTCCAGCCAGTCTGAACCGGCCGTCGCTTGCGTGCGAGGCTGTCAGGGGAACCACAGGGCCTTTGGTTCGTTAAAAGCTGCGCGGGCGGCGGATCACCGCCTTTGCCGGACTGAGAAAGGCCCGCTGCTGGCATCTTCGCGCTTACACCATTACGGGGTCCGATGAACAGTACGGGTGGTTTTCTCCCCACGTCGACCAAGACGGGACGCTGATTGAAATGGATGTCTGCATGAGTGTGAACGCAAGCAAGGCTTGGGGCATCTGCAACCGCCCATGGGCAGGCGAAGGCTGCACCATGATGATGGGCGTAGGGACTTGACCCCATGACGATTGTCGCGACATCAATCCCTAGCGCGCTGCCCGACAAGGCTGCGCGCGATCACCGTATCGACGTGGTCCGCGGGCTTGTCCTGATCATGATCTTCATCAACCATGTGCCCGGAACGCTCTACGAGAACCTGACAAGCCGCAATTTCGGCTTTTCCGATGCGGCGGAGGCATTCGTGCTACTCGCAGGCGTCTCGGCGGCTTTGGCCTATGGCCGCCATTTTAGCCAACCCCCGATGATGCAGGGGATACTGCGGATATGGGGGCGGGCGTGGACGCTCTATATTGTGCATATCATGATCTCTGTCGCAGTGCTTGGCGTGGTGGCGGCAATGGTCCGTTGGGGCGGCAGCGCCCGCATGATTATGATGGACAATTTCGATGCGATCTTTCGCGATCCTGTCGGGGTCTTCATCGGGATTCCGACGATGCTGCACCAGTTCGGCTATGTGAACATCCTGCCTCTTTATGTGGTTTTGCTGATGGTCGCACCTGCCGCGATCTGGCTGGGGCTGCGGCGTCCCATGATCTTGCTGGGGGTGTCGGTCGCGCTGTGGATTTTTGCGGGAACCACGCGGATCAACTTCATCACATATCCCGGGCTGAACGGCTGGTTTCTCAATCCGCTGGCATGGCAAATGCTGTTCGTGATCGGCCTGCTGGTCGGGTTGCGGCTCAAGGATGGGGCGCGGTTGGTGCCGGTGCATCCGGTGGCCGTTGGTCTGGCGGCGGGATATGTGGTGCTGGCGATGCTGTGGGTGATGATCCCAGCGGTCCGCGCGTTCGGGACCGAAGGCCTGATCTGGCTGTCGCGACAAGGCGCGCCACGGCTGCTGACGCATTTCGACAAGGGCCATCTCGAAGTGCCGCGCCTGTTGCACATACTGGCGTTGGCCTATCTGGTCAGCGCGTGGCCTTGGTTCCGTGAAAGGGCCGGCTGGCATGGTTTCTGGCCGCTCGCCGTGCTGGGGCGGCAGGCGCTTCCTGTCTTTGCGTTGGGAACGATCCTGTCCTTCGTCGCCCGTGCCCTGCGCGAGGTTTGGACGCTGGGTGGAAACGCACCGTCATTCGCGTTCGATTCCCTCGTCATCATCGGCGGGATCCTGTTGCAGCTTGGCCTTGCCATGCTGCGGGACCGCATGCGCGCGCCGCAGCGGGCCACAATCCCTGCCGTTGCCCGTGCCAAGCCATCTGTCGTTGCGGCCATCGCCAAGAAGGGAAAGGCGGCGGGCTGACGGACACGCTCCCGCCTAGCTGTTGACGATCACAGCAAAGGCGAGGGAGGCCGCCACCGCAAAAACGGTAAGCACCGCCGCCAGTAGTCTCGCATAGGTTTGTCGCATTGCTTATACCATCTCGAAAACTTCAAAAGTGATGCGGCGGGCCGGCACACCCATCTCGCGCAATGCCTTGCTGGCCGCCTCGATCAGTGGCCCCGGCCCGCACAGCATATGTGGCCAGTCGCGAGTTGCATCATCAAGCTGGCGGGCCAGTAACGCGCCATCAATGCGCCCGCTTTCACCTTGCCAGCCTTCGGGTGCGTCTTCAGGGACATGCGCCACCGTCAGGTTGATATCCTGCGCGATCCTGTCCAGATCCTCGCGGAACGAGGCCTTGTCCAAGGTCGGATTGGCATAAAGCAGGATAACGGGCCGGGGATCGTCGCGTGATTGCAGCGCATGCAGGTTTGCGATGATCGGTGTGATCCCGACACCGCCCGCGATCATGACGAACCCTTCGGCGGATTCCTCCCGATCAACCGAGAAGGTGCCGTAGGGGCCGTCAACATAGGCGAGCGTACCGGGCTCCGTCTTGGCGAGACGTTCGGAATCGTCCCCCAGAGGTTTGATCGAGAAAGAAATCTCGGGGCCTCTGTCAGGGGCGGTGGAGATGGTGAACGGGTGTTCCTTCATCGACCACGGCGAATTGCCGATCGCAAGCCACGCAAACTGCCCTGCTTTCCACGCCTGCAATGGCCGCCCTTCAGGTTTGAGGGTCAGGGTATGCACACCGGCGCGTTCGTTCTCGTTGCGGATCACCCGCCACGGATTGCGGGCCAGCACCAAGGGGCGTAGCAAGCGTGTCCAGATGATGAAACCGGCCCAAATGACCGCTACCCCTAGCCATACCGCGCGCATGTTGGCTGTGCCGGTATATTTCCCGACGCCCAGTACATGCGCGATCAGCGCGGCAAACCCGATAACAGCCAGCAGTACATGCATGATGCGCCACCAGTGGTAGTCGATCTTGAGCCACTTCCTGAGTTCGGATGTAACGATCAACAGGCCAAAACACACCAGCGCCACACGTCCCAGTGTCAGCTCCCACCGCGCCGTCAGTGGGTTCAACTCGCCCAATGCAGGCTCGTACCAGATGTAGAGCACGCCGAAATGCAGCAGCATGAGCGCCACGACGCCCCAACTGAAAAAACGGTGGAAGTCATAGATGATGTCTGCCCCGAATGGGGCAGTCAGCAGTCTCACACGTCCTGTCAGCGCAAACTGGACGGCTGCCAGTGTCAGCGCGGCAAAGCCCACGCCCATCGAGAAATCCCACAGGATGCTTGTGGGCGGCGGCCTGTCATTATCGGCCAGCATGAGCACGAATGGCAGGGCAATCACGGCAAAGGCCATGATCAGCCAAAAACCAGCCCGCAGCACCACCATTACGGAGCGGTCCGCCGGACGGATGAAAACTTCGGGGGGTGGTCCGGAGGGAGGGGTCTGATTGGAAGCGGTCATACTGATGTAACAGATCAGCGGCCCCGCCGTTCCCGCGCAGACCCCAAATAAAGCATCCATGCCTGCGGTTTTCGTGGGCGTCAGGCCGTCCGTTGACAGCCTCTGGCGGCGCGCACTATCCGATCAGGCGCAAGCGCAGCTTGTCCAGCGCCTTGGTGGATAGCCCTATGGAACGCAGATAATCCGGCACCGTGCCATAGCGCATGTCGATGTGCTCAAGCGTGGCGGTGATCGTCTCGGCCGGACTTTCCAGCAGACGGGCGTAACGTTTGGTGTCGCCGCCGCGGGCGCGCGACAGGTCCAGAAACTCGGCCACAAGTTCGGGGATCAGTTCTGCTGTCATCGTGTAATCGGCCACGATCTGGTCGCGCGGCACCTCGGCGATGCCCAGAAGCAGTGCTGCGATGATGCCTGTGCGGTCCTTGCCTGCAGTGCAGTTGAACAGAACCGCGCCGGTCTCGATCTGCGCCATTTCCGTCAGGATCGCGCTGATGGCGGGGCCACGGGAATCCACCGCCGTCATATAGAGCGAGAACAGCGGATGGTCTTTATCCGTCCCCTGATGCGAGAGCGCCTGCGGCGACAGGTCGTCGAACAGCGGCATATTGACGAAATGAACATCCGGAAACACAGCAAAGGGATTGGGGGCCTCCGTCACCTCGCGGGTTGTGCGCAGGTCGATCACGGCGCGCAGTCCCTCGTCATGCAGGCGGGAGACTTCGGTGGGTGTAATCCTGTGCAAGCTATCCGAGCGCAGGAAATGCCGCCAAGGGGTCATGCTGCCCGAGGCTGTCTGATAGCCACCCAGATCGCGCAGGTTGAATGCGCCCTCGACGGGCATATGCCTTGTATGTCGCATCATGTGAACGCCAGCAGACGGGCGCGGTCGATGATGCCCAACTCCTGCGGTGCAGGGGTCAGCGGCACAAAGCTGACCGACATACCCGATGCGCGCCAGTCGCAAATGCCGAAGCCGCGCCCCTCGACAAGGCGCAAGTCCACGGTTTCCAGCAGATCGACGCTCGAGTTCAGCCCGATCGAGACGATGATGGGAATGCCATGCCAATGGCTGACGCGGTTGATATGGATATGCCCCGACAGGATCGCCGCGATATTGTGACCCCTGAGAGTCGCGGCCAGACGCTCGGTGCTGGCCATGTCGATACTGCCCCACGGCAGGCCATCCGCGTCGATCCTTGGCGGGTGGTGCATCACGATGATCTTGGGCTTGTCCTCATGCTGCTCCAATGCCGCCTCCAGCAGCGCGAATTGGTGCGCACAGATCGTGCCCGCGACATGCCCCGCAAGCGAGGTATCGAGCGTGATGACATGCAGCCCGCTGTGCAGGCTCTCGTGGAAATACGGCTCCTCCGTTCCGTCGTGGCCCCATGCCGCGTAGAATCCTGCCCGCTTGTCATGGTTGCCAAGCGCCATCAGCAGCGGCGCCTTGAGCGGGGCAAGATGGTCGCGCAGCAGACGATAGCTGGCCGGATCACCCAGATTGGTCAGATCGCCGCTTGCGACAACAAACGCGGGCTGCGTCTCCATCGCGTTGATCGCCGTAATGACCTGTGTCAGCGTCCGGGCATTCTCGGACCTGTCGCCCGGATCTCCGGCATCGGGATGCGACAGATGCAGATCGGTCAGGTGGATGAAGCGGATCAAGGGGATACTCCTGCGGCTTTCAGCAATGTCTGGGTATAAAGATGCGCGGGGCGGTGCAAGACCTGCGCGGCGGGGC
This sequence comes from Rhodobacterales bacterium, assembly GCA_047921295.1. Lineage (GTDB taxonomy): Bacteria > Pseudomonadota > Alphaproteobacteria > Rhodobacterales > Rhodobacteraceae > Seohaeicola. Next base: position 53,540 of record JBLRWK010000008.1, read on the forward strand.
CTGATTCAAGCGGCTTGCCGTGCTGCATGACAAGGATGTGGTCACAGATCGCGGCGACAACGGCAAGATCGTGGCTGATGAACAGGATGCCAAGGCCCAGTTCATCCTGAAGATCCATCAGCAGATTGAGGATCTGCGCCTGCACCGAGACATCCAGCGCCGAGACCGCCTCGTCCGCGACCAGAAGTGCTGGCCGCGTGACGATGGCGCGCGCGATTGCGATGCGCTGGCGCTGCCCGCCGGAGAACTCGTGCGGATATTTCTCGGCATCGCGGGGATGCAGCCCGACCTGTTCCAGCGCCTCGGCGGTGCGTCTGGCGGTATCGGCATCCACCCCGGTGGCGCGCAGGGGCTCGGCGATGGACCAGCCGACCTTGCGGCGCGGGTCCAGCGATCCGAACGGGTCCTGAAACACCATCTGGAATTTCTGCCGCAATTTGCGCAACTCCCCTGCCGACAGGGCATGCAGGTCCTGCCCTTGAAACAGCACCTCTCCGGCATCGGGTTTCTCGAACGCCATGACCATGCGGGCCAGTGTGGATTTGCCAGACCCGGATTCGCCGACGATGCCCAGCGTCTCGCCCGCGCGGATGCTGAAGCTCGTGCTCTCCACCGCCGTCAGCACAGCAGGCGCGCGCAGCAGCGACACGCGTGGCATGCGGTAGCGGCGGCTTACATCCCGGACCTCGATCAAGGGCGCGCTCATGGCATTTGGCCCTCCAGCAAATGGCAGGCGGCCTGACGATTGTCGGCCACCACCGTTGAGGCGGGTTTTTGCGCCGCGCAACGGGCCAACTCCACCGCGCAACGCCCCGCGAAACGGCACCCCTGCGGCAACGCGTTGAGCGGTGGCACCGATCCCGGAAGGGAGGGCAGGCGCCGCCGTGTGCCATCGGCATTGCGCGCCGGAACCGTCGGGTCGGGGCGGGCGGCCAGCAGACCGCGCGTATAGGGATGCATCGGGGCGGCCAGCACATCCGCCGTCGCCCCACGCTCCACCATATCGCCGCCATACATCACCACGATGTCCTGCGTGGTGCGGGCCACGGCGGCAAGGTCATGCGTGATGAACACTAGCGCCATGCCGCGTTCGCGCGCCAGCCGCACCAGAAGTTCGGTGATGCGCAACGCGACATTCGCATCCAGCGCCGTGGTCGGCTCGTCCGCGATCAGCAGCACGGGATCACAGGCCAGCGCCAAGGCGACCAGCACGCGCTGGCGTTGCCCGCCGCTCAACTCGTGGGGAAACTGGCGCATCCGGTCCGCCGGTTCTGGAATGCCAACCTCCTCGAACAAGGCCAGCGCGCGCTTGTGCGCGGCCGCGCGGCTCAGCCCTTCATGCACACGCATCGGCTCCATCACCGTATCGCCGACCCGCCGCAGCGGGTTCAGCGCGGCCATCGGCTCCTGAAAGATCATCGCGATCTGTCTGGCGCGCAGCGCCTGCCACTGCGCCTCGCTGGCCCCCGCCATATCGCGCCCGTCGATGCTCAGCCTGCCCGACAGTTGCGCGGAGTCCGGCGCCATCCCCATCAGGCACAGTGCCAGCATCGTCTTGCCCGACCCGCTCTCGCCGACGATGCCCAGCCTGTCACCCTTGCGGATCGTCAGGGTCGCGCCGCGCAGGGCGGTTCCTGCGCCGAAACTGACCGAGAAATCATCAAGCTCGATCATCTAGCGCTCCCGTCTCAGGCGCGGATCGGACATGTCGCGCAAACCGTCCCCCAGCAGGCCAAAGCCCAGAACTGCCACCACGATGCACAGGCCCGGATAGATGGCGAGTTGCGGGGCGAGATACATCAGCGTCTGCGCCTCCGACAGCAGCCTGCCCCAGCTTGCGGCGGGCGGTTGCGCGCCAAGGCCGAGATAGGACAACGCCGCTTCGGCCAGTATCGCCACGGCAAACTCGATCGTGGCCTGCACGATGATGACGGCACCGATATTGGGCAGGATGTGGTCGCGGCTGATCGCAAAGCGGTTCATGCCCGCCGCCCGCGCCGCGGAGATGTAATCCAGCGTCCAGATCTGGTTGGCCGCCCCCCGAGTCACACGGGCAAACACGGGGATGTTGATAAAGGCGATGGCCAGCACCGCATTGCTGAGCGAGGGGCCGAAGACAGCCGCTAGCATGATCGCGAAAAGCAGCGCTGGAAAGGCAAAGCCAAGATCGGCTAGCCGCATCACCCCGTCCTCGACCCAGCCCCCGATGGAAGAGGCCATAAGCCCCAGCGCCACCCCGATGGAGCCGCCCATCAACACCGCGATCAGCGCCACGCTCATCGAATTGCGCGCCCCTGCCATCAGTTGCGAGACGACATCGCGGCCAAGCTGATCGGTGCCCAGCCAATGCGTGGACGAGGGGGCGGCGAATTTGTTGGAAATGGCCATCTGCGTCGGATTATGCGGCGTCCAGACCAGCGACAGCGCGGCGGTGCCCACGACAAGCGCCACCAGCACGCCACCGATGATGAAGTTGGTCGGCAAACGGCGGGTCATGCGCGGGCCTTCAGGCGGGGGTCGATCACGACATAGAGCAGATCGACCACGAAATTCGCGGTCACCACGATTGCCGCGAACAGCATCACCAGCGCCTGCACCGTCGGCAGGTCGCGGTTCGAGATCGACTGGAAGATCAGGCGGCCCAGCCCCGGCAGATAGAACACGTTTTCAATGACGATGGTGCCGGTGACAAGCGAGGCGAACTGCATGCCGACGATGGTGACAATAGGCACCATCGCATTGGGAAGCACATGCCGCCAGAGCACACGCCGCCGCGAGAGGCCGGAGGCGCGGGCGGTGCGGACAAAATCCTGCCGCATCACCTCGAGCGCCGCAGAGCGTGTGACGCGCGCCAGCACCGCCGATTGCACCACCGCCAGCGCGATTGTCGGCAGGATCAGCGAACGGATCGCCGCGACCGGATCGGACCACCCCGCAAAGCCGCCGGGCGGCAACCAGCGCAGGTTGACGGCAAACAGCAGCACTAGCAGCATCGACAGCCAGAAAGCGGGCACCGCGATGCCAAGCTGCGACAGGAACATCACGCCCCAGTCCCCGATCTTGCGATGCTGCGCTGCCGCGCCGATGCCCAGACCCAGCGCAAGGATCAGCGTGACCACCATGCCCGCCACCGCCAGCGACACCGTCATCGGAAGCCGCTCGACGATCAGATCGGCGACCGGCACGCGGAAGGAATGGCTGATGCCAAAATCACCCTGAAGGGCGTACCAGACCCAATGCACATAGCGGGTCAACAGCGGTTCGTTCAGCCCGAGTTGCTCGCGCAATGCGGCCAAAGCATCCTCGGTCGCGTCCATGCCCAGAATCGTCAGGGCTGGATCGCCGGGCAGCACGTTCATCACGGCAAAGACCACGACCGAAACGGCGAGAAGGGTCAGGATGAACCCGACAGTGCGGCGGAAGATGAAATATCCCATGAGAGGTCAGCCGGTCGCGGAGGCGGACCCCCGCGACCATCGCTGTCAGCCGCTGTTGCTCACGCCCTTGAGCGGCATGTAGATCACGGGCGAGGACGACCAGTACCCCTCCACCCCGGTGCGGAACACACCCAGCAACGGTAGCTGGAACAAGAAGCCGTGCACCGACTGATCGCTCAGATACCGCTGGCCTTCGCGGAGCAGTTCGTCGCGTGCCTCCGGATCGGCTTCTGTCCGGATACGGTCCCACAGGTCATTGAAAGTGGGATCATCGTAGCCATAGAAGTAATCCGGCCCGCGCGCGAAATTGCCCATGTCGTTGGGGGAGGTATGCGCGATGATGGTCATGTCGAAATTCTTCTTGGAATAGACCTCGTCGATCCAGAAACCCCATTCAACATTCTCCACGCGCGCGTCGATGCCTGCATCCGAAAGTTGCGCCTGAATGATCTCGGCAGAGCGGGTGGCATAGGGGAAGGGCGGCACGCGCAGCGTCATTGTCGTCCCTTCAACGCCCGCTTCCGCGAACATCTCGCGCGCTTTGTCGCTGTCATGCGGATAGGCATCCGTCAGATCGACATAGGCCGTGCCATGCGGCGGGTAGAAACTGCCGATGGGCACGGCTTGCCCATACATCGCGCCGTCGATGATCTCGTCACGGTTGATCGCGGTGGCCACGGCGCGGCGCACCTCGATATTGTCGAATGGCGCTTTGGCGTTGTTCATCGCAAGGATCACTTCGCCCTCGGTCGAGCCGATATTCACGCGAAAGCGCGGATCGGCCTCGAATTGCGGCAACAGCTCCGGCGCGGGAAAACCGGGAAAGGCGTCCAGTTCCTCGGCCATCATGGCGGCGGTGGCCGCAGCGGGGTCGGAGATGAAGCGGAACTCCACCCGCTCCAGCGCCACGCTGTCCGCCTCGCGGTGATCGGGGTTCTTGACCAGTATCAGGCGGTCGCCGCGCGTCCAGCGTTCGAATTTGAAAGGGCCGGTGCCGACGGGCGCTGTTGCGTTGGTCTCTGCAGAGCCCTCGGACACGATAATGCTGTCACCTTGCCCCATGTTGAACAGGAAGAATGCATCTTGTCTCGACAAGGTGATTTCCACGGTCAGCGGGTCAATCGCGGTGACGGCATCTATCGCCGCGAACTTCGCCTTGGAAGGGTTCACACTGTCTTCCGCCATGGCGCGGTTGAACGAGAACAACACATCATCCGCATCAAACGACGATCCGTCATGAAACGTCACACCCTCGGCCAGCGTGAACGTATAGGTCAGCCCGTCCTCCGACACCTCCCAGCTTGTGGCGAGGTTCGGTTGCACCTCGCCGTTCTCGGCAACGATGGTCAGCGCCTCGTAGACGTTCATCGTCAACATGCCGTTGATCGAGGCGGTCGCATCCGCTGTCGGATCTAGCGACGTAGGCTCCTGCTGCAACCCGATGACGATCTGGTCGGCAGAGGCAGAGGCTGTGGATAGGCCAAGGCCAAGCGACAGCGCCAAGGTTGTGATGGTCAACTTTCTGGAAAGATCAGGCATCTGGATGGTCCCATGTGCTGCAAAAAATCCGCTCAGGATCGCTGGATGCGTCCTGTTGCCCGTCAAGTCTGCACAGGCATGAAACCTGTGGTCAATCCAAATGAAGTCCCGCAGCGGCCGATTTGAAAAACTTCATGCGGCTGTCACATTTCATTTTCGAACGGCAATGTGCCTGAACTTTGTGATCTGTCATGCACAGGGGGGAGTGCGACGTTGACAGTCGCACCACCCAAAACGCGTGGTGCATGTGTCGCCAATCCCGTGTGGGGCGGCTCATCTGCCGCGTGCGGCGCAGGGCAGAGCCTCGTTCACATTCTACCTAAATTTTACCGTTTGATAAAAAAAAGATTCGTGGAATACTCCCCTCAATAAAAGAAAAACAGGAGAGGTTCACATGACGACAAAAGCCCTGTCGGAAGGGATCGTGGCAGCGCGGCTTGATCCTGCCGCCTATGCCGATCACTTTTCCGACCTTCACCCGCCGCTGGATGATCACGAGGCGCTGGTGGCTGCGGATCGCTGCTATTTCTGCCACGATGCACCCTGTATCACGGCCTGTCCCACCGATATCGACATCCCGCTGTTCATTCGCCAGATCGCCACGGGCACGCCCGAAGCGGCAGCGCGCACGATTTTCGAGCAGAACATCATGGGCGGCATGTGCGCCCGCGTCTGCCCCACGGAAACCCTGTGCGAGCAAGCCTGCGTGCGCGAAAAAGCCGAGGGCAAGCCGGTTCTGATCGGGCAGTTGCAACGCTATGCGACGGACACTTTGATGGCGCAGGGCGTACATCCGTTCACCCGTGCGGCACCCACGGGCAAGCGCATCGCTGTTGTCGGCGCGGGGCCTGCGGGTCTGTCTTGCGCGCATCGTCTCGCCATGCTGGGCCATGATGTGACGGTATTCGACGCGCGCCCCAAACCGGGAGGGCTGAACGAATACGGGATCGCCGCCTACAAATCGGTGGAGGGTTTCGCACAAGCCGAAGTGGAATGGCTCCTCAAGATCGGCGGCATCTCGATCAAGACAGGCGCGGCTTTGGGCCGTGACGTGACGCTGGCCGAATTGCAGTCGGATCATGACGCGGTCTTCCTCGGCATGGGTCTGGGCGGCGTCAACGCGCTGGGCGTTGCGGGCGACGATAAGGCGGGCGTGACGGATGCGGTGGATTTCATCGCCGACCTGCGGCAGGCGGCGGACCTGTCCATGCTTCCCGTGGGCCGCGATGTCGTGGTCATCGGTGGCGGCATGACAGCAGTGGATGCTGCCGTGCAGGCCAAGCTGTTGGGCGCGCTCAATGTCTCTCTCGTCTACCGCCGTGGCCGCGACCGCATGAACGCGAGCCGCTTCGAGCAGGATCTGGCCGCCTCCAAAGGGGTGCGGATCATCACAAACGCAAGCCCCGTGGCCGTACATGGCAACGGATCGGTGCGCGAGATCGAGTTCGAATACACCGACGATGATCTGACCCCGACCGGCCAAAAGTTCCGTCTTGCCGCCGATCAAGTGTTCCGCGCCATCGGCCAGACATTGACTGGGGAGGGGTTGCCCGCCATCGAGCGCGGCAAGATCGCCGTGACCGGCGCGGGCCGCACCTCGGTTGCGGGCATCTGGGCGGGCGGCGATTGCGCCATGGGCGGCGATGATCTGACCGTGACGGCAGTGGCCGAGGGCCGCGATGCCGCGATGGATATTCACACCACATTGATGGGCTAAGCGCCTGAAGGGAGACCAGCATCATGGCCAATCTCACCACCGATTTCGCGGGCATCCGTTCGCCCAACCCGTTCTGGCTGGCCTCGGCCCCGCCCACTGACAAGGAATACAACGTCCGCCGCGCGTTCGAAGCAGGCTGGGGCGGTGTCGTGTGGAAAACACTGGGCGAGGCAGGCCCGCCAGTCGTCAACGTCAACGGCCCCCGCTACGGTGCGATCTGGGGCGCAGACCGCCGCCTGCTGGGTCTGAACAACATCGAGTTGATTACCGACCGCCCCTTGGAAGTGAACCTGCAAGAGATCAAAGCCGTCAAACGCGACTATCCCGACCGCGCGATGGTCGTCTCGCTGATGGTGCCTTGCGAGGAAGCGGCGTGGAAAGCCATCCTCCCCTTAGTCGAGGAAACCGGCGCCGACGGCATTGAGCTGAACTTCGGCTGCCCGCATGGCATGTCCGAACGCGGCATGGGCAGCGCCGTGGGGCAGGTGCCCGAATATATCGAAATGGTCACCCGCTGGTGCAAACAGAACACCCGCATGCCGGTGATCGTCAAACTCACGCCCAATATCACCGATATCCGCAAACCCGCCGCCGCCGCCCATGCCGGCGGGGCCGATGCGGTGAGCCTGATCAACACGATCAACTCGATTACCTCGGTAGACCTTGATCTCTTCGCGCCCGAGCCGGTGATCGACGGCAAGGGCGCGCATGGTGGCTATTGCGGCCCCGCGGTCAAACCCATCGCGCTCAACATGGTGGCCGAGATCGCCCGATCACCGGAACTCGCCAACCTGCCGATCAGCGGCATCGGCGGTGTCACCACATGGCGCGACGCGGCCGAGTTCATGGTGCTGGGCGCGGGCAACGTGCAGGTCTGCACCGCAGCCATGACCTATGGCTTCAAGATCGTGCAGGAGATGATCTCTGGCCTGAGCCAGTGGATGGACGAGAAAGGGATCGAGCATACCTCCGACATCGTGCGCCGCGCCGTGCCCAACTGCTCGGACTGGCAGCACCTCAACCTCAACTACGTGGCCAAGGCCAAGATCAACCAGGACCTCTGCATCAGCTGTGGTCGCTGCTTTGCCGCCTGCGAAGATACCAGCCATCAGGCCATCGCCATGTCGCCGGAGCGCGTCTTCACCGTCAAGGATGATGAATGCGTGGCCTGCAACCTCTGCGTCAACGTTTGCCCCGTGCAGGATTGCATCACGATGGAGGCGATGACGCCGGGCACCGTCGATCCGCGCACAGGTAAGGTGGTCGAGGCGGATTACGCCAACTGGACCACGCATCCGAACAATCCGGGGGCTGTGGCGGCGGAATAAACGCCTCTCTCATTGGCGAAACTGACGCGGCCGCCATCCTCCCGGTGGCCGCGTTTTCTTTGGGGGGGCTAATTGGCATCAAGCCCGGAAGCAGCGGCTTTAACCGCCCGGGCAGCGCCCGCCCACCCGCGGTCGGGCGCTTCCCTTCGCACTCAATCAAACCGCCAACATCCGCCGGAACATCGTCTCAAGATAGTCCCCCGCCCCCGGAAACACCTCTCCCTCCGGCATCAGCACATTCACCTGCGCCTCGAAATCCGCGTAATGCTGCGTCGTGGCCCAGATCGAGAAGATCAGGTGGCGCGGGTCGACGGGTGCGATCCGGCCAGCCTTGGCCCAGTCCGCGATCAGTGCCGCTTTCTCGTCCACCAAGGGTTTCAGCCGCGCCGCGAGATGCGGCCCCATCCGTGGCGCGCCTTGCAGGATTTCATTGGCGAACAGACGGCTCTCGCGGGGATAGGCCTGCGTCATGTCCAGCTTGCGGCGGACGTAGGCGAGGATCTCGTCCAGCGGTTCACCCTCTGGTTTCAGCTGTTCCAGCGGGTCCAGCCAAGTCTCCATCAATTGGTTCAGCAGCGTGACGTGGATTTCCTCTTTCCCGTCGAAATAGTAGATGATGTTGGGTTTCGACAGTCCCGCCTCTGTGGCGATCTGGTCCAGCGTGCTGCCGCGAAAGCCGTGCGCGGAGAACACCTCGAGTGCTGCATCGAGGATCAGCTTGCGGTTGCGGGTCTGGATGCGGCTGCGCTTGACGCCGCCCTGTGGCTTGACCGCATCAGTTTTTTTCGCCTCATCCTTCATCGCTTTTCTCACTGCTGTGATTTTCAGCGCTGGCATGGACGCCCTCGCGTGTCCGGCTTGCTCGTTCAAGACAAATCTTGACACAGGTGCCGCTGGTTGCAATCGTCAATTTACCAAATGGTAAAAAACAGGGTGACCCGAAGGCTGGTTCCTGCGCGACGATGAGCCGGCACCGGCTTGTTCCGCGCCACCTTGAGACGTGACAAACTGGAGATGACACTATGCCTGCACCCGGAGAAAACCTCAGGATCGACCCGGACCGCCTGTGGGACAGCCTGATGGAGATGGCCAAGATCGGCCCCGGCATCGCAGGCGGCAACAACCGCCAGACCCTGACCGACGAGGATGCGGAAGGCCGCGCCCTGTTCCAGCGCTGGTGCGAGGATGCAGGCTGCACGATGGGCCTTGATACGATGGGCAATATGTTCGCGCAGCGCGCGGGCACCGACCCCGACGCGCTGCCGGTCTACGTGGGCTCGCACCTTGATACCCAGCCGACCGGGGGCAAATATGACGGCGTGCTCGGCGTTTTGGGTGGGCTGGAGATCCTGCGCACGTTGAACGATCTGGACATCCGTACGCGCCATCCTATCGTGGTGGTGAACTGGACAAACGAGGAAGGCACGCGTTTTGCGCCCGCCATGCTATCCTCCGGCGTGTTTGCAGGGGTGCTGGAGGAAGACTGGGCCAAGGACCGCGTCGATGCCAAGGGCAAGCGGTTCGGTGACGAACTGGAGCGGATCGGCTGGCAAGGTGACGAGCCTGTGGGCGCGCGCAAGATGCGTGCCTATTACGAGCTACATATCGAACAGGGGCCCATTCTGGAGGCGGAAGGTAAGGACGTGGGTGTCGTCACCCACGGCCAAGGTCTGCGCTGGGTGCAATGCACAGTGACGGGCAAAGGCCAGCATACCGGCTCAACCCCGATGCGGATGCGGCGCAATGCAGGGCGTGGTCTGGCCCAGATCACCGAACTGGTGCATGAGATTGCGATGAAGCATCAACCCGCCGCCGTGGGCGCGATCGGGCATATCGACATCTATCCCAACAGCCGCAATGTGATCCCCGAAAAGGCGGTATTCACCGTCGATTTCCGTAGTCATGTGCTGGAGACGCTGGAGGCGATGGTGGCGGAATTGCACGAGAAAGCGCCCGGCATTTGCGAGGCGCTTGGTTGCACATTCGAGGCCGAGGTCGCAGGGGCTTTCGATCCACCCGCCTTTGACGAGGGTTGCGTGACCGCGATCCGCAATGCGGCGGAGCGTTTGGGCTACAGCCATATGGATGTGATCTCGGGCGCGGGGCATGATGCCTGCTGGATCAACCGCGTGGCCCCGACGGCGATGATCATGACGCCCTGTGTTGACGGGCTGAGCCACAACGAGGCCGAAGAGATCACCAAGGACTGGGCGCGGGCGGGTTGTGATGTGTTGCTGCATGCGGTTGTGGAAACCGCCGGCGTTGCCGAGTGAGGGCACCTTCGTTTTCGGATATTTGAAGCAAGAAGAAGCAGGGGCCGCAGAGCCTCGCATCAGGCGACAGGGAGAATTGTGATGAGCAAAGTGATCAAGGGCGGCATGGTCTGCACAGCGGACCGCACATGGAAGGCCGATGTGCTGATTGAGGGCGAGGTGATCAAGCAGATCGGCGAGGATCTCAAAGGCGATGAATATATCGACGCGGAAGGTGCCTATGTCATCCCCGGCGGGATCGATCCGCATACGCATCTGGAAATGCCCTTCATGGGCACGACCGCAGCGGAGACGTTCGAATCTGGCACATGGGCGGCGGCCACGGGCGGGACCACGATGATCGTGGATTTCTGTCTGCCGGGGGCGGACGGCAGCATCAAGAACGCGATCAACGAATGGCACCGCAAAAGCGCGCCGCAGATCTGCACGGATGTTGGCTATCACATGGCGATCACCGGCTGGAACGAGAGCGTCTTTACCGAGATGAAAGATGCCGTTGATATGGGGGTGAACAGCTTCAAGCATTTCATGGCCTATAAAGGCGCGCTGATGATCGAGGATGACGAGATGTTCGCATCCTTCAAGCGCTGCGCAGAGCTGGGCGCGCTGCCGATGGTCCATGCCGAGAATGGCGATCTGGTGGCCGAGATGCAGCAGAAATACTTTGATCAGGGGATCACGGGGCCGGAGGGCCACGCCTATTCCCGCCCCCCCGAGTTCGAGGGCGAGGCCGCGAACCGCGCGATCACCATCGCCGATGCGGCAGGTGTGCCTTTGTATATCGTGCACGTGTCCTGCGAACAGGCGCACGAGGCGATCCGGCGCGCCCGGCAAAAGGGGATGCGGGTCTACGGCGAGCCGCTGATCCAGTTCCTGACGCTGGACGAGAGCGAGTATTTCAACAAGGACTGGGACCATGCCGCACGGCGTGTGATGAGCCCGCCCTTCCGCAACAAGGCGCATCAGGACAGTCTGTGGGCGGGGCTTCAGGCAGGATCGTTGCAGGTGGTGGCGACGGATCATGCGGCCTTCAGCACCGCGCAGAAACGGGCGGGCCGCGATGACTTCCGCATCATTCCCAACGGATCAAACGGGTTGGAGGAGCGCTTGGCGGTGCTCTGGACCGAAGGGGTCGAGACGGGCCGCCTTACGCCGAACGAGTTTGTCGCGGCGACCAGCACGAATGTCGCCAAGATCCTGAACATCTACCCCAAGAAAGGCGCGATCGTTGAGGGCGCGGATGCTGATATCGTGGTCTGGGACCCGAAGATCAGCAAGACGATCTCTGCCTCGAACCATCATTCGGTGCTGGATTACAATGTCTTCGAGGGTTTCGAGGTGCGCGCCCAAAGCCGCTATACGCTGAGCCGGGGCGAGGTGATCTGGGCATGGGGCCAGAACAGCCAGCCGCAACCGGGACGCGGCAAATTTGTGCCGCGCCCGGCCTTTCCTTCCGCCAATGTGGCGCTGAGCAAGTGGAAAGAGCTGACCGCGCCCAAGATGATCAAACGCGATCCGATGAATATTCCGGCAGGAATCTGATTTCGGTTAGAATTTATGCAGATTTAAGGGTGTTCGTCCTTGATCCGGACACCCTGCGCCAGCCAATACTGCGGCGAGCAGGAGAAGACAGACGTGACCACATCCCCCGTGATCAGTGCCAAGGGCCTTGATCTGACCTTCCAGACCGGCGACGGTCCGGTCCATGCGCTGAAGGATATCTCGCTGGATATCAACAAGGGCGATTTCGTCAGTTTCATCGGCCCTTCGGGTTGCGGCAAGACCACATTCCTGCGGGTGATGGCCGATCTGGAACAGCCGACTGCAGGGCAGATCACGGTCAACGGCATCTCGCCCGAGGCGGCGCGCAAGGCGCGGTCCTATGGCTATGTGTTTCAGGCGGCGGGGCTTTATCCGTGGCGCACCATCGGTGGGAATATCCGCCTGCCGCTGGAGATCATGGGCTACAGCCGCGCTGATCAGGATGCGCGGGTAGCGCGCGTGCTCGAACTCGTGGAGCTTGCCGGATTCGAGAAGAAATACCCTTGGCAATTGTCAGGCGGGATGCAGCAGCGCGCAAGTATTGCGCGGGCACTGGCATTCGACGCGGATTTGTTGCTGATGGACGAGCCGTTCGGCGCATTGGACGAGATCGTGCGCGACCACCTGAACGAGCAGTTGCTCAAACTCTGGGACCGCACCAACAAGACGATCTGTTTCGTGACCCACTCGATCCCCGAAGCTGTCTATCTCTCGACCAAGATAGTGGTGATGTCGCCACGCCCCGGCCGGATCACCGATGTGATCGAGAGCCCCTTGCCGCGGATGCGCCCGCTGGAGATACGTGACACGCCGGAGTTTCTGGAAATCGCGCACCGTGTGCGTGAGGGATTGCGCGCGGGGCATGCCTATGATGCGTGACGCGACGGTTGCCCTGATGCCTGCGGCGCGCAATCCGGGCGGGAAGAGGGATGTTGCCCGCCCCCTTCCGCGCCCGACCCGCGTTCAGTGCGAAGGTGCGGGCTCCTTCACCGTTCACGGTCATCGGCTCTCCAGCCTGTACCGTGCGCGGAGTAGAGCACTATTTCCTTTCATCGTTCTTAAAATACTCATCTTGTCACGCCTGCAGCAGGCGGCGGGTTTCGAGTATTTTTGGAACAGTGAAGCGCAGGGGAGGCGGGGATGAAAAACGCGCTTCCGGTGCTGACCGTTCTGGCTGTGATTGTTGGCCTCTGGTATGCCGCCGTGGCCCCGATGAATATTCGCGTCACGCTGGATCAGGCGCAGCGGGCGGGGGCGCAGATCGTGCCCGAGACGGCGCGCGAACGGCAGCAGGTCTCGGTCTGGCTGCTGATGGCGCGCAACTCGGCGCATATTGTCGAGACCTATGGGATGAGCCGCCCGCGCCTGCCGACGCCGGTGCAGGTGGGAACGGAGTTGTGGAAGACGACGGGCGAGATGGTGCTGAACGGACGCGGTTTCTCGAACCGCTCGCTGATTTATCACGCATGGATCACGCTGCAATCGACGCTGTGGGGTTTTGCGCTGGGCACCACTTTGGGCATTCTGGGAGCGGTCGCTATCGTCTATTCCCGCGTTGTGGACATGAGCCTGATGCCTTGGGCGATCATCAGCCAGACCGTGCCGATCGTGGCGCTGGCGCCGATGATTATCGTGGTGTCGTCGCAACTGGGTATCACCGACCGGACGGTGCCCAAGGCGATCATCTCGGCTTACCTGTGCTATTTTCCGGTGCTGGTGGGGATGGTCAAAGGGTTGCGGTCTCCGGCGCACGCGCAGCTTGATCTGCTGCAGACATACAATGCCTCGGGCTTTCAGGCGTTTCTCAAGCTGCGTCTGCCGTCTTCGGTGCCGTATCTGTTTACCTCGCTCAAGGTGGGGATTGCGGCGGCGCTGGTGGGGACCATCGTGGGCGAGTTGCCGACAGGGGCGGTCAGCGGGTTGGGCGCGCGTATCCTGATCGGGGACCAGTTCGGTACGCCGCTTGCGATCTGGGCGGCGCTGATGGCGGCGGCGATCCTTGCGGGGGCGCTGGTGACGCTGCTGGACATGACGCAGCGCATCACCCTGCGGCGTATGGGGATGCAGGCATGAACTGGCTGACATTCGCCCTTGTTTTCTGGATCGGCGCTTGGGGGCTGAACAGTCTGCTTGCCAATTCGGGATGGCGCGACACGCGCGCGGTACGGGTTTTCGTGCCGGTGCTGTTCGGTGTGACGCTGCTGGTCATCTGGGAGGGGCTGGTGCGCGGCTTCAACGTCTCCCCGGTGATCCTGCCCGCGCCCTCCACCGTGGCGCAGACCTTTGCCCGCTCGACCGGATTGCTGTGGGGGGATTTCCACCAGACGGTCGTGAAAGGGGCGCTGACCGGCTACGCCATAGGCGCATCTGCGGCCTTTGTCGCGGCCATCCTCATCGACCGCTCGGCCTTTCTCACACGTGGCTTGCTGCCCATCGGCAATTTCGTGGCGGCCTTGCCGATCATCGGGATCGCGCCCATTCTGGTCAGCTGGTTCGGGTTCGACTGGCAGTCCAAGGCGGCGGTGGTTGTGGTGATGGTGTTCTTTCCCATCCTCGTGAACACGGTGCAGGGCCTGCGCGAGGCTGACACGATGCAGCGCGATCTGATGCGGACTTATGCGGCGGGCTATGGGCAAACCTTGCTGAAGCTGCGCCTGCCTGCCGCGATGCCGTTTGTCTTCAATGGTCTGAAAATCGCCACGACGCTGGCGCTGATCGGTGCGATTGTTGCTGAATATTTCGGCTCCCCCACGCGTGGAATGGGCTTTCGCATATCGACGGGTGTGGGAAGCCTGTCGATTGATCTGGTCTGGGCCGAAATCTTTGTTGCCGCCCTTGCGGGGACAGCGTTCTATGGCATCGTGGTCTGGATCGAACGGGCGATGACCTTCTGGCATCCGTCCCAACGGAAATAAAAACGACAACAAGAAGCCGCAGAGGCCGGGCATAAAAAACAATCAACAAGGAGTATGAAGCATGAAGAAACTGATGAGTGGCGCCACCCTTGCCATGGGGCTGGTCGCAGCGCCTGTCTGGGCGGCGGATGATGTGACATTGCAGTTGAAATGGGTCACGCAAGCGCAGTTTGCGGGCTATTACGTGGCCCTCGACAAAGGGTTCTATGAGGAAGAAGACCTGAACGTCACCATCCTGCCGGGCGGGCCTGATATCGCGCCCACGCAGGTGCTGGCCGGTGGCGGTGCCGATGTGACGGTGGAGTGGATGCCCGCCGCACTGGCCGCACGCGAAAAGGGCCTGCCGATGGTAAACATCGCGCAGCCGTTCAAATCGTCCGGTATGATGCTGACCTGCTGGAAGGATGCCGGAATCGAGACGCCGGACGACCTGAAGAACCGCACGCTGGGTGTCTGGTTCTTCGGCAATGAATTCCCCTTCATGAGCTGGATGAGCCAGATGGGGATTTCCACCGATGGCAAAAGCGAGAATGGTGTCGAGGTTCTGAAACAGGGCTTCAACGTCGATCCGCTGATCCAGCGTCAGGCGGATTGCATCTCGACCATGACGTATAACGAATACTGGCAGGTCATCGACGCGGGCGTGACACCGGAGGAACTGGTGACGTTCAAGTACGAGGATCAGGGCGTCGCCACGCTGGAAGACGGCCTGTATGTGCTGGAAGAAAACCTTGATGATCCGGCTTTCGTGGACAAGATGGCCCGCTTCGTGCGCGCCTCCATGAAAGGCTGGAAATATGCCGAGGAGAATCCGGACGAGGCGGCGATGATCGTGCTCGACAATGACCAGACCGGCGCGCAATCCGAAGAGCATCAGAAGCGTATGATGGGCGAAGTGGCCAAGTTGACGGCAGGCTCAAACGGCGCTTTGGATGTCGAGGATTACGAGCGCACGGTTGCGACCTTGCTGGCGGCGGGGGAAGAGCCTGTCATCACGATGGAGCCGGAAGGCGCATGGACCCATGTAATCAGCGATGCGGCGCTGAACTGAGCTTCGAGCCTGTGAGAATCCTGAAGGGGCTGGCGAAAGCCGGCCCTTTTGTTTTGCCATTGCCGCGCAGTTGTGTGCACAGGACGGTCGGCGAGATGAGACTTGACAGAATGGCTGCCTCACAGCAAAGTCAACCACACGGTCGGTTTTGATGGGGTGCATTCCCTCCATGACCTTGCGGAAAGATAAGGTTGGACGATTGTCCGAAATACGATAGATAATGCGTGTAGTTCATAACTATAAGCATACACGTTAAATGCGGTAACCTTTGGGAGGAGGGCGCATGACACTGATAAAACTTGACGCCTGCGCCGGGTTTCAGCGATGAAATTCTACGGTTATTTCCGCAGCTCTTCCTCGTATCGGTGCCGCATCGCGTTCAATCTTAAAGGGTTGGATGTCGACTTCTCTTCCGTCCATCTCAAGCAAGGCGCCCAGCACGCGGCGGATTTCGCCGCGATCAATCCGCAGCGGATGTTGCCCGCCCTTGTTACGGACGAGGGCGAAACGCTGACGCAATCGCTGGCGATTCTTGAATGGCTGGACGAGACGCATCCCGAACCTGCACTGTTGCCCGCTGATCCCCTGCTGCGCGCCCGTGTGCGCGCTTTCGCGCAGGTGATTGCCTGCGAGATCCATCCGCTGCAGAACCTGCGCGTGCTGAAATATCTAGCCGACAATTTCGAGGCTGACAGCGCGGCTACCACACAATGGCTGACCCGCTGGCTCACAGACGGGTTGGAGGCTTGCGAGGCGTTGCTGGCAAAGCGGGCGCAGGCCACCGCCTTTTGCTATGGTGATACGCCGGGGCTGGCCGATATTTGCCTTGTCCCGCAAGTTTTTTCGGCGCAGCGTTTTGGTGTGGATATCGGCCATCTGGCCCGTATCAAAGAGATCACCGCACGTTGCGAGGCGCTGCCGGCATTTGCCGCGGCGCATCCGGCCAAACAGCCTGATGCCGAACCATGAGGATGGTGGCAAAGCTCAGGTTCAGACGGCCCCGAACCCGGCATAACCGGGAGGGGTTAATTTTATCCTATGGGAGGATCAACCAATGACGATTATGAAAAAGGCGCTGCAAACAGCGGCCACCGCGGCTGCACTGGCAGCCATGAGCCTTGCCGCGCATGCGCAGGAGGTGACATTGAAGATGCACCAGTTCCTGCCCGCGCAGGCGAATGTTCCCTCACTGGTGCTGGATGTCTGGGCCGACAAGATCGAGGCCGACAGCGACGGGCGCATCAAGATCGAGCGTTATCCCTCGATGCAGCTTGGCGGCACACCGCCGGAACTGATCAATCAGGTGATCGACGGCGTGGCGGATATAGTGTGGACCGTGGCAGGCTACACGCCCGGTCGCTTCCCGCAGGCCGAAGTGTTTGAACTGCCCTTCATGATGACCAATGCCGAGGCGACAAGCCGCGCCTATTGGGAATTCGCCGAAGCCAATATGTTCGACACGGATTACAAAGACTTCAAGACGCTGGCCGTCTGGGTGCATGGTCCGGGCCTGATCCATTCCAAGAACCCGATCACCTCGGTCTCCGACCTTAACGGTGTCAAGCTGCGGGCGCCCACACGTACGACCACGTCGATGTTCGCCGCCTTGGGAGCTACACCGATCGGGATGCCCGTGCCGTCGATTCCGGAATCTCTGTCGCGGGGCGTGATAGACGCCGCTGTGATCCCGTGGGAGGTGACAGCATCGCTGCGCGTAGCCGAACTGGTGAACAACCATACCGGATTTGGCGACGAGGCGCTCTATACAACCGCGTTCATCTTCGCGATGAACAAGGACAAATACGAGAGCCTGCCCGATGATCTGAAGGCCGTGATCGACGAGAACTCCGGTATGGAATTCTCGGCCTTTGCGGGCAAGACCATGGCGGGGGCCGATGAGCCGTCGATGAAGCTGGCGATGGAGCAGGGCAACAACATCATTACGCTGTCCCCTGAACAGGTGGCCGAGTGGAAAGAAGCCGCAGCCGGTGTCGAGGCCACATGGATCGAAGACCTGAACAAGGCCGGATATGACGGTCAGGCGGTGGTCGACGAGGCCAAGGCGCTGATCGAAAAGCACAGCAACTGATCGCAGTTTGATCGTGAGCCCCGCAGCGGAGACGTTGCGGGGTTTGTTACGGGCAATGCCCCTTTCGAAAGGAAAGCCACCAGATGCACAGGTTCATGACCTCTCTGGCACGATTCATGGCAGTGCTCGGCGGGCTTGTCCTGACCGCGCTGATCCTGATGATCTGCGTCTCGGTTCTGGGGCGGGCGTTGAACACCCTGCTGCATTCCGGCTTTGCCGTCGCCGTGTTGGGTGATTTCGCGCGCACCTTGCTCAATACAGGCGTGGGGCCGATCCTTGGCGATTTCGAACTGGTCGAAGCAGGCGTTGCCTTTGCCATCTTCGCCTTCATCCCGTTCTGCCAGATCACGGCAGGACATGCGACGGTGGATATCTTCACCTCGGGCCTGTCGGTGCAGGCCAACCGCTTTATCCAGATGATCGTCGATATCGTCTTTGCAGCCGTGCTGATCCTGATCGCGGTGCAGCTTTACGAGGGGATGTTGTCCAAGATGCAATACCGCGAGACAACATTCCTGCTGCGCTTTCCGGTCTGGTGGTCTTATGCGGCCAGCCTCTCTGCGGCAGGCGTGTCGGCGATTGTCGGTGTGTATGTCGCTGCAATCAGAACAGCCGAGTTTTTTGGCAACCGCACCATCTTGTCCGTCGGAGGGGCAGAGCATTGACCAATCTTGAACTTGGGATGGCGTCCTTTCCCGTTCTTCTGACGCTAATCTTTTTGCGCGTGCCCATCGGTCTGGCCATGTTTCTGGTCGGTCTGTTCGGGCTGTATTTCGTGACCGGCAGCTTCAACATGGGGTTCGCGCGGCTGAAATCCGAAACCTATTCAACTTTCTCCAGCTATTCGCTGTCGATCATCCCGATGTTCCTGCTGATGGGCCATTTCGCCACTCTGGGCGGCATGTCGCAATCGCTGTTCAAGGCGGCTGAAAGCTGGCTTGGCCATCGCAAGGGCGGCGTGGCCATGTCCGCTGTCGGCGCTTGTGCCGGTTTCGGTGCGATCTGCGGCTCGTCGCTGGCCACGGCGGCCACGATGAGCCAGGTCGCCTTGCCCGAACTCAAGCGCTACGGCTATTCCGGCGGGTTCTCTACCGCGACGCTGGCCGCAGGCGGAACGCTGGGCATCCTGATCCCGCCATCCGTCATTCTGGTGATCTACGCGATCCTGACCGAGCAGAACATCGCCAAGCTGTTCCTGTCAGCCTTCATCCCCGGCATTCTGGCCGCGATCGGCTATATGGTCACCATTGCCGTCTATGCGCGGCTGCATCCGGATGAGGCCGGCGCGCCGCGTGCGCGTATGCCCTACCGCGAAAGGCTCGTGGCGTTGCGGGCTGTCTGGCCGGTCCTGACCGTCTTTGTGGTCGTGGTGGGCGGTATCTATGCCGGGATATTCACGCCGACAGAGGGCGCTGCCGTCGGCGCTTTCGGCACGGGTATCATCGCCTTTGCCAACGGCGGACTGAACCTGAGCAGCTTTATCGGAAGCTTCATGGCCACAGCGCGGGCTACGGCGATGATCTTTTTCATCGTGTTGGGTGCCGCGTTCTACAACGGATTTCTCGCTCTGACGCAGGTGCCGCAGGAATTGTCTGCCTATGTGGTCGGCCTCGGGATGAGCCCGTGGATGGTCCTGACCATCGTGTTGCTGCTCTATCTCGTGTTCGGCGCGGTGATGGACAGTCTTTCGATGATCCTGCTGACCATTCCGATTTTCTTCCCGATCATCGTGGCGCTGGATTTCGGCATGACGACGGAAGAGGTTGCGATCTGGTTCGGCATTCTGGTGCTGATCGTGGTCGAGGTGGGGCTGATCACACCCCCGGTGGGGATGAACCTGTTCGTCATCAACTCGATGGATCGGCTGACCCCGATGATCGAAACCTACAAGTCTGTGATGTATTTCGTCGCGTCCGACATCATTCGGGTCATCATTCTGGTCGCGTTTCCGGGCATCACCCTGTTTGCCCTGCGGCTGATGTACTGAAATTTCACCCACGGACCGGCACTCTGCGCTTGGTCCGTGGGAAGATTTCCGGTAAACCATATCTATATAGTTATGAGACATAGCAAAAGGCGCGCCAGATGAGCCCATCCCCGATGCAGACACTGACCCTCGCGATTGACGGGCCGGTCGCCACGCTGACGATGAACCGCCCCGACAAGCGCAATGCGATGAACGATCAGTTGCTCCGCGAGCTGGATATGTTCTTCTCCGAGCCGCCGGAGGGCGTGAAGGTCGTCGTTCTGACGGGGACGGAGGGGCATTTCTGCTCCGGTCTCGATCTGAGCGAGCACGTCGCCCGCGATGCCGAGGGCACCTTGCGCCATTCGCGCGGCTGGCATGCGGTGATGGACAAGATCCAGTTCTCTGGCCTGCCTGTCGTATCGGCCATGTTCGGTGCGGTGATCGGCGGCGGGCTGGAACTGGCCACGGCAACCCATGTGCGGATCGCGGAGCCGTCTGTGATTTTCCAGCTCCCCGAGGGGCGGCGCGGCATCTATGTGGGCGGCGGTGCCTCTGTCCGGGTGGGGCGTATTCTGGGTGCGGACCGCATGGTCGAGATGATGCTGACGGGCCGCAAATACGACGCCGAGGAAGGGCTGCGGCTGGGATTGTGCCACTATGCGGTCGGCCCCGGCGAGGCGCTGGCCTTGGCAAAGGAACTGGCGGGCAAGATTGCAATGAACGCCGGATTGTCCAATTATGTGATGATCCACGCGCTTGCCCGGATCGAGGATATGTCCAAGGCGGACGGCCTTTTTACGGAAAGTCTCTGCGCGGCGCTGACCCAGACAAGCCCCGACGCCCAAGAGGGGCTGAAAGCCTTTCTGCAAAAACGCAGCCCCGATTTCAGGTGACAGCATGACGCGCAAGACAGCTCCCGCCCTCCAAAACACCCCAACCGCGCCCGATGTGCAGACCGTCGGTCTGGACAGGGCGCTGCGCCAGTTGGTCGGCTACACGATGAAACGCGCGACCAACCTGATGCAGGCTGATGCCACGCGCGCGCTGGAACCCTTGGGGCTGCGGCTGACAACGTTCTCGGCACTCTCCGTGATCTGCGACACGCCGGATGTCACGCAATCGCAGCTTGCCGCCAGCCTGAACATGGAGCGGTCGAACACGGTGCTCATCATTGACGCGCTGGAAGAGGCGGGGCTGATTGGGCGCCACCGCATGCTGACAGACCGGCGCTCTTTTGCGTTGCGTGCCACATTGGCGGGCATGAAGCGGCGCAAGGCGGCTGTTGCTGCGCTTGAAGCGCATGAAGACCACATGCTCTCGGACCTGAACGCCGAAGACCGCGCAACGCTCGTGAGCCTGCTGCGCCGGATCGACAAAGCAGAATAACGAAAGGACGAGCCATGATTGATCTCGACAAGATCCGCGCCATTGATATCCACACCCATGCAGAAGAACCCTGCGGCTGCCATACCGACGATGGCTATGACGATCTGCAATCCACCATGGCCAAGTATTTCGGCGCACCTTGGTCGCATCCGCCCACGATGCAAGAGACGGCGGCGCATTACCGCGAACAGAACATCGCGGCAGTGATCTTTCCCGTCGATGCCGAACGCGAGACCGGATACCGCCGCTACAAGAACGAGGAGGTGGCGGAGATCGCTGCCGAGAACGCGGATGTGTTGATCCCCTTCGCCTCCATTGATCCGCACAAGGGCAAGATGGGCGTGCGCGAAGCGCGGCGGCTGGTCGCGGACTACGGGATCAAGGGCTTCAAGTTCCACCCGACCTATCAGGGCTTTTTTCCCAACGAACGCTTCGCCTATCCGCTTTACGAGGCCATTCAGGAGGCGGGCGCCATCGCGCTGTTCCACACGGGGCAGACCGGCGTCGGATCAGGGATGCGCGGCGGCAATGGCATGCGGCTGAAATATTCCAACCCGATGTATCTGGACGATGTAGCGGTGGATTTCCCCGATATGAAGATCATAATGGCGCATCCGTCCTTCCCTTGGCAGGAAGAGGCGTTGGCCGTGGCCCAGCACAAACCAAACGTCTATATCGACCTGTCCGGCTGGTCGCCGAAATATTTCCCGCCGATCCTTGTGCGGTATGCCAATTCGATCCTGAAGAAAAAGGTGCTGTTCGGCTCTGACTGGCCAATGATCACACCTGAACGCTGGCTCGCTGATTTCGAGAAGATCGACATCAAGGACGGGTTGCGCCCCGATATTATGAAGAACAATGCGGCGCGTCTGCTCGGATTGATGTGAGCGCGACGCCCAGAAACTAGCGGACGTTTTGTCGCGTATTTGATCTATCTCAAGTTCGTCTTTCCCAATGTATGCAATAATACGCATATATTAGGAGGACCCCATGTCAGATACGACTCACCTGCGCGCATCGCGCCGCGCTTTTCTTGGCCTCGCAGGCGGTGCAGCCGCACTGATGGCGACATCCGGCACCCCGGCGCAAGCGGCGCGCATCAAGACCTCCGCGCGCGTTGTGATTCTTGGAGCGGGCGCCGCCGGTGCAGCACTGGCCAACCGCCTGACCGAGCGTCTGGACGGGGCCGAGATCACCCTGATCGACGGACGGCCGGAACATTGGTATCAGCCCGGCTTCACGCTGATCGCAGCGGGTCTGAAGCCTGCGGGCTATTCGGTCTCCGGCACGACAGACTGGCTGCCCAAGGCCGCCAAGCTTGTCGCGGAATATGCAGCCGAGATCGACCCTGAGGCGAACCGTATCGTCACCGCGTCGGGACAATCTGTGCCTTACGATTATCTGGTGGTGGCCACCGGCCTGACGCTGGACTGGGCCGCGATTGACGGGTTCTCGCTGGATATGGTGGGGCAAAACGGAATCGGCGCTGTCTATGCTGGGCCGGATTACGCCGCAAAGACATGGGCCGAGATGGACCGCTTCACCTCGACAGGCGGGCAGGCTTTGTTCACCCGCCCCGCGACCGAGATGAAATGCGCCGGCGCGCCGCTCAAATATGCCTTCCTCACCGATGATTTCGCCCGCAAAAAGGGTAATCGCGACAAAGTGGAGATCACCTATGCCGCCAATAACAAAGCCCTCTTCGGTGTGCCCATCGTGAACGAAAAGGTGCGGATGCTGTTCGGCAATCGTGGCATTGATGTGGTGCATGACCATGTGATGACGGCCATTGATCCGGGCCGCAAGCTTGCCACGTTCACCACGCCGGATGGCGAGGCGCAGTTGCCCTATAATTTCATCAACGTGATCCCGCCGCAGCGCGCGCCCGAGGTGATCCGCAACTCCCCGCTGCCATGGGCTGACAAATGGACAGATCAAGGCTGGGTCGAGGCGGATATGAAAACGCTGCGCCATCCGCGCTTTCCCAATGTCTTCGCGCTGGGTGATGTCGCCGGTGTGCCCAAGGGCAAGACCGCTGCATCGGTCAAATGGCAGGTGCCAGTGGTCGAGGATCATCTGGTCGCAATGATCGATGGCAAGGAAGGCACCGCCGTCTATGACGGCTACACCTCCTGCCCGCTGATCACCCGTGTCGGGCGCGCGATGCTGATCGAGTTCGATTACCACAACAACCTCGTGCCCAGCTTCCCCGGCCTGATCGCGCCGCTGGAAGAGCTCTGGATCAGCTGGCTGATGAAGGAAGTCGCCCTCAAAGCCACCTATAACGCCATGTTGCGCGGCAAAGCCTGAGAAAGGAGAATTCCGATGAGTGAACTGACACTTCAAACCCTGCTGGCCGTCTTCGAGGAGATGTTCGGATACACCCTGTTCTGGATCATGGTAGCCATCGCTGTTGTGATCACGCTGGCCTACATCTTTGTCCTGATCCGGGACCGGGAACTCTCGATGCGGAAGTTCCTGCTGGCACAACTGTCGATGCCTTTCGGGGCGATTGCGGCGGTCGTCTTCGTGCAATGGATCACGAATTCAGGGTTCCGCGATATCGGCGGTCCGGTTGACGTGATCGTTCTGCTCGGCGTGGCCGCGGCGGGGGCCGTAGGCCTTGCGATCCTTGTCTACACCTTGCAGGCCCTTGTGCAGGGCAGACAGGCCGGCGCCGCCTCTGCAAGGTCGTGACATTGCCGCGACAAGCTGATGTGTTCCTTCATGCAAAGACATGACTGACGGCTGGAACAGGAAAGCAAAGACATGACCGTAATGACCGATACAGGCACTGACACAGCGAAGGCCCATAGCAGGCTGGAGCACTTCCCCGTGACCTTCTATGCGATCGTCATGGGGATGGCGGGGCTGTCGCTGGCCTTGCAGGCTTTCGAGCAGGCTGCGGGGCTGGGGGCGCTTGGCTCCGCGCTGGCTTATGGTGCCGCTGTCGCTATCTTCGTGGTCGCGTCGTTCTTCTACGCGCTCAAGGCGATCCGCTATCCCACCGCCGTGGCGGCGGAATGGAACCATCCGGTGCGGCTGGCCTTTTTTCCGGCCATCTCCATCTCGCTGTTGTTGCTGGCCACCCTGACATTGCCGCGCAATGCCGCGATTGCCGAGCCGCTCTGGCTGCTGGGCGTGGTGCTGCAAGGCGTGCTCACCATCGCGGTGATCTCCGGCTGGATCGGGCACCGCGCCTTCCAGACACCGCATCTGTCACCTGCATGGTTCATTCCGGCGGTGGGCAATGTGATCGTGCCGATTGCGGGCGTGCAAATGGGCTATACCGAGATCAGCTGGTATTTCCTGTCGGTGGGCCTGATTTTCTGGATCGTGCTGCTGACGCTGGTGATGAACCGGCTGATCTTTCACGATCCGATGCCGGGGCGGTTGCAGCCGACGCTGGTGATCCTGATCGCGCCGCCTGCCGTGGGCTTTCTGGCATGGTTCCACCTGACCGGCGAGATCGACGCTTTCGCGCGCATCCTGATGAACGGTGCCTATCTGTTCACTGCATTGGTAGCGGTACAATTGCCGCGTATCGTCAGACTGCCCTTCGCCCTGTCATTCTGGGCGCTGTCCTTCCCCTTTGCCGCTGTCACCATCGCCAGTTTCCTTTTCGCGCGCGAGACCGGCTCGGTCGCACATCATGTATTCGGCACCGTCCTGATGGCCGTTCTCGCCGTGATCATCGCCGCCTTGCTGGTCAAAACCCTGCGCGCCATCCGCGCGGACGAGATTTGCCGCCCCGAGTAACCAAAATTCGCATAACCAACCCAACCTGAAAAAGGATTTCCCATGAAAACCACACTGACCGCCCTCGCGCTTGTCGCGGGGACCGCCCTCGGCATGCCTGCACAGGCCCAAGATCAAAAGAACCTCGTGACGATCCTGACTGCCGAGGATGCCCAGACCCAGTTGATGGCGATGGTGCTGACGATGAACAGCGTGCAGGCCGGTGCGACTGCACAGATCCTGCTCTGCGGCCCCGCCGGTGATCTGGCGCTGAAAGAGCCACCCGCCTCCGCGACGGCCGCGCAGGAACCGATGGGGATGAGCCCGCAGGGTCTCATGCAGACCATCATGGAAAAGAACGGCACCAAGGTCGAGGTCTGCGCGATCTACCTGCCCAACAAGGGTGTGGGCGAAGAGGCGCTGTTGGACGGGATCACCGCCGCAAAGCCCCCCGTCGTGGCGGGCGCGCTGCTGGCCGACAACACGGTCGTGATGAGCTTCTGATCTGTCAAAAAATCGGGGGCGCTCTGCTGTGGCGCCCCCGTTTCTTCTTGCTCCAAATATCCCCGCCGGAGGCTCCTGTCGTCGCCAAATGTGCGACGGCTCAGGCGACCTTGACGACCTGCTTGCCGAAATTGCCGCCCTTGAGCATCCGCATGAAGGCGGCAGGCGCGTTTTCCAGCCCCTCGGCGATATCCTCCTGCACGGCGATCTCTCCCTTGGCGACCATCGGGCCGACCTCTTTGATGAAGGCGGGGAAATGGTCGAAATGGTCCGAGATGATGAAGCCATGCACATGCATCCGGTTCACAAGGATCGTGCGCCAGACCTTCGGCAGGTTGTCCTTGCCGGGGCTGTCCGATGCGCCGCCAAGCCCGCCCAGATCATACCAGCTGATCATACCGCAAACGGGGATACGCGCGCCGACGTTCATCAGCGGGATCACCGCCTCAAGCGTTTTACCGGCGACATTCTCGAAATAGATATCGATGCCCTTGGGGCAGGCCTCGGCAAGGGCGGCGCGCATCTCCTTACCATCGGCATAGGCGTGGTGATCAAGGCACTGGTCAAAGCCGAACTTCTCGACCGCCAGCTTGCACTTCTCCGCGCCACCCGCGACGCCAACGGTCCGCAAGCCGCGCGCCTTGGCGATCTGTCCCACCATCGAGCCGACAGGGCCGGTGGCGGCACCGACAACCAGCGTCTCGCCTTCCTTGGGCTTGCCGTATTCCGTCAGGCCGAACCAGCCGGTAAAGCCCGGCATCCCCAGCACACCCAGCGAGGCTGTGATCGGGCCATGCGCGGGATCGACCTTGCGCAACTCGCGCGCGGGCAGGCAGCCGTGGCTGGCCCAGCCGAACATGCCAAAGGCGATGTCACCCGGTTTGAAATGCGGGCTGTTGGAGGCGATCACCTCGCCCACCGCGCCGCCTTCCATCGTGCCGCCGACAGGCACAGGCTTGGCATAGGATTTCGCGTCATCCATACGGCCCCGCATGTAGGGGTCCAGCGACATGTAGTGGACTTTGACCAGAACCTCCCCCTCACCGGGCACAGGCATGTCGATTTCTTCGTAACGGAAATCCTCGGCCACGGGTGATCCGCTGGGGCGGCGGGCCAGTGCGATATGCTTCATTGTCTCTGTCATGGTGTCTCTCCTTCAAGGGACGCGCGCCGTGCGGTGGCGCGCTGGATTGTCTTACATGCGTCGCAGCCGTTCGCGATCAGCGGCTGCGATAGCGAAACACGCCGGTGCCTGTTGCCATCAGGATGCCGGTGTCGTCATGCACTTTGCCTTCGGCAAAGAATGTCTTGCACCCGCCGCCTGTCACGCGGCCTTCGCCGATCATCACGCCGCCTTTGGCCTGCGCGAGGAAATTGACCGTCATCGACAGGGTCATGGCCATCTGGCGGTTGTCGGGATCGCCGGTATAGCAGCCGCAAAACCCCATCACCGTGTCGAGCATCATCGCGTGCACCCCGCCATGCGGGATGCCGAAACGGTTCATCAGAAACGGCGCCAGCGGCAGTTCGAACTGGCAATAGCCCTCGGACCAGCCGGTCATCTCGAAGCCGAGATGCGCCTGCAGCGGATAGGCCTCTTCGACCAGTGCGGGGTTGAGTGTGCTCATACTCAGCCCTTCCGCGCGGCATCAAGCCCGCTTTGGGCAAAGCGCGGCACGAAACCGCCCAGCTTGCGGGCGCGTTCGGGGTTGGAGGCATTGCCGTCCACCGCGCGTTTGAGCACGCCTTGCAGGATGCTGCCCATGCGGAAAAAGGCGAAGGCGAGGTAGAAGCCAAAGCTTTCAATCCGCGGTAGCCCGCGACGGTCGCAATAGGCGGCAACAAATTCAGCGTCGCTCATCAGCCCCTCGGCGGCACGGTCCACCCCGGCCAGCCCGCGCCCCTCGTTGCCCGGCGGCATCCCCCATTGCATCAGAACGGCAGCGAGGTCCGCGAAAGGGTGCCCTGTGGTGGACAGCTCCCAGTCCAGCACCGCCATGCAAGCGGGGCTGTCCTTGGCGAACAGCATGTTGTCGATCCGGTAATCGCCATGCACCAGCGTGCGCTGGCCATCATCGGGCGGCACATTGGCATCGAGCCATGCGATCAACTCCTCCATCGCGGGGATATGGTCGATCTCGGAGGCGCGGTACTGTTTGGTCCAACGGTCGATCTGGCGGCGGTAGTAATTGCCCTCGGGGCCGTAGTCCGCCAGATGCCGTGCTGTCAGGTCGACATCATGGATCGCGGCCAGAACGCGGTTCATCTCTTCCTGCACGGCGCGACGTTCCGAGACGGGCAATTCGGGTAGGCGCGGATCGTCGAAATGACGCCCGTCAACCTCGTCCATCACGTAGAAGGCCGAGCCGATGATACTGTCATCCTCGCAAAGCACATGCATCCGCGCGACCGGCACATCGCTGCCTGCCAAGGCTTTCTGGACGCGGAACTCGCGCTCCACCGCATGGGCGGATTTGAGCAGGATGCCGGGGGGCTTGCGCCGTAGCACGTAGTTGCCTTTGGGCGTAACCAGCCGGAAGGTCGGGTTGCTTTGCCCGCCTGCGAATTTCTCGGCCACGATCGGACCCTGAAATCCGTCCATATTCTCCGACAGCCAGCGGGCGACGGCGTCCGTGTCCAGATGTGCGGCGGCGTTGGTGGTCATCGCCCGGTCCTTTCTCAGCTATAGGTCAGCATCTGCGCGATATTGGTCGCGGTGATGTGCGGCGTTTCGTTGAACGTGCTCAGATGCGATCCGCGCGGTGTGATGATGATCCGGCTGACAGAGCAGTTCTTGATCTGCAACTGCAAACGGATCATCGCATCGGCAGGGGCGCCCATCACCTCGGAGACGGTTTGCCCGATGGCCCCGCCGGAGGTGACGACGATCACCTGCTCCGCATCACCCGCCACGGCCTGCTCTCGTGCGTTGCGGACACGGGCCGCGAAATCCTCGTAGGGTTCGGGCGGATCGGTGATCTCGCCGCGCTGCCATTCCAGCACCGTCTCGCGCAAGGTCTTGAAATGTAGCGTGCGGTCTTTGTGCAAGAGCTTGGGGCGTTCCTTGCCCCGATAGCGCGCGTTCAGCAAACCGCCGAAATCGAACTCGTTGAAGCCGGGCAGGATGCCGGGAGTGGTGGCAAAACCAAGAGCGGTGTTGATCCCCTCCCATGTCTCGCGGTGGCGGCGTTGCGCGCCGATGAACACCGCGTCGGGCTTCATTCCCAACGCGGTCAGCGCCAGACCCAGCTCGCGGGATTGCGCGTGCCCCAGATCGGACAGCTTGTCATAGTCAGCCGCGCCGAAACTGGCCTGCGCGTGACGGATCAACCAAAGTTCAGCCATTGAGCAACTCGCGCATCTCGGCTTTCGCCGCATCATATTCCTGCGCCAGACGGTCGATCAGGGCCGCGGCAGGCTGCACCGATGTGACCGCACCGATCCCCTGGCCCGCGCCCCAGATTTCCTTCCACGACTTCGGCTTGGAGCGTCCTTCGCCAAAGTTCATACTGGTCGCATCAGCGGTTTCCAGATTGTCAGGGTCCATGCCCGCACGCACGATCGACGGTTTCAGGTAGTTGCCATGCACGCCGGTGAACAGCGAGGAATAGACGATATCCTCCGCCCCGCTGTCCACGATCATCTGTTTGTAGGCAGCATCGGCATTGGCCTCGTCCGTGGCGATAAAGGGCGAGCCGATATAGGCCAGATCGGCGCCCATCGCCTGCGCCGCCAGAATGGAACGGCCTGTCGAGATCGCACCCGAGAGCAGCACCGGCCCCTCGAACCATTGCCGGATTTCCGAGACCAGCGCCAAGGGTGACTGCGATCCTGCATGACCGCCGGCACCTGCCGCCACGGCGATCAGGCCATCGGCGCCTTTTTCAATCGCCTTCTTTGCAAAGCGGTTGTTGATGATGTCATGCAGCGCGATGCCACCGCAATCATGGGCTGCATCATTCACCTCGACCCGCGCACCAAGGCTGGTGATCCAGATCGGCACCTTCCATTTGTGGCAAATCTCGATATCACGCTCCAGCCGCGCGTTGGAGCGGTGCACGATCTGGTTGACCGCATAGGGGGCAGCGGGTAAATCGGGGTTGGACTGGTTGTGCCGGTCCAGTTCCTCGGTGATCCGCTTGAGCCACGCCTCCAGCAGGATCGGTTCGCCTTCAGCCTCGCGCGCGTTCAGCGCGGGAAAGCTGCCAATGATGCCCGCCTTGCATTGCGCGATTACCAGATCGGGGTTCGAGATAATGAACAGGGGAGAGGCGACTGCGGGAATCCGCAGCCCCTGTAGCTGTTTGGGGAGGTGACGCATCAAAATACCTCGAACAGGCCCGCAGCGCCCATACCGCCACCGACACACATCGTACACACCACGTATTTCGCGCCACGGCGCTTGCCCTCGATCAGCGCATGGCCAACCATGCGCGCACCCGACATGCCGTAGGGGTGACCGACGGAGATGGCACCACCGTTCACGTTGAGCAACTCATTCGGGATGCCCAGACGGTCACGGGAATAAAGCACCTGCACCGCGAAAGCCTCGTTGAGTTCCCACAAGCCGATATCGTCCATTTTCAGGCCGTTCTTCTCCAGCAGGATCGGCACGGCAAAAACGGGGCCGATGCCCATCTCATCCGGCTCGCAGCCTGCCACGGCCATGCCGACATATCGGCCCAGAGGCTGCAATCCACGGCGCTCGGCTTCGCGCGCTTCCATCACCACGGCGGCAGAGGCTCCATCGGACAACTGGCTGGCATTGCCTGCGGTGATGAAATCACCCTGCGCGATTTCCAGACCGTCCTTGTGGACGGGGGCCAGCTTTTCCAGATCGGCCAGTTGGGTCGAGGGGCGGTTGCCCTCGTCCTTGTCCAGCGTCACCTCGACATCGCTGATGGTGCCTGTGGCCTTGTCCATCACCTTCATCACGGTCGTCAGCGGCACGATTTCATCGTCGAACTTGCCCGCTTGCTGTGCCGCGGCGGTGCGCTGCTGCGATTGCAGGGCATAGGCATCCTGCTCCTCGCGGCTGACACCATAGCGGTGCGCGACCATCTCGGCGGTTTCCAGCATCGACATATAAAGCGCGGGCTTGTGTTCCTTGATCCACGGATCACCCATGCGAAAGCGGTTCATCTTGTCATTCTGCACAAGGCTGATCGATTCCACACCGCCGCCGATAGCGATATTCATCCCATCGCTGATGACCTGCTTGGCCGCCGTGGCAATCGCCATCATGCCGGACGCGCATTGACGGTCCAGCGACATGCCCGCCACGGTCACGGGAAGCCCCGCACGGATCGCCGCCTGACGCCCGATATTGCCCCCGGTGGAGCCTTGTTGCAGGGCCGAGCCGATCACGACATCCTCGATTTCGGAACCCTCAAGGCCAGCGCGTTTGACGGCGTGCTGGATCGCATGGCCGATCAGCGCCTGTCCTTGGGTATCGTTGAACGCGCCGCGATAGGCTTTGCCAATCGGGGTGCGGGCGGTTGAGACGATGACTGCGTCACGCATGATGAGTTCCTTTCAGGGTCAATCGTTCCATGGCAGCGGAAGGCCACGGGCCTCGGCTGCCATGCGGGCATATTTACGGGTCTGGGCGAAGGCATCCTGCATTTCGGCCTGACCGCGTGGGTCGCGGATCTGGGCCATCGCGGCTAGCACGCCTTCGGGCGACAGGGCATCGCCTTGGAGGGCGACCCCTGCGGTCTCGGTGATCTTGGTCTCGGTGAAACATCCGGCACCCGCGCCAAGGATCATCTTGGAGGGAGCATCCTCGGACACCAGCACCAGCAGGCCGGGGGTGATCGTGTCGGGCTGCAACAGCTCCACCGTTTCGGGCGGCAGCAGGTTCTCGGTCATCCGCGTTGCCGCAGTAGGTGCCAGCATATTGACGCGGATGTCGTATTTCGCGCCCTCCTGCGCCAGCACGTTCATCAACCCCAGAAGCGAGGATTTCGCCGCACCATAGTTGGACTGCCCAAAGTTGCCATACATGCCGGAACCGGAGGTGGTGTAGACGATGCGCCCGTAGCCGCGCTCGACCATATGCCGCCACAGCGCGTGGGTGGTGTGAACCGACCCCATCAGATGCACGTCAAGCACCTTGCGGAAATCCTCAAGGCTGGCTTTGGCGAATGTCTTGTCGCGCAGGATGCCTGCGTTGTTCACCAGAATATCGACATGGCCGAACTCGGCAATCGCCTCGTCCACCATGGCTTGCACCTGTGCGGGATCGGTCACATCTGCCCCGTTGGCGATGGCGCGGCCCCCCATGGCGCGGATTTCTTCAACCACGGCGCGGGCGGCGTCGGAGGATTGTCCGGTGCCATCGGTCATGGCCCCCAGATCGTTGACCACGACACGTGCGCCGCGCTCGGCCAGCCCCAGCGCATGACAGCGGCCAAGGCCGACACCTGCGCCAGTGACGATGGCGACGCGACCGTCAAAACGTATGCTCATGCCTCCGCCTCCGCGAAATAGCGCCGCCCGATCCATTCGGCGACAAGGGCGGGTTTGTCCTGCCCGTCGATTTCTACGGTGACATGCATGATCGACTGCATCTCGCCGGGGCGGATTTCCGTCACCTCCGCCAGCACAAAGCGGCCACGGATACGGGCGTTCACCTTGACGGGCGAGACGAAACGCATCTTGTTCATCCCGTAGTTCACGCCCATCACGGCCCCTTCGACCGAGGGCATCTGATAGGCCATGGCGGACAGCAACGACAGGGTAAGGAAACCATGCGCGATGGTCGTGCCGAACGGTGTTTCTGCCGCCGCTGCGGGATCGACATGGATGAACTGATGGTCATGGGTGCAATCGGCGAAACGGTCGATCTGGTCCTGTGTGATCGTGAACCATTCCGACACGCCGATCTCCTCTCCCACCATTGCCTCAAACGCCTCGCGGGTCACCGTATTTGTTGCGGGCAGGGTCATCGCTCAAAGCTCCTCGTTGAACAGGCTGCCGGGCGCGTTGGACTGCATCCCGCCCGAGAGCGGCAGGATCGCACCAGAGACATAGGCACCGCCGCGTCCGCACAGATATTGAAGCGCGCCCGCGATATCCTCTGGGCAGCCGACGCGGCCCAAGGGCACACCGGCAGCCGATTTCTTGCGGCCTTCCTCGTCAGCCAGCGCAAAGGCGGTCATCTTGGACATGAACGGGCCGGGTGCGATGGCGTTGACGGTAATCCCCTGTTCGGCAAGGTCATTGGACAGCACGCGGGTCATGTGATGCACGGCCGCTTTGGACACGGCATAGGAATAGGTGCGCGTGCCTTTGGGAATATCGCCCATGACTGACCCCACATTGACCACGCGGGCGGGGTCATCGTCGGTTTTCGCGGCCAGAAGCAGCGGCAGCAGGCTTTGTGTCAGGTGGAACATGCCGGTCACGTTGAGGCGCAGAAGCTTGTCCCATGCGTCATAGGGATGCTCGCCCAGTTTTGCGCCCCATGTGCGGCCTGCATTGTTCATCAGGATATGGAGCCTGTCGGTGCGGCCCTGCACCTCTGCCACCAGCGCGGCGATACCTTCCTCTGTCGCCACATCACCGCCGAAGCCTTCGGCAGAGCCTGCGACGCCCAGTTCGTTGATTTCTTTGGCGACCGCCTCGCAGGCATCGGCCTTGCGGCTGGCGATCAGCACGCGCGCGCCTGCGGCGGCCAGCCCTTCGGCGGCCATGCGGCCAATGCCCGTGGCCCCGCCGGTGACCAGAGCCACCTTGCCTGTGAGGTCGAACAGATGCGTCGGCGTCAGTGTCGATGTCATGACTCGTTCCTTCTCGTCAAATTCCGCATGATCAAAAACCACGCGCAGCGGCAATCACCGCTGCATGGTATCCGTAATCGCCCAGCCATTCGGCACCCACACGGGCGCGTTTCATGAAAAAGCCGATGTCAAAAGCGTCGGTCATGCCGATCCCGCCATGCATCTGCACCGCCTCGGACACGGCCAGCTTTGCCGTCTGCGCGGCGCGTGCCTTGGCAAGGGATACCGCAAGCTCTGCATCCTCGGGCGTGTGGTCCAGCACGCGGCCCGCATTGGCAATCGCACTGGCGGTGACTTCGATCTCGGACCACAGATGCGCCGCGCGGTGTTGCAGCGCCTGAAAGCTGCCGATGGTGCGGTCAAACTGCTTGCGCTCTTTCAGATAGCCCAGCGTGATCGCGGCAGCCCCGCCTGCCAGCCCTGTCAGTTCGGCGGCAAGGGCCGCCTGTCCGGCCTGCAAGCCGGGACGCAAGGCGGCAAACCCGTTGTCCAGATCGCCGATGATATCGTCGCCCGTGGCCTCGACCCCGTCAAAAACAAGACGCGCATGGTCGCGGCTGTCGATGGTCGAGAGCTGTTCGCGGCTCAGACCCGCGCGGCTGGCGTCGATGTCGAACAGGGTCAGCCCCGCGTGATCGCCTGCGCTGCCCGAGGTGCGCGCCAGCACCAGCACGCGGCCTGCAGTGGCGCCATCGGCGACAAAGGCTTTGACACCGGACAGGCGGAAGGCGTTGCCGTGTTTCTCGGCCTGCATCGCGGTGGCTTTGGGTGCGAACTTCGGCCCCTCGTCCAGCGCAAGCGCATAGATAGCCTTGCCGGCAGCGATGCCTTCCAGCGCGCCTTGCCCGCCCGGTCCGGCCTGCCGCAGCACCGAGGCCGCGATCACAGCCGTCGAAAGATAGGGCGAGGCGGCCAGCGTACGGCCCATTTCTTCGGCCAGAATACCTGCAGCGCGGTGGCCCATATCGGCCCCGCCCGCATCTTCGGGCACCAGCACACCCGTCCAGCCCATCTGCGCCATCTCGGCCCAGAGCGCCGGATCATAGGCGCGGCCTGCATCGCGGTTGGCCCGCAGCGCCGAGACGGGAGAGGTCTCCGACAAGAACCCGCGCGCGGCATCGCGCAGCATCACCTCGTCTTCGGTGTCGATCAGGGATTGCGTCATGTCTTTCATTGTCCGGGCATCTCCAGCACGCGTTTGGCGATGATATCCAGCATCACCTCGGTGGTGCCGCCTTCGATGGAATTGGCCTTGGTCCGCAGCCATTCCGGCGCAAGGCCGCTATGCGGGCCTTCCCATTCCAGCCCGTCACTGCCCGCCGTCGCCATCATCAACTCGTAGCGGCGTTTGTTCAGTTCGGTACCGTAGTATTTCAGCATCGCGCTGGCATTGCCGACACCGCGCCCCGCTTCGGCCTGATCCTTGTAGCGCTCCATCGTCAGGCTGAAGGCGAGCGTATCCACCTCGGTCTGCATCGCATCGGCGCGCAGCACCGGATCGGCCAGCAACGCGCCCTCCTGCGAGGCGAGGATTTGCGCGACCGAGCGGGCACCGAGCAATCCCTGACCGCCACCGCCGATCATCTCGCGCTCGTGCGTGAGCAGATATTTCGCGATGTCCCAGCCGCGGTTCAACTCGCCCACAAGGTTTTCCTTGGGCACTTTGACATTGTCGAAAAACGTCTCGCAGAACGGGGATTTGCCGGAAATAAGGCGGATCGGCCGCGTCGTGATCCCGGGGCTGTCCATATCCATCAGCATGAACGAGATGCCACGGTGTTTCGGCTCGTCGCGGTCGGTGCGGACAAGGGCAAAGATCCAGTCGGCCTGATCGGCGTAGGAGGTCCAGATTTTCTGGCCGTTGATCAGCCAGTGATCGCCCATATCCTCGGCGCGGGTCTGCACATTGGCCAGATCAGAGCCTGCGCCCGGTTCGGAATAGCCCTGACACCAGCGAATCTCACCGCGCGTGATCTTGGGGAGGTGTTCGGCTTTCTGCGCGTCATTGCCGAATTCCAGCAGGGCAGGTCCCAGCATCCACAGCCCGAAGCTTTCCAGCGGCGGCGGCGCACCCAGCTTTTGCATTTCCTCGCGGTAAATTTTTTCCTGCGCCCGTGTCAGGCCCGCGCCACCGTATTCCGTGGGCCATCGGGGCGCGGTCAGACCGCGCGTGATCGCGCGCTCCAGCCACAGACGCTGGTTGTCGTCGGTAAAGGTCCATTTGCGCCCGCCCCAGACGATTCCCGTCTCGCCCATCGGGCGCCCCAGCAGGGCTGCGGGGCAGTTCTTTTGTATCCAGTCCGACATGTCGGCCCGGAAAGCGGCCAGATCCTCGGTTGCGTTGGACATATCACCCCTCCCTTGGTTTTATGTTCGCAGTGCGGAAACGAATTTCACATAGGCAAAGCAACATCATATTGACGGGACGGTCAAGCGTGCCTTTCAACGGCGGGTTTGTTCCGTCGCGTGATCTGGGGGCAGGCGAAAACCCCGCCCGCCCTACCGCCGGTTCAGCGCAGATCCGGCAGAGTATAATCCGAGAACTGCTCCCGCAGCGTCAGTTTCGACACTTTGCCCGTCGCGGTCAGCGGAAGGGCATCGACCCAGACGATATCGTCCGGCAGCTGCCATTTGGCAAAATGGCCTTCCATATGGGTATGGATTTCTTCCAGTGTCGGTTTGTCGTCGCTCGCGGGCACAGCGACCAGCACGGGCCGCTCGTCCCATTTCGGATGCGGCATCGCGATAGCGGCGCAGCTTGCGATCTTTGGATGCGACATTGCCGCGTTTTCCAGATCGATCGAGCTGATCCACTCGCCGCCCGATTTGATCAGATCCTTGGAGCGGTCCTGCACGGTCAGGAAACCGTTGGGATCAATCGAGGCGATATCTCCCGTGCCAAACCAGCCTTCGGCATCCATCGCCTTTTTTGTGGCCTCTTCATTGTTGAAATAGCCCGAAACAACCGTATTGCCGCGCACGTAAAGCTCGCCCACCGCTTTGCCGTCATGCGGCTGGCGCGTGCCGTCATCCCCGATGATTTTCAGATCCACCCCAAAGACGCGGCGGCCCTGTTTGGATTTTGTGCTGACCATCTGGTCGAAGGGCAGTTCCTTGACCCATCCGGGCATGTTGCCATGCGTCCCGATCGGGCTCATCTCCGTCATGCCCCATGCATGGCCGACGTTGATGCCCAGCTTCTCGAAGGTCTCGATCATCACGCGCGGCGCGGCGGAGCCGCCTACGATCACGTCGCCAAAGCCGTTCGGGACACGCCCCTGCGCCTTAATCTCGGCCAGCAGCCCCTGCCAGACGGTCGGTACGCCCCATGCGGAATAGACGGCTTCTGTATCCATCAGCTTGAACAGGCTCGGCCCGTCCAGCGCGGGGCCGGGCATCACCATCGACAGTCCCACCATCGGTGCTGCATAGGGCAGTCCCCATGCGTTGACGTGGAACAATGGCACGACCGGCAGCACCTTGGCACCTTC
>JBLRWK010000009.1:0-89270 GCA_047921295.1 Rhodobacterales bacterium
GTGAATCATGTTCTCAAACCGCTGTCGAGGCGGGACTATTTCAGCAACCTGCTAATATATGACCAAGCGCATGACCCCTACCCCTCCCTCCCCGCATGCCCTACCTCTACCGCATGAGCACGACCACCCTGCCCCCCGTCATTACCGGCTGGTTCCAGAGCAAAGGCTGGGCTCCGCATCCGCATCAGCTGGATATGCTGGCGCGCAGCGATGATCCCGCCCTGCTGCTGATCGCGCCCACGGGGGGCGGCAAGACGCTGGCGGGCTTTCTGCCCACGCTGGCCGACCTCGCGACCACAGACCACACCGGCCTGCACACGCTTTATGTCTCGCCGCTCAAGGCGCTGGCCGCCGATATCCGGCGCAATCTGGAGACGCCGGTGGCCGAGATGGGCCTACCTGTGCGGATCGAGGACCGCACCGGCGATACCTCCTCCCACACCAAGCGCCGCCAGCGGGCCGATCCGCCGCATATCCTGCTGACGACCCCCGAAAGCCTTGCCCTGCTGGTCAGCTACGAGGATGCGCCGCGCATGTTCGCGGGCCTCAAGCGTGTGGTGGTCGATGAAATCCACGCGTTGGCCGAATCCAAGCGCGGCGACCAGTTGATGCTGGCGCTCGCCCGCTTGCAAACAATCTGCCCCAATCTGCGCCGTGTGGGCCTCTCGGCCACGGTGGACGATCCCGCCGCCATCGCGCGGCTGCTGGCGCGCCACCCCGATCCCTGCCCGATCCTGACCGCCGACCCCGGCCCCGATCCCGACATCGCGATGCTGACCACAGCCGAGCCACCGCCATGGTCCGGCGGAGGGGCCGCCTATGCGATCCCCGCCGTGCTGGAACAGGTCAAGGCGCATAAGACCACGCTGATTTTCCACAACACCCGCGCGCAGGCCGAGATTTTCTTTCACAACCTGTGGCTGGCGAACGAGGATGCGCTACCCATCGGCATCCACCACGGCAGCCTCGACCGCGAGCAACGCGCAAGGGTCGAGGCGGCAATGGTGCGGGGCGAATTGCGCGCCATCGTCTGCACCGGCTCGCTGGATCTGGGGATCGACTGGGGCGATGTTGATCTGGTGATCCAGATCGGCGCGCCCAAGAATGTCAAACGGTTGGTGCAGCGGATCGGGCGGGCCAACCACCGCTATAACGCGCCCTCCAAGGCGCTGCTGGTGCCCGCCAACCGTTTCGAGGTGATCGAATGTCTCGCCGCGCTGGAGGCGGTGATCGCCCATGATCTGGATGGGGAGCCGCGCGGGGATGGCCCGCTGGATGTGCTCTGCCAGCATATCCTGATTGCCGCCTGCGCCGGACCGTTTTCGGCGGATGCGCTCTTTGCGGAGATGACCACGGCAGGTGCCTACGCTACCCTCAGCCGCAATGATTTCGACGCCTGTCTCGATTTCATCGCCACCGGCGGCTATGCCCTGCGCGCCTATGATCGCTGGCAACGGCTGATGCAGCGCCCCGATGGTTTGTGGCAGTTGCGTGATCCGCGCGCCACGCGACAGATCCGCATGAATATCGGCACCATCCAGGATACCGACACCGTGAAAGTCCGCTACCGGCGCAATCGCGGCGGCAAGCCTTTGGGCGAGATCGAGGAAGCCTTTGCCGCCACGCTGACGGCGGGCGATACCTTTCTGATCGGGGGCCAGATCGTGCGTTACGAGGGCCTGCGGGAGATGACCGTGGAGGTCAGCCCCGATCCGGGCCGCAAGCCCAGGATCGCCACCTTCATGGGCACGAAGTTCGCCACCTCAACGCAGTTGAGCGACCGTATCCTGCGGCTCTTGCAGCAGGACGAATGGCCCGGCCTGCCCGCCCACATCACCGACTGGCTGGCCCTGCAACGCCGCGTCAGCCGTCTGCCGGAGCCGGGGCGGCTGCTGATCGAGACCTTCCCGCATGATGGCCGCGAACATGCCTGCGTCTACGGCTTTGCAGGCCGCAACGCGCAGCAGACGCTGGGCCTGTTGCTGACCAAGCGGATGGAGGAGATGGGCCTTGATCCGCTGGGCTTTGTCGCCACCGATTACGCCACGCTGATCTGGGGTCTGAAGCCGCTGACCGATGCGCGTGCGCTGCTGGACCCGGCGGCGCTGGAAGACGGGTTGGAGGAATGGTTCAAAGGCAATGCGGTGATGAAACGTACCTTCCGCGCCTCGGCCACCATCGCGGGGCTGATCGACCGGATGAGCGCGGGGCAGCGCAAATCCGGGCGGCAGGCGACATTCTCGTCCGATATCCTCTATGACACGCTGGTAAAATACGACCCCGATCACCTGCTGCTCAGGATCACCCGGACAGAGGCGATGCGCGGGCTGGTGGATTTTGGCCGTGTGCGCGAGATGCTCGCCCGTGTGGGCGACCGGATTGATCTTGTGCCGCTCACGCGCCTTACCCCCTTCGCCGCGCCGCTGTTTCTGGAGGCGGGGCGCGTGCCGGTGGAGGGTATGGCCCGCGAAAGGCTGATGGCGGAGGCCGCCGCCGATCTGATGCGCGAGGCGGGGCTGGAGTGACGCGCGAGGCCTCTTGCCTTGCCCCGCCCCCGCTGCCAAGAACCGGCCATGTCCGACAGCAAACCGCACCACAGCTTCACCCTCGCCGGAGAGACCCTGCACGCTATGCGCTCGGGCGCGCTTTACTGGCCCGCGCAATCGCT
Source organism: Rhodobacterales bacterium (assembly GCA_047921295.1). GTDB lineage: Bacteria > Pseudomonadota > Alphaproteobacteria > Rhodobacterales > Rhodobacteraceae > Seohaeicola. The sequence goes on from JBLRWK010000009.1 coordinate 2,669, forward strand.
GCTCTGTGTCTCGGACCTGCATTTCGGCAAATCGGAGCGCAAGGTGCGCCACGGCGGCATGGCCCTGCCACCCTACGAAGTGCAAGACATCCTGACACGCCTGCAAGCCGATCTTGACCTGACGCAGGCCGGTACGGTGATCTGTCTTGGCGACAGTTTCGACGACATCACCGCCCATCACGGCCTGCCGGAGGCGGCGCGACTCTGGATCGCGCGGCTTCAGGCGGGGCGGCGCTGGATCTGGGCCGAGGGCAACCACGATCCCGGCCCCGTCGATCTGGGGGGCACGCATCTGGCCGAGCTGGTGCTGCCGCCGCTCAGCTTTCGGCATATCGCGACACCGCAGGCCGTGGCCGAGATTTCGGGCCACTACCACCCCAAGGCGGCGATCCGCACCCGCGCTGGGCTGTTGAACCGCCCCGCTTTTTTGATCGACGCCGCACGCGTGATCCTGCCAGCCTATGGCACATATACCGGCGGGCTTCGCAGCACCGATCCTGTCCTGTCAGGGATGATGGCGGCGGATGCGATTGCCGTGCTGACGGGTCACAGCGCCATCTGTCTGCCGATGCCGCGCTGACTTGCCGGAGCCGCAACTGACTGCATAGCCTGACGCAGCGCAGCCTAACCCAGCCCCAGCGCCTCGACGTCCGGCAGATATTTGCGGTTGACCGGAATCCGCGCGCCACAGGCGGCATGCACGAAAAAACGCCTGTTCTCGCGCTCTGCGCCAAGGATCGCGTGTTGCGCCACCCAGTGGGAACGGTGCGTCCTGAGCCCCTCGACCCCGTCCATTTCATCAATGGCATCGGCAAACCGCATCCGCAGGTGATACTGACCCGCAGAGGTCACCACGGTCACGAAATGATCCAGCGCCTCAAGCCGCAGGATCGGGCCGGGATCATCCGCATCGATCCGGCGCAAAAGGCGCGATCGGGGTGTCTCGGGGGTGTCGGGCGTCACTGGGGCAACCTGCTCCAACCTGTCCGGGTTTTCCGGCAAGGCAACGGGGTCGCGCACCTTATCTTCGAGGCAATCCACCACATGCGCCTTTGCGGCCCTGCGCGCCATGAAAATCTCGAGCGTCACAAACACCGCCAGTGAGATCAGGATCACGTCGCGCAGAAAGCGACCATAGGCGATGGACGTACCATCCAAAGGCGGCAGCATGACATTGGTCCATCCGTAGATGAATGGAGTGTAAAGCACCGACATTGCGGCTGTTTTGGCCGCAACACTTTTCCAGCTTTGCGCCTCACGCAGCAAGGGTTCAAGAAGGTCCACGATGAACAGCGCCGTGAAGAAGGCCAGCGGCACCGCAGCCCCCCAGTAGATCAGGCGCTCGACAGGGCTGAGCAGGCTGAGCGTAAAGAATGGCCCCGCAACGACAGTGATCAACACCGTCAGCAGGATCAAAGCTATTCGTTTGGAGGAGGTTATCCGCCACGCGGCCGACCGGATCGACGAGAGCAAATGTCTAAAAATGTTGTAAAAGATAATTCAATAACCACTCTGACACATACTTGCTGGGCTCATCGTCGCGAATGTATGATTCTGCCGCGAAAGGCTATCGTCAATGATTTCAACGAGGCACCAAGGAAACTAGCCGAAATCGACTCTACCCACCTTCCACATGTACAAGCTTTAAACAGAAAAGAAAAATCACGTTGAATGACACCATCACAAAACGGATCACAGACAGTTTCGCCACGCAGTCGATGATGCAGACGCTCGGCGCAAGTCTGGGGGAGATCAGCTCCGGCCTTGTCCGCATACAAGCGCCGATCCTGCCCGGATTGCGACAGCAACAAGGGTTCGGCCATGCGGGGCTGACATTCACCCTCGGTGACACGGCTGCGGGCTATGCGGCACTCAGCCTGATGGCGCCCGAATTTGACGTGCTGACCGCCGAGATCAAGATCAACCTGCTGGCGCCCGCGCGCGGTGATCTGCTGATCGCGACAGGCCGCGTGATCAAATCGGGACGCCGCTTGATGATTGTCACCGCCGAGGTCGTGGCCCGTGACGGCGACACCGACACGCTGATCGCCATTATGCAAGGCACGATGGTTCCCGTTCCCGCCGGTTGAAGATCAGCCGCGCGCAGACGGGATCAGACCGGCCTCCATCACCGCCGCGCGGTTGCCACGGCTCACCGGCACCTCACTGCCATCCTGCATCACCAGAATATCGCGCCCCTCCCGCCTGCGATGCGCCTGCACCGCAGCACATCTGACCCAATGGGAGCGATGCACCCGCAACCCGCCCGCGTCCTGCAGCATGGTTTCCGCATCCGACAGGCGCATCAGGATAAGGGCGGTTCCGGCCTCGGTCACGACCGACAGATAGTGATCCTGCGCCTCGATCCGGATCAACGGCCCGCGCCGCTCCAGCGGCAGCCGGTTGAGAAACGCCCTGTCCGGCGGATCGGCGGCAATCTCCTCCCGCCGGGCGGGCGGCGCGAACAGGGCCAGACCCAGTTCGATCAGCAGGCAGACCACCAGCACCACCCCGACCAGCCACAGGTAATCGGCCCAACTCGCCCAGCCGCCAAAGACCACACGGTTCACCGCTTGCACGATGGCCGCCAGACTCAGTGCGAATGGCACCCAGCCCGCGCGCCGCCACAGCTTGCCCCGTCCCTGCAACAGACGCGTTAGCCCAAGGCTCAAACCTACAGACAGCGCCGCGATCAACCCCCAGTAAGCCATGCGCGGCAGCAGCGGCAGCACCTCATAGGTCTGGAACGGACCGGTCAGTGTCGCCACCGCAGTCACCAGAGCCCACAGCCCCAACGGCACGACAATCCCGCGCCGTTCACGCAGCGTGAATGACAAAGCGCGCCGCGAAAATACCATACACGAACTCCCGTCCCGTTTCACGTAACCACGATTGGCCTGTGCTCCACGGTGTCGCATGCCGAGGCATTCTTGAAAAGTCCTGCACGACAACGGAGTATTGTCATGACGATCTTTGCCTCTTTCGCCCCGCTGCTGAACCAGCCCGCTTGGGTGCAGGCCCACGCATTCGCCGCCCTCGCCCTGATCCCGCTGACGGTGACGATCTTTGCCCTGCCGCGTGGTTCGCGCCTGCACCGTGTGCTGGGCTGGGCATGGGTCGGGGGCATGGCGGCGGTCGCGCTGTCGAGCTTTGCTATTCAGGACATCCGGCTGATTGGCCCGTTCAGCCCGATCCACGGCCTGTCTGTCTTCACCCTTGTGATGCTGGTGGGCGGCGTGCGCGCGGCGCGCAGTCACCGCGTCACAGCGCATCGCCAGAGGATGAAGAGCCTGACCTTCGGCGCGCTCATCGGGGCGGGCCTGTTCACCCTGCTTCCGGGCCGCGTCATGTATCAGGTCGTGTTCGGGCTTTGAGTGTGGTCAGCAGGGTCAGACGGTCAGCCCCTCCGGTTCCGGCAAACCGTTCGCGCGGCAGCAGGCGGTCACCGTATTGGCCAGCAGACAGGCGATCGTCATCGGCCCGACCCCGCCCGGCACCGGCGTAATGGCACCGGCCACGGCGCTGGCGCTGTCGAAATCGACATCGCCCACCAGCCGCGTCTTGCCCTCGCCCGCATCCACACGGTTGATGCCCACGTCAATGACCGTCGCGCCGGGCTTGATCCAGTCGCCCGGCACCATCTGCGCCCGCCCCACGGCGGCCACCACGATATCGGCGCGCCGCACCACCTCGGCCAGATCGCGGGTGCGCGAATGCGCCACCGTCACCGTGCAGCTTTCGCCCAGCAACAACTGCGCCATCGGCTTGCCCACGATGTTGGAGCGCCCGATCACCACCGCCTCCATCCCCGAGAGGCTGCCGTGATGCGCGCGCAGCATCAGAAGGCACCCCAGCGGCGTGCAGGGCACCATGGCTTTTTGTCCGGTCGCCAACAGCCCGACATTGGAAATGTGAAAGCCGTCGACATCCTTGGCCGGATCAATCGTGTTGATCACCAGATCGGAATTCAGATGATCCGGCAGAGGCAATTGCACCAATATTCCATGCACTTGGCTGTCATTGTTCAACTGATGGATCAGGGTCAGCAACGTCACCTCATCCGTGTCCACCGGCAAGCGATGCTCGAAGGAGTGCATTCCCACTTCGACGGTCATCTTGCCTTTCGAGCGCACATAGACGTGGCTGGCGGGATCATCCCCCACCAGCACAACCGCCAACCCCGGCACGATCCCATGCGCGGCGGTCAGCGCGGCCACATGCCCCGCCACCTGCCCGCGCAACGCCGCTGCAAATGCTTTGCCGTCGATGATACTGGCTGTCATGTCACGCGCCCCTTGCTTCTTCTTGCTTCAAATATCCCCGCCGGAGGCTCCCCGGCTTCGCATCAACGACCGGTTTCCCGATCAGAACAAACCTTCGATCTGGCCTGCCTCGTTCAGCTTGATCGCCTCGGCGCTTGGAACACGCGGCAGGCCGGGCATCGTCATGATCTCGCCGCAGATCGCCACGACAAAGCCCGCGCCCGCGCTCAGCCGCACCTCGCGCACCGGCACCGTATGGCCCTCGGGCGCGCCGCGCCGTGTGGGATCCGTGGTAAAGGAATACTGCGTCTTGGCCATGCAAACCGGCAGGTGGCCATAGCCCGCCGCCTCCCATTCGCGCAGTTGCAGGCGGATTTTCTCGTCCACCAACACGCCGTCCGCGTGATAGATGCGCTTGGCGATCGTTTCGATCTTCTCGAAGAGCGGCATCTCGTCCGGATAGAGCGGGGCGAATTGTGCATGCCCGCTTTCGGCAAGTTCCACGACCTTGTGTGCCAGTTCCTCGGCCCCCGCCCCGCCATCGGCCCAGTGTTTGCACAACACCGCCTCGGCCCCCTGCTCGGCCACATAGGCCTGCACGGCGGCGATCTCGGCCTCTGTATCGCCCGCAAAGTGGTTGATCGCCACCACGACCGGCACGCCGAAGGATTTGATATTGCCGATATGGCGGCCCAGATTGGGGCAGCCTGCCTGCACGGCGGCCACATCCTCGGCCACCAGATCGGCCTTGGCGACGCCACCGTTCATCTTCATCGCACGCACGGTCGCCACGATGACCACCGTATCAGGGGCAATGCCCGCCTTGCGGCATTTGATGTTCATGAATTTCTCGGCCCCCAGATCGGCCCCGAAACCGGCCTCGGTCACCACGTAATCGGCCAGTTTCAGCGCCGTTGTGGTGGCGATGACCGAGTTACAGCCATGCGCGATATTGGCGAAGGGTCCGCCATGCACAAAGGCGGGGTTGTTCTCTAGTGTCTGCACCAGATTGGGCTGCATCGCATCCTTGAGCAGCACCGTCATCGCGCCGTCCGCCTTGATATCACGAGCGAAAATCGGTTTGCGCTCACGTGTATAGGCCACGACGATATCGCCCAGACGCCGCTCCAGATCCGCCAGATCGGTTGCAAGGCACAGGATCGCCATCACCTCGGAGGCCACGGTGATGTCGAAACCGGTCTGGCGCGGAAAGCCGTTCGTCACGCCGCCAAGGCTGGTGGCGATGTCACGCAAGGCGCGGTCGTTCATATCCATCACCCGCCGCCAGACGATCCGGCGCGCATCGATCTCGAGCGTATTGCCCCAGTAGATATGGTTGTCGATCATCGCCGACAGCAGGTTATGCGCCGAAGTGATCGCATGGAAATCGCCGGTGAAATGCAGGTTCATCTCTTCCATCGGCACGACTTGCGCATATCCACCGCCAGCGGCCCCGCCCTTCATGCCGAAACAGGGGCCAAGGCTGGCCTCGCGGATACACACGGCTGTTTTCTTGCCGATCCGGTTCAGCCCGTCGCCGAGCCCCACCGTGGTCGTCGTCTTGCCCTCGCCAGCCGGAGTCGGATTGATGGCGGTAACGAGGATCAGCTTGCCATTGGGCCGATCCTGCACCGAACGGATGAAATCCTGACCGATCTTGGCCTTGTCATGGCCGTAAGGCAGCAGGTCCGTCGCGGGAATACCCAGCTTGGCCCCGATGTCCTGAATGGTGTCCTTGCGCGCCGCGCGTGCAATCTCGATATCGGATTTGAACGCCATTTTCCCCGCCCCCGTCTTGTGCTTGTTTGTCCGTGTCCCGCACCCCTTGGCTATAGAGAGACGCGGCGGGCGTAAAGATCGTGTTTCCGACATTTGTAAGGGCGCAAGCGTCCCCGCTGCGTCTTGTGCCACCAACGCGGGCTTTTCGGCCCCTTGAGGCGGGGCCTCAGCGCCCTATCCGCGCCGCGCTTCGGCCAGATGCGCCCAGGCCCGCTGGTCCGGTATATGCAGCGCCAGCGTATCGCCGACGGCCAACATACCTTCACGCTCGACCCATGCGGTGATGCCGCGCTTTCCGTTGGCGGCCTTTTTGAACGCGCCGCCCAGTCCGGCCTGTTCGGCGTCGATCACCTTGGCGGGAAGATGGCAGGGACGGTTCTGCATATCGACCACCAGCGTGGCACCCGATGGTCCCTGCAGCCGCGCGGAGGGCGGCAGATGGCTGAGATCGGGTATACCCTCGATCACGATCGACGCGCCGATCCATGCGGGATCGAACCTAGCGATCCCCATGCGCTCCGCAATCTCGGCCAGTTCCTCGGCGGAGACGATGCTGAACTGGCGGGTGTTGCGGATCTCGGTGCCGCGCTTGTGCTGGGCTGCCACACGGCTGCAGGAGGGGCGCGTCAGGCCCGCATGGTCCTCGCCCGCCACACCGGCGAACGTCACCATCACCTGATCTTGCGGGGTCGCGCGCAGGCTGGCCGCACGGTTTGTCACCAGCCCCAGCCATGTGATCCGGGCGCTGAAAAGGGTGGGCTTCAAGGCGGGCATCGGATGATTGATCCTTTGAGGTAGTCACTGCGCGCGAGACAAGCAGAAAACCTCGCCCTGCGCCAGGGGCGCGGGCAGATAGCCGCGACGCAAACCCTCCTTTACACTGTCAGCGTGAAGAACATTCGCCGGAAGGGGAACAGGACCGTCCCGTCCGCAGCCGCTGGATAGACCTTGCCCATCACGGCCTCGTAAGCGGTGACCAGTTGCGCCTGCTGTGCGGGCTCCAGTGCCGCCAGAATGGGGCGGGCGAATGTGGTCTCGGTGAAACGGCGCACCGGATGACCATCAGAACAGGCATCAAGTGTTTGGTAATACTCGGTTTCCCAAAGGGACAACTCTCCCAGCGGGGCCAGCAACTGGTGGTATTCCACCGGACGCAACACACCGGGGCCGTGATCGAGATCAACCTGACCGGGGAACATTTCCTCCGCCAGAGAGACCCAGACGCGGTGCGAGGGGGCGTTGTTCTGGTGGGGCACCTGCACGGCCAATGTGCCGCCGGTGGCCAGATAGCTGGCCAATCGCGGCATCAGACTGGCGTGATCGGCCAGCCAGTGCAGCGATGCGTTGCAGAAGATCAGCGCAGGCGCTGCCCCTTGCGGCGACCAGTCTGCGATATCCATCTGGTGCAGGCTGTCGTAGCACCCGCGCGCCTGCGCCTCTTCCAGCATGGCGGGCGAGGTGTCGATGCCGGTCAGGCCCTTGCCGAAGGTCTTGAGCGCTGGCCCCACAAGGCCGCTGCCGCAGCCCAGATCAACCACGTCACCCTCGGGCAAAGCCGGGATCGCACGGATGAGATCCAGCGCGGGGCGCAAACGCAAACCCCGGAACCTGTGGTAGGTTCCGGGGTTCCAGTCGGGTGTCTGGACAGCCACCATTACGTCGGCTCTGGCTCCAGACCACCCGCAGGCTTTGCCTTCGGTTTGGTCTTGGGGATCGCGGTGACCGAGGCCGTATTGCCCTTGTCGGACTTGTCTTCCTCGTCGTCGCCAGCCTGCGGGGGATCGCCGCGCATGACGCGCTTGATCTCTTCACCGGTCAGGGTCTCGTATTCCAGCAAGCCCTGCGCCAGCCGCTCCCACTCGTCCTTACGCTCGGTCAGGATCTGGACAGCGCGTTCGTAGCCTTCCTGAATGAAGCGCTTCACCTCTTCCTCGATCAGCTCCTTGGTATGGGCCGACACGGAAAAGCCTGCGGTGTTGCCGGAATATCCCTCATGCGCCTCGGCGTAATCGATATTGCCGATCTTGTCCGACATGCCCCAGCGCATGATCATCGCGCGCGCCAGCGCACTGGCCTGCTGGATATCGCCGGCGGGACCGTTGGAGACATTGTCCTCACCGTATTTGAGGATTTCCGCCGCCTTGCCCGCCATGGTCATGGCCAGCTTTTCCTCGCATTCGGCGCGGTGCCAGTTCAGGCGGTCGATCTCGGGCAGGGACACGACCATGCCCAAGGCACCGCCACGCGGAATGATCGTGGCCTTATAGACCGGATCGCATTTCGGCAGGGCCATGCCAACAACGGCATGTCCGGCCTCGTGATAGGCGGTCTTTTCTTTCTGGTCGTTGGTCAAGACCATCGAGCGGCGCTCCGCCCCCATCATGACCTTGTCCTTGGCATTCTCGAAGTCGATCATCGTGACAAAGCGGCGTCCGACACGCGCGGCCATCAACGCCGCCTCGTTCACGAGGTTGGCCAGATCGGCACCGGAGAAGCCGGGCGTCCCGCGCGCGATGATCCGCATATCGGCATCGGGGCCAAGCGGTACTTTCGCGGCATGCACACCGAGGATTTTCTCGCGGCCCTTGATGTCGGGGTTGGGCACGGTCACCTGACGGTCAAAACGGCCCGGACGCAGCAAGGCAGGGTCCAGAACGTCGCGGCGGTTGGTGGCGGCGAGGATGATCACACCTTCATTCGCCTCGAAACCGTCCATCTCGACCAGAAGCTGGTTCAGCGTCTGCTCGCGCTCGTCATTGCCGCCGCCGTAACCTGCGCCACGCGCACGGCCTACAGCGTCGATCTCGTCGATGAACACGATGCAGGGCGCGTTTTTCTTGGCCTGCTCGAACATGTCGCGCACACGGGAGGCGCCGACACCGACGAACATTTCGACAAAGTCGGAACCGGAGATGGTGAAGAACGGCACACCCGCCTCGCCCGCAATGGCACGTGCCAGCAGGGTTTTACCGGTGCCCGGAGGGCCGACCAGCAGCGCGCCTTTGGGGATCTTGCCACCGAGGCGGCTGAACTTCTGCGGATTACGCAGGAATTCCACGATCTCCTCAAGCTCTTCCTTGGCCTCGTCGATACCCGCGACATCATCAAATGTGACGCGGCCATGCTTTTCGGTCAGCAGCTTTGCCTTGGATTTGCCAAAGCCCATGGCACCGCCTTTACCGCCACCCTGCATCCGGTTCATGAAATAGATCCACACACCGATCAGCAGAAGGAATGGCAGCAGCGACAGAATGAAGGTCTGGAAACCGGATTGCCGCTGGCTTTCCGCTGTCACCGGCACGTCATTGGCAATCAGCAGGTTCGTCACCTCGGCATCCTCGGGCTTGATGGTGACATAGTCACGACCATCCGCACCGCGATAGCGAATCTGTTCGCCATCCAGCGTTGCGCGCGTGACCTGACCGCTTTCCACCGAACGCACAAATTCCGAATAGCTGATATTCTGGCTTTGGAGGGTGTTTCCGGAACCGCTGAACAGGTTGAAGAGAGCCAGTATCAGAAGGAACAGAACGACCCAGAAAGCGATGTTTCTCGCATTGCCCAAGGCATGTCTCCCATAAATTAGATAGCCCTCGGCATATTGCCTCAAGCCTTTACCCTAAAATAGGCAACAAATGGTTTACTTCAATGCGAAACCGGCCTGTCGTGGAAATCCGCGACAATCCGCGCTGTCCAACCCTGCCCCAGCCCCGCCAAAGGGGCCGCAACCAGCGTCTCGCCCGCCCAGATCGCCGGTGACGACAGCAACGACCTGCGCGGCTGGCCTGTCTCGCGCCAGTCGGGGCACTGTCGTAGCCCTGCCTCGCCCAAAAGGGTGATATGCAGCGCCGCGTCATGTGGCCCTTCACAGCGCCAGCGACCGTCCCAGATCGCATCCGTCGCGCTCACCAGTCCCTGCACCGCCTGCGCCTCGCGTGACAGCCGCACAAAGCGCCCCTCGCGCCGCAGCACACATCCCGACAGGGTGCGCTGCCCGTCTTGCACCATGGCGTGCATCAGTTGCGCCACCTCTTCGCGGCGTGGCGGATAGGGCGCGCCCGACATCCAGACCAGTGCCTCGACCAGACAGCGCCGCGCCACTTCCGGCGGATAGGAGGACAGCGCCACCCAGTCGAGGATCAGATCGCCCTGCTCCTGCCGGATCGTCGCCCGCGCCACATCGCCCACCAGATGCCGCAGCGCAATGCGCGCATCGTCAAGCTGCGCCATCACGCGCGACAGGCCCGCGGCCTCTATCCCCAAAGGCGCCAGCGCCGCCAAAGCCTCGCGGGCCTTGATCCGGTCAAACCGCGCATCGGCATTGGAGGGATCGTCGCTCCACCCCAGCCCTGCGGCCCGCAGATGGTCGCGCAGGGAGTCGCGGCGCAGGCCCAGCAAGGGGCGGTGCCACGCCATGCCGTTGCGGGAAAACCGTGCGGCCATGCCTGTCAGCCCGTCCAGCCCCGCCTCGCGGCCCAGACGCATCAGGAACGTCTCGGCCTGATCGTCCTGCGTGTGGCCCAGAAGCACGACACCGAGCCCCTGCGCCTGCGCCCATTCAGCCATCAGCGCGTAACGCGCCGCGCGGGCCGCAGCCTGAAGATTGCCGTGCAACGTCCCGTGCTGCCAGACTAATGTTGTGTGAGAAATTCCTTGGGCGTCACAATAGGACGCAACTTGCGCGGCTTCCGCCGCGCTCCCGGCGCGCAGGTCGTGGTCCACGGTGACCGCAGCGATGCGGCATCCGGTGTCCACTGCTGCCAGCGCTGCGAGATGCAGCAGCGCCGTTGAATCGCTGCCGCCCGATACGGCAATTCCCACAGCGGTATGCCCTTTCAGCGCCTCGCAGACCGCGAGGCGCGCCGGGCAAGGCGTTTGTGTCACTGGCAGCCCAGACGCGCGCGGGCCTCCTGCGCGGAGCTGACGCTGCCGGATTGCGGGAAACGCATCCCCACTTCCTGCAGGGTGGTGCAGGCTTCCTGTGTCTGCCCCAGACGGCCCAATGCATCGCCCAGCCGATAGAGGGCTTCGGGCGCGTTCGGGCCGGTCTGGTCATTGGTGAAGGACGACAGATAGGCGCGTGCAGCCCCCCGTACGTCGTCAAGCTGCGCCAGAGCCTGACCGCGCTTGAGATCGGCCTCCGCGCTCAGCGGTCCGCCCGGGTAGGTCTCATTAAAGGCCGCAAAGAGGTCCGCGGCGCTGCGAAAGTCACCGGTTGCGAGCGCCTCCGACGCCCGCTCGAAGTCCGCACGCTCGCCGATGGCAAGCTCTGTTGTAGGGGTTGAGGAGTCGCTGCCGTTCTGCTGCGCGGGCGGCGGGAACAGCGAGGGGATGGAGCCGCCCGTCGCAGGGGCTGCGCCACCACCCAGCGTCGAGGCATTGCCCAACTGGGAGATGTCGCAATTCGCTTCCAGTTCGCACAGCCGGAATTCCAGATCGCCAAGGCGGTTGGTGCCGTCGGTCACGATGGAGTTGATGCGGAATTCCAGTTCCTCACTCTTGCGGGTCAGGCGCTGCAACTCGGTTTCCATCACATTGACACGGTCGATCACACTGCCACCGGGGATGGTAGCACCGGGCGCGCCTGTCGTGGACAGTTCGCGGCGCAGGCGTTGCACCTCGACATAGAGCACCGACATTTCCTGACGGATATCCGCCAGCGTTTGCCCGTCCTGTGCGGCAGCCCCCTGTGGCAGGGCAAGCCCCGCCACAAGCGACAGCGCTACGGCCGTGACGCGCCCCTGACCGAGGACGCGCCGCAAGGCCGGACCGAGGCGCGCCCCGCTAAAGGTGTATGCAGCAAACCGCATCATTGCTCTGCTCCGATCAGCTGGACAGACCGGCCGAGATGATCGTCACGGCGCGGCGGTTCTGGGAATAGCAGGCCTCGTTGCTGCACAGCTCGATCGGGCGCTCTTTACCATAGCTGATGACCCGCAGGCGGCTGGGAGCCACGCCGCGCGAGATCAGATATTCCTGCACCGCATTGGCGCGGCGTGCGCCCAGTGCAAGGTTGTATTCGCGCGTGCCCTGCTCGTCCGCGTGGCCTTCGATGATGGCGACATAATCGGTGTTGGTCATCAGCCACTGCGCCTGCCCGTCCAGAACACTCTGGTACTGCGGCGTGATGGAAGACTGGTCGACGACGAACAGAACACGGTCGCCGATGGTCTGCTGGAAGTACGCCGGAGAGCGGGGATCGCTGGCGCTTCCGGGCGCGCCGATGCCACCTGCCCCGCCAACGCCACCGGCACCGACACCACCAGCACCGCCGGCACTGTCGAAACGGTCAGGATTGGTACAGGCGGCCAGCGCCAGAACCGAAACCAGAAGAAAGCTGCGCGCGGTGAAGTTCATGGAGGATGCCCCGTTCATGTTAAGTATCATCAGATTATGCCTGTCTGTCTTTGGTCGTCTAGCACAGTTGCGCGGATGTGGGAATCTCTCCGCGCGCACCGGGCCATCTTTGGGCCTACCGTTGCAACGGCGACCACGCGGGGTCAGACGCGCCGCCCTCGGTCGGGATGCGCTTGAGGTTGCGGCCCGAAATATCCACGGAATACAGCGATGCCGTGCCCGCCTCGCCTTGGGATTCACGGGTGAACATGATCACACGGCCGTTGGGCGCCCAAGTTGGACCCTCGTCGAGGAAGGAGGCCGTCAGCAACCGCTCCTCCGAACCGTCCGTCCGCATCACACCAATGTGAAAGCGTCCCTTGGACTGTTTGGTGAAAGCGATGAGGTCACCGCGCGGCGACCAGACCGGCGTGCCATAGCGCCCCTGCCCGAAACTGATTCGCTGCGGCTCGCCACCCTGCGCGCTCATGATGTAAAGCTGCTGGGTGCCGCTGCGGTCGCTCTCGAACACGATGCGGCTGCCATCGGGGCTGAAGCTCGGCGCGGTCTCGATCGACGGGGTCGAGGTCAGGCGTGTCGCGGCACCAGAATTGATGTCCATGCGGTAGATGTCGGTATTGCCGCCGGTGCTGACCGAATAGACCACCGTGTTGCCATCGGGCGCAAAGCGCGGGGCAAAGCTCATCGTGCCGTCCACCATCGGCAAGGCGCGCCGCCCGACCGAGGCCACATCCATCACATAGATGCGCGGGAAACCGGACTCGTAGCTGGTGTAAAGGATACGGTCACCCGTGGGCGAGAAACGCGGTGCCAGCACGATGGAGTTGCTGTCGGTCAGGAACTGCACATTCGCGCCGTCATAATCCATGATCGCCAGACGCTTGCGGCGGTCATCCTTGGGGCCGGTCTCGGAGACATAGACCACGCGGCTGTCGAAATAGCCGCCCTCGCCGGTGATCCGGCTGTAGACGGCATCGGCCACTTTATGCGCCATCCGCCGCCAGCCTGCCTGCGTGCCGTTGAACTGCAACCCGTCGCCCAGCTCCTGCCCGGCGAACACGTCGTAAAGGCGGAACTTGACCGAGACCGAGCCGTCGCTGCCCACGCTCACCGCGCCGGAAATCAGCGCCTGTGCGTTTATCGCCCGCCAGTCGGAAAATTGCACCGGGCTGTTGAAGCTGGTGATCTGGCTGATAAAGGCCGAAGACGGGATCTCGCGGAACAGGCCCGTGCCGATCAGATCCTCCGAGACAACGCGCGAGATATTGCGCGCCAACTCGGTCGCGGCGGCGTTTTCCGCCACGAAGGCCGGATTGGCAAAGGGCAATGGCTCGATCACACCTTCGGTAATCTCGATCCGCAGAGGGCCGGACTGTGCCACGGCTTGTGAAACTGGCACAGCAAAGACGAGCAAGGCCGCCAGCAGGGTCAACAGTCGTTTCATTATCTGATCCTCATGTTCTCGGGATTGAACGTCATTTCTATATCACGCCATTGGGCGTATTTGTCGCGCGGCAGGTTAAAACCGTTCGCCCCGCAGCGGATGATCGCGCGGCGCGCCGATTCAAACGCCTGCCGTGCCGATTCCGCCGAGCCTCCCTCGTAGCTGAGCATCCGCAACGTCTCGCCTAGCGGGCGGCCATCTTCTGACATCGACACGGCCACGACAACCGTGGTGCGCAGCGCATCAGACGAAAGTGATCCGACATTCCAGCATTGCTGCACGGCCACACGCAAGGCATCGCGCTCGCCGGATGTCATCGGCGGGCCGCTTTGCCCCGAGGGCGCGGCGCTCGGTGTCTGGTCCGCCGTCAGGGCCTGACGCAACGCGTCGTTCACGGCATCCGACGTGGAGGGCGCAGGCGGGGTCGGAGTCGGGGTTGGCTCCTGCGCGGCCTGCTGCGTCGGCTGCTCGCGCGGTGTTTCGGCTGCAGGGGCCGGTGTCGGCGCAGGCGTCGGGCGCGCGGGGCGCTGTTGCGGGCGGATCGAGGACGTAGGCGCGGCCGAGGGTGTCTGCATCGCTTCGGTCACGATCTGGGTTGTCGCCTCTTCGGGCGCACCGGCTTCGGCCTGCTCCTGAGGCGTCTCGGCAGCCTCGTCCGGCACAACCTCTTCGGTAACGGTGTCGGCCACCTGCGTATCAGGCTCGGGTGGGGCAACCGCCTCGGGGGCCACACGCTCCGCCGGGCGCGGCACGGGGCGGTCCGACACTTGCGGGGCCAGCACGGCGGTCTCCTGCGGCGGGGGGGCCATCTCGGGCGCTTCGTCCGTCACATCGGCGGGCACGGGCGGCAAGGCTTCTGCCGCCCGCGGGGCCGCATCGGGGGGCGGTGTTTCCGTCACCTGCGGCTCGACGGGCGGCGGTGGCGGCGCATCGGGCTGGCTTTCGGGGGGAGGTGCTGTCTCTTCCTCTGCGGGCGGCACAGGCATGGCCACATCCGTGGCCGCATCGGGCGACTGCACCCCCTGCATCATTGCATCGAACTCGGCCCCGGAAATCACCGATACCTCCGTGACCTCGAACGAGGCACGGTCGGTCGAGAACGCGCCCCCGAACAAGACCCACAGGATCAGGGCAACATGCCCGGCTCCGGAGATATAATAGCCGATCCGAACCACAGCGCCCCTCAGTCGGCTTGACCGGCGGGCTGGCTGCCATCCAGCGCCGGACCACCCAGATCAGTCACCAGACCGATGTTGGAGAAGCCGCCACGATTAAGCGCGCCCATGACCGTCACCACCTCCGCATAGGAGACAGCGCCATCGGCGCGCAGGAACACGCGGTTGCCCGCACGCTCGCCCGCGATCGCCTGCAAACGCGGCACAAGCTCGTTACGCGGCACTTCGGTGGTCTGGATCATGACCAGCCCGTCCGCCGTCATCGTGATGCTTAGCGGCTCTTCCTGCTCGGCGGGCAGCGATGTCGCCGCCGTGCGCGGCAGTTCCACCGGCACACCTACGGTCATCAGCGGGGCCGCGACCATGAAGATGATCAAAAGCACCAGCATCACATCCACGAAGGGCGTGATGTTGATTTCCGACATCGGGCGACGGTTGCCGCCGCGCCGCCGTCCGCGCCGGCCTCCGCCGCCGCCGCCGCCATTTCCGCCACCATTGCTGACTACACCCGCGCCCATCTCTCAACTATCCAACTGGCGGCTGAGGATGGTCGCGAATTCATCGGCAAAGGCACCGTAGCCCCCGATGATATGATCCGCATCCGCGCTCAGCTTGTTGTAAAAGATCACCGCCGGGATCGCGGCCAGCAGGCCAAGACCCGTCGCCAGCAGCGCCTCCGCGATACCGGGGGCCACAACGGCAAGACTGGTGTTCTGCTGCTCGGCGATCTCGATAAAGGCGTTCATGATCCCCCAGACCGTCCCGAACAGGCCGACAAACGGCGAGGCAGAACCGATGGTGGCCAGAATGGTCAACCCCGATTGCAGCTTCTCCGCCTCTTTCGAGATGGCGACATCCATGCTGCGGTCGATCCGCGCGGTGGCACCCGCGATCAGACCGCCGTCATTGCGATGACTGCGCCGCCACTCCATCATACCGGCAGCAAAGACCTTTTCGGATGAACCCGAAGGTTCGGGGCCGACCTGTTCGAACAATTCGTCCAACGGCTCTCCCGACCAGAAAGATTGATCGAATGCTTCGGATTCGGCCCGTGCCTTGCGATACTGCAAGGTCTTCTGGATGATCACGGCCCAGGCCCAGAAGGATGCCAGAATAAGGCTAAGCATAACAAGCTTAACGACAATTGTTGCGCGGGCGAATAAAGCCCACATGGTATACTCCGCCGAAGCGGCATGTGTGATAATTTCGGTTTCCATATGCCTGCTCTTTGTATCGGCCGCCTTCGCGGTCCATTTGGCAGGCAAATTACCTTATTTGAAAGAGGAACGCCAACACATCTGCGTCATTCGTCCACATCAATGCAACATCTGGCGAATATTTGCTGGCATTCGCGCCGGTTGTCCCGTCTCGTTGATCACAACCACGGTCACGATCGCATGGAAAAGCCTGTCCTTTCCGCGCCGGACGACCTGATCCATGACCAGCCTTGCGCCTGTGACCTGCACCACCTCAGTCTCGACCACCAGTTCGTCATCCAGGCGCGCGGGCATCAGGTAATCCGCCTCGACACGGCGCACGGCAAAGACCAGCCCCTGCGCCTTCATCGCGTTCTGGTCGATGCCAAGGCCCCGCACCCAGTCGCTGCGCCCCCGTTCGATATAGCGCAGGTAGTTCGCGTAATAGACGATCCCCGCCATATCGGTATCTTCGTAATAGACACGGATCGGCAGGATATGGGGCATCGCTCTGGCTCTCGCAGGGAATGGATGGGCGCAGTGTTGGCCGTATTCCGGACCGGCTGCAACCACCAAGAGGTGTAATTATGCGCTGGTTTGCAAGATAGGAGCATCGACTGACTATTGATTTCTCAACCTGACCGCCAAGTGTGCAGAATTTTTCTGCCAAAATAACGGTTGAAATCCCGGTTCTACCTGTCAAAAAACAATCATTAGCCGAAAATTCAGGACCCTCCCCTGCCTTACCGCTATTGCGGCTTTTGCAGGCGCGCGAACAACCTCAGGGCATGGGCAGGATCGCTTGCCATCGCAGGCAGCACCGGATCATAGGCCGCGCGGATCAGCCCCGCGATGTCGGGCCGCAGGATCGTGTGTCCCTCAACCACGGCCAAGGGCGCGCGGTCGCGGAATGCCAAATCGGACCACAGCAGGATGGTCTGCACCATCTGGCTCAGGGCGAGCACATCGGCGCTGACCGCCTGTAGATGCGTATCCATCCGCAGAAAGACAAAGCTCGCCTTGATCCCGCCGTCTGGGTCAAAGCGGAAGATGCGGTACTGGTTCGCCTCTGCCGCCTCCAACCGCGCGACCAGCGGCCCCAGATCCGGCACCAGCCGGTCCAGATGGGGCACTTGCGTCAGTTCAGCCCAGTCACGACAGAAAAACACCATCAGGTTCGCGCCAAGCTCGGGATCGGTTTCGGCCATCTCGTGACCTGCCAGCGCAACCACAGCCTCCAACGCGCCCTTGATCACCTTGAGCGTCTCTTCCTCGACCCCGAAGACGACCGGCGCGATCGGCCTGCCCCAGCGCGCAAAGGCATAGCTGCCGTCGCTGCGTGTGAACAAGGCCGTGATCGCCTCGGGTGTCAGCTCCGCCTCTGCCATACCGCGCCCCTCCCCTTTCATCTTGCTAAAAATACTCGAAAATCCGCGCTCAGCCGAACAGATCGGCGTCGCGTTTGGGCACATCCAGCCCCAGATGCGTCCATGCTTTCTGCGCCAGCATCCGGCCCCGTGGCGTGCGCTGGATCAACCCCTGTTGCAACAGAAACGGCTCGATCACCTCTTCCAGCGCATCACGGCTTTCAGACAGGGCTGCCGACAGCGTCTCGATCCCGACGGGACCGCCCTGATAATTCTCGGCGATCAGGGTCAGATAGCGCCGGTCCGCCCCGTCCAGCCCGAGATGGTCCACCCCCAGCCGCGTCAGCGCGTAATCCGCGATCTCGCGCGTGACGCGGCCGTTGCCTTCGATCAGCGCGAAATCCACCACGCGGCGCAGCAACCGCCCCGCGATACGCGGTGTCCCGCGCGAGCGGCGGGCAATCTCCATCGCGCCGCCTTCCTCGGCAGGGGCCCCCAGCAGGCGGGCGTTGCGGATGACGATCTCGTAAAGCTCCGCATCCGTATAAAACACCAGCCGCGTGGGAATGCCGAAACGGTCGCGCAGCGGCGTGGTGAGCAACCCCATCCGCGTGGTCGCCCCCACCAGCGTGAAGGGCTGCAACTCGATCCGCACAGTGCGCGCCGCAGGGCCTTCGCCGATCACCAAATCAAGCTGGAAATCCTCCAATGCGGGATAAAGCACCTCCTCCACTGCCGGATTGAGGCGGTGGATCTCGTCGATGAACAGCACATCGCGTGCCTCAAGATTGGTCAGGATCGCGGCCAGATCGCCCGCCTTGGCCAGCACGGGGCCGGAGGTCATGCGGAACCCTACCCCCAGTTCCCGCGCCATGATCTGCGCCAGCGTGGTCTTGCCCAAACCGGGAGGGCCGTGGAACAGCGTGTGATCCATCGCCTCACCGCGCTGGCGGGCGGACTGGATGAAGACGCGCAGGTTGGCGCGCGCCTCGGCCTGACCGATGAACTCGTCCAGACCTTGCGGGCGCAGCGCGCGGTCAAAATCTTCGGGCTGTTTTGCGGGATCAAGGATCGGGTCGGATTGTGTCATCTGTTACCCTTTCGGGGCCAGCGCCTTGAGCGCGGCGCGGATCAGGGCGGCGGCCTCGGCCTCGGGTGCGTCCATCGCGGCGCGGGCCACGGCGCCTGCCGCGTCACCGGGGGAATAGCCCAGATTGGTCAGGGCGGACAAGGCATCCGATTGCGCCGCCGCACTGCCAGATGGGGCTGCGGCGGCAGCCACCTTGCGCGGCGCGGGCGCTGTGTCGATCACCTCGCCCTCCTGTGCCGAGGCTGGCAGCGTACCCATCGCCGCGGACAACGTGCCGCCCATCGCCATGACGGCGGGGGCTTTATCCTTCAACTCGATCACCACGCGTTGCGCGGTTTTGGGGCCGATCCCCCTGGCTGCCTTGATCGCGTTCAGATCGCCCAGCATGATCGCACGACTGACACCTTCGGCCCCAAGCGCACCCAGAATGGCCAGTGCCGCCTTTGCGCCCACGCCCTGCACACCCATCAGCAGGCGGTGCCATTCCTTTTCCAGCAGCGTGGGAAAACCGAACAACTGCATCAGATCCTCGCGCACCACCAGATCGGTATAGAGCGCGACCACATTGCCCGGTCCCGGCAAGGCGGCCAGCGTGCGGTCCGAGCAATAGACAAGGTAGCCCACCCCGCCCACGTCGATCAGCAGGTGGTCCTCGGCGCGGTAGTCGATCCGCCCAGTCAGCTTGCCGATCATGCTGTAGCCTTCCGGATCGCGGCGGCCAGCGGGCTGCCAGCGGCACCATGATGGGCATGGCAGATCGCCACGGCCAGCGCATCGGCCGCATCTGCGCCGGCCAGCACCACACCGGGCAATTGCATCCGTACCATGTGCTGCACCTGTTCCTTGGCCGCATGGCCCACGCCCACCACGGTCTTTTTCACCGCATTGGGCGCATATTCCGCAACGCGCAGCCCCGCCTGCGCCGGCACCAGCAACGCGATCCCGCGCGCTTGGCCCAGTTTCAGCGTGGCGACACCGTCCTTGTTGACGAAAGTATGCTCCACCGCCGCCGTATCGGGGCGGTATTGCGCCAGAACGGCTGTGAGTTGCTCATGCAGGGACAACAGCCGCAGCGCCAGATCGTCGCCAATCGAATGGCAAATTCCGTTTGCGACATGGGACAGGCGGCTGCCGTCGATGTCGATGATTCCCCAGCCAAGGTTCCTCAAGCCGGGATCGATCCCCAAAACCCGCATGTTTGCCCCTGCCCTGTTGCTTTTTTGATGCACTAGCACGAAAGGCGAACAAAGGCCAATCCCAAAGCGTGAGGGGTGAAAATTGCGCCCACCGATGCTGCAATGCAGCAAAATGATCAAATTCGCCATTTGGCACGCTGAAAGCGACATTCCGCCCCGCCCGATCCGCCTTGTTTTTAGGCTTATGCTGCAAAAATTGACCCATGCAAAAGTCGCATAAGACCTATGCAGCGGGGGCGTCTTGTGCCGGAATATGAGGCAATCTATGTGCAGTTGCAGAAACAGGGCTCAACAGAGCTTGACACGATTTAATGCACACATCGCGCTAACAAGGATACTGAACATGGCTGTTTATGACGCCCCCCGCACCAACGCACAGGCCGCTGGCCTGAACACCGGCATGACCGGCTTCTTCTCGACAATGGTCGGTGTTGTCTCCGCTTGGAACGACGCCCGCATTACGCGCAACGCATTGTCCAAACTGTCGGATCGCGAACTGGAAGATATCGGCCTGTGCCGTGGCGACATCGACCTTGTCGTAAAGACCCGTTGATCCGCCAGACTTCGTTTGCCACTCACGGCACGAAAAAGCCGCGCCCTGTTTCAGAGGCGCGGCTTTTTCATATCTGAAGGTCGGCTGTTCGCGGATCAGGGCAGCAAACCGCGCAGCTGTTCCGCGACCATCATCGTCACCGGATCAGCTTGCATGACAACTGCGCCCATCTGTTCCACGAAAGTGCCCGCGCGCAGGGTGGCGACACGGTCCTCGAATACCGGCTGGCCGAGTGTTGCAAGGATCATCGCCTTGAAACCGATAAATCCCACGATCAGCAGAAACACGCCCCGAAACGGGAATTGTCCTCTGGGTCGTTTCGGCTTGACGACGATCAGACCATCCGCGCCCACAAAAGATTCATATCCTTTGGAGAGCTTCACGCGGGTCTTGCTAATTCGCTTCAGCCGATTGTCGAAATCTTGAAATGCATCTGACATGTCAGTGCTCCGGATATGGCCCCCACCATACTCACAACACATTACCAGAAACTCGGTCCATTCTGCAAGAATTGCCTCAGAAAAGCTGCGAAAGTGGTCTTTTTCCTGCCTTATTTACCGAGAGTGAGCGTCGTCCATTCACCAATCTCCTCGCGGTGGACAAGATTGATGCCGTTTTCTGCATAAACCGAAATCACCTCGTCAGCCTGCTCGTTCAGAATCCCCGACAGTATGGCATAGCCACCGGGAATCAGATGCGCCGCCATATCGGGCGCGAGATCGATCAGCGGCCCTTTCAGGATATTGGCGAAGACCAGATCGAAGGGGCTGGCGGCAGCAATGTCGGGATGGTCAAATCCTGTCGCCTCGACGCAGTGCACGCGGCCTTCCAGCGCATTGGCGCTGACATTGGCCCGCGCCACATCGACGGCCACCTCGTCGATATCGCTCGCCAGCACCGGTTCCGGCCAGATCCGCGCCGCCGCCATCGCCAGAACGGCGGTACCACAGCCGATATCGGCCACCGAGCGCCCGACAAAACCGCCCGTCGCCAGCCGGTCCAGCGCGCGCAGACAGCCCTGTGTGGTGCCGTGGTGTCCGGTGCCAAAGGCCATCGCCGCCTCGATCAGCAGCGCCTCCACGCCCTCGGGCACCTTGTCGGCGTCATGGCTGCCATAGACAAAGAACCGCCCCGCCACCACGGGCGACAACTCGCGTTTGACCTTGGCGACCCAGTCGGTTTCGGGCAGTTCGGAAATGGCAAAGGGCTTGGCCCCGTGGATCACCGCCAGCAGGGCCAGCCCCGCATGATCCGGCGTGTCGGTGAAGTAGCAGGCCACTTCCCACAGGCCGGAGCCGTCCTCGATCTCGAAGACACCCACACCCTCGGGTTCCGGTGTCAGGGTCTCGACAGCCTCTCCCAGCGCCTCGGCGGGGGTTTTGCCGGTCAGGGTGGTGATTGCGGTGAATGTGGGCATGGCGTCTCTCCGAGGCTTGCGCTGTAGCCCATGCGGTTATGTGGATGCGGGCTTGGCGTCAAGCACGGCAGCAGGCGGCCCGTTGAGGCGGCGTACGAAACGCCAGCCGATCCATGCCGCCAGAATGCCTGCCAGCGTATTCGCCAGCGCCTGCCCCATGATCACCCCGCCCCCCGCATAAAGCGCGCCCAGACCAAAGGCGAAGGGCGCCATCAGGATCGCATCGCGCGCCCAGTTTGCCGCAGTGGCCCACAGGGGACGGCCCAGATTGTTGAACGCGGCATTGGAGACGAACAGCGCGCCGGTAAAGACAAAGGTGCCCGCCGCGTAATAGGAGAAGACCCGCACCACATGCGCGCCCTCCGGCCCCAGCCCGAAGCTGGAGGAGACCAGATCGGCGCTCAGCCACAGCAGCAGCCAGACAACGCCGGTATAGATCGCGCAGAACTTCAACGCATCGACATAGGCCTGCGCCACGCGGTCATATTGCTTGGCCCCGTAGTTCTGCCCGATGATCCCGCCAATCGCGCCCGACAGCGCGAAAATGCCGCCGAAACACAGGATGGTCAGGCGCAGCACCACGCCCAAGCCCGCCACGGCGCTGTCACCATGCTGCGCCATCGCGCGCACCAGAATCCAGTTGCCGAACGGCGTTGAGACCTGCGTCGCCACCGCTGGCATGGCAATGGCCAGGAAGGGCAAGAAAAACAGGCGCAAATCTATGGCACTGGGCCGCGCCAGCAGGTTGCGCGACTGGCTGACCCAGTAGAACCCCATCACCGCCATCGTCATGCGCGACAGCACGATCCCCATGGCCGCGCCGTTGACGCCAAGTTCCATCCAGATGATCAGGATCGGATCGACGACCAGCGCCACAATCCCCGCCGCCACTGTCACCATCATCGCGCGCCACGCCTCGCCTGCCGCACGCAGCACGGCGCTGGCACACATGCCGATGGCGACGAACGGCAGCGACGGCAGGGAGATCGCCAGAAACTGCACCGCAACCTCCAGAGCGGGGCCGTCAGCCCCGGTCCAGATCAGAATCTCGCGGCGGAAGATGAAAACCACCATCGCCAGCGCGGTCTGGAAGGTTGCGCTGTAGATCATCGCGGAAGTCGCGATGCGCCGCGCCTCTTCGGGATCACCCATACCCAAGGCACGGCTGACCAGTGCGACCGCCCCGATCATCATGCCGACAGAGACGGACATGACGAAAAACTGGATCGTGCCTGCAAAGCCGATGGCCGTGATAAGCACCTCGTTGCCAAGCTGGCTGATCCACCAGAGCGCCAGAAAATCCACCAGAAACAGAAAGCTCAGCCCCACAGAGCCGGTCAGCGTCATCACGACGACATGGCGCATGGTCGATCCGGTGACGAATTTCCCCTGCGTTTTTTGTGGCGTCGGGCTTGCGACCGCCTCGGTCAGATCAGGACTGCTCATTCTTGCTTCACTCCGCCGGGGCCGGCGCCAAACGCGCGAAAATCGTCTCGTTGCCCGGCTCGGGATGGCGCGGGATCAACAGGGCGAGGCAAAACGATATGCCCGCCATCCCCGCTGCCAGCACAAAGACCGAACTGGGCGAGACCAGCCAGAGATAGCCCAAGGAGGCCGGAAGGAAAACCGCCGCGATGTGATTTATGGTAAAGGCCACTGCCGCCGTCGGCGCGATATCGCGCGGGTCGGCGATTTTCTGGAAATAGGTTTTCAGGGCCAGCGCCAGCGCGAAGAAGATATGATCGACCACATAGAGACAGGCCGCCATCAGCACGCCCCAGCCGAACCAGTAGATACCGCCATAGCCCAGAAAGACAGCGACCAGCCCGATATATTCGACGCTCAGGGCCTTGCGCTCTCCCCAGCGGGCCACGGCACGGCCCAGCAGCGGGGCTGCCACCATGTTGACTACGAGGTTGATGGTGAACAGCAAGGTGATCTCGTGCACACGGAAGCCGAATTTCTCGACCATCATGAAACCGGCAAACACAACAAAAATTTGCCGGCGCGCGCCCGACATGAATTGCAGCGCGTAGTACAACCAGTAGCGGCGGCGCAGCACCATTTTCTTGATCTGCGGCTCGGGCGCCTCAAACTGCGGATAGACCAGCAGAGCCACCAGCGCGACCACCGCCGTAAAGCCGCCCGACAGCAGATAGACCGTGTTATAGGTCAGCCCCAAGGCTTCCCATGTGACGATGATGCACAGATAGGCGATCAGCGTCGCCCCCGATCCGGCGGCCAGCAGCCAGCCCAGCATTTGCGGCGCGCGGTCCTTGGGCAGCCATTGCAGTTGCAACGACTGGTTGACCGTCTCGTAATAATGAAAGCCGATTGACGACAGCATCGTGATCATCAAAATGCCACCGAGCGAAGGAAACCACGCGGTGATCGCCGTCGCGACCCCCAGCAGGATCAGCGAGACCATCGCCAGCACCTGCTCGCGCATCACCAGCAGAATCGCGATCACGCCGATCGCAAGAAACCCCGGAATCTCGCGCACCGTATGCAGCCAACCGATATCCGAGCCGTCAAAGCCAGCTACCTCGATAACGAAATTGTTCAGCAGGGCCGACCATGTCGCAAAGGCAATCGGCATCGCCACCGCCATCAGGAACAGCAACGCGACCGGCCTGCGCCAGAGCGGCAATGTCGACGCGAGGGCGATCGGAATGATTTGCATGCTCACGACTTACGCCGAAACTCCGACCTTGGCGAGGGTCAAGATCACAGCAAAGCGCGCGCCGATGCACACAAGGGTGTGCAGACAAATGACGCTCTGGACGTGCTTTCGGGAGCGTGTTCCGTCAGAAGGGCGTGAAGCGATAGTCCACATCCGAGAAACGGTCGCGCGGGAAGACATAGAGCATGCGAAACCCGTCCGGCCCCGCAAGCGTGCCATGCTCGGCATCGCCCGGAATGAACAGCGCGGTGCCCGGCCCCATCGGTTGGGCCAGCCCGTCCACGGTGACAACGGCGCTGCCTTCCATCCCGAAGTAGAACTCGGCCGGGCTGTGACGGTGCGGCAGCAGCGTGCCGCCGGGCGGAAATTCTGCGATGCCGATGACCATGCCCGTGGTCTGGGTGCGATCTGCGCAGAACAGCGTCCGCCAGCGCACGGTACCAAAGGCCGGATCATCGCCGCCTTCCAGCGGTTGCTCGAAAGCCTCGACGCGCTGCGGCAACGCGGCAAGGGCAACCATCGCCAAGGCCATTGCTTCGGAGGGCATCGTCTCGGTTTGTCCCTGCTCCATGTCCCGCGCCTTCAGCTTGCATGTCAGCTGATTGGCTCACGCGTTCTGCCTAGGGCTGCACGCGCCTCGCGTCGTTGCGCAATGCGACATGGGCAAGTCGGTTTTGGACCAGGCGGGACTCCGGTTTGTTCTGCGGCTTTGATGCGACTGTTTATGCAGTACGGCCAGCACCAGAGCGCGGCCTATTTTATCCGCCGTCGCGAGGATGCCCGCGCCTGTCGCTTCCGGGCTTTCGGGGTTCCCATCCTGCTGCTACGAACCGCAGAACAGGAACCCGGAGAGATCGATGACCCATTATGTGCTGACCGTTCAATGTGCCTCGACCCGCGGTATTGTGGCCGCGATATCGGGCTTTCTGGCGGCGAATGGCTGCAACATCACCGACAGCCACCAGTTTGACGATCCGCTCACCGGCATGTTCTTCGTGCGGATGACCTTTGTGGTGGAAACCGGCACGACGCGCGACTCGCTGCGCGAGGGTTTCGAACCCATCGCCGCCAGTTTCGGGATGGACTGGGCGATCCATGACGCGACAGAGCGGATGAAGGTGCTGCTGATGGTGTCGAATTTCGGCCATTGCCTGAACGACCTGCTGTACCGCTGGCGCATCGGGGCATTGCCGATCGAGATCGTGGGTGTCGTCTCTAACCATATGACCTATCAGAAGGTGGTGGTGAACCACGACCTGCCCTTCCACCAGATCAAGGTCACCAAAGAGAACAAGCCCGAGGCCGAGGCCCGCCTGATGGCACTGGTCGAGGAATCGGGGGCCGAACTGATCGTGCTGGCGCGCTACATGCAGGTGCTCTCGGATGCGGTGTGCCAAAAGATGTCGGGCCGGATCATCAACATCCACCATTCGTTTTTGCCCAGCTTCAAAGGGGCCAATCCCTATAAGCAGGCCTATGAGCGTGGCGTGAAGCTGATCGGGGCGACGGCGCATTACGTGACGGCCGATCTGGACGAAGGCCCGATCATCGAGCAGGACACCGTCCGCGTGACCCATGCCCAAAGCGCCGAGGATTACGTCTCCCTTGGCCGCGATGTCGAAGCGCAGGTGCTCAGCCGCGCGGTGCATGCGCATATCCATCACCGCGTGTTCCAGAACGGCAACAAAACGGTGGTGTTCCCCGCCAGCCCCGGAAGTTATGCTTCAGAGCGGATGGGGTAAGGGAGAGGCTCTTACTTTCAGGGAAGTGAGCCGCGCGGTCGCCGAAACGCGGGGTGGCGATAACCGGCATGTTTAGGGCAGTTTATCCCTGCCACATCATTGAGCCTTGGCTCATGCCGCAACGCTTGCAAAATCGCCGCCCCGGGGGGCGTGTCGGCGATTGCGCGGCGGCGCGTGCCGCGCCTTGATTCCGCGCAAGGGAATTGTGGCGCAGGCTGTGCCTCTGCCCTCACCCGCTCAATAAAAACTCTGCGGATCGATATCGACCGCCAGCCGCAAGCTGCCGGTCAGCCTTACCTGCCCCAGCCAACGCGCCAGCGCCGCCTGCAAGCCCGCGCCCTTGTCGGCCCGCACCAGAAGACGCACGCGGTGTCGCCCCCTGATCCGCGCGATGGGCGCAGGCGCAGGCCCGTAGACCTGGGCACCGATCTGGCGCAGCGGCGCGTCGCGCCGTGCAAGCTCGGTGCCCAGTTCAAACGCCTGTTGCGCGTCGTTTCCCGAAATGATGATCCCCGCCATCCGCCCGTAAGGCGGCACGCCCGCCTGTCGCCGCTCTCCGGCCTCGGCACTCCAGAACCCCTCCTCGTCGCCCGCCAGAATCGCGCGGATCACGGGATGTTCGGGCTGATGCGTCTGCAACAGCGCCTGTCCCCGCTTCTCGGCGCGCCCCGCACGCCCCGCGACCTGCCGCATCAACTGGAACGTCCGCTCTGCCGCCCGCAGGTCCGAACCTTGCAGCCCCAGATCGGCATCAATCACCCCCACCAGCGTCAGCAGCGGGAAATTGTGACCCTTCGCAACCAGTTGCGTGCCGATGATAATGTCTGCACTGCCCGCCGCAATGCCCTCGATCTCGGCCTTCAAGGCGCGGGCGGAGGCATACATATCCGAGGACAATGTCGCCACGCGGGCATCGGGAAAGAGCGCCTGTGCCTCTTCGGTCAGCCGCTCTACTCCCGGACCCACAGGGGCCAGCTTGCCCGCGACACCGCAGGCGGGACATGCCTCCGGCATCGGTTTGGTCTCGCCGCATTGATGGCAGACCAGCCGTTTAAGAAAGCGGTGCTCCACCATCCGCGCATCGCAATGATCGCACCCGATCTGATGCCCGCAGGCGCGGCACACGGTCGTGGGCGCATAGCCGCGCCGGTTGATGAACAGCAAGGACTGCTCGCCAAGCCCGATCCGCTGCGTTACCGCCGCCTGCAGACTGGGCGAGATCCAGCGGTTGTTCGGCAGACTCTCGGCCCGCATGTCGATGGCGCGCATCTCAGGGAGCACCGCCGCGCCGAAACGGCTCGTCAGCACCAGCTTGTCGTATTTGCCCGCCTCTGCATTGGCCCAGCTTTCCAGACTGGGTGTCGCCGAGGCCAGCACCACCCGCGCCCCGCAGATCGCCGCGCGCAGCACCGCCATATCGCGGGCATTATAAAGCACCCCGTCTTCCTGCTTGTAGGAGGTGTCATGCTCCTCATCCACCACGATCAGGCCAAGATTGCGGTAAGGCAGGAACAGCGCCGACCGCGCCCCCACCACCAATTGCGCGCCGCCTTCCGCCACCATGCGCCAGATGCGCCGCCGCTCGGTCACGGTCACGCCGGAGTGCCATTCCGCAGGCCGCGCGCCAAACCGCGCCTCCACCCGTGTCAGGAATTCCGCCGTCAGCGCGATCTCGGGCAGCAACACCAGCGCCTGCCGCCCCTGCCGCAAACTCTCGGCCACCGCCTCCAGATAGACTTCCGTCTTGCCCGATCCGGTCACCCCGCGCAGCAAGGTCGTGCCGTAGGTGCCGCGCGCAACAGCGGCGCGCAAAGCCTCGGCCCCTACCGCCTGATCCTCGTTCAGCACCTTGCCTGCATGGGCGGGATCGAGCCGCGGGAAGGGCAGATCGCGCGGGCTGTCCTCCTCCTGCACCGCGCCCTGCGCCGCCAGCCCCTTGACCACGCCGGTGGAGACCCCCGCCATCTCGGCCAGTTCGCGCAGGGTAAAGGCCAACCCGCCGTAGTCGCGCAGCACCTCCAATACCTTGGCGCGCGCAGGCGTCATGCGGTCGGGCACGCCCTGCCCCAGCCGGTAGATGCGCCGCATCGTCGGCGGATCGCCCAAGCCCGGCGCGCGCGTGGCCAGCCGCAGCATCGCCGACAGCGGCGTCATCGTGTAATCAGCGGCGCGTGTCAGGAAATCCTGCATCTCCTCGCGCATCGGGGCCACATCCAGCACGCGGTAGGCGTGGCGCACCTTGGCGGGGTCGAAATCTCCCTTGCCCTTTCCCCAGACCACCCCCAGCACCTTGCGCGGCCCCAGCGGCACCTCGACAAAAGCCCCCGCATGGCAGCCCCCTTCCGGAGCGCGGTAATCCAGCACACGGTCCAGCGGCTGCGTTGTCAGCACCGCAATCAGATCGCCATGGTGGAAGAAATCGCTCACGCAAGGGCCGCTTTCGGTGAAAGGGGTTTCAGGGTTCTGCGCTATGGGGTAAAGCCAAGGCAACGAAAGGCCAAGCCCCGAGGGAGCATCATGAAGTTCTTTGTCGATACAGCCGAAATCGCCGCGATTGCCGAGTTGAATGATCTGGGGATGGTCGATGGCGTGACCACCAACCCCTCGCTGATCCTCAAATCGGGTCGCGATATCCTTGAAGTGACAAAAGAAATCGCCGAACTGGTCGATGGCCCCGTGAGCGCCGAGGTCGTGGCGCTGGAGGCCGAGGCGATGATCGCGGAAGGCCGCAAGCTGGCCGATATCGCCCCCAATATCGCGGTCAAGCTGCCGCTGACATGGGACGGGCTGAAAGCTTGCAAGGTGCTCTCGGGCGACGGTTTCATGGTCAACGTTACCCTGTGTTTCAGCGCCAATCAGGCGCTTCTGGCGGCCAAGGCAGGGGCGACCTTCATCAGCCCCTTTATCGGGCGGCTGGATGATATGAACCTCGACGGAATGGATCTGATCGAGGATATCCGCATCATCTACGACAATTACGGTTTTGAGACCGAAATTCTCGCCGCCTCGATCCGCACGGTGAACCATGTGCTCGAATGCGCGCGCATCGGTGCCGACGTGATGACCGCCCCGCCCGAAGTGATCAAGAAACTGGCAAGCCACCCGCTGACCGACAAGGGGCTTGAGACCTTTATGGCAGATTGGAAAAAAACGGGGCAGAAAATCCTCTGACCGCGTGCTATAGAGACCCCAAACAAGAAACGGACCCGAGGCAGCCATGAGCACCAAACCCGGAATGGACAGCGCCCTGCGCGCCAAGATCATCGCCGAACCGGATGTGATTCTGGAAGACCGCGACCTGATGCGCGCGTTGATCGTCGCGAACGAGCGGATGATGGGTGCCAATATCATCGACCTGCGCGGCATCGCGATGGAACGGCTCGAGGCGCGGCTGGACCGGCTGGAAGATACGCATCGCAGCGTGATCGCCGCCGCCTATGATAATCTGGCTGGCACAAATCAGGTCCACCGCGCGATTCTGCGGATGCTTGATCCGATGGAGTTCGAGGGGTTTCTGCGTGATCTCGGCGGCCCTGTGGCCGAAATCCTGCGCGTCGATTGCATCCGTCTGGTACTGGAATCCGTGCAGGATGACCGTGATCCGGTCGTGCAACGACTTGGCGAGGTGCTGCGCGTCGCCCAACCCGGTTTCGTCAACGATTATCTGAGCGCGGGCCGCGATGCGCCGCAGCGGCAGGTGACACTGCGCCAGATGCAGGAAGGCAGCACCGCCATTTATGGCGACAGGGCGGGCTGGATCAGGTCGGAGGCGTGCCTCCGACTGGATTTCGGCGCTGGACGTCTTCCCGGTATGCTGGTGATGGGCGCCGAGGACCCGCACCAGTTCAATCCCAGTCAGGGCGTTGATCTATTGGCCTTTTTTGCAGGCGTCTTCGAACGGTCGATGCGCCGCTGGCTGTCATGAGCCTGATATCTCCCGCTGCATCCGCGGCCTTGGCGCAATGGCTGGACGGGCAGAAAACCCTGCACGGTTCTGCCGCCAATACCATTGAGGCCTATCACCGCGACGTGGCCGATTTCATCGCCTTCATGGCCGCCCATTCCGGCGCGCCGCAGGGGCTGGCCGCGCTATCGCGCATCACCGTGTCGGACATGCGGGCATGGATGGCGCGCACCCGCTCGGATGATGTCGGTGCCCGCTCGCTGGCGCGCAAACTCTCTGCGGTCAAATCCTTCTATCGCTGGCTGGCCACGCGCGAGGGGTTCGAGCCCACGGCCGTGCTCTCCACCCGCGCGCCCAAATTCCAGCGCAAGCTGCCCCGCCCTCTGGCCGAGGATGCCGCCCGCGCGATGATAGACCGCGTCGAACTACAGGCCTCGCAGGATTGGGTCGCCGCGCGCGACATGGCGGTGGTCACCGTGCTCTACGGTTGCGGGCTGCGGATATCCGAGGCTCTGTCCCTCACCGGCGCGGACGAGCCCCTGCCCCCCGTCCTGCGGATCACCGGCAAGGGCGGCAAGGAACGGATCGTTCCCGTCATTCCCGCCGCCCGCGAGGCGGTGAGCCGCTATGCGCGCCTGTGTCCGCATCCGCTCGAGGCGGATCAGCCGCTCTTTCGCGGTGTACGTGGTGGCGCGCTCAATCCGCGTGCGATCCAGAAGGTTATGGAGCAGGCCCGACTGCAACTCGGCCTGCCCGCCAGCGCGACCCCCCATGCGATGCGCCACAGCTTCGCCACGCATCTGCTCAACGCGGGCGGTGATCTGCGCGCCATTCAGGAATTGCTGGGCCATGCCTCACTTTCCACCACGCAGGCCTATACGGCTGTCGATACCGCGCGGCTGATGCAGGTTTACGAGGCCAGCCACCCCCGCGCCGCCGGACGCACAGGAGGGGCAGCATGACGTCACGTATAAAGGGACTGGCCGTGCATCTTTTCACGGCCACCGGTGCGGTATTCGCCATGCTGGCCATGCTGGCCGCCGTCGATGGCGACTGGGATGTGATGTTTGTCTGGCTTGTCGTGGCCTTCGCCGTGGATGGCGTCGACGGCCCGCTGGCGCGTAAATACAACGTCAAGAAAAACGCCCCCGAGTTTGACGGCGAGCTTCTGGACCTGATCATCGACTACCTGACCTATGTGTTCATTCCCGCCTTCGCTCTGTTCAAATCGGGGTTATTGCCCGGCTGGACAGGCTGGTTCGCGATCATCGTGATCACCTTTGCCAGTGCGATGTATTTCGCCGATACCCGTATGAAGACAAAGGATAATTCCTTCTCAGGCTTTCCGGGCTGCTGGAACATGCTGGTGCTAGTGCTGTTCGCGCTCTCGCCTGATTTCTGGGTGATCCTGATCCTTGTGACGGTACTCGCTGCCGCCATGTTCATGCCGCTGAAATTCATCCATCCGGTTCGCACCGCGCGCTGGCGCAACGTCTCCCTGCCAATCGCTTTAGCGTGGACGCTGTTCGCGGGCTGGGCCGCATGGGTGGATTTCCACCCCGAAAGCTGGGCGCATTGGGGGTTGGTGCTGACCTCGGTCTACCTGCTGTTCGCAGGGATCGTGCAGCAATTCATCCCGGCCCGCGACCCGGACTGATCACCACAACCGCCCGCCCCGCATGCAAAAGGGCGGTGCCTGTGCGCCCGCCCCCTGCCTCTTCTTGCTGCAAATATCCCTGCACACCCGCCGCGGCGGGCGCTCAGATCACGGGTTGAGCGCCTCGCTGCAGCGCGTGCAGATGCCAGGATGATCGGCCGTGCCCACGTCCGGCAGGATTTTCCAGCACCGCTCGCATTTTTCGCCATCGGCCATGCGGAAGGTCACCGCCACGCCCGGCACATCGGCCAGACGGAACGCCTCGTCAGGGGCCGCATCGGCGCTGAGACTGACCGCAGAGGTGATGCACACATCCTCGAACGCGACCGAGCCGAGGATTTCCAGCAAGCCGGGATCCTCCACATGCACGCGCGGTGCCGCCTCGAGGCTCGCGCCGATCACCTTGGCCGTACGCTGCACTTCCAGTGCGGCGGTCACCACACGGCGCGCCACACGTACCCGCGCCCACTTCGCCGCGAGATCAGCGTCGAGCCAGCCGGCAGGCGTCTCGGGGATGTCCTGCAGATGCACCGAGCTGTCATTGCCGGGGAAGCGCTCCAACCAGACCTCTTCCATCGTGAACACCAGCACCGGGGCGAGCCATGTCGTCAGGCGGTGGAACAGGATATCCAGCACCGTGCGCGCGGCGCGGCGGCGCGCCGTGTCGCCGTCGCAATAGAGCGCGTCTTTGCGGATATCGAAGTAAAACGCCGACAGGTCCACCGTGGCGAAGTTGAACACCGCCTGAAACACGCCCTGAAAATCGAAGGCGGCATAGCCGGTGCGGACGCGTTGATCCAGTTCGGCCAGTCGGTGCAGCACCCAGCGTTCCAGCTCGGGCATATCGGCGGGCTCCACACGGTCCGCCTCGCTGAAATCGGCCAGCGAGCCGAGCAGAAAGCGCATCGTGTTACGCAAGCGGCGGTAGCCGTCGGCGGTGCCTTTCAGGATTTCCGGCCCGATCCGCTGATCCGCCGTATAATCCGCCTGCGCCACCCAAAGCCGCAGGATATCCGCGCCATATTGCTTGATCACCTGTTCCGGCGCGATGGTATTGCCGAGCGATTTGGACATCTTGTTGCCCTTCTCGTCCAGCGTGAACCCATGCGTCACCACATTGCGGTAAGGTGCGCGGCCCAACGTGCCGCAGGCTTGCAACAGCGAGGAATGGAACCAGCCGCGATGCTGATCAGTGCCCTCCATATAGACATCCGCGATCCCGTCGGCGGACCCGTCCGCGCGGTCGCGCAGCACAAAGGCATGGGTCGAGCCGGAATCAAACCAGACATCCAGAATGTCATCGACCTTGTTCCATTCGGCGGGGTTTACGATGCCCGAGAGGAAGCGTTCTTTAGCCCCGTCCTGATACCATGCATCCGCGCCTTCGGCCTCGAATGCCTCGAGAATGCGGGCGTTGACCGCCTCGTTGCGCAGCAGGAAATCGGGATCGGTCGGCAGCCGGCCCACTTTTGTAAAGCAGGTCAGCGGCACACCCCAGGCGCGCTGTCGCGACAGCACCCAGTCGGGGCGCGCTTGAATCATCGAGAACAGGCGGTTGCGGCCCGTCGCAGGCGTCCATTTCACCAGTTGGTCGATGGAGGTCAGCGCCCGTTCGCGGATCGTGGTGCCGTAATCGTCCTGCCCGTCACCGACGGGTTTATCAATCGCGGCGAACCATTGCGGCGTATTGCGGAAGATCACCGGCGCTTTGGAGCGCCACGAATGCGGATAGGAGTGTTTGAGCTGCCCGCGCGCAATCAACCCCTTGGCCTCGACCAGCTTGGCGATCACGGCGGTGTTGGCCTTGCCCTCCTTGCCCTTGTGATCCATCACGCTGAGGCCCGCAAAGAACGGCACATGCGGCAGAAACTCGGATTCCTCGCCCACGTTATGCGTCATCCGGTCCAGCCAACCGCGCTTGACGAAGCAATCAAAGTCGTCCGCGCCGTGGCTGGGCGCGGTATGCACGAACCCCGTGCCCGCCTCGTCGGTCACATGGTCGCCGTCGATCATCGGCACGTCGTAATCCCAAAAGCCGTCTGCGCCCGCGATCCCGTGGAACGGGTGATCGCAGATCATGCCCTCGAACTCCGACGCCTCGACGGTGCGGATGCGTGTATTCGCGGTCACGCGGGCCTTGGTCAGGCATTCCTCGGCCAGCGCATCAGCGAAAAGGTATAGATCGCCGACACTTGTCCAGCTTTCCTCCTGCACGCCATCGACATGGTACAGCCCGTACGTCAGCTTGGGATTGTAGGCAATCGCCTTGTTGGACGGGATCGTCCACGGCGTTGTCGTCCAGATCACAACCCGCGCACCCTGAAGCTCGGACGGCGCAGCCTTGCCACCCTCGCCCGTCTCGCGGATCGCAAAGGGCACCCAGATCGTATGGCTTTTATGCTCGTGATACTCGATCTCCGCCTCGGCCAGCGCGGTCTTTTCGACCGGAGACCACATCACCGGCTTGGAGCCTTGATAGAGCGTGCCTGTCATCAGGAACTTCTGGAACTCCGCCGCGATCACCGCCTCGGCGTGGAAATCCATCGTCAGGTAAGGATCGGCCCAGTTGCCTGTCACGCCAAGGCGCTTGAATTCCTCGCGTTGGATATCCACCCAACCGGCAGCAAACTTGCGGCATTCCTGCCGGAAATCGACGACGTTGACCGCGTCCTTGTCCAACCCCTTGGCACGGTATTGTTCCTCGATTTTCCATTCGATGGGCAAGCCGTGGCAATCCCAGCCCGGCACATACCGCGCGTCAAAGCCCAGCATCTGGTGGCTGCGCACGATCATGTCCTTGATCGTCTTGTTCAGCGCATGCCCGATATGCAGATGGCCGTTCGCGTAAGGCGGGCCGTCATGAAGGGTGAAGGGCTGGCGCGCGGAGGCTTTCGCCTTGTCGCGCAGGCGGTCGTAGATGCCGATCCGCTCCCAGCGGGCCAGCCAGTCGGGTTCGCGCTGCGGCAGCCCCGCCCGCATCGGAAATTCGGTGCGCGGCAGGTTCAGGGTGGATTTGTAATCTTGGGTCTCGGCGGTGTCGGCGCTCATATCGGGCGTCCTTCGGTCAGCAAATTATGATGAGGATGAGGGCGGCGCGGTATCCCATACGCCTTGTCCCGGCGGCCTGAAGCTCCTGTGACAGGATCAGGGCGCCGGGTCGGTAATTCGCTGGATGATCGCAAATTCCTTACGCATGGCTGCGTTATAGGCCGCTGGAACCTGAGCGTCCAGAGGCGCAATGGCAGGCATATCTTGCCGAGGCTGCACGCCGAAACGTCCGGAAAGCCGCCGTGAGCCTCTGGAACAGTTGCCCGTTGAGCATATAATCGCCGCCCCATACGCCGATTGTTGCCAAATAACGCCAGTTTTGCGCTTTCACAGTTTTTTCCGGATCAAAAACCTAGTGGTGGCGTTACTCTAGGACACAACCGATAGACATAGGAGGATGTTGTGGACGACAGAGACACTCAACAAACGTCTCGCACCAGCATGCGATCTGCCGGTGTCGAGACGACAAAAGAGGCGGGCAGAGGCTTATCCGTGGTGATCGCTGCAGTTATGGCCATTCTGGCATTGGCAGTGGTGGTCAGCCCGTAGAACAGGCAAGGCGAGCTATCGTTCCGGCGGCCCTGCTTCAGGCAGGCCATGCCGCACGTTTCACACAAGGTGGCTATTTTACCGCAGCCTGACCTTGCCAATATGCGCTGCACAGGTGACACAGGGCCGTATGAGACAGGCCCGCAAATGACAAATCTACCGCCAAGATTCAACGTGACCCGCCCGCAGATCGAGGCTGTGGTCACCGAGTTCTACGCGTTGGTCCGCCAACATCCCGCATTGGGTCCGGTCTTTGCGGCGCATGTGACGGATTGGGAAGCGCATGAGGCAAAGATCGCCCGCTTCTGGGCCAATGCGATCTTGTTCGAGCGCGCTTATGACGGCAATCCGCAGCGCGTCCATGTCCAGACTGAAGAGGTGGAGGCCGCGCATTTCGCGCTATGGCTCGAGACATTCGACGGGGTTCTGCACCGTCAATTGCCAAAACAAACTGCGCAAGCTTGGTCTGCTCTGGCCCACAGGATCGGCCGCGGCATGCGGATGGCCGTTGCCGACCGCAACCGCCCTGCGACGCAAGCCCCCAAACTTTTCTGAATGCTCCCCTTGTACAACTGACCAGCTATCTCTGCTTTCCCTGCATCGCTCAAAATCGTAACTTATCCACATATCCACAGGCGGTACTTGTCGTTTTCCGACTTTCGGCGCGAATGGTCACGCTTGGCCGAACAATCCCGACAGGGCGCGTTTGACCATCCCCGAGACGCTGGGGCGCCGCTGTTGGATGAAGGGAAGCGGGCGGCATACCTCGATGGCCGCCAGCCCGACCCGCGCGGTCAGCGCGCCATTGACGACGCCCTCACCGAAGCGGCGCGACACCTTGGCCAGCATGCCGCCTCCGGCCAGCGAGCCGATCATGTCGTCCCCCACAGCCACCGCGCCTGTGGCCACCAGATGCGTCAGCACCGCACGCGTCAGCCGCCAGCTACCCAGCGTTCCGGCGCGACCGCCATAGATCTCCGCGATCCGCCGGATCATCCTGAGATTGGCCGTCAGTGCTGTGACGACATCAGCCAGCGCAATCGGCACCAGCGCCGTCACAGTCGCCACCTGCCGCGCTGCCGCCTCGACCTCACGGCGCGCTGCGGCATCCAGCGGTGCCAGCAATTCCGTCTCGGCCAGTCCCAGCAGGCCCGAAACATCGAACTGGTCCGCTTGCCGCTCTGCCAGTCGAGCGCGTCCCCAGTCCAGCGCGGGCCGGCCCTGATAAAGTGTGACGAGGTTGCCCACCACGGCCTGCGCCGCTTTCAGATCCTCCCCGCCCAACGCCTCGCGCGCCGCATGATGCAGCTTGTCGATCCGGCCCAGCCGCGCAAAGGCCGCCGCCTCGCGGATCGCAATCGCCAGCAGGATCACCAGCAGGAGCGCCGTGAGGGCCGTTACCGCATATCCCAGAACCGGGGCGCGGCTGATCAGGCTGAGGCCGAAATCCCAAGCCGCCACCGTCAGCACGATCCCCAGCAAGGCCGCCAGCACGCCCCAGAACCAACGCGCCAAGGGCGATCCGGGCCTTGCCGCAAGCTTCGCCATCTGCTGCATGGCGCGCCCTTGCGGCAGGTCGTGCAGAGCGTCTGCATCCGGTACGGGCGGTGCCGCGTCCGGTCCTGCGGCGGGACGGTCGTCAAACTCGATCAGCACCGGCCCCGCTGCCCTGTCGCGCCCCTTGGGTTCCCTCATGGCTGCGCCCTTTCCCAAACCAGCAGAATATCCGGCAGGCCCTCGTCATTGGCAGAGCCGTCACCGCGCGCCGCCTCGCGGAAACCAGCGCGGTCATAGAACCTTTGTGCGGCGGTATTACACTGGAACGTGTGCAGTTCGAGCCGCGCGCTGCGGCGTTTCGCATGCTCCAGCAGGCCGCCGCCCACGCCCTGCCCGCGCCGCTCAGTGGCCACATACAGCGCATGGATATAGCCCGCATCCTGCGCCAGAAACCCAGCGATGCCAGTGCCGCTGCCCTCCGGCTCCGCCACGCTGACCCAGCCGCGATCAATCATCGTGCCCGCAAAGGCCAGTTCCTGCGCCGCCGAATAAAGGCGCGGCATCCAGTCGGTCTGCACGATGAATTGCGACAGGATCGCGCCGACCGCACCGGCATCCGTGGGTTGCGCGGGCCGGATCACAGCCGGTCCCCGATCAGGAACTGCGCCGCGCGGTCCAGCCGGATATGCGGCGGGCCTTCACCGGGTTTCAGGCGCAACGGCGCGGGGGCGAAATTCATCACCTGATAATCCTCGTCCAGCCAGTTTTGCGCACCCTCGCGTGCAGGCCCCAACAGACGGTTGGGATCATCGGGCAGGTCACCGGGATAGAATGCGGCCTGTTTGCCCGTCTCCAGCAGCGTGCCGCGCACGCAATCTAGGTTGCGACCGCCGTGGGTGATCGTCTCCTCCACAGTCGCGCGCAGGGCCGCTATGGACATGGCCGCTGTCTGCGCGCCCGCGAAATCCGCTCTTGCACGGGCGTCGCGTGTCAGCGCCTGCATGATCGCGCTCAACTTGGGATGCTGGCTGTGATGCAGATGGTCTGCCTTGGTCGCGGCGAACAGGATTCGCTCCACCCTTTTGCCGCGCAGCAGCCGCGCCAGAAACGCGTTGCGCCCGGGGCGGAACGCGCCCAGCGTCTCGGCCATGGCCTGACGCATATCCTCCACCGCCTGCGGTCCCTTGTGGATCGCGCCCAGCGCATCCACCAGCACCACCTGCCGGTCGATGCGCGAGAAATGATCGCGGAAAAAAGGTTTCACCACCTGCGCCTTGTAGGCCTCGAACCGCCGCGCCATCTCGCGGCGCAGGGATTTGCGCGGCCCGTCACCCTCGCCCGGCAAAGGCGCGAAGGTCAGCACGGGCGAGCCTGCCAGATCACCGGGCAGGATGAACCGCCCCGGCGTGCAATCGTAATAGCCCGCCGCCCGCGCCGCGTTCAGATAGCCAGTGAAACGCCGCGCCAGATCCTGCGCCAGCGGTTCGTCATGCGGGGCCGCCGGATCGACACCGCCGACCTGCGCCAGAAACGCCGCCGCCTCCGCGCGCGGGGCAATCCGCGCCATCACCTCGCGCGACCACTGGTCATAGGTCTTGTCCATCAAGCCCAGATCCAGCAGCCATTCGCCGGGATAATCCACAATATCCAGATGCAGCGTGCGCGGCCCCGACAGGCCAGAAAGCAGGCCCGAAGGCCGCACCCTCAGCGACAGGCGCAGTTCTGACACGGTGCGGGTGCTGTCGGGCCAATGCGGCTGCGCCGCCGTCAGCGCCGCCAGATGCGTCTCGTAGTCAAAACGCGGCAGCGTATCGTCGGGCTGCGGCTGCAGATAGGCTGCCTGAATCCGCCCCTCGGCCTGCGCCAGCAACTGCGCCATGCGCGCGCGCTCGATCAGGTTGGCGACCAGCGAGGTGATGAATACCGTCTTGCCGGAGCGCGCCAGCCCCGTCACCCCCAGCCGGATCACCGGCTCGAAAAAGGTCTCGGACACAGCACCGCCCAGCGCCTCGACGCGCCGCGTGATCCCGTCCGCCAGATCCGTAATGATCAAAACTCTGCCTCTTCGCCCTTTATCCCGCCAAGATAGGCATGCCCCGCCCGGATCGCCAGTGCCAAGGCCCCGCGCGCGCCCCGTTTCTTCTTGCGCCAAATATCCCCGCCGGAGGCATCCGCACTGTCCTCCACACGCAGGTCGTCGGGATGGATTGAGCCGGTGCGCAAATTCCTCTATGCCGCCGGTCATGCCCAGATACGCCCTCAAGATCGAATATAACGGTGCCGCATTTGCCGGATGGCAGACGCAGGCCGACCAGCCTTCGGTGCAGGAGGCGGTCGAGGCGGCCTTGGCACGGCTGGAGCCCGGCCCCCACCGGATCAGCGCCGCCGGACGCACCGATGCGGGCGTGCATGGGCTGGGTCAGGTCGCGCATTGCGATCTGGGCAAGACGTGGGAGCCGTTCCGTCTGTCCGAGGCGTTGAACTATCATCTCAAGCCGCAGGCGGTCGCGATCCGCGCGGCGGCGCAGGTGGCTGATGACTGGCATGCGCGTTTCTCGGCCACAGAACGGCGCTATCTGTTCCGGTTGCTGATGCGCCGCGCTCCGGCCTCATTGGAGGCGGGGCTGGTCTGGCAGGTGCCACGGGATTTGGACCTTGGTGCGATGCATGAAGGCGCGGCGCATCTGATCGGGCTGCATGATTTCACCACGTTCCGCAGCACGATGTGCCAGTCGGCCAGCCCTGTCAAAACGCTCGATGCGATCTCCATCCACCGGATCGCGGGGCTGTCGGGGCCGGAACTGCATTTCCATCTACGCGCGCGGTCTTTCATGCACAATCAGGTCCGCAGCATTGTCGGCACGCTGGAACGGGTGGGTGCCGGCGCATGGGAGCCGCAGGATGTCCGGCATGCGCTCGAGGCCCGTGACCGTGCGGCTTGCGGGCCGGTCTGTCCGCCGCAGGGGCTTTATCTGGCAGGCGTGGGATATCCTGAGGACCCGTTCGCGGACTGACAGCTTTGTCTTTGGATATTTGAGGCAAGAAGAAGCAGTGGCGGCGGCGGCGCAGGTCTGCCGCGCCGGACTCAGTGACCTCAGACAGGGAATTTCGTGACGCTGACACCTGCCGCTTGCAGGTCCGCGCGCACGGCGCGGGCGATATCCACCGCTTCGGGTGTGTCGCCATGCAGGCAGATCGTGTCGATTTGCGTCGGGATTTCCTTGCCGCTGGCCGTGACGATGGCGCGGCGCAGCACCATGTCGGTGATCCGTTTGCCTGCCAGCGCCGCATCATGGATCACCGCACCGGGGATGGTGCGGTCCACCAGCGTGGCATCGTCGTTATAGGCGCGGTCGGCAAAAATCTCGCAGACGAATTTGCAGCCCAGCGCCCTGACAGCCGCTTGTTGCTCAGTCGCGGCCAGCACCATGATGGCGATGTCGGGCGCGACGGAGAGGGCGGCCTCGTAGCAGGCGGTGGCCAGTTCAAAATCCTCGGCTGCCGTATTGGCCAGCGCGCCGTGCAGCTTGAGGTGCCGCACATGTCCGCCGACCGCTTGTGCCATCGCCTGCGCCGCACCGATCTGGTAGCGGATCTGGTTCTGCAGGGTGGTGTGCGGCACCTGCATCCGGTGGCGGCCAAAGCCCTGCAGATCGGCATAACCGGGATGCGCGCCGATGCCGACGCCGTTTTCCACGGCCCCGCGCATCGTGGCCATCATCACATCGGCATCCCCCGCATGAAAGCCGCAGGCGATATTGGCAGAGGTCACGATTTTCAGCAGGGCCGCATCATCGCCCATGCGCCACGGGCCAAAGCTTTCGCCCATATCGGCATTCAGATCGACAGTCAGGGTCATGGCTCAGTCTCCTTGTTCAACGTCTTCATGGCCGGAAATCACACCGCTGATCAACTGGTAGGACAGCAAATCCTGCATCTGGGCGGGATCGCGCAGGAGCGGGCGGGTCGCGCCGGGCAGTTTCGCTAGCGTGGCCATATGGCGACGGTGGACCTCGACCGCCTCGGCGAGATCAATCACTTCGAAGCGCAGGGTGACGCCCGGCCAGGCTTGCGCGATCTTCGGCAGATCGGCGGGGATGACCGTGCCGATCCTCGGATAGCCGCCCGTCGTCTGGCATTCCGGCAGCAGCACGAAGGGGGTGCCGTCACCCGTCATCTGGATATCGCCCGGCACGATGATCTCGGACAGGATGCTGAGTTGGCCCGAGGCGGCAAAGGGCGCGCCCTCGAATTCCAGCCGCGCGCCCATCCGGTTGCCGCGTGCGTCGCGGGCAAAGGCGGTGCTCTGGAACCGCTCCAGCACCTCCGCATCAAAAAGCCCCGTCTGCACTGAGCGGGTCATCCGCACCGCGCCGCCCGTCAGTCGTGGCTCCGGTTCCAGCGTCAGACCGACTTCGGTGCGGGTATCC
This sequence comes from Rhodobacterales bacterium, assembly GCA_047921295.1. Taxonomy (GTDB): domain Bacteria; phylum Pseudomonadota; class Alphaproteobacteria; order Rhodobacterales; family Rhodobacteraceae; genus Seohaeicola. Next base: position 44,015 of record JBLRWK010000009.1, read on the forward strand.
TCGCCCAGCGGCAGCCGGTCACCCGCCCCCAGTGCGCCGCCGATGCCCGCGGCGAGATGTGCGGCGCGCGCGCCCAGCACCGGATCGGTGGCAATGCCGCCGCCCAGATGCAGATAGCCGTAGATGCCGCGCTGTGCCGCGCCGATCTCCAGCCTTGCGCCTGCCGGCAGCAGGTGGCTTGCGTTCCAAGCCAGCGCCTGCCCGTCGATGCTGGCCCCCATCGGCGCGCCGGTCAGGGCGATGCGGGTGTCTTGCGTGGCCTCAAACGTGCCGCCCATGCCCGCCATCTCCAGCGCCGCATGGCTGGCAGACTGGCGCAGCAGCGCCGCTCCCTCGGCCAAGGCAACCGGATCGGCGGCCCCGCCCTGCGACAGCCCCTGCCCCAGCATCCCCGGACGCCCCCGGTCCTGCACGGTCACCTGCGGCCCGGCGCGGTGGATGATCAGGGCGCGGCTCATCGGATCACCTCTACTTCCGCGCCGCCCTGTCCCGACTTGTCCCCGGCGCGGATACGTTCCAGTTCGGCAGGTGTGATCGCACGCAGCGAGATTTCATCACCGGGGCGCAGGGCGAAGGGTTCATCCGCCTCGGGGCGGAAACAGCGGAATGCGGTCTGGCCGATATGGCGCCAGCCGGTCTGGGTGGGGGCGGAAAAGATGATCAACTGCCGGATCGCCACCACCAGCGCGCCTTCGGGCACACGCGGGGTCAGCGCCGTTTGGCGCGGGATGTCCCATGCAGGGTCAAGCTGGCCCGTATAGGGCTGGCCGGGGGCGAAACCGATGGTCAGCACACGCGGTCGCGCAGCGGTCAGGCTTTCGATCGCCCCCTCGGCAGACAGGCCCGCCGCCGCTACCGCCTCGTCGAATTGCGGGGCAAGATCGGTGCCGAACACGCAAGGGATATGGAAATGCCGCCGCCCACGGGGCAGATCGGCGCTGGTCCAGTCCTGTTTGTCCAGCAGGCTTTGAAGTTGCGCGGTCAGGCTGGCGTGGTCCAGATGCAGCGGGTCGAAGCGGATGAATGTCGAGGTGAGCGAGGTTGCCACCTCCTCGATCCCGTCCATCCCCTCGGCCTCAATCGCTGCCCGCAAGGCCAATGCGGCGCGGTTGGCAGGCTCGCTCAGACGGTCGGCAAAGCTGACCAACAGCCCCGCGATACCGACATGGGCGATGCGGGGGAAATCTGCGGCGGTTTGGGAATTCATTTGCGACATGGGGATCAGCCTACAGCCTTCGGGTCTGGATGCTCAGTCCTTATTCTGCCTGAATTTTACAAAACGTCAACATTTTGTTGACATTTTATCCGCATCGGGCATGATTCATGTATGTCCAAATCACCTCTTGGCCCCGTTGTTTCCTCCGCGCATCTGGCAGACGGCTCTTTCGCCGAGATGTCCGAGCTTGAGTTCGGCATGATCATCGCCAGCAATGCCTTCAACCGTTGGATCGTGCGGGCCATGGCGGCGGCGGGCTTTCCCGATCTGTCGGCGCTGGATGTGCTGGTCCTGCATACCGTGCGCCATCGCGGGCGCGCCAAGAAACTGGCCGATATCTGTCTGGTTCTGAACGTCGAGGACACGCATAACGTCAATTACGCCATCAAGAAGCTGACCAAGGCAGGGCTGGTGCAGGAGGGGCGGCGCGGCAAGGAAAAAACGGTTGAGGCGACAGAGGCCGGATCGCAGGCCTGTGCGCGCTACCGCGAGATCCGCGAAAGCCTTTTGCTTGGCCCGGTGCTGGAACTGGGGCTGGAGCCGGAGCAGCTTCACAAGCTGGCGACCCTTTTGCGGAAAATGTCCGGCCAGTACGATCAGGCTTCCCGCGCTGCCACCGCGTTCTGAGGCACCCCCGACAGGCCGCCAGAAGCAGGCGGAAAAGCGCCGATTTCCAGCCCATGGTGCGATTGATAGATTCGGTGACGCAGCGTCATATCCGTTGCAGCACGAAGATGGAGACCCGCTCGATGATAGCGCCTGACAGCCCGCAAACCCCGCATGCAACGGCATACAATGGGAACCGGAGCGACCGATTGTTCCGCCACAACCCCGCGTGGTGAATGTAAATTTTCTGTGAACGCGCCAAAATTTACAAAAAATTTTGCATATTGATAATTTATTTACTTAATAAACAATAAAAAACAGTATCTTATACAAAAACGGCATCTCTGTGGTAAATTCACGCCGGAGGAGATGACGTTGCGGCCGTTCCGACGGTGCGCGTCACTGGCTTTCGAGCCGAGAAGAATATTGGAGGATCCATGACCAACCCGACCAGCGCCGACACTGTATATTCCCCTGCCAAGGAGTTTGTTGAGAAGGCCCATGTGACGGCTGATCAATACAAGGCAATGTACGAGGCTTCCATCGCCGATCCAGAGGCTTTCTGGGCCGAGCATGGCAAGCGGATCGACTGGATCAAACCCTTTACCCGCGTCAAGAACACCGATTTCACGCTGGGCAAGGTCGATATCAAATGGTTCGAGGACGGCACGCTGAACGTCAGCGCCAATTGTATCGACCGGCATCTGGAAACCCGTGGCGACCAGACCGCGATCATCTGGGAGCCGGATGATCCCAAGGATGCAGCGCAGCACATCACCTACAAGGAGCTGCACCGCCGGACCTGCCGGATGGCGAATATCCTTGAGACCATGGGCGTCCGTAAGGGCGACCGCGTCGTGATCTACCTGCCGATGATCCCCGAGGCCGCCTATGCCATGCTGGCCTGTGCGCGGATCGGCGCGGTCCATTCCATCGTGTTTGCGGGCTTCTCACCCGATGCTCTGGGTGCGCGGATCAATGGTTGCGAGGCCAAGGTGGTGATCACCGCCGATCACGCCCCGCGCGGCGGACGTGCGACGCCGCTGAAATCCAATACCGATGCGGCGTTGCTGCATTGCAAGGACAGCGTCAAATGTCTGGTCGTGCGCCGCACCGGCGGACAGACCACATGGGTTTCGGGCCGCGACTACGATTACAACGAGATGGCGATGGAGGCGGATGACTATTCCGCTCCGGTCGAGGTGGGCGCGGAAGATCCTTTGTTCATCCTCTACACCTCCGGCTCCACCGGCCAGCCCAAGGGCGTGGTGCACACATCGGGCGGCTATCTGGCCTATGCCTCGATGACGCATCAATATACGTTCGATTACCACGACGGCGATATCTTCTGGTGCACCGCCGATGTGGGCTGGGTCACCGGACACAGCTATATCATCTATGGCCCGCTGGCCAATGGTGCCACCACGGTGATGTTCGAGGGTGTGCCGACATGGCCCGATGCGGGCCGGTTCTGGGCGGTGTGCGAAAAGCACAAGGTCAACCAGTTCTACACCGCCCCCACCGCGATCCGCGCATTGATGGCGCACGGCACCGAGCCAGTCGAGAAATACGACCTGTCCAGTATCAAGCTGCTGGGCACCGTAGGCGAGCCGATCAACCCCGAGGCGTGGAACTGGTACAACGACGTGGTCGGCAAGGGCAAATGCCCCATCGTCGATACATGGTGGCAGACCGAGACCGGCGGGCATCTTCTGACGCCGCTGCCCGGCGCGATCCCGACCAAGCCGGGTTCGGCGACCCTGCCCTTCTTTGGCGTGCAACCGGTGATCCTTGACCCGCAGACAGGCGAGGAAATCCACACCACCGCCGCCGAGGGCGTGCTTTGCCTCAAGGATAGCTGGCCCGGCCAGATGCGGACCGTCTACGGCGATCACGAGCGGTTCGAGAAAACCTATTTCAGCGATTACAAAGGCTATTACTTTTCCGGCGACGGCTGCCGCCGCGATGCGGATGGCTACTACTGGATCACCGGCCGCGTTGACGATGTGATCAACGTCTCGGGTCACCGGATGGGCACTGCCGAAGTGGAAAGCGCGCTGGTGGCGCATGTCAACGTCGCCGAGGCGGCTGTCGTGGGCTATCCGCACAACATCAAGGGACAGGGTATCTATGCCTATGTCACGCTGATGAACGGGATCGAGCCGACCGAGGAGCTTCGCAAGGAACTGGTCAAATGGGTCCGTGCGGAGATCGGCCCCATCGCCAGCCCCGACCTGATCCAGTGGGCGCCCGGCCTGCCGAAAACCCGTTCCGGCAAGATCATGCGCCGTATCCTGCGCAAGATCGCCGAAAACGACCACGGCACATTGGGTGACACCTCCACGCTGGCTGATCCTTCGGTTGTCGACAATCTGATCGAGAACCGGATGAACAAGGTATGAGCGAGGCCGTTATGCACACCATGACCCGCCCCTCTGTTCTGATCCTGCTCGGCCCTCCGGGGGCGGGTAAGGGGACGCAAGCGCGAATGTTGCAGGAGCGTTTCGGGCTTGTGCAACTGTCCACGGGTGATCTTTTGCGCGCGGCTGTTGCGGCTGGCACCGAGGCGGGCCTTGCGGCAAAGGCCGTGATGGCGGCAGGCGGGCTGGTCAGCGACGATATCGTGCTGGCCATTCTCAAGGACCGTCTGGCAGAGCCGGATACCGCGCAGGGCGTGATCCTTGACGGCTTTCCGCGCACCACGATACAGGCGCTGGCGCTGGATGGGTTGCTGGCCCAGTCGGGCCAGCGGATCAACGCGGCCATCTCGCTGGAAGTGGACGATGCGGAAATGGTGACCCGCGTGGCGGGCCGCTACACCTGCGGCACCTGCGGCGAGGGTTATCACGACCTTTACAAGATGCCCGCCGTGGCGGGCACCTGCGACAAATGCGGCGGCACGTCCATGACGCGGCGCGCAGACGACAATGCGGCCACCGTGGGCCAGCGTCTGGCGGCGTATCACGCCCAGACCGCCCCGCTGATCGCCTACTACGAGGAACAAGGCACTCTGCAGCGGATCGACGCCATGGGCGAGATCGGCCAGATCGCCGAAGGGCTGAGCGCGATTGTCCAAAAGGCAGTCGCGTAATCGGGAGGGGAAGGTGCGGTAAGGCCCGCGCCTTTCGGAAACGTGCAACTAGGGAGGATGTCTTCATGGCAGAAGACTCAAAAGACAATAACGCCTACTGGGCCGCGAATGTGCGGATCATTCTTATCAGCCTCGTCATCTGGGCGACCGTATCCTTCGGGTTCGGTATCATTCTGCGACCATTGCTGATGGGCATTTCCGTAGGCGGCGCCGATCTGGGCTTCTGGTTCGCCCAGCAAGGTTCGATCCTCGTGTTTCTGGTGCTGATCTTCTTTTACGCCTGGCGCATGAACAAACTCGACGCTGAACACGGCGTTGAGGAATAAGATTTAGGGACAGGGGAAACCATGGATCAGTATACACTCAACCTGCTGGTGGTGGGCGCGTCCTTTGCGCTCTACATCGGCATCGCGATCTGGGCCCGTGCCGGCTCGACCGCGGAATTCTATGCGGCCGGTCAGGGCGTTCCGCCCGTAATGAACGGCATGGCTACGGCGGCCGACTGGATGTCGGCGGCTTCTTTCATCTCGATGGCGGGCATCATCGCGCTGGCACCTGCGGGGGGCTATGCACAATCGTCCTTCCTGATGGGCTGGACCGGGGGCTACGTGCTTCTGGCGCTGCTGCTGGCACCTTATTTGCGTAAATTCGGCAAGTTCACCGTGCCGGAATTCGTGGGCGACCGCTTCTATTCTAAAGGCGCGCGTCTTGTGGCCGTGATCTGTCTGATCGTGATCTCGGTCACCTACGTGATCGGCCAGATGCGCGGTGTGGGCGTGACCTTCGCCCGCTTTCTGGAAGTCTCGACCGATATGGGTCTGTATATCGGCGCCACAATCGTGTTCATCTACGCCGTTTTCGGCGGCATGAAGGGCATCACCTACACGCAGGTAGCGCAGTATTGCGTTCTCATCACCGCCTATACGATCCCTGCGATCTTCATCTCGCTGCAGATCACCGGCAACTTCCTGCCCCAGATCGGTCTGCTGGGCGGCTATGCACCGGCGGGTGGCGATATCACCTTCCTCAACAAGCTGAACGATGTCGTGACGGAACTGGGCTTTACACAGTACACCGCGCACACGACCTCGACCCTGAACATGGTATTCTTCACCATGTCGCTGATGATCGGTACTGCCGGTCTGCCGCACGTCATCATCCGCTTCTTCACCGTGCCGAAAGTGGCCGATGCGCGCTGGTCTGCCGGTTGGGCACTGGTCTTCATCGCCCTGCTCTACACTGTGGCACCTGCCGTGGGGTCGATGGCGCGTCTGAACATCTCGACCACCTTCTGGCCGAATGCTGTGACGGGTCAGGCACTGGACGGCGATGCATTGTCGGTTGAGGCGATCAACACCGATCCTGAACTGGCTTGGATCAACACATGGGTCAACACCGGACTTCTGGCCTTTGAGGACAAGAACGGCGACGGCCTGATCCAGTACTACAACGAAGCCAATCCCGCCATGCAAGCGATTGCGGCAGAGCGTGGCTGGGCCGGTAACGAACTGACCAAGATCGACAACGACATGATGGTTCTGGCCAACCCCGAGATTGCAAAGCTTCCGGGCTGGGTGATCGCGCTGGTGGCTGCTGGCGGTCTGGCGGCGGCTTTGTCCACGGCGGCGGGTCTGTTGCTGGCGATTTCGTCTGCTGTGTCGCATGACCTGATCAAGGGCTCGATCAATCCGGGTATCAGTGAAAAGGGCGAGCTTCTGGCGGCGCGTATCTCGATGGGCTTTGCCATCGCGCTGGCCACGTGGCTTGGCCTCAACCCTCCGGGCTTTGCGGCTCAGGTGGTGGCGCTGGCCTTCGGTCTGGCGGCGGCAACGATCTTCCCTGTGCTGATGATGGGCATCTTCTCCAAGCGCATCAACAAGGAAGGCGCCATCGCCGGGATGCTGGTCGGTCTGTTCTCGACTGCGATCTACATCTTCCTGTTCCTGGGCTGGTTCTTCATCCCTGGTACGGCAACGCTGGCCAACACGCCTGACAACTGGCTGTTCGGTATCGCGCCCGCCTCTTTCGGGACAGTCGGCGCCCTGCTGAACTTTGGTACCGCCTATATCGTCTCTGCCATGACCAAGGAGCCTCCGGTGGAGATCCAGGAACTGGTGGAATCGATCCGTGTGCCGAAAGGTGCAGGCGTGGCAACAGGTCACTAAACCAACACAGGCGGGCGGTCCGAAAGGGCCGCCCCTCTCACTTTTTGATATGTTCCGGCGCGGCACCTGCGCTAGACATGGGTAACCGCAAGCAACAGGGTTATCCCGAAGGATGGGTTCGATGCCAAGCTCCGCTGACGACCTGCGCCGGTTCCTCGGCTCGGTGCATCCCTATGACAGTTTTCCCGATGCCGATCTGACCCGTATAGCGGGACAGTTCCAGCTTGTTCCGGTCATGCGCGACGAGGTGATCTATCGCCACGGAGAGCCCTGCGCGGGCCTTTACGTCATTCTGGACGGAGAGGTGCAGATCACCTCGGACAGTGACGAGATCGTCTCGCATCTCAGCGCACGCAATTCCTTTGGCGAACGCGGGCTGATGCGCGAGGGGATCACGGGCACCTCGGCCAGCGCGCTGAGTGACGGCACGCTTTTGCTGCTGCCCGCCGATGATTTCCGCGCGATGATCGCCGCCAACGAGGGCGCGCGCCGCTTTTTCACCCGTAGTCGTGCCCGCGAGGCTGCCGATGCCGCCCGCCCCGTCTCATTGACGGAGACGCGGGTAGACCGGTTGATGGCCACCGAACCGGTCACCTGCACGACCGGCACCACGATCCTTGATGCCGCGCGGCTGATGCGGACGCATCGCATCTCGTGCCTTGGCATTATCGACGGTGACAGGCTCGCAGGGATCGTGACCTTGCATGATATCAACAACCGCGTGGTCGCCGAAGGGCTGGACCTGTCGTGCCCCGTCAGCCAGATCATGACCGCCGACCCCGAGACGCTGCCGCCTTCGGCCATCGGCTCGGACGTGCTGCATATGATGATGGAGCGCCGCTTTGGGCATGTGCCGGTGGTGGACCATGGCAAGCTGGTCGGCATTGTCACGCAGACCAACCTTACCCGTTTTCAGGCCACCAACACCGCCTCGCTGGTGCGCGATGTCGCCCGCGCCGAGCGGCCCGAGGCTTTGGCCGCCGTCACGGCCAATATCCCGCGTCTGCTGGTGCAGCTTGTCGGGGCCGGCAACCGGCACGAGACGGTCACGCGGCTGATTACCGATATTGCCGATGCCGCCACGCGCCGCCTTCTGACCCTTGCCGAAGAGACATTCGGCCCGCCGCCCGTGCCCTATCTATGGCTCGCCTGCGGCTCGCAGGGGCGGCAGGAACAGACCGGCGTGTCGGATCAGGACAACTGCCTGATGCTGGATGATGCCGTCACCGAAGCGGACATGCCCTATTTCGCCAAACTCGCCAAATTCGTCAGCGACGGTCTGGACGCGGCGGGCTATTTCTATTGTCCCGGCGACATGATGGCGACCAATCCGCGCTGGTGCCAGCCGGTGCATGTCTGGCGCAGCTATTTCCGCCGCTGGATCGACGCGCCCAATCCCGAAGCGCAGATGCTGGCTTCGGTCATGTTCGATCTGCGCCCCATCGGCGGCGAGCGGTCGCTGTTCGAGGATCTGAACCGCCAGACACTGGAAGTGGCCGCGCGCAACTCGATCTTTGTGGCGCATATGGTGTCGAATTCGCTGAAGCATACCCCTCCGCTCGGCTTGCTCAGGGGCTTTGCGACGCTGCGCAGCGGTGAGCACAAGAACCACATCGACATGAAACTGAATGGCGTCATCCCGATTGTGGATCTGGGCCGCATTTATGCGCTGCGCGGTCAGTTGGAGGTGGTCAATACCCGCGCGCGGTTGGATGCCGCGCATAAGTCGGGGCAGATCAGCCAGAATGGCGGGCGCGACCTGCTGGATGCCTATGACCTGATCGCGCAGACACGGCTTGAACATCAGGCGACACTGGTGCGTGCGGGCGGCAAGCCCGACAACTTCATGTCGCCCAATGTGCTGTCCGAGTTCGAACGCAGCCACCTGCGCGATGCTTTCGTCGTGGTACGGACCATGCAATCCGCCGTCACGCAAGGACGTGGCGTGATCGGCTGAGGCTGAACCGGCCGCACAGAATACCGCCGCCGCGTGGCGGCGAGAGAGAATAGCCCCGGACAGCGGGGAGGAGGAGACCGAGAATGTATGTCGATATAATCACGATCATCGCGGCAGGTTTTGCCGCCGCAGGGGTTGTGATGATCCTGAACCGCCTGACCGGTAAACGCCTGCCCCGCTGGGCAATTCCCGCAGGCGCGGGCGCGGGTATGATCCTGATGAGCCTGACCAACGAATATCGCTGGTATCCGCGCTCGCTGAACCTATTGCCGGAAGGCTTCGAGGTGATCTCGACCGCCGAGCACAGCGCGCTTTACAGCCCGTGGACCTATGTCGTTCCTTATGTGGACCGTTTTGCCGCCGTGGATGTGGACGGGGTGCAGCGCAATGCCGACCAGCCTGACCTGCGGTTGAGCCGCGTGATCGTGTTTACCCGCTGGGCACCGGTGCAGGTACGTCCGGCGGTGTTCGATTGTGCCCAAGGCCGTAGCGCGCTGCTGGACCCCGGTGCGGTTTTCAATGACGATGGCAGTATCCGTGTGGCGCGCTGGGATCAGACAGGGGCCGATGATCCGGCCACAGCCGCAATCTGCAGGGAGGGGTAGTCATGTTGGAGCGACTGGGACCACGCCAGCGCACTTTGGCCTTTTTCGCATTGCTCGCCTTTGGCTGTATCGGCGCGGTGGGCGCTGCTCTGGCCGTGGCCCATGCACGGCTGGACCTGCCGCAGGCACGATCTGCCTTTATCGGGGCCGGTCTGATGGCAAGCTTTGCGATACTGGGGATCTGCGCGCTGATGTGGCTGGTCTTCGACGAGATGGTCGCCCGCCCCATCGAACGGCTGGCCGCCGCCATGCATGCCCGTGCCGCCACCGATATGCGCGGCGGCATCGATACTGCCGTGGCGCGGCATCTGGGTGATCTGGCCACCGCCGCCTCTGCCCTGACCTCGCGGCTGGGCGAGGCGCGCACCGAGGCGACCGCCGATATCGCCCGCCAGACCGCGCGTCTGCATGCCGAGCGCGCGCAGTTGACCCGCATCCTGTCGGCCATCCCCGCTGCCGTGCTGATGGTTGGGCCGGACCACCGCATCTCGCTCTATGACGGCCACGCCGCCGCGATGCTGGACGACCAGCACCATCTGGGCCTTGGCCAGCGCATCTTCGACTATTTTGACGAGACCTATCTGCGCACCGCCCTGCAGAACCTTGCCGATACGGGAGGCGCTACACTGGACCAGCAGCTTGTCACCGCCGACGGCGCCCGCCTGTTCGATGTGACCATGCATGATCTGGGACAGGCCGAAGGCTATATGCTCAGCTTTCCGGTCCCGCGCGAGACCACGCCCGCCCGTCCGGTTGTGTATGACTTCGAGATGAACACGCGCGAGGCCTCGGGCAATATTCTGGAAGTGCCGCTGCGCGATCTGACCTATGTGGTCTTTGACACCGAAACCACCGGCCTGCTGCCCGACAAGGACGAGGTTGTGCAGATCGGTGCGCTGCGCGTGGTGAACTGCCAGCAGGCCAGCGGAGAGGTGCTGGATCTGTTGGTCAATCCTGGCCGTCCGATCCCTGCCCGCTCGACCGCTGTGCACGGTGTCACCAACGAGATGGTCAAGGACGCGCCCGACATGGCCCACGCCGGACGACGCTTTCACAGCTTTGCCCGCGACGCGGTGCTTGTGGCGCATAACGCCCCGTTCGACATGGCTTTTTTCCACCGCCATGCCGTGAGCATCGGGGCTGCGTTCGACAATCCGGTGCTGGATACGGTGCTGCTCTCCGCTGTGCTGTTCGGCATGACCGAAGGCCATACGCTGGACGAGTTGGTCGAGCGGCTGGAGATCGAGCTGAAAGAAGAAGACCGCCACACCGCCCTTGGCGATGCAATCGCGACGCGCGACGTTTTCCTGCGGATGATCCCGATGCTGGAAGCGCGTGGGCTGCACACCTTCGGCGCGGTGCTGACCGAAATGCGCCGCCACAAACGCCTGTTGCCGGACCTGAACACCAAGAGCTGAGGGCGTTTTACACCCTAGCCGCGCGCAAGGTCCGACAGCAACAAAACCGCAATCACCAGTGCCGATGCGGTGACGATATAGACGCGGTTCCAGCGCAGCCCCAGTGTTGCGGGTTCCTCCCCGATGGCGCGGCCTGTGATCCGCACCGCAGCCGAGAGCGGCGATATCCCCACCGATAATGTCCACGAGGTCAGCGCCATCAGCGCCAGATGCACCGGCACGAAATCAAACCCCGGCAGGTTGGGCAGAACGCCCATCAGCAGCGACACGGTGACAATCGGGCCGATTCCCACAAAGGCCATCAGGAAAATCCACAGAAACCCGATCACCATGACGACCCCCTCGCCGAACCCGAGCGCGGTGATATGACGGCCCAGCGCGGCGATGTCGATCAGCGGCAACAGGATGATCGCAACAGCACCGGAGGCCGCGAAAATCACCACTTCGGAGCGGAAGTTCGGCAGCTTGGGCAATGTCTCGGTGACAAGGCTGTGCGCGGCGGCGTTGACCGGACGGCTGCGCCCTGCCCCGTGGTGCTGCACGCTGCGCCAGATCAGCGCCACAACGGGGATCGAGATCAGGATCGCCGTGATCATCCGCAAGTCCATCACCGCACTGACCACAAGGCCGATGGCGGGGATCGCGGCGATCAGGGCCAGCATGGGCAACAGCGGTCTGACCCATGGCACATTTTCGGCCGGCACCTGCGGTCTTTGGTAGCTTTGCCTGTCCACGAACCAGCCCAGCATAAGCAGCGCTGCCGCAACGCCGATCCCGTAGGGGGCCAGATCGAGCCACGACAGGCCCGGTAGGGCCATCAGCACAATCGGCATCGAGATGGAGGTGGGCGACCACAGCGGCACCGTGCAAAAGCCGCGCAGCATCGCCAGCGTCATACGGCGCAGGCGGATATTGGCGATCCGCGCTTCGGTCCGCGCGCGGCTTTCGGCAACGCCCTGCGCGATCATCGTGCCCAGCAGGCTGAGCGCACCGAGGTTCAGCAGCACGCCCATCTGCATGCCGCCCAATGTGAGCACCGAATAGCGTCGCCCCGGCGGCTGCGACAGGATCACCTCGCCCGAGCGCCGGATCAGCGGCGATTGCGCAGCGGTGTCCTGCAACACGCCCAGCATGGTCACGAAAAACGCGAAATACAGCGCCTGATCCAGCGCGCGGTGCAGCACATCCACCGCGATCAGCCCCGTTGTCGTCAGACCGAAACCCAGCGCCAGCGTGACAGCGGCCAAGGTGCGCGCCGCAGGAACCAACGCGCGCCATTGCGGCAGGACGAACCCGAACACAAAGGCAAGCCCGCCGGGTATCCATGTCCACGTCGCGTCGAAAACCTCGTGGATCGCGGCGGCCAAGGCTGTCACCAGCAGCGCGGCACTCCCAAGATAAGGCCCGCCCCACGGGGAACGGGGGGCCATGTCAACGGGGCGGGTCATAAGGCATTCTCACAAGGGGATCATGCGCGCGACCGCAAGATACGAGGGGAAATTGGCGGAACGGCTTTCCGGCAGGGCAAGTTAGTGAGGCAACATACTATTTGCTATCTAACGAATGTCAAACGCCTGCGCCGGAGCGCCGTGGCCGCGTTAGGCCCGCCCTACCAGACCTTTTCGAGGATCTCCAAAAGCGGCTGCGGACCCTCGACCTTGCGCGGGTTGCCCAAAAGGAACCAGTCCTTCACCGCAATCTCGGACGCATCCTGCAGCGCGTCCTGCGGGATCGACAGATCACGCAAACCCGCCGCCATGCCGAACCGCGCGCGCAGAGCCTCTACCTTTGCGATCAGAGCCTCCGTGCCTGTGCAGCCAAATGCCTGCGCCACGCGCAACAGCGCATCAGGGGCCGCCTGCGCGTTGAAGCGCAAGGCCTCGGGCAGGAACATGGCATTGAGCGCGCCATGTCCCAGATCGAACCGCGCCCCCAGCGCATGGGCCAACACGGTGGCCACCCCTGCCCCCGCATGGTCGGTGCCGCGCCCCGCCAGCGCCGCCGCGACAGCCAGTTCCGCGCCAAAGCCCGCAACCTCTTCGGCTGGATGGTCAAAGGCTGTGGCGATCAGGCGGATCGCCTGCAGCAGAAATGCCTCCGCAAATGGATCAACCCCGCGCGAGATCACCCCTTCGATGGCGAGGGTCAGCGTGTTGAAACCCGCGTCCAGAACCAGCGGCAAGGGAGCGGAGGCCAGCGCAAGCGGGTCCAGCGCCACGGCCTGCGCGCGGGTCTTCGGGTCGAACAGGGCAAGGCGGTTGCCGCTGGCCAGATCAAGAACCGCCGTTCCGGCCTTGACCATCGCGGTGGTCGGCGTTGTCGGCACCACGAATTGCACCAGCTTGGGCGCTTGGAGTTTCGGGCTTTGCAGCTTGCCGTCGGCATCCATGCGGGTGGCAAGTGCGGTCAGATCATCGCCTTCGGCCAAGGCGATAGCGGCTGCGCGTGCCGTCACGATGGCCGAACCACCACCAAGCGCCACAACGCAATCGGCCTTGTGCGCGGCAAGCGCCTCGGCTGCCTGCAACACCGTTGGCAAGGGGCTGTGCGGACGGACGCCGGACCAGATACCGACCAGCCTGTCACCCAGCGCCGCCTGCACCTGCCGCAAAACCGGATTGTCCTGCCCCAAGCTCGCCCCCGTGATCACGAGCGCACGCGTGCAGCCCATACGGTCCATCTCGCGCGCTAGACGGTCAAGCGCCTTGGTCCCCTGATGCAGACGCAGCGGATCGCTGACATGGGAGAAATCTTTCATAGGGCCTATTCCTTGAACACGAGTATCGGCTTGCGCTAGCGGCGGCACCTCGTTGCAGGCACCACCGCACCGCAGGATCAGGGACGCAGACGATCGGGGATATCGACGCCGACCTCCTCGTAATAGCGGATCGCGCCGGGATGCAGCGGGATCGGCAGACCGTTGACCGCGAAATCCAGTGTCATGTCATTCATCGCGGGATGGATCGAGATCAGGAAATCGCGGTTCTCGTGGATCACCTTGGTGACCTGATAGGCCAGTTCGTCATCCATATCCTCATGCGCCACCAGTGCATTGGACAGTGCGACAGTCTGCACCGGCGCATCCATTCCCGGATAGAGACCGGCAGGCAGGGTAAACGGCACGAATGCGGGATCATTGTCGATGATTGTGGCAACTTCCTCATCGCTGAGCGGCACCAGACGGATATCGCGCGACGCGGCAAGGCTCATGATCGTGCTGGTGGGGGCGGTCGAGGCCCAAAGCCCCGCATCCACGGTATTGTCACGCATCGCATCGGCGGTTTCGTTGTAGTTCAGACGCTCGGTTGATCCCAGATCGTCGAAGGTGATGCCGTTCGTCCCCAGCACCGTGCGGGTGTTCACCTCGTTGCCCGATCCGGGCGCGCCGACGGAAAACCGCTTGCCGCGCACATCCTGAAGCTCGTTGATCGGCCTGTCCGCCAGCGAGACAATCTGCATCGGGGCCGCATAGATCGCGGTGATCGCTCGCAGCGGAATCTCGCGCCCTTCGAAATGGCCGGTGCCGCCGACGGCTTGGGTCAGCACATCCGCGATGCCAAGGGCGAATTCGGATTCTCCGGTGGCGATATGGCTCATGTTCTCGACGGTGGCGCCCGTCACCACGGCAACAGCCGAATAACCGTCAACGCGGCTGCTGATCAGTTCGGCTATCCCGCCTGCGACTGGATAATAAACCCCGCCCGTTCCGCCTGCCGACACGGCAATCTGTTGCTGGGCCAGAGCCGGGGTTGCCAGCCCTACGAGGGCCGCGAATGCGCCCGTGACGATATGTTTCATGTTGCCTCCTCCGATGCATGTCTGATCCGACACGGCACGCGTGCTCGGGCTGTTGCCCTCCTCGGGACAAAAGCCAGAGCGGACGGGCCGCCGCCCCGATGTATTCATAGCAAAAATGCGTTGTAAATGAATAAGAATTTCATTTGCTGAAACGCCACTGTGATGCAGACGGGTGCCCCGTTGCGACTCCGCCCGACTTTGCAAGGAGCGGATTTGTCGTTTGACAGCCCCCTGTCCTCGTGCTTTTCATCTAGCTGAATTATTTGAACCTGCGTTTCAACTGTTGAAATTACAGTTGATGAGAGGCAAAACAGCCCCATGATACGGGCGTGTGGCAACCATCAAAGAGGGAGCGGAGATGTCCGACACGACAAGCGATTCAATGACGGCGATGATTGCCGACACGGCAGAGCGGCTGTTCTCGGATATGGCGGCGCAGGCTTTCGCCGCGATCCCGAAGCGCCCCGGTGACGGGGCTCTCCCGTGGGATGCACCCATGTGGCAAGCCGTTGAAGAGCTTGGCTTTCCGCTTGCCCTGCTGGATGAGGCGGCAGGCGGGTTCGGTCTTGACCCGTTAAGCGCGCTGGGGCTGGTCCGGCAGGCGGCGGCGCATGCCTTGCCGCTTCCGATGGGCGAGACGATGCTGGCGAACCGCGTTCTGGCGCAGGCCGGGCTTGCCTTGGCACAAGGTCCGGCGGCGGTGGTGGCAGGGGTGAGCATCACACGCGACGGTGACGGCTGGCGGCTGCGCGGATCGGCCTCTGGGGTGTCTTTCGGGCGCCACCTGAAGACGGTCGTGATCTGTGATGCCTCAGGCCGCATTGCCCGCGTGACGGGGGGCTGGCAAGTGGACGAAAGCCGCAACATCGCAGGCGAGCCGCGCGATACGTTGCATTTCGATCTTTCCATTGACGCAAGCGACACAGCAGACAGCAGCTTCACCCCCGATCTGGTCAACGGGCTGGGTGCCCTGATCCGCGCGCAAGCGCTGGCAGGAGCGCTGGAAGCTGTCCTGACGCGCTGCGTTGGCTATGTGAACGAGCGGGTGCAGTTTGGCCGTCCGCTGGGAAAGTTTCAGGCGATCCAGCACAATATCGCCATCATGGCCACGAATACGGCCGCCGCGCGGGCGGGTGCCGATATGGCCGCAGCCGCCCTGCCCTTTGCGCTGACCGATCCGGCGCGGTTCCTGCGGCAGGTCGCGGCGGCAAAGCTGCGGGCCGGAGAGGCGGCTAGCCTCTGCGCCCCGCTCGCGCATCAGGTGCACGGGGCTATCGGTGTGACCCGCGAATATGCGCTGCACCCGTTGACGACACGGCTGTGGGCATGGCGCGACGAGCACGGCTCTGAAACCGAATGGGCCGATCATCTAGGGGCCGAGGCGCTCCGGCAGGGCCATGCGGGCTACTGGCCCTATCTGACAGGTACCGAAGGAGATCTGACATGAGCGCGATCCACTTTGCCCCGCCGCCCGCCGAGATTGCCTTTCCAGACCTGCGCGCCGAGGTGCGGGCCTTTCTGCGCGAGACCTTGGGCGCTGATTACACTGCGTATGACAGGGCCCGGTCTTGGACAGGCTTTGATGCCGCCTTCTCGCAAAAGCTGGGGGAACGGGGATGGCTGGGCATGACCATGCCCAAAAAATACGGCGGGCATGAACGCTCCGACCTTGAGCGCTATGTCGTGCTGGAAGAGTTGCTGGCAGCAGGTGCGCCTGTGGCCGCGCATTGGATCTCGGACCGCCAAAGCGCGCCGACGCTGCTGAAATACGGCACCGAGGCGCAGCGCGAGATGATCCTGCCCCGCATCGCGGCTGGCACCTGTTTTTTCTGCATCGGCATGTCGGAGCCTGACAGCGGATCGGATCTGGCCGCCGCGCGCACACGGGCCGAGCCTGTCGCGGAGGGGTTTGTGGTCAACGGCACCAAGCTCTGGACCACCTACGCGCACAAGTCGCACTACATGATCCTGTTCTGCCGCACGAGCCAATCCGAGGATAGGCACGGCGGGACAAGCCAGCTATTGGTCGATCTGACCACACCGGGCATCACCATCAGCCCCATTCTGGATATGGCGGGCGAGCACCATTTCAACGAAGTCTCGTTCCGCGACGTGCTGCTGCCCAAGGAAGCGCTGATCGGCCAGATGGGCGACGGTTGGGCGCAGGTGACGAGCGAGCTGGCCTTCGAGCGCAGCGGGCCGGAGCGGTTCTTGTCGTCCTTCACCTTGCTGACCGAACTGATCCGCATTCTGGGCGAGGCTCCCGAAGGCGCGGCGCGGCGCGCCATCGGGCGGCTGACGGCGCATCTGATGGTGCTGCGGCATATGTCGCAATCGGTGGCGGGGATGCTGGCGCGCAACGAGAACCCGATGTTGCAGGCCACCATCGTCAAGGAACTGGGCGCGCTGCTGGAGCAGGAAATCCCCGAGATCGCCCGCACCCTTGCCGCGACCGCGCCTGCGCATGAGGATCACGCGACCTTCGCGCAGGTCTTTGCCCGCACCCTGCTGGCCGCGCCGACCTTTTCCCTGCGCGGCGGCACCCGCGAAATCCTGCGCGGCATCATCGCCCGCGGCCTTGGCCTGCGCTGACGCGGCCTGCCCTGACATCAACGGAGAGAAACATGACCCTTGTCACCACCAGTAAAGACGCAAACGGCATCATCACCCTGACGCTGAACGATCCCGAAACCCGCAACGCCATTTCCGACCTGCCGATGATCGAGGCGCTGCTGGAGGCGCTCACCGCCGCCAACGCTGATCCTGAGGGGCGCGTGATTATTCTGACGGGCACCGGCAAGGCGTTTTCCTCGGGCGGGAATATCAAGAAAATGGGCAAGGATCAGGGCTTGGCCGCCAGCCTGCCCGCCCGCACGCGCAGCAACTACCGCCAAGGCATCCAGCGCCTGCCGCTGGCTTTCGAGGCGCTGGATATTCCGGTGATCGCGGCGGTCAACGGCCCTGCCATTGGCGCGGGCTGCGACCTGACGCTGATGTGCGATCTGCGGATCGCGGGGGAAAGCGCGATTTTTGCAGAGAGTTTCGTCAAACTGGGGATCGTGCCCGGTGATGGCGGCGCATGGCTGTTGCCGCGCGTCGTGGGGTTCTCGAAAGCCTGCGAAATGGCGCTGACCGGTGATCCGGTCGACGCACAGGAGGCGCGCGCCATCGGGCTGGTCTCAAAAGTCGTGCCGGATGCGGACCTGCTGGACGCCGCCCATGCGCTGGCCCTGCGGATCGCGGCCAACCCGACCCATGCGGTGCGGATGACCAAGCGATTGTTGCGCGAATCCACGACGCAACGGCTGGACCAGTTTCTGGAGTTGTCAGCGGCGTTTCAAGCCTTGGCCCATGCGACCGAAGACCATGACGAGGCGCTGTCCGCGATGCTGGACAAGCGCAAGCCCAGCTTCACAGGCCAGTAAAGGCGGATGTCACGGCTCCCCGCTCGACCGGAAGGCCGCGCCGATCTGCGCGGCCGTTTCCAGCAGGCCCGGCAGATAGCGCTCCACCGCTTCTTCCGAGGTCACGGCATCGCGCAGCAGCATGATGTTGACGGCGCCACGCAAGGTTTCGCCCTCGAAAACAGGCACCGCCATCGCCGTGATCGCGCCGTTGTATTGCGACTGGCTGTAGCTGTCGTCCATCACGGCAAAGCCCGCGGCGCGGATACCGGCCAGTTTGGCTTCAAGATTGCGCGGCATCACGGTTTTCGCGCCCGCCGGTCCGGATTGCAGCAGCGACATGATCTCGGCTGCCTCGCTCTCCGCGCAAAAGGCAAGATAGGCCTTGCCCAGCGATGTGGTGAGGATCGGCGCGCGGAAACCGGGGCGGCGGTTGAAAAACATCGGCCCCTCGGCACGGGATGTCTGCACCACGATCATCGATTCCGCATCGCGCATGGCGAAATCCGAGGGCCAGCCGACAGAGCGACGGAAACGGGCAAGGATCGGCGCGCAGATCTCGGCCGCACGGTCATGGGCGGAAAAGCCCGAACTGAGCTGGCGCACCCGCCCGATGACACGGTAGCCGCCCGTCGCCTCGTCCCGCGCGACATAGCCTGCATGGATCAGCGTCTCCAGCATCCGCACGATGGTGGCTTTGTCAAAACCGGTCTCGTAGTGGATCTCTTTCACCGTGGCGGGCATCGTCCGGTTGACGACGCGCAGAACCTCCAGCCCGCGCAGAACGGCGGTCACGGGTTTGTAGGAGGGCATGGCAAAACTCCGGTTTGAACTGTCCTCCTAGCAAATGAAACACCTGAGCGAAAAATGAAATACCTAAGTCTGGAAAAACATGATGGCCGACATGCAGAACACTCCCTTCACCCCCGGCGCGCTGAACGGCGTCAGAATCCTTGATCTGAGCCGCGTGCTGGCTGGGCCATGGGCCGCGCAGACGCTGGGCGATCTGGGGGCGGAGGTGCTCAAGGTCGAGCATCCCGAACGCGGCGACGACACCCGCCATTGGGGGCCACCCGATATGGCCGACAGCGAGGGCGATCTGTTCAGCGGCTATTACCTGTGCGCCAACCGCAACAAGCAGTCGCTCGCCATCGACTTTTCCAAGCCCGAAGGTGCGGCATTGGTCCGCAGACTGGCGCAAAAGGCTGATATCGTCATCGAGAATTACAAAGTGGACGGGCTGAAGAAATTCGGGCTGGACCACGAGAGCCTGCGCGCGGAGAATCCGGCGCTGATCTGCTGCTCGATCACGGGGTTCGGGCAGGATGGCCCCTATGCGCCCCGTGGCGGCTATGATTTCCTGATACAGGGCATGGGCGGGCTGATGAGCGTGACAGGCCCCGCCGCAGGCACGCCGGGGTCAGAGCCGACCAAGGTGGGCGTCGCGGTGATCGATCTATTCACTGGGCTTTATGCCGTAATCGCCATTCTGGCCGCCCTGCGCCACCGCGACCAAACCGGAGAGGGGCAGCATATCGATTGCGCGCTGCTGGATACCTCTGTCGCCATCCTTGCCAATCAGGGGGCGAACTGGCTGATCGGTGGCACCCAGCCGAAGCCGATGGGCAACAGCCATCCGAATGTCGTGCCCTATCGCAACTTTCCCGTGGCCGATGGAGAACTGATCATCGCGGTCGGCAATGACAGCCAGTTCCGCGCCTTGTGCAGAGTGCTGGGCGACGAGACGCTGGCCACCCATCCCGACTATGCCACCAACGCCGCCCGCGCGACCAATCGCGAGGCGTTGGAGAGCCTGATCCGTGGCCATCTGGCACAGCGCAAGCGGGACGATGTGATTCTAGATATGGAAGCGGCAGGCGTGCCCGGTGGCCCGATCAACCGCGTCGATCAGGTGTTCGACGATCCGCAGGTCAAGGCGCGCAAGGTGCTGGAACGCCATGCCATGCCGGACGGCACCAGCGTGCCTATGGTGCGCTTTCCCGCCCGTCTGTCAGTGACGCCCGCCACGATCCGGCGCACCCCTCCGAAGCTGGGGGAAGACACGCTGTCCGTTCTGACGCAAGAGCTTGGGCTGAGTGCGGCCGAGAACAGAGCGCTGGTCGAGGCCGGGGTGATCGTGATCAAGGAGTGAGCCGTCGGGGAAACGCGTTAGCGCAATGAAAGATGGCGGCGCCAGAAGCGCCGCCACCCAGTTATGATTACTCGCAGGAAAGATCAGACGTAAGGCAGACCGTAGTAGCCATATACGCGGCGACCATAGTCGGGGTCTGCCCACGGATCTTCATCCCGCGCGTGATGCGGCGCGCCTTCAAGCTCCTCACGCGTCAGGTTGACGACGTAGCCGCCGTGGCTCTGCTCGTAATTCAACGTATCCCACGGCAGCGTGTGGTAACGCTCACCGATGCCAAGAAAGCCGCCGAAGGACATGACGGCGTAAGCCACCTTGCCCGATTGCTTGTCGACCATAAAGTTATACACGCTACCGATATGCTCGCCATTCGCGCTGTAGACGGCGGTGCCTTCGACCTTGTCCCGATGCGATCAGACGCTGGGTCTCGTCCACTGTGGTGTCGGTGGTTTTTGCGGTGTCGGGATCATTCATGTTGTTTCTCCTCATGTCATGTGAAGAACCAACCCGCGCGCGGCTGTGAATGTTCCTCTGCAAGATCAACCTCAGGCGGAAATCGGCTGAGCCTGCCGGAGGCGTTCGCGGCATTTCTTTGTATCGGACCAACCGGATGCAAAACAGGCGGACGCTTGATGCGCCCGCCTGCTGTTCGGCTGGATATGGTCGCCCTGTCAGATGATCAGGCGGCTGCTTCGTTAATCTGGTTTTCCGCCAGATCAGTCATCGTATGATCGCCGGAATAGGCTGCTTCCAGCATATCTTTCAGCGTCTTGGCCTCGTCATCCAAGCCGAGTTGCTTGGCGAAAGCCGCCACGCAGCCATAGCCTGCGATCGCGTAATGGGCCATGCGCTGGTACTGGGTCACGATGACAGCATCGCGCAGTGCGCCGTTTGTGAAATCCTCTTTGACAGCGTGGGCGCGGGCTTCGCGCACAAGACCTTCCATGCCTTTGCAATGCTCGTCATTGGGGCTCTCGCCATGCCCGGTGATCATCTTTTCGAGGTGCTTGTTGCCGTCCTCGATCCCGTCCACGCCCGCTTTGAGCGCGTCGCGCAGCGCATCGTTGCTGGCGGCGTCGGCCAGTTGGCGGGCGGCTTCCTTGGCCTGCTTGTTGGCGCTGTAAAGATCCATCAGCTGGTCCAGATAAATGTCTTTCAGAGAGTTCATGTTCCGCTCCTACGTTTGATGTCTTGCTCAGATCATCTTGTGATCCGCTCCACCCACAACGCCCGCAGCGTCACTAGGTTCCACCGCCTCACTGCTGTAACCGGTATTGGAACCTTGCCGGTCGGCGGCGGTTGAAGCGGGGTAAGGCAGCCCCGTTGCCCATCAAAAAAGGACCGCAGCTATGACCAGATTTTTCGCCACTCTCGCCGCGCTATCCCTCGCAGGTGCAGCCACCGCGCAGACCGAAGAGACCGCACAAAACGGCGCGCCCCTCTATGCTTCCTTCGTCGATGGCGAGGGCCAGCCGAACGGCAGCGCCAGCTTGAGCCAGACGAATTCAGGCGTTCTTATCGAGATCGAAGTGCAGGGCCTTCCCGCCGAAAGCTGGGTGGCGTTCCACGTCCACGAAGGCGGTACATGCAACCACGAGGACGGCCACGAATCCGCCGAAGGCCATTTTAACCCAGGCGGTGCAGAACACGGATTTCTGCCCGACGGCGGCCCACATGCGGGAGATATGCCCAACCAGTATGTGCCCGAAAGCGGGGTCCTGCGGGCGCAGGTGTTGAACACATTTGTCAGTCTGGAAGACGGTGACACGGATATCCGCGGCAGAACGCTGATGATCCACGCCGAGCCTGACGATTACCAAAGCCAGCCATCCGGTGACGCTGGCGACCGCATTGCCTGCGCCGTGATTGAATGATCGGGACGTGGGATAATCCACCCGACGCATAGTCAGATCGGGCGGGGGCTGTGCAGCATGGCCCCTGCCCCGCAGCAGTCAGGAAGCCTTGGTTTATAGCAACGGCACTGTGCTGGCTATTCAGCCGGATAGAAATTGGGCCGCGTGGCCTCGACATGGCGATAAGACCGGCGCAACACAGCTTCTATATTCATACCGCGCCGCGATTTATGCCGATGCTGATACATATATTTGGCGTAACGCGAGATAAACGGCGTTTTCAGACCTGCATCAATCACTACATGATCAATCCAGATTGATCCGGTTTCCGTCGGTTTAATCTGGAGACGATGCCACCATAGATTAATGGAATCACCGTATTCATAACTTTCCATCAGCTTTACGTGCGGGCAAAGCCTATTCACCATAATTCTGTAACCGTCCGATTTAAGAAGACCGAACACTTTGACGTCTGTTGTATAGGTTTTCCCCTCTTCCATCTGGACGGGGAGAAGGCCTGAATATGTCGAAATCTTGCGCGTGGCCTCGATCATATCGCCAAAGTTGCTGGCGCGTTGAAACAATGCATCGGGGCAGTGGTTATAATGCGCCGTTACGATAAGCTCAGCCGACATACAGGTTTTTCCTATGCAAATTCTTCAAACAAGCGCCCGCGGCGCAACGCGACACAAGGCAGCGTCTTCGATAGCGCTTTTTATGAAAGTTTTGCTATTGGGCCAATGAGGCAGAAAGGTGGCCAAATCCGGCAAAGAATCTGTCAATTGATCACGAAGCCCATCGCAAAAGGCGCTTCACAACCTTGGATTTAGCTTCACCCTACCTCTGGTCACCGCAGAGCCGCCCGATTGTGTGAGGGAGATGCTTTTCCAATGAGCAAAAGGGGAAAAACCCCGAGCCTCACTTTGAACGATTCGATCATCCACGCGCGGTGTGACCGCGTGAGGAGGTGATTCACAAGGCGCCCGAAGTCGCAATTTGTCGCCAGTTGAGCGGCCCACAAGGCTGGTTAGGGGGCCAAACCCGCCCCCTTTTTAAGGTGAAATCAGACCGGCGTAGCGTTCAGGATAATCGGACCACCCGGCCGCATTGTGAACGTCAGGTTGGGCGGGGCAACCGGATGTTCTGTCAGACTAAACGTAACTTTCCTTATCACCGAGGCAAGCAGCACCATGATTTCTGTTTCGGCATATTGCGCGCCGATGCAGATACGCGGGCCGTCACCAAAGGGAATGTATTGTCCTCTTTTATACTTTTTATTGATAAATCGCTCGATATGATATTCCTCCGGCCTGTCCCAGAGCAATTCATTGCGATGCAAAGAGTAGACAGGAAACATAATAACATCACCTTTTTTGAAAGTGATACCGTTGATCTCTGTTGTATCCGTTGCATCACGCGCGAAAAGCGCGCCAGCCGGATATAAGCGAAGGGTTTCTTTTACGTGCGCTTGCAAAAGAGGTAATTGCGGAAGGATTTCGAAGGTTATAGCTTGATCGGGAGAGGCGGCCAGAATTTCCTGACGGATTTTCTCTTGAACGTCGGGGAATACAGCCAATAGATAAAGTGCCCAAGCTATTGTATTGGCAGATGTTTCATATCCGGCCGCAACGAATGTCAGCAGATTGTCGATTGTTGTTTCAATATCCTCACGATCCGTTTCAAGTGCCTCAATCAAAAGATCCAGAAAATCCTCCGCCTCGTCATTCCGGTTGGATTGGCGCTTTTCGATAACATCACGGGTGAGTTTTCTTACATCGGTAATAACCTGCTTGCTTCTGAGCCATTTCCAACGCGGAAGCCATTTCGGCAAACCCATAAGATCGAACAGTGACATATAGCTGATATAATCGGTAAAACGACGCATGCCGTCACGGATATCCCGCTTTGCCACCGCCTCGTTACCGGAAAACATCACGCGCGAGATGTTGGCAAGTGTTGCCTCTTGGGCTGCGTCGGCCACGTCGACCTCTCCATTCGCCAGAACGAAGAAATCCGCGAGTTCGTCGCCTGTTGCCGCAAAATGGCTTGTCAGGACAGGCAGGTTACGCGCGGCGAAAAGCGGCGCATAACGGTGCCTTTGTGCGCGCCATTTCTCTCCCTCTGACAGGATCATTCCGTTGCCGACCGCAGGCCCGATCACGTTCCGCGTGAATTGCGATTTCGGAAAGCTGCGCCCGACACCGGCGAGGAGTTCGGTAATCATTTCCGGATCACAGACATAGTGGATGTTGGCCGGACCGCGCAGATATTTCTGCGTCCGCGTTGCATCCGGGATTACAGAAAAGATATTCTTCCCTGCTTTTCTTGCGAAATCGATCAAACCGACATCGGCGGTCGCCAGTTGAGCCGCGACGATTTGCGGTGCTTTCTCGACCTGAATATGTTCATCTACAAATGTTTCTCTTTTGTTCACTGCTGCACCCTCAATCTTTCGGATTCTAATCTTTATATTTGGCCCTTGGTTATATTTATTGCGCCGTCACCTGTTTCTATTCAAGAGATAAATCGTTTCTCTCGTATTTCGCCGAACCGGCGATCATGGGTAGCCTGAAAGACGCCGCATGATTGCGCTCTCCGGTATGGCGGCAAGCAAGGCCCGACAAGGGGCGCAGGCGTGAACGTTTTACGCCACACAGACGCGGAAATTCACCCTTTGCGGTAGCGACACTATTCCGCTTGGCCAAGCGACGGACTACGGTGCCGGACGAGGCAAAAAAAATACAGGTGAAAAAATGCGCAGAACAATACTTGGCGCTGTAACGGCAGTGATTTTGGGAGCTGTTGGCGGGGCCGATCCCGCAGCGGCGGCCTCTTTGGGGCGATATGAGGTCACCGGCGTGAGCGGCGAGGACATGCTGAAGATGCGGGCTGGTCCGGGAATCGGCTATATCGTCATCGTGGGTCTTCCCAACGGCACGGTCCTGCAGGTGCAAAGCTGCCAGCAGACGGGCGGCACACGCTGGTGCCGTGTTGCGCTGGATCGGGCGCGCAGCCTTAAAGGCTACGTATCGATGGCCTATCTGCGGAAATTATAGGGTCGAAATGGCGTCAAAGCCTTTTCCCGCAAAGGTGCGGCGCAGTTTTCGGCGGGTTCCAGCTGCAATCTTGCTTTTCCGGGAACAACCCGGGTTCCCGCTAGTTAGCTTGGCGGAGTGTCCGAAAAGCACGGGCATTTCCAGCGGTGGTATCCCCTTCTCATCGCTGAAACTAGCGGCGGCGTCATGTGACCCGCTCCCGTCTCTGTGACGTCGCCGCCACCTGAACGAGTTCCAAGATTATGTTTTATCAATAGAAATCGAGGAAGTTTTCGCTGCCCAAATCCTTGATCAGCAGGGCACGCGCGCGATTGACGCGGCTTTTGACGGTACCGATGGCGCAATCGCAAATGCGCGCGGCGTCCTCGTAACTTTCGCCGATCACAACCACGAGAAGCAGAATCTCGCGGTAATGCTGCGGCAGGCGCTCGATGGCCTCGCGCAGGCGTTCTCCGGCGATGTGCTGGTCGTGCACGGGCGCGGAGACCGGCATGGTGGACGCGCAATCAGCGGCGGACGGGCGCTCTCGGGCCTGTTTGCGGATGTCGGTGAGAAAAGTGTTACGCATGATCGTGAACATCCAAGCGCGCATATTCGTGCCCGGCTCATACCGCGAGATGCTGGCAATCGCCTTCATCAGCGTGGTCTGGACCAGATCTTCGGCCTCGTCGCGCTGTCCGGCGAGACTGCGGGAATACGCGCGCAGCGCAGGAATATGCTTGAGGACCTCGTCGCAGTCCTCTTCCTGTTGGTAGAGACCCTTGCTCCGTTCCGCTTGGTTATCTTCAGGAGATTGGGTTGTGCACCTTTCGGGCATAGCGACGCTCTCTCGGGCTATTCTGAATCCTGAATCAAACGCGCTGCGGTTGATTACAGTTCCACCACGCGGCGGGATTTCGGCAAAACTCTTCGAAGAGTTGATACTCAACGTCTGTATGTCCCGCCTGCGCCCCATTGTATGCGCCATCGCGCGTCTGGCTCAGCAAAGCGTGTAAACCACCAGATGTTGCGGTTTTGTTCGAATTTGGAACCTTCCGCCCTGCCAACGGTTTTCCTTAACCGGACAGGCACGGCCCTGCCCACCATGACCGCGATAGGAATCCCATGACTTCGAGCAAGACCACCCCCGTTTCCGTAACGAAAACCGACCGTCCTGATCCAGTGCGCGGCCAAGTGCCTGGCACAGTGACAGGCCCGACGCCCGACCCCGTAGATGAGGCCCTGCCGATTGACGAGATTGACAGTGATGCCCTTCAGCCGACCGATCCCGAGGTCGTGACGGCGCTGGACGATGACGAGGGCGGTGCAGATGCGAACGATCCCGAAACCGGCAGACCCTACAAGAACAACGATCCGGGTGCAGACGCCCCTGCCGCAACGCGCATAGGCAGCGCGGAGGACCAATGAACGCGAAGAGTGCAACCCTTTACCGGATGGTCATGACGGAGCACACCTGCCCCTATGGCCTCAAATCCCTTGATCTGCTGAAGCGGCAGGGGTTTGAGGTGGATGACCATCACCTGAAAAGCCGTGCCGAGACGGACGCGTTCAAATCCGAGCATGATGTCGATACGACGCCGCAGGTGTTTATCGCCGGCGAGCGGATCGGTGGTTACGAGGATCTGCTGGCCCATTTCGGCAAGGATGTGCCGGACGCGGACGAGACGACCTATACCCCCGTTCTGGCCCTTTTCGCGATGGCCGCAGCCATGGCGCTGGCGGCGAGTTGGGCAGCTTACGGGCAACTCGTCACCCTTGCGGCGGCGGAATGGTTCATCGCCTTTGCCATGTGTTTGCTGGCCTTGCAAAAGCTAAAGGACATCGAGAGTTTCTCGACAATGTTTCTGAATTACGACCTGCTGGCGCAGCGCTGGGTCCGCTACGGTTATGTCTATCCATTTGCCGAAGGGCTGGCCGGCATCCTGATGATCGCAGGCGCGCTGTTATGGCTGGCAATTCCCGTGGCGCTGTTCATCGGCACGATTGGCGCCGTCTCCGTCTTCAAGGCGGTCTATATCGACAAGCGCGAGCTGAAATGCGCCTGCGTCGGCGGCGACAGCAATGTGCCGCTTGGTTTTGTCTCGCTGACCGAGAACCTGATGATGATCGCGATGGCTGTCTGGATGCTGGTCAAGGCTTCGGTTCTGGTGTGAGCCGCGCCGTCGCCCGTGAAACCCCTAGCCCGGCAACCATAGTGCGATTGCGGGAAAGAGGATCAGCAGCAGCACCAACGCCAGCGAGCACAGGATGAACGGGATCGCGGACATATAAATATCGCGCATCGTCGTGTCCGGCGGGGCGACGCCTTTCATCACGAACAACAGCAGGCCGAAAGGCGGCGTGGTAAAGCTGATCTCCAGCGCCAGCAGCATGATCAACGCAAACCAGATCGGATCGAAGCCGAGGCTTGCCGCCAACGGGAAGAAGATCGGCACGGTCAGCAGCATCATGCTGATCTGTTCCATGAACATGCCCAGCAGCAGCAACACCCCGAACATCACCAGCAGCATCGCAATCGGGTCAAGCTCGAACCCCGTCGCCCAGCGGATCAGCCCACTGGAGGCACCCGAGAAGGCCAGAAGCTGGCTGAAGGTGGCAGAGCCGAACACGATCAGATAAGCCATCAGAGTGACACGGAGCGCACCGATCACCGAGCTTTTCATCGCCTCCCACGTCAGGCAGCGGAACGCGACGGCCAAGAGCAGAACGCCCAGTGCGCCAAACGCTGCCGCTTCGGAGGGGGTAACGATCCCGCCCACCATCATGGCCACGATCACCACCATGATGCCCACCATTGGCACCACATCGCGCAGGAACAGCATCAGCTTCTCCACGACGGTCATCGGCTCCACCTCGTAGGGGGGCGCGGCATCGGGGTCGATTTTGGTCTGCACGAAGATCGTCACCAGATAGAAGCAGGCAAGGATCAGACCGGGGATGATCCCCGCGATCAGCAGCTTGCCCACATCCACCCGCGCCAGTGTCGCCAGCAGCACCGCCAAAGCCGAGGGCGGGATGATGATCGCCAGTCCACCGGTGCCGAGGATCGGCCCGATGGACATGTGTTTCTTGTAACCGCGCCGGTTCATCTCCGGCACCATCAACGAGCCGAGCAGCGCGGTAGAGCCCATCGACGAGCCGGACAAGGTGGAAAAGCCGGTCCCGCCCAGCACGGTGACATAGGACAGACGCCCCGGCAATTTGCCCAACAGCTTGTCGATGGCATTGAACATCCGGCCGCCAAGGCCGGTGTGAAAGAATATCTCGCCCATCAGCAAGAACAGCGGGATCGGCACCAGCGCGAAACTTGTCAGCGAGCCGAAGCCGTTGTTGAGCAACTGCGCGATGCCGCGCTCGCCGCCCATGAACACCCATGCGCCCACGATATTGGCCGCCAGAAAGGCCAGCGCCACCGGCATTCCAATCGCCATCAGAACAAGGATTGACCCCAGCAACAGGCCAAGTGCTTCATACCATTCCATTATTCGTGGATCCCCGCTTCACCGGAATGCATCAGCTCTTCCCCGAAGACAAAGCGCGAGAACTCGACCGCCATCAGCCCGAAGCAGATCGGGAAAGAGATGGTCAGGATCCAGCGCGGAAAATAATAAGCGCGCACATCATAGTCGTTGCGCGCGATGTTGGTCTGGAACAGGTCAAAGCCCTTCCATGCCAGTATCAGGCTGACCAGCACGCAGGCCAAGGCCACGCCACGGCTGACGATACGGCGCAGCATCGGGGGCAGCACGGCAGTGACCAGTTCGATATGGACATGGCCCTTCTCCCGCACGAGCCACGGTGCGCCCAGCATCGTCATGTAAAGCAGGGCATATTCGGTGGAGGTAAACAGCCAAGCCCAAGGCTGCATGCCAAGGTTGCGCATGCCGACCGACAGGATGACCGCGATCATCAGCCAGACCAGCATGGCCGCCGCGATGAAAGCCATGCCGTAAAGAAGCGCGGTATAGATGCGGATGACATACGGCATGCGGCCTCTGGAATTGCGGGTTGCGGATACAGGTTGCCGGGACGCCTTCGGGCGCCCGATGCAGGCAGGCGCGGACCGTTGCCGGACCACGCCCCGATGGTCTTATTCGTCCAGCGCGGGATCGTAGAACAGGCTGATCAGCGTGTCGTACTGGCCGTCACCCATCGGATGCTCGGCCATCAGGCCTTTCATCCGCTCCCATGTCTTTTCGCGGGCCGCCGCCAGATAATTGGCACGCGCCTCGCCTTCCAACTCAACCACCTGCATGCCGCCCTCTTCCAGTGCGGCGAAATCCTCATCCCGCTTGACGCGCAGCGCCTCGACCGACTCGCGCTCATGGGCAATCGCAGTATCCTGCAGGATCGTCTTGGCCTCGTCGGACAGGCTGTCCCATTTTTCGAGGTTCACAATGACACCCAGATCGGTCGAGAAGAAGTTCGGCTCGACCCGGTAGTTCAGGAACTCGTTCCACTTCAGATCGATCAGGCCGATCTGGGTCCAGCCGGTGGCATCCACGATGCCGCGCTCAAGGCCGGAATACACTTCGGTTGTCGGCAGATCGATGACCTGCGCGCCCAGATATTCGGTGAAGAACGCGTTATAGACCGCGTTGCCGCGCAGCCGAATACCCGAGATGTCGAGATTGCCGTCGGCATCCAGCTTCGGCTCGTTCTTCATCCACAGGTTATAGCTGACACCACTGTCGAACCAGCCGAGGTATTTGACGCCCATCTTCTCCTGATGGATCTCGTCGATCAGGGCGATCCCGCCATTCTCGCGCGCCTCGATGGCGGTCAGGTTCGATGCGACCAGCGCGTCTTTTTCGGGCAAAGAGCCGCCGTAAAAGCTGCCGGGCGTGTAGACCATATCCACGATCCCGTCGCGCACGGCATCGGCTTGCTGCATCATGCCGATCGCTTCAGGCCCGCCGCGCACTTCGATCTGCACGACGCCTTCGCCTGCCGCGTTCACCTTGTCCACGAATTCTAGAAACGACTGCGTGTAGATCAGCGTGCTTGGGAAAGCGTGCACAGCGGTCAGCGTTTCCTGCGCTGACGCCGCCGTGACGATCAGTGTCGATCCGGCGAGGATGCCGCCGGCAAATGTCATTTTCATTGTTCTCTCTCCTTTGTCCGGGGGTGTGGCCCCCGCCCTGTTGAAGATGCCCCGGTCGGGGCACCCGGTTTAAAACCACGCATCCGTCAAGGGTTGCGCGGGTCGTTCGGTTGGTCCTTCAGCAGCGCATAAGGTGCGCTCTGCGCCCGTTGCGCGCGAAAGGCGGCGATGGCGGGGCCGTGGCTGGCGGTCATGTCGATATCGTCCCAGCCGTTGAGCAGCTTCAGACGCCAGACCGGGTCAAGCTCGAAAGGGATCACCTCGTTGCCGATGCGGATCACGCTGTCTTGCAAATCCACGCGCATTGCCTGCGGCGCATCCGCCAGAAGGCCCAACAGCGCCTCAATACGGTCCTCGGGCAAACGCGCGGGCAGCAGGCCGTTGTTGACGGCGTTGGAGGCGAAAATATCGCCAAAGCTGGGCGCCAGCACCGCGCGGATGCCGAAATCGGCCAGCGCATAGACCGCCGCCTCGCGCGAGGAGCCGGAGCCGAAGTTGCGGCGGGTCACGAGGATCTGCGCCTCGGGATGCGCGTTCAGGGGCATCTCTGCGCGAGGAGCGCCTGTGTTGTCAAAGCGCAGGTCATGCAACAGATAGGGGCCATAGCCGTCCTTGCGCGGCACCGACATAAAGCGCGCGGGGATCAGTTGGTCGGTGTCGATATTGTCCTGCGGCAGCGCCACGGCGGGGCCTTCGATGCTGTGCCAGCCCGCCATGGTCAGACCCTCCCGTCCAGCAGAGGGCGCACATCCGTCAGGGTGCCGGTCACGGCAGCGGCGGCGACCATGGCGGGGCTCATCAGATGCGTCCGCGCGCCGCGCCCCTGCCGTCCCTTGAAGTTGCGGTTGGTCGAGGAGGCGCAGCGCTTGCCCGGCTCCACCAGATCGCCATTCATGCCGACGCACATCGAACAGCCCGCATCGACCCATTCCAGACCGGCCTCGGTGAAGATCCGGTCTAGCCCTTCCTGTTCGGCCTGCAACTTGACCAAAGCGGAGCCGGGCGAGACCAGACCGGGCACACGGGATTTGCGCCCCGACAGCACGGCGGCGGCCAGACGCAGATCCTCGATCCGGCCATTGGTGCAGGAGCCGATGAAAACCTGATCCACCTGCGTACCCTCAATCCGCTGTCCGGGCGTCAGGCCCATATAGTCCATCGCGGCGCGGGCCTGATCGGCGCGCGCGCCCTGCAATCTGTCAGGATCGGGCAGGTACGCGGTGATCGGCAGCGCCTCCTCGGGGCTGGTGCCCCATGTCACTGTCGGCGCGATCGCGGCACCGTCCAGTGTCACCTCACGGTCGAACATGGCGGCGGCATCCGTGGCAAGGGCGCGCCAGTCCGCGACCGCGCTGTCCCAAGCGGCACCTGTCGGCGCGAAGGGGCGACCTTCGACATAGGCGAAGGTCACGTCATCGGGGGCCACCATGCCACAGCGCGCGCCGCCCTCGATGGAGAGGTTGCACAGGGTCATGCGGCCTTCCATGCTCAACGCCTCGACCACCGGCCCCGCATATTCGATCGCATGTCCGCGCGCGCCGTCCGCGCCGAGTTCGGCGATCCACGACAGCGCCAGATCCTTGGCGGTGACCGATGGCCCCAATTGCCCCGTGACCGTGATCCGCATCGTTTTGGGACGCTTTTGCCAGATCGTTTGCGTGGCCAGCACATGCGCCACCTCGGTCGCGCCGATCCCGAAGGCCAGCGCGCCAAAGGCTCCGTGGGTGGAGGTATGGCTGTCCCCGCAATTGATCAGCAGCCCCGGCAAGGTCAGGCCCTGCTCCGGCCCCATCACATGCACGATGCCTTGGCGGGGATCGCGCAGACCGAAGCAGCGGATGCCGTGACGGGCGGTGTTCTGCTCCAGCAAGCGGATCATCCGGGCGATATCGGGATCAGCGATCCGGTCGCGGGCGCGCGTCGGCGCATAGTGATCGACCACGCCGATGGTCAGCGCGGGCTCGGCCACGGGCAGGCCACGATCCGCCAGCTTGGCGAAGGCGTGGTGCGAGCCTTCGTGCACCAGATGCCGGTCCACCCACAGCAGGCAGGAGCCGTCGTCGCGGCGCAGGATTTCATGCGCGGACCAGAGCTTGTCGAAAAGGCTGCGGGGCTGCGCGGTCATTCCGGCGCCTCCCGACTGGCCTGATCCCCGATCACCGGCTCCCAATGCCGCTCAGCGCCCAGACCCACACGGTTGAGCGACATTTCCAGCCGGAAAATATCCGCACGGTAGAGCGCCGAAAGGTATTCCACCCCCTGCCCGTTCACATCCCGCACGACGCGGCGCAACGACAGCAGCGCCGATCCCACAGAGACGCCCAGCGCTTCGGCCACATCGGGCGAGGCCAGCGTGGCGGTGACGGACTGATGGGCCGCATCGACCTGGACACCGGAGCGTTCCAGCAGCCGGAACAGCGGCGTCGTGGCAAGATCGGCCTCGGTGTAATTGGTGGCGATGGCTTCGGGCACATAGGTCGTCAGATGCGAAAAAGGCCGCCCCTCGACCAGACGCACGCGCACAGCCGTCTGCACCCGCCCGCCCTGCGGCAGCGCCATTGCGGTTGCCACCACGTCCGGGGCCGGACCGTAAGAGAAGGACAGCAGCCGTGCGGTAGTAGACTGGCCCATCGCGACAAGCTGCGGGATCAGCGTGGTGAAATCGGCCGCCAGTGTGGCGCTGCCCGCGTCCGGCTCGCGCACAACACTGCCGCTTCCGGCGCGTTTCTCGATCAGGCCATCGGCGGCCAGCGCATCCAAGGCGCGGCGGATGGTGACCCGTGACACGGCATGCAACTCGGCCAGACGCTGCTCTCCCGGCAGGCTGGCGCCCGGGCTATAGGTTCCGTTCGACATGTCGTCGCGCAGCAACAGATAGACCCTGCGCGCCTTTCCACCTTCCGGAAGTCCTGTTCTGGCCTGCGTGTTCAAAGCATCCCCCAAATGCCCCTGTGAGGGCGGATTCGTGATAGATGGTACCAACGGCTTTCAGAAAAGCAAGCAATCCGTAACACGTAACAGCGAATATTTGATCTTTTCAGGTACAGTTATCTGTATTACCAAAGATACAGGTTATACAGAGGGAGAGCGCGATGCCCATTATCGAGGCACATCTGCTGGTCGGCTATGACGATGATGCCAAAACCCGTCTGGGCAAGGCATTGACCGATGCGGTGCAACTCGTCGTCCCCGCCGCCCCCGATGCGATCACGGTGATTCTGCACGAGATGCCGACAGCGCACTACATGCGCGGCGGCACCCATCGCACTGGCGCGCCTGCCCTGCCCGATCCCTGCACCCTCGTGCGCGATTATCTGGCCGCAATGGAAACACGCGATCTGGACAGCGCCCGCGCCATGCTGGGCAACGGCTTTGTGATGAACTTCCCCGGCGCATCCGGCCTGACCACGCTTGAGCAGCTGATCGCATGGTCAAAACCGCGCTACCGCTTCGTCAAGAAAACCTATGACGCTTTCGAGGCGCTGCAAGGTGAAGGCTGCGCCGTGGTCTATGTGCGCGGCACGCTTTTCGGCGAATGGCCCGATGGAACAGCTTTCGCGGGAATCCGCTATATCGACCGTTTCGAGATCACATCGGGGCGGATCACCAAGCAGGATGTCTGGAACGACATCGCCGAGACACAAGCAGCAGGAACAGCATGACACAGACACCGGATATCGACCCGATCACGCTGGCCGTGCTGGCTGGACGCATGGAACAGATCGCCGACGAGATGGACGCGACCCTGTTCCGCGCCGCCTTCAACCCGATCATCGCCGAGGCGCATGACGCCAGCCACGGACTGTATCATGCGGTCAGCGGTGACACATTGGTGCAGGGTAAATCCGGCCTGCCGATTTTCGTGGGCGTCATGTCTTTTGCGGTCAAAGCCGTGATCGACAAGGCCGCCGAGCATGGCGAGTTGCGCGACGGGGATATCTATATCTTCAACGATGCCCATATGGGTGGCACGCATCTGTCGGATATGCGGCTGGTGCGGCCCTATTTCCGCGATGGGGAATTGTTCTGCTATCTCGCCTCTGTCGGGCATTGGCATGATGTGGGCGGCGCTGTCCCCGGCAATTACAACCCCGCCGCGACGGATGCGTTTCAGGAGGCGTTTGTGCTGCCTCCCGTCCGTTTGGCGCGTGGCGGCGAGGTGAATACCGACATCATCGACATTCTGATGCGCAACACCCGCCTGCCGCAATCGGCCATGGGTGATCTGAACGGCCAGTTGGGCGCTCTGGATCTGGGCGTGCGCCGGATGGACGAATTGCTGGACGAATACGGGGCCGTAACCGTCCATGCCGCGCTGGATGCGTTGGGGCACCGCGCCGAGGCTCTGATGCGGGCCGAACTGACCGCCCTGCCCGATGGTCGTTGGGAGGCGGTCGATTATCTCGACAATGACGGGATCACCGATGTCGCCCTGCCGATCAAAGTGGCGCTGGAGATCAAGGGCGACCGGATGGTGCTGGATTTCGAGGGCACCGCCCCGCGCTGCGCGGGTCCGGTGAATATTGCGCTGCCCACGGCTGTTGCCACCGCCTATGTAGCGATCAAGCATATCTTTCCGGCCTTGCCCGCCAATGCAGGCGTGATGCGCCCCATTGATGTGCGTATCCCTGAAGGCTCGCTTTTGGCGGCGGAGTTTCCGGCCCCTGTTGGCGGCTATACCGAAACGATCCTGCGGATGATCGACGTGATCTTTGCCGCCGCAGGACAGGCCGCGCCCGACCGTGTGGTCGCCAATGCCTATGGAACCATCAACGCCCTGTCGATTGCAGGCAAGCGCAGCAACGGCCAGCCGTGGGTCATGTTCAGCTTTTACGGCGGCGGGCATGGCGGATCGCCGGAAGGGGATGGTTTGAACCACGGCAACGCGCCGATCTCGACCGCGACAATCCCCCCGATGGAGATCCTCGAGGCCGCCTATCCCGTGATGTTCCGCAAATGGGCGCTGCGCCCTGACAGTGCGGGTGCAGGCGCACATCGTGGGGGCTTGGGTGCTGTCTATGAGATCGAGGTGCTTGAGGAAAACGGCGCCGAGGCTTTCCTGTTCGGCGAGCGCGGGCGCTTTGCCCCAAAGGGTGCTGCCGGTGGTGGCGAGGCGGCGATGAACGTCTTTTCCTATGAGCAGGCCGACGGCTGGCACCATCCGCCGCTGGCGTCGAAAATGCGCGGGATCAAGCTGACGCAGGGCCAAGCCGTGCGGTTGGAAACACCCGGCGGCGGTGGCTATGGTCCAGCGGCGGAGCGGTCGCCACACGCGGTGGCGCGCGATGTGGCTTTGGGGCTGATCACGCAATCCGAGGCTGACAAGAAATACGGAACCGCATGGAAAGGGGCGCAGGCATGAGCGCGCAAACATCCGCAGGCCGCATGATCGGCGTCGATGTCGGCGGCACTTTCACCGATGTGTTCGTGCTGGACGAGGCGGCAGGCACCGCTACCGTCGCCAAGGTGCCCACCACGCGCCCAGACCAATCAGGCGGGTTTCTGGACGGGATCGCGCGGCAGGTATCAGACCTGTCCAGCGTGGCGGTGGTGGTGCATGGCACCACCGCAGGCACCAACGCGCTGTTGGAGCGCAAGGGCGCGAAGATCGGCGTGATCACGACTGAAGGCTTGCGTGACGTGCTGGAAATGCGCCGCCGCGACCGCCCCCGCACATGGGGGCTGCGCGGTGATTTCACCCCCGTCGTGCCGCGTGACCTGCGCCTTGAGGTGCCGGAACGGACCTTGGCGGATGGCACAATCCGCACGCCCGTCGATCTGGACGCGGTACGCGCGGCTGCGCAAACCCTGCTGGATCAGGGTTGTGCCGCGGTGGCGGTGATGTTCGCCAATGCCTATGCCAATCCCGCGAACGAGGCGGCTGCCGTGGATGTGATCCGCGCCATGTGGCCCAACAGCCATGTCTCGGCCTCCTCGGAAATCCTGCCGGAAATCCGCGAGTTTGAACGCTTTTCCACCACCGCGCTGAATGCCTATCTGCAACCCGAAGTGTCCGGCTATCTCGACCGTCTGGAGAGCGCGCTGAAACAGGGCGGTTTCGGCGGCGAGTTCATGATAGTGCAATCCAACGGTGGCGTGATGGCTGTCGATACCGCCTGCCGCCTGCCTGTTCGCACGGCCTTGTCCGGCCCTGCCGCGGGTGTGATCGCAGCGGCCTATATCGCGCAGACGGCGGGCTTTCCCGATGTCATCACCGGCGATATGGGCGGCACCAGCTTTGACGTGTCGCTGATCGCGGGGGGCAAATCGATGCTCTCGCCACAGACCTCGATCGACTTCGGCATGGTCGTGCGCTCGCCGATGATCGAGATCACGACAATTGGCGCGGGCGGCGGCTCTATCGCTTGGGTGGACAAGGGCGGTTTGCTGATGATCGGGCCGGAAAGCGCCGGATCAAACCCCGGCCCCGTCGCTTACGGCCTTGGCAACACCCGCCCCACGGTGACGGATGCCAATGTGGTTCTGGGCCGGATCGATCCGGACAATCCCATCGGCGGCAAGCTGACGCGTCTGGATGTTGAGGCTGCGGCAAAGGCGATCGACGCACATGTCGGCCAGCCCCTTGGTCTGGATACGCTGGCCGCCGCCGAGGCGATCCTGCGGGTCGCCAACAGCCGCATGGCGGGCGCGATCCGGCTGGTCAGTATCGAGCGCGGCTTTGATCCCAAACGCTTTGCCTTCATGCCCTTCGGCGGCGGCGGCGCGCTGCATTCCGGCGCGATGCTGGCGGATGTCGGCCTCGCCCGCGCCATCGTGCCGCGCTATCCCGGTGTCACCTCGGCCATGGGCTGCGTGATCGCCGATATGCGACAGGACTTCGTGCAGACGATCAACGCCATGGTGGGCGGGCTGGACGAAGCGGCACTGGCCACCTTCATGCAAACGCATATGACGCAGGGTCTGGCCATGCTGGACGCCGCGCAAACACGGTTCGAGGCGCGCGAGACTGCGTTCGAGCTGGACATGGCCTATGTCGGGCAGACCCATACGGTGGCCGTGCCCCTGCCCGTGACCATCACGGAGGGGCGGGTTGCACCGCCCACGCGCGCGCAAATCGCAGAGGCATTCGATGCGGCCTATACTGCAACTTATGGCCGCCTGCTGCCAAAAGGCGCGCGGCGCGTGATGAACCTGCGCTCGGCCGTGACGGGGCGGCGACCCAAGTTCGATCTGGCCACCCTCGCGCCGCGCGGCACCGGCACGACCGAGGACGCCCGCAAGGGCGAACGCAGGGTGCATTTCGGCGACCGCTGGCATGACACCGCCATCTACAACCGGCTCGATCTGCCGGTCGGTGCCGTGATCCACGGCCCCGCCATTCTGGAGCAACCCGACACCACCGTCTTGATCGAACCGGGCCTGACCGGCACTGTGGACGCTTTCGGCAACACCATCATCACCCGGCAGGAGGCCTGATCCATGGGCGCTTTGACCTCAATTAACCCGAAGCGCACGGCGCTTCTGACCATTGATCTGCAAAATGATTTCCTGCATCCCGATGGCGCCTATGGCCGCGCGGGTCAGAGTGCGGATGCGATCAAGGCCCTGCCCGACCGCGTGGCCCCCGTCCGCGATGCCCTGCGCGCCAAGGGTGGCACTTACGTCTCGGCGCAGTTCACGCTGGTGCCCGGACCGGGAGGCACGCCGCTGATCGCGCCGCATCTCAAACAGTTGCGTCCCTTTCTGACCAAGGGCGATTTCGCGCCCGGCAGCTTTGGCCACACCATTGTCGATGCGCTGGCGCCCGCCGATTACACGGTGGAAAAGGTGGCTTATTCCGCCTTTTACCAGACGCGGCTGGAATATATCCTGCGCGCGCTGGACATCGACACGCTGATTGTGGGCGGGATCGTGACCAATGGCGGTGTCGCCAGCACCCTGCGCGACGCGCATCTGCGCAATATCGAGACGATCATGCTGTCGGATGGCTGCGCCGCCTTCAAACAGGAGGTGCATGACGCCACGCTCATATCGCTGGGCACTGTCACCCATGTGATGAGTTGCGCCGAGACTATCGCGCTGCTGGAGGCAACGCCATGACCCTGCGTGATCGTCTGAGCGCGCCCGACATCCTGATCGCCCCCGGCGTCTATGACGGGCTGACCGCCACTTTGGCCGAACAGGCGGGGTTCGAGGCGCTCTACCTCTCCGGTGCCGCGGTTGCCTATACGCGGCTGGGGCGGCCCGATATCGGCCTGACCTCGGTGTCGGAAATGGCCGATACGATGGCGCTGGTCCGTGATCGCACTGCCCTGCCGGTGATCATTGACGCCGATACCGGCTTTGGCAACGCGCTCAACGCCCAGCGCACGATGCGGCTTTACGAGCGCGCTGGCGCATCGGCGCTGCAGGTCGAGGATCAGACCTATCCCAAGCGCTGCGGGCATCTGGCGGACAAGTCGCTGATCTCCATGGCCGAAATGTCGGGAAAGATTGCCGCTATGGCCGACGCCCGCGCGAATGATGATACGCTGATCATTGCCCGCACAGATGCGATTGCCGTGGAGGGTTTCACCGCAGCAATGGACCGCGCCGAGGCTTATGTGACCGCCGGTGCCGATATCCTGTTCATCGAAGCGCCGCGCACCGGCGATGAACTGGCCGCTGTCGCACAGACCTTCAAAGGCCGCGTGCCCCTCTTGGCCAATATGGTGGAGGGCGGCCATACGCCCATCACCTCGGCCACTGATTTGCAGGCTTTGGGCTTTGATATCGTGATCTTTCCCGGCGGCATCGTGCGGGCCTTGGCGCGCACCGCGCAGGACTATTACGCCAGCCTGCGGGCGCATGGGTCGAACACCCCGTTTTCCGACCGGATGTTCGATTTCGACGGGTTGAACGCCCGCATCGGCACGCCGGAAATGCTGGCGACAGGTCAGCGGTTCGACGGACAGGACAAGGGCTGAACCATGCAGATCGCCGCCACGCCTGCACAGGGTTTCGACCTTGAGGTGCAAA
This sequence comes from Rhodobacterales bacterium, assembly GCA_047921295.1. Lineage (GTDB taxonomy): Bacteria > Pseudomonadota > Alphaproteobacteria > Rhodobacterales > Rhodobacteraceae > Seohaeicola. The sequence goes on from JBLRWK010000009.1 coordinate 83,416, forward strand.
CCCTGATCATCGGCGCAGGTGCTTGCGGGATGGTCGCTGCTCTCGCCGCGCAAGAGGCCGGGCAAGAGGTTCTGGTGATCGAGGCGGATAGCCTGCCGCGCGGCTCCACCGCTCTGTCGGCCGGACTGATCCCCGCCGCAGGCACGCGGTTTCAACGCGATGCCGGTATCACTGACGAGCCCGCGCTGTTCGCCGCCGATATCCAGCGCAAGGCCCATGACGAGAATGACCCCGCATTGGTGGATGCCCTCGCCCATGGCGCTGGCCCTGCTATCGAATGGCTGGCGGAGCGTTTCGGCCTGCCCTTCTCGGTGGTGACGGATTTCGACTATCCCGGCCATTCCCGCCGCCGGATGCACGGCCTGCCCACACGCTCGGGCGCGGAACTGGTGGACCGTTTGCGCCAGACCTGCGAGGCCCAAGGGATCGACATCATCTGCGAGCGCCGCGCCACCGTCCTGCATGCCGACGGCAAAACCGTCACCGGCATCACAGTCGCGCTGCCCGATGGCAGCGCCGAGAGCATCGGCTGTGAGCGCCTAATCCTTGCCTGCAACGGCTATGGCGGCAATCACGACATGGTGGCTGAGCATATGCCTGCTATCGCGGATGCGTTGTGGTTCGGCCATGACGGCAACCGCGGCGAGGCGGTGCTCTGGGGTGAGGCGCTGGGGGCCGGAACGCGCCATCTGGGGGCCTATCAGGGCCATGGCAACGTGGCGCATCCGCATGGCATCCTGATCACATGGGCGGTGATCACCGAAGGCGGCGTGCAGGTCAATCTTGACGGGCAGCGCTTCTGGAACGAGGCGCAAGGCTATTCCGAGGCGGCGCGCGCCGTGATGGGCCAGCCGCAGGGGCAGGCTTGGGCCGTCTTCGACAGCCGCATCGCTGGCATCGCGCGCCAGTTCGCCGATTTTCAGGCTGCCGAGGCGCAGGGCGCGGTCAAAACCGCCGATACCGTTGAAGGGTTAGCCGAGGAGACGGGATTGCCCGCAGCAACGCTGGCCGAAACGCTGGCGGCAATCCCGCAGGGCGGCACAGATGTATTCGGGCGCAACTTCCAGACACCACCGCTCAGCCCGCCCTATGCAGCGGTGCGCGTAACAGGCGCGCTCTTTCACACGCAAGGCGGGCTGGATGTGACAGGCACGGGCCGCGTTCGCCACCAAGACGGCAGTGTTTTTCCCAACCTGCATGCCGCAGGTGGGGCTGCTTGCGGCGTCTCAGGCACATCGGACAGCGGCTATCTATCCGGCAACGGCTTGCTAAGCGCCGTGGTTCTTGGCCGCGCCGCAGGTATGGACTGGCCCTGCTGACAGCATTGATGTGAAGGCTGCAAAACGCCTTTTCGCGCAGAATTTGGCGGGGATTGCGGTTGCGCAAGCCACATCCGGTCCGCTGTCATGTTGCAAAAACAGGGAAGTCTATCCAGAATTGACGGGCATCCAACAACCACTTTTGTGCTTTTCTTGTCTGCCCCTGCAACGACTTGTTAAACTTTCCCGCGTATCTCTGCCGCGTTGCTAGCGTCGTTGAGGCTCAACGCACGGTCTCTTGCGGGGAAGTAGGACAAGGGCCGCTCAGCGGCCTGTGAGGCAGTAAAGTTTGGTACGGTACGTGCCGCCCCATAGGTAAGGAGGCGCAGGCAGTGGTCAAGAATGTCACCGGAAGCGGTGGTAATGACGGCATCACCATCGACGCCACAGGCGCGAAGGTCGGCGACGAGGTTTCCGTTACCGTCACCGGCGACGTTACGGTCACCGACACGGGCAGCGGCGGTGGTCGTGTCAACGACATTGCTCTGGGCGCTGGAAACGACACGCTGGTCGTGCTCAACGCATCGCGCGATACAAGCCAGGACGGTGTCGATTCCTCCGCCGATGAAACGAAAATCGGTAATATCACGGCAAGCGGGGGCGATAATTTCGTCTCGCTCCAAAGCTCCGGCGGACGTGGCAGCGCAACGTTCGGTGCGGGCAGTGATACGCTTGTTCTCAACGACGGGTATCTTCGCAACGGCGCCAATATGGGCGGCGGCGATGACCTTGTCGAAATCCGCGTCAGTGAGTCCGTCGACAACTTCTCGACCAAAGATCCGATGGCAATCGACGGTGGTTCCGGGATCGACACGCTCGATATTAAGGCCAGCCAATTCACGGTGTCCCTGTTCGGATCCGGCTCGGGGCGTTTCGTTCTCGACACCAACGGAAACGGTGTCGGAGATACTACCTTGGACGCGCTGACGCAGAACAATTTCGGTCAACTGGTCGGTTATACCACAGGAGAATTGCGCGGGGCGTTCACTATCGGCGACAACGGGTTTCAGGCGACTTTCCGGAACTTCGAGGAAATCTTCGCCACAATGTGTTTCGCGCCTGGCACGATGATCCGCACCGAAGCAGGCGATGTCGCGGTGGAGGGGCTGCGGCGCGGCGACAAGGTTCTGACGGAGGATGCAGGGGCCGTCACTATCCGCTGGATCGGGTCGCGCAGGCTCGATCCGATCGATCTGGCGGTGAACCCGCACCTGCGCCCGATCCGCATCTGCGCAGGCTCACTGGCCGAGGGTCTGCCCGAGACAGACCTGATCGTCTCTCCGCAACACCGCATTCTTGTGTCCTCGGTCATTGCGGAGCGCATGGTGGGAAAGCGCGAGGTGCTGGTCGCGGCCAAGCACCTTGTGGGTCTCGCAGGAATCGAGATTGCCGAGGATATGCAAAAGGTTACGTATTACCACTTCCTGCTGGATGCCCATCGGGTGGTCTGGTCCAACGGCGCACGCTCGGAATCGCTCTATACCGGGCTGACGGCACTCAACACCCTTTCAGCGGGCGCACGGCAGGAGATTTTCGAGATTTTCCCAGAACTCGAGGATGCGGCCGCGCAGGTGGACGCGGCCATCTTCACCCCTGCCGCCTACCTGATGCCGGGGCGTCTGGCGCGCAGTTTGCGGGCGCGCCATCTGAAGAACGAGAAGCAGCTTCTGATGGACAGGCCGGTGGCGCATCATGTCTGAGGACGAGCGGGGAAACGCTTCGGTGCTGACCATGCACCTTGGCACCGACATCACGGAAAGCCCCTATATCCTGCCGCTTGTGCGCCAGTTGCACCGCGAATCCTATTTCAGAGATGTGCCGTTCCGGCACGAATCCTATGACGATATCTGCCGCAACCTTGTCGAGAACAAGGGTCGGTTCGGGGCTATCTATATCGAAATTGACCAAGAGCCGGGCGCTTTTGCCTATTTCTTTGTCCAGAACTACATGGGCAGCGGATTGCGGGTCACAACGATCCACACGTTCTATATCCGAGCGGACTTGCGGGGCACCGCGACCGGCGCGGCGGTCTGGGACCGGCTGAAAACCGGCATCCGGGCGTGGTCGCTCCCGCGTGAGTCCAGTGCGATGATGTTCCACGTGCAATCAGGCATCGATGTCGATGCGATTGATACTTTTCTAAGGATGCAGGGCGCGACCCATCTGGGCGGCAACTACATCATGCGGATCTGAGCGGTGCGGGCGATGGGAGGCACGGGGTCCGGTCCGGTAACTATGGTGCGGGCGACATGCTGGCGGTGATCACCGGCTACGGCTGCCGCCTGCCCGGAGCCGACGGGCCGGAGGCAATGTGGCGGGTTCTGGAGCAGCGCGTCTGCACCGTCGGCACGATCGGGCCAGACCGTTTTCCCGTCGCCGCCTATCACGATCCCGCGGGCGTGGTACGCGGCAAGACCTACAGCACGGCAGCGGGCCAGATCGACGACCTGTTCGCTTTCGATCCCGACGCATTCGGCATCAGCCGCCGCGAAGCACTGCAAATCGATCCCCAGCAGCGGCTGTTGCTGGAGGTGGTGCGCGACGCGATGGAGCATGGCCAGCACCGGCCTGACAGCCTGAGCGGACCGCGCACCGGCGTCTATGTGGCCTGTTCCAGTTTCGATCACATGGGCAGCTTTTTTGCCGATATGGCACGGTCGGACCAATCCTTCATGTATGGCAACGCGATGAGCATCGTCGCCAACCGCGTGTCGCGCCATTTCGACCTGCGCGGCCCCAGCCTGACGGTGGACACGGCCTGCTCCGGAGGTTTGACAGCGCTTGATCTTGCTGTGGCGGCCCTGCAATCGGGCGAGGTCGACACCGCCATCGTTGCTGCGGCCAATGCGCTTGTATCGCCTGGGTCTTTCGTGGGGTTCGCCCAGGCAGGGATGCTCTCGCCCACCGGACGCTGTCACGCATTTGACGCGGCAGCCGACGGTTATGTCCGCAGCGATGCCGCCGTGGCCCTTGTGCTGCGCCGCCCCCGCTTTGCCCGCGCTGCCGGAGACCGTATCCGCGCGCGCATACTGGCTTGCGGCACCAATACCGACGGGTCGCAGGGCACCGCGATGGCACCGTCAAGCGACGGCCAGATCGCGCTGATGCGGCGGGTACGCGACATGGCCCAGCGCGACACTCGCGAGATCGCGATGATCGAGGCGCATGGCACCGGCACCCCTGTCGGCGATCCTGTCGAGGCTCTTTCGGTCGGCACGGTCTGGGCGGAGGGGCGCGACACGCTGCTGCTGATGGGGTCGTCAAAGTCGAACTTTGGCCATTCCGAACCGGCGGCGGGTCTTGTCGGGCTGCTCAAGGCCGTTGTGTCGCTCGAACGTGGGCTGGTGCCGCCCACGGTGTTCCGCACACCTCATCCGGCTATCGATTTCAACGGGTTGGGCCTGCGTCTGGCAGATGCGGTTGTGCCGATGCAGGGCGATCTTGCGGTGGTCAACGCCTTCGGCTTCGGTGGCACCAATGGCTGTGTCCTGCTGCAGGGACCGGGGCCGCTGCCCGCGCCGCCAAGGCGCGTGCCGAAAGCGACGTTCCTGCCGTTGTCCGCCCCCACGCCGGATGCCCTGAGCGCCCTTGCCGGGCTGTGGTCGCAACAGCTTGAAGGGGCGGATATGGCGCGTATGCACAGGCTGGCTGCCACCCTGTGGCACGGGCGGGACGGGGCGCGCCTGCGCTATCCGGTCCTGCTGGGCAAGGACGCGGACGCGGTGCGCGCCGAGGTGGCGGCGCTGGCATCGGGTGCTATTTCGGTGCCGGCGTCGGTGCCAGCCTCTGTGCCAGCCTCTGTGCCTGTCACAACCTCGCCGGACGGGGCCGGGATAGCGCTGGTGTTTGCAGGCAACGGCGCGCAAGCGGAGGGGATGGGCTTGGCCTTCCACGCATCGGACGCGGACTGGAGAGCGCGGTTCGACGAGATAGCGGCCGTATTCCGCGAGGCTGGCGGCCCCGATCTGGCAGCGGCTCTTGGCGCGCCCGATACGGGCCGGATCGCCGTATCACAGGCGTTGCTGTTCGCCACACAAGTCGCCACCGCACAGGGGCTGATCGCGGCAGGTCTCAGGGTTGCGGCGACGATCGGCCACTCTGTGGGAGAGATTGCGGCGGCGCATGTGGCGGGCCTTTTGTCGCTGAAGCAGGCGGCGCATATCATCCTGACGCGGTCGGAGCGGATGCAGGTCTTGGCGGGCACGGGTGGCATGGCCGTGGTCAACGCCTCGGCGGCCTCGGTCACGCCGCTGCTGGCGCGGGGCATCGAGGTGGCCGCCCTGAACGGGCCGGAATCGACCACCCTGTCCGGCCCGACAGAGGCATTGACGCGCACGCTCGACACTTTGCGCCGCGCGCGCCTTGCCGCTGTGCGCCTGCCCGTCACCATCCCCTACCACTCTGCCGCGCTCGACCCATTGGGCGCGGCGATGCAGGCGGATTTCGCGGAACTTGCCGCAGCCCCCGGACAGATCACCTTTTTCGGCGCCGCCGCCGGGGGGCAGGTCGCGGGTGCGACGTTTGACGGGGCCTATC
>JBLRWK010000010.1:0-84190 GCA_047921295.1 Rhodobacterales bacterium
GGAATATCTTGCCGGTAATTCCCACCTGCATCCCCAGCGCGCCGAGAATGAGGACAGCGAAGGTCATCAGGCCGAGCCCCCCCATCTGGATCAGGAATGCCACGATGAACTGGCCGAATACCGTCAGATCCGCCCCGGTGTCGATCACGACCAGCCCCGTCACCGTGACAGCGGAGGCCGAGGTAAAAATCGCATCCGACCACGAAACCGGCACCGTATTCGAGACGGGCAGCATCAGCAGAACAGCTCCGCCGGCAATCAGGATCGCGTAAAGGAGCGACAGGATCAGCGGAGGGGGCAATCTGCCGAACCGCCGGAAGAAACGGCTGAGGATGCGTGTCATCGCAATGGTCCGGATGCGTTACAACGCATCGCCGAAGCGACGCAATTCGGGGCGCTTGCCCAGCACGATGAGCTTGTCCGCTTCCTCCAGGACCAGATCGGCCTCTGCGCCGGAGCGATAGTCTGTTCCCCGCATCAGACCCAACAGGCGCAGATCGAATTTGCCCCCGATCCCGAGCGCGTTCAGAGGTCTGCCCTTAAGCCGTTCGGGGATCACAACATTTACGACGCTATAACCGTTACCGAGGCTGACGTAGTCTTGCACCACCGGATTGTTCAGCATCTGCGCGATGTGGCGTCCCATCTCCTGTTCGGGCAGGATGACACGGTCGACCCCCAGTTTTGACAGAATACGGTGATGGGTCTTGTTCGCTGCCTTGACCCAGATGGTTTCGACGCCGATCATCTTGACGTTCATCGTGGTCAGAATGCTGGCCTGGATGTCACGGCCGATGGCGATCAGGGCCACGTCATATTGATCGACACCTGCCTCGCGCAGGGCCGCATCGTCGGTCGTGTCGAGGATGACGCAGCTATCGAGCAAAGGAGCCATCTGCGTCACGCGCTTTTCGTTGAGATCGACACCCATCACCTTGTTGCCGAACCGCGCCAGTTCTGTCGCGACTGCCGAGCCGAAAGCGCCGAGCCCGATAACAGCGAAGCTGCGTGTTTCTTTTGCCATGTTACAACCTTGCTAAGCTGACACTTGTGTTTTGCTGCCCGCACTTCGGCGTGTGCCCTTTAGACAGGGGTGAAGATCATACCATTATAGAAATGTTCAAATTTCCCACCCAACGGGTTCACAGGTGAACCGTCCTCAAGTGAAAAGGCAGTGCTACAGGCGTTTTTGCACTTCATCCCTTCAGCTTGCATCATCCATTCGATGATGATCGCTGCGTTTCCGGCCTGATCTCGACAATCAACTTCTTTGACCTTGGTTCGCATTTTTGAAGTGCCCCAACATTTACGTCGAACGAGAGACATAGGTGATCCGCCGGCAGGTGACAATCCGGCAAGGGATCGATGGCATCCTGTCGTAACGTAGAGCCTTGGCAGGCAACTGCATCCCCGCGCCCCTAACTTGCTCTCGCCGTTTCTCCGAATCTATCACCTGAGGTGGGCGCGATAATCCGACATGTTGCAAGCATACCTCCCGCCCCCCCTGTATGCTGATCAAGAACCCCAATTCCCGTTTGCCCCTGCGCAAAGTTTGAGCCATCGTTTTCCAGCGGACTGTTCGACGAAAACCGGCGCCGGCATTCGACAAAAGGAATAACGCGCAGTGTTTGAAGTCATCACTATCAGTTTCGCCTTCTTTTTCGGATTGGCAGTACGACAGATCGGCTTGCCTCCCCTGGTAGGGTTTTTGGCTGCGGGATTTGCCATCAACATATTCGGGCCACTGCTCGGCCTACCCGAATATACCGGCGAAACGCTTCACCATGTCGCGCATCTGGGCGTCTTGCTGTTGCTCTTTACCGTCGGGCTCAAGCTCAAACTCGAACAGATTGCGCAGCCGCAGGTTGTGGGCGGCGCAGTTTTCCATTTCGTCGTCTCCGTCGCCGTATTCATGCCGGGCCTCAAGATTTTCATGGGACTCGACTGGAACACTGCACTGCTGCTGGCGATTGCGCTGTCCTTTTCCTCAACCGTGCTGGCGGCGAAATTGCTGGAGACCAAACGCGAGTTGGGCGCCTTTCACGGGCGTACGGCGATCGGGATTCTGATTGTGCAGGATATCATCGCACTGGTGGTTCTGGCGGTCTGGTCGGGCCAGACACCCAACATCTGGGCGCTTCTCGTCTTTGCTGTGCCGTTGCTCCGCCCGGTGCTGCACCGGCTGCTGGACCTTGCAGGCCATGACGAACTGCTGGTGCTCATGGGGATGATGCTGTCGCTTGTGATCGGCGGCATGGGTTTCGAGACGATGGGCCTGTCATCGGAAATCGGTGCCTTGGTGATGGGGGTTCTGCTGTCTACCCATAGCCGCGCCAAGGAACTGGGGGGATCGCTCTGGTCGCTCAAGGAAGTCTTTCTTGTCGGGTTCTTTTTACAGATCGGGCTCACTGGCCTGCCTGATTGGGGCACGATGGTCTTTGCGGTAGCTGTCGGTATTGTTCTCGCGCTCAAGGGAGTGCTGTTTTTCGCGCTCATGGTTGCGTTCAAGTTGCGCGCGCGAAGCGCGTTTCTGACGGCACTCAGCCTGACGGCCTATTCCGAGTTTGGCCTGATCGTAGCAGCGGGCGTTTTGCCGGAATACCTCGTGCCACTGGCGATTGCCGTGTCGATCTCCTTTGTGATCTCGGCACCTCTGAACCGCTACGCGCATCCGCTTTATGAACGCTTCGAGGACAAACTGCGCAACTACGAGCGCGACACGGTACACCCGGACGAACAGCCCAAAGACATGGGCGACGCAGATGTACTCGTCTTCGGGATGGGGCGCACTGGAAGCGCTGCCTACCAGTGCATCGAGAAACAGGGACTCAAACCGCTTGGCCTTGACGCTGACCCCTACACTGCCAAAGCCCATCAGGAGGCTGGGCGCAACGTCCTGTTCGCCGATGCCGAAGACAGCAATTTCTGGCAAAGTTGCGAGCTTGGCCAGATCAAGGGTGCGATCCTGGCGATGGACGATCTTGAAGCCAAGTTGATCGCCGCCCGTTCTTTGCGCCAGCGTGGCTTTACCGGGCCGATTGTGGCGCATGCGCTGCACGAGACGCATCAGGAACAGATCCAGGAAGCGGGCGCAGACTACACCTATCTCACGATGAACCAAGCAGGGGTCAGCCTGGCAGAGCAGACAGCGGAAGCGCTGCGCGAACCCTGAATGGACATGCGTCTATGCTGTCAGTCAGCGACGACGAGAATGGTCTCCAGCAGGTTCATTCAGGAAAAGTTGATGGATGTCCGCGATTGATCGCATGCCGAAAGCGCCACGCCCCTCCGGTAAGATACCGCTTCCTGATCTTGTTATCCAAGCGCCCATAGGGGCACCCAAGCAGGCGGTGGGCTGGACCATTGCGCCATTCGTGCGGTCAAGTTCGGCATCACGCCATCATAAGTGGCGGTTTTCTGACATCAACGCGAAGCGCGATCCTTGCCGCTCAACCAGCCGAAGATCTGATCTATGAGGCTTTGGGGAAATGCGGGCCGGCTTTCAGCGCAAGCTGCATCCTTCGTCAGGGAGCTGATCTTCTTCAGCGCCTCGGCATTGTTATGGGCGGGGTCATTAGGGTCAATGTCCGCCTTCCATTCTTTGCAGAGACGCTCTTCAGCCCAGCCGTTTCTCTGCTTTTCACCCTGGGGCATATCCAGATCCTGTCTTGATGACTGGACTATATCACTGTTGATTTCACTTGTCGCGCTCAGGATGCCAGTAGCGTTGCATCATCAGGTATGTGAAGGACGCCGACCAGGTGATCAGTAGAAATCCGTTGAGCGCCTCGACCCCAGCAAGGACACGAAGCGCCCCACGTGGGTAAACATCGCCCACGCCAAGCGTCGTGTAACTGGTTATTGAGAAATAGAAGTAGTCGAGCGCTGTTGCTTCGAACTCACCGTCAATCCATCCGAAACCTTCCAATTCATTGAGCAGGGCAAACGCCAGAGCATACAGTATAATTTCGAGCAGATGCCCAATGAAGCAGGCTGCAATTACCACGAGGACACGCTGGCGCGGCCGGATCGGAAGGCGTGGCAAAAGCTGCCCGGTGAAGCGTAGGGTTTCGTAGTGAATCAGAACCGTTGTTGCGACGAGCAGCATGGCCGCGAGCGAGATGAGAAAGATGTGCATGCGGTTCCTTGCCAGATACGCGAAACAAATACTAAGGGTTGCTGTCAAATGCCGCGGCGGGTCACCATTTTGCGAAGGCAGGCGATCATCGATATCGGCGCTCACCTTTACTCGGGAATTCATTCTTGTCGAGTTTGTTCGGGCAGGCAATCTTTCGCAAGGCCGCTTCGATGCGGCACTTAAATCTTCCCGCCCACTCAAATCCTTGAAGTTTGCAATCGTGCTAATATTGCAGAGCGTTCCATCTTTCATGGCTGGAAGCCGCACTTGGTGCGCCCCATTCCTGAGGGGTATTATAGAAACACTTCGCGCTTTCCGAGCACGATTTTTTCGTCTACGCGCCCCTTTGCTGCCTCAAACATATCGGACTTCAGCTCGCCGTTCAGAAACAGCACGTCAAATTTACTTGGCGCGGCTTCGGGAAACGGATTCGACTGTCGACAAGCAGGACAAGGCGCGGCACCGGTTCAGTTTGGACACCTGAATGTGTCAACTTCGGAGGCTTTGCACGCATGGGCCGTCTTTCGATGATGACTCTTAACCGGAATCAGCCCTGTGGTGAAGGAGGAGCATTGGGTAGTTACAACGGAAATTGGGGCAATCCCACAGATCATTCGGTTTGTCCCGCTCCCTCGTCATGCGCTCAACGAAGATGCTGCCGTCTTATTCGAACGGCAGGAATGCGAAAGCTGCATTGCAGCATGACGACTTAGGCGAATGTCTCCTGAGGGTTGTTCTTGACGATGCTGCCAGCGCCCTCCCAACGCGCGAATATCCGACCTTCTCGGCCCAAGCGACAACGCGGTTCACGGCGATCATCGGCCTGCCGGGCGAATGCACCGAAGGAGCAGGCGCATCCTGTCATAAATGCCTGCATACCATAGGGAGAGGCGGCCTGTGACCTCCGAGCTCTTTTATGGTATCCTGTCACTTGGATTTCCGCTCTACGCCTTAGGCAAGGTCTCAGATTATTGGGAAGAGTTTCAGCACGTGTCATGAAAGCCCTCATCGCTCTTGTCCTGATCGTCGGTCTCGGCGTCGTCTCGCTGTCGCTTCTGCTGTTCCTCGACCGCCGGACCGATCGCTTGGAGCGTGAGAGGCTGGCCGAGATTCAGCCCGCGGTGCCCCAATCTTTCGATCCACGGATGGTGGCGGATCTGCCCGAACCGGCCCGGCGCTATTTCTCCTACGTGATCCGCCCGGGCACGCCGATCCTGCCGGTATCGGAGATCGAGATGCGCGGGCAGTTCAGCCTCGGCACGAAGGAGGCTCCCAATTACCAACCGATGGAGGCGCATCAGATCCTTGCCGCGCCAGAGGGCTTCGTCTGGGCCATGCGCACGACCGGCGGCATGCCCGTCTCGGGATCGGATTCCGGCCGCTGGACCCGGTTCCGCATCTTCGGGCTGATCCCGGTGGCCCGTCTCGGTGGCGATCCGGACCACACACGGTCGGCCTATGGGCGCTATGTGGGAGAGGCCGTGATCTGGGCACCCGCCGCGTTGCTGCCCGGCCCGGGTGTGACCTGGGAGGCTGTGAACGAGGATACCGCCCGCGTGACGGTAGAGCGTCGTGCCCTCAGCCAGGCTGTAGACGTCACTGTCGACGCCGAAGGCAAGCCAATCACGGCCGTCTTCCAGCGCTGGAGCAATGCCAATCCGGAAAAGGAGCACCGATTGCAGCCCTTCGGCGCAACAATGTCCGACTTTCGCGAGATCGGTGGATACCGCCTGCCGTTCCGTGTCGAGGCGGGCAACCTCTATGGCACCGAGGCTTACTTCCCGTTCTTCCGCGCAGAGGTGACATCCATCAGCTTTCCCGGCGGAGAGCCATGACCCGGTCGGTTGGACGAGCCGTGTTGCCTGTCATCGCCGCTGTGGTGCTCTGGCTGGTCGCCGCGGTTGCCTCGCTCGCGGACGAGGATGCAGAGATTGCCGCGCGGCTCGATGCGCTGGCCGACGCGGTCATGATGACCGATCAGGTGCCAGGCGCCATTGCCGCCGTAGTTAGCGGCGACATGGTGATCCTGCGCGGCTACGGCCTTGCCGATATAGGGGCCGGCACGTCGGCCGACCCAGATGCCACACGCTTCGAAATCGGCTCGATCACCAAGCTTTTTACCTGGGTCGCGCTCATGATGCTGGTGGAAGAAGGGCGTCTCCACCTTGAGGCGGACGTGGCGCGATACCTGCCGGACGTCGAAGTGCCGGGGACCGAGCCCCTGACGCTCGCGCAACTGATGAGCCACCGCGGCGGTTTTGAGGAGAGTTACGCGATCTTCGACCCAGCCGTTGCGACGCTACCGCGCGCCGAGGCGCTGTCGATCGCGGCTCCGGATCAGGTCTTTCGGCGCGGCTCCGTCACATCCTATTCCAACTGGGGCGCGGCGCTCGCAGGATACATCGTCGAGGCGGTGTCTGGCGAGCCGTGGGAGAGCTTCGTCGAGGCGCGCATCCTGAACCCGCTCGGTATGGATGACACGACGACGGCCGAGCGGCGGCGGCGGCCGGATCAGCCCCCGCTGGCGGCAAGCTATAGCATGCAGGGTGGCGTTGCGCATCCGGCGTTCCGTGTCGACATTGGCGCCTTCGGACCTGCCGGCGCCATCGCCAGCACCGCCGCCGACATGGCCCGCTTCCTGAGGTTCCTTATGGGAGACGGCGCGCTCGACGGCGTGCGCGTGCTGCAACCCGAGACGATGGCGCGCCTGCGCGACCGCCTGTTCGACGACAGGCCGGAAGCGGCGGACATGGCGCACGGGTTTCAGGCGTCACATGTTCGGCACGACGGTCTACGGCCATGGCGGCGGCGTGAACGAGTTTCTGTCGAACCTCGCGTTCATCCCCGAAATCGGCGCCGGAGTGTTCATCTCGCAGAACGGGGGCACGGGCGCACAACTGCCGTACGTGGTGCCGTCCGAACTCCTTGGCGTGATGGCCGCACGGGCCGGGCTGGAGGCGGCACAGCCAGACACTGTGCCAAATGCGGCCGCTCGCGCCGCCGAGGCGGCAGGGCGCTACCTCACGAACCGCCGGACTTTTTCGGGGCCCGGGCAACTTCTGGCGGCACTGTCGCCCATGACCGTGACCGCACTGCCCGATGGCGCGCTCCTGATCCCGACGCCGCTGTCGCAGTGGCCCGTGCGCCACGAGCCCATCGCGCCTGGTATCTGGCAGGACGCTCGGGGCGCGCGCGTGGCCTTTCTGCGAGACGAGACGGGGCAGATCGTGCGGCTTGCCGACGGGACGGGCGCGCAGACCCACGAGAGGCTGCGGGGCCTGGCCGATCCGGTCTGGCTGTGGCTCACGTTGGGGCTGGCCGCGCTTCTCTCGGTCACGAGTCTTCTCGGGCTCACGTGGCGGCATGGTCTGCGCGGCGGCACGCGCCTCGGCACGCTGGCGGCGGCCGTTCCGTCGGCCGGTGCGCTCTCGGTCATCGCCTTTATCGGGGCGGGCGTCGCGGCGGCCCTCGCGGCGGCGCGTCTGGGCTCGGACTACCTGTTCGATCAGCCGCAACCAACGCTCGAGGTCTTCCTCGTTATGGGCGACGTCGTGGCTGTGGTCGCCGTCCTCGCCGTGCTGGCGCTTGTCCCGGTCTGGCGTGTCGCCGGCTGGAGCCCCTGGCGGCGCATCCACGACACGCTCTTCGCGCTTTCGCTGGCGGCCCTCGCGGCCTTTCTGCTGCGCTGGGGGCTGGCCTTCGGGGGGCCGATCTGATGCGCTTCGCGCGGGATCTCGCAAGGAGCGGTTCGTCATGATGGCGCTGATCCTGCTGACGCAGATCGCCATACCGCTGGCGTTGCTTGCCTGGCTCGGCGTCTGGCCCGCCGGCAGCGTGGCCGGGGTCCTGCTTCAGGTTGCGGGCACCGGCGCCTTCCTCTTCGCGCTTGCGCGGGTGGCGCAATGGGCGGTGCCGGTCTGGTGGCTGCCATGGGCTTACGGCGGCCTGTGGCTGCTGGCGGTGGTCGCGGCCTTCCTGCGTCTTGCCGGTGCAGGTCTGCCGGTGCTGCCCGACGCCCTTTCCGGATGGGCCGCACTTGCCCTGTCGGTCGTCCTGCTCGGCCTCGGCGCGTGGTATGGCGCGCGGGCGGTCGTGGGACAGCGCCTGCCGCCTGTAGACATCGTGGATATCGCCAGCCCCTTTGGCCCGGGACGCTATCTGGTCGGCCATGGCGGGTCCAACAGACTGGTGAACGGGCATATGCGGACGCTCGATGCCAGCGTCGCGCGATTCCGGCCATGGCGCGGTCAATCCTACGCGGTGGATTTCTTCGGGCTGGGACCGTGGGGTCTGCGTGCCCGGGGCTGGCGGCCCGCCGATCCGGCGGCCTATGCGATTTTTGGGGCCGAGTTGCGCGCGCCCTGCGCCGGTGTGGTCACCGCCGCCGAGGGCGGCTGGCCCGATTTCGAGGTGCCGAACGAGGACCCCGTCAACCGGCTCGGCAACCATGTGATCCTGCGCTGCGGCGCGGCCGAAATCGTGCTGGCACACATGCGGCAAGGGAGCATCCCAGTCACGCGCGGCGACAAAGTGACCGTGGGCGACCGGTTGGGCGAAGTGGGCAATTCCGGCGCATCGACCGAGCCGCATCTGCACATTCATGCGCAACGGCCCGCTCCCGATGGCGCGCCGCCTATCTCGGGCGAACCGCTTGCGCTCCGGATAGACGGTCGGTTCCTCGTGCGGGGCGATCGCTTGTCCGGCGCACGGATCTGATCGGGGCGGTCAGGAACACCAAGTCAGGGCAGCCACGACCAGAACGATTGGCAAACGGGCCAGCCCGACCCGTCGCCATGTGTCCGGGTCGGACACAGACGACACGGCCGCGCGCCCCCTCGGATTGAAGACCAGCGCCGCCGACTTGACAGCCCAGAGCGCCGGGACACCGGCGACGAGCGCCCAGCCGGCGAAGGTCCTGCCCGTGTCAGAACGCAAGGCGAAATCCACTACGCCAAGGCCCCAGAGTGCCAGCAACAGCGCTGCCAGACCCCATACTGGCCACGGCCGCTGCGCTCCGCCATAGGCCAAGACCTCGAGCCTGCCCCAGCGTTCGGGGAGCAGGAGCATGCCAAGGCTCGTCGCCGCGGCCAGAAGTGTCAGCGAGACGCCGAAGATCGTGAGCCAATCCAATGTCATTCGCTATTCCCAGCCGCGATCTCGGACGCGAAGTCGCGCACCGTCTCCACAAAACGATCGGTCTCAGTCAGGAACGGTGCATGACCCGATCCGTCAAATACCTCCATGCGCTTGCCCTGCCGGGCCTCCACCGCCGCGAACCAGTCCTGCAACAGTGGGACCGGCGTGTTCCAGTCCCGCGCGCCCGAGATCAGCAGCATCGGCACCTGCATAAGAGGCACCTCCGCTATTAGATTGTGGGAGAGATATTCGGCCCACGTCGGCCCGCTGCCACGGTTCGCACCGTCGAACCAGCGCCGATAGTCGGGCAAGCGGTATTCCGGTGCGGCGAGCGCACGCGGCAGCATGGACATCAGCGAGACATTCATGCCGCCGCCACGGGCTTCGACCTCCTGCATGAGATGGACGTACAGATCGTGATCGCGGAAGGCCTGCGGGTCCATGCTCGTGAGATCGGACGGGGCAACCTCGCGCAGCCAGTCGAGCGTCAGCGCCGCGCCGCGCAGAGTATCCACCTGCTGGCCCACCCCGATGTAGCCCGCGTAATCCTCGGGCCTGCGCGCTACCAGCCGCGCCCCCAGCATGGTGCCCCAAGAATGACCGAGCACGATCAAAGGCTGCTCGCCCACGCGCTCGCGCAACAGCGCGGTGACCTCTTGCGCGTCTGCCAAAAAACGTTCGAGCGTCATGTTCGCAGGATCGAACTCTGGCGGGTTCGACTTGCCCGCGCCGCGCTGGTCCCAATGCACGACGACGAAATCGCGCTCCAGTTCGGCCATCAACCCATGGATCGGCATCTGCGCCGAGCCTGGCCCGCCATGCAGCCACAGCAGGATCGGTGCGCTCCGGTCCGCCCCCCGGATCAGGAGCCACTGCGTCATGCCGCCGATCTCGGCCGGGATCAGCTCGGCGATCGGGTCTGGGCCAGCGATGGGTACCGTGCGGGCGGGAAGGGTCCTCCAGATCAGAGCGCCGGCAACAGCCGCGATCAGGACGAGGGTTACACGACGCAGGAGAGTCATCGCTGACGCTCCGGCAGGATCGCAAGCGCGGCAAGGGCAAGGCCCGCCAGCCCAGAGGCAGCGCCAAGCCAGAGCCAGAGGCCCGGCAGGATCGAGAACAGGAACAAGTAGTCCTGCGCCGCTGCCCAGAGGGGCCAGAGGATCAGGGCGGCCGCGATCCCGCCCGCCGTGACCCGCGTGAACCAAGATCGCCGTCCGGACCGTGACGCCATCCAGACAGCGATCGCACCGACGGAGAGGCCGAGCAAAATCCCAATGCGTGCCGCTGCCTCAGCCCAAATCACGCGCGCCATGCCGACCGGTGCCACAGTTAGGCTTTCCGACCACGCCCGCAAGATCGCGGCGAAGAGCGGCCAGGCCCGCTGGCTGTTCGACAGGATCACGATGCCATCGCCGGTCTCCGGCACGAGATGCAGGTGGCTCATCCAGCCGTAGCCCTGTCCGCCGTGCCAGACCGCGGTGCGCCCATCCGTCAGCGTCTCGGTGAAATGTCCCAGCGCGTAGCCCTGGGCGGCGAAGCCGAACAGTCCGCCGACTGCGACCCGGGGGCCGTGAAGGGCGGCCACGCCCTCGGGCGAGAGCACGGATTGCTCTGCGCCTGCCATTCCGGCGATGGCGAAACGCGCGATGTCGGGGGCGGTGGCATGCAGCCCGCCAGAGGCACGTCCCGGATAGACATACGGCGCCACGGGCCGGCCCCGCAGGTCGTGGCCCGCGGGCATATCAGCGCCCGTCCAGTCGAAGCTCGCCCCCGGCATGCCAAGAGGCGAAAGCACCTCGTGCGCCATGAGCGCGGCGAAATCCTTCCCCGTGCAGTCCTCTATCACGAGTTCGAGCAGGTTATATCCGGTGTCCGAGTAAGAAAACGCGGTCCCCGGGGTGGCGATCATGCTGAAATCCTGCGCGATGTGTTCGTGCAGCGTAGGCCTCGGCCCCTTGGGCGGGAAGCGCGCGGTATAGTCGCCGAGGCCGATACCGGCGCTGTGGCTCAGGAGCGCGCGGGGGGTGATCAGATCCGCGCCTTCGGGCAAGCGCCAGCGCGTCAGACAAGTGTCGATGGGCGCGTCAAGGTCGAGCCGCCCCGTCTCGGCCAGGCGCATCGCGCCCCAGGCGGTGACGGGCTTCGAGATGGATTCGACGCGGAAGAGCGTCTCGGCCGTCATCGGCCGGCCCGCAGCCGTCTCGGCCATGCCGAACGCGCCTGTCCAGACTGGCGCGCCGCCCTTTATCAGCACGACGACCGCGCCCGCGACTCCGTCCGCCACCATGCGGTCCTCGATGATACGCTCCAGCCGGTCCGATAGTGTCCGGTCTGCATCGCCTCCGGATGAAACCGAAGTGGCAAGGATAGCCAGCGCCACAAGACCGGAGATGACCAACAGACGCATGAGCTCACCGGATGAGAGAGATCGCCAGATCGGCGAGCGCGGCCTCAAGGGCGGGCACGAAGTCGCTGGTATCATCCGCGATCCCGACATCGGTGTTGATCTGGAAGGCCACGGTCACGCCATGCGCCGCATAATGGCGCAGGCTGGAGACATAGGCGGGTATCCAGCCGCCATGGCCATAAACCGGCCCGCGTGGCGTGTCGGCGTAGATCGCCACACCCGCGCCGAAGAGGATGCCCGGCACCTCCTCGTCGACCGGAACGCCGTCGAGCAGCCTGTCGAGATAGGGATGCGGCATTGCCTCGCCGCGGAACAGGAGATGCCCCCAGCGCGCCAGATCGGTCGACGTCGACGCGAAGCCGCCGCCAGCGGATTCAACGCCCGGGTTCCACAGAAGCTGCCCCTCGGCATCGGCAGTACGCGTGGGAAGGCCGAACGGGTTGTCCGGATCGACGTATCCCACCGCGAGCCCGGGCAGGTCGGGTCGGTCCGACGGGAGCGTGACGTCCAGGGCGAGCGGACCCAGCAGGCGGGTGCGGACGGCCTCGTGCCACGCTTCTCCCGTCACATCCTCGATCACGAGGCCCAGCAGGACATAGCCCGTGTCGCTGTAAGCCCAGGCCTCGCCAGCCTCGAAAAGCGGCTCCCGTCGGGCCACAAAAGCCATCAGGTCTTCCGGGTCGAACCCCCGCTCGCTGACCAGCCCGGCCCACGCCTGCTGGAACTCCGGCAGATGCACATGGTCCGGCAGCCCGGACGTGTGGTGCAGGAGGTGATCGATGGTCATCGTCGCTGCGTTGGGCAGCGCGTCGAACCACGGGCGATCCCCGAGATGCACGGACGCAAGGTCGTCGCGCGAGAGCCGCCCCTCGCTCTCCAGCGCCAGCACGGTGGCCGCCACGAAGCTCTTGCCGATGCTCGCCGCCAGCATGGGTGTCTCGGGCGTCATGTCGCGACCGGCCTCGACATCGGCAAGGCCGGTGGCCGCCGTCAAGACAGTGCCGTCCGGCAGGGCGATGGCCGCGGTGGCGCCCGGAAAGGCGTACCGCTCGTGAAAGTCCTCGAGCACCGCGGTCAGCCGTCCCTCCTGCGAGACCACCGGCGCCGCGAGGAGGGTGAGGGCGAGTGAGTAGGTGAGTAAGATGCGACGACACATCTACCTACAGCGCCGGTTGTGGCGAGGGCGCGCGGGTGCCCGGGATGACCTCGGTCACGGCGCCGTCGCGAGTGAACATCGTGGCACGGTTCCACCAGACAACGACCACGGCCACGGCCACCAGGAGCCAGGTGTCCCAGGGCTGCGCATCCGCCCAGAACGGGTTGATCAGCTGCCAGTGGAACAGCATCGGCCAGAGCAGACTGCCCCGCGCGCTGTTGAAGATAGGCGTGACCAGTACCGCGAGCGTCACGTTGCCGACGAAGAAAGGCAGGAAGTTCCAGTCGGCATAGACAGTGCTCGACAGGAAGAACGCGGGCAGATGCCAGAACCCCCATGTTGCGCCGATGATGATGCCCGCCCAGATCGGCGCCATGTAGCGTTGCAGCAGGGGCTGCATGACGCCACGCCAGCCGAATTCCTCCACGGGTCCGAGCAAGAGCATCATGAACATCACCGCCACGACCGCTCCGACGCCTTCGGGCGGCAGGGGCGCCAATACCGGCCCGCCCTTGATCAGCGAACCGGCAACGAAGACGAGAGGAATGAGGAGCACAATGAACGCCGCCCAGCCCCATGATCCGCGCCACATCAACAGCCGCGCAAGGAAGGCGCGGAGGCCCGGCAATCCGCCGTGCAAGTAGACCACGGCGAAAGCTGCGATGGCCGGGGACCAAGTGGCGAGGAAGAACAGGGGGTGTGAGCCGCTGATGTCGCCGAAAAGGCGGGCGGCCAGATCCGGGGCGACAAGGTAAATCCCGACCACACCCCATGTAATCAGGAAGGTCACGGAAAGAAACAGACCGAGAGCAGAGCCCGGGATCACATTGGCAGATGGGACGCTTGATTGGGCGGACATGCTGACAACCCTGAGATTGGTTCTTTTCCTTTCCTTCGATAGCGGCTTTCGACGAGTCTTATATTGACATGCATCAATAGCGGGCCTCCGAAATGTTCGACGCTACAGCCTTGGGCTGGCGACCCGCCCATGATCGAGCAGTCGCAAGTCATCTGCGGGGTCAGGAGCGCTTCGAGATAGAAAAAACGGTGCTCCATTCCCTATCCCTCCAAGAGATGTCGGCGTAAGTTTCAGAGCCGACGGCATTGGACCGGACCGACCACCAGCAAACTATGCAACCCTACCCACCGACGCGCGTTTTTGGTTCTCGCATCGCCACCGCGTCCATGGGAAAGTTTGCGAAGTGGGCCGAGAGAAGTTCAAGGCTTCGCCACCGCCGTCGCAAGCAAGGCTTCTTCCCTGTTCGCCTGCCTGCAACTTCAATGCTATGCCTCTTTCAGCAGGAGCCCGACCAATGTCCACGGCAGATGACGCCCGCTTCTGGGATCGAGCTTCCCGACGATATGCGAAAGCCAAGATCGCGGATCAGGAAGGATACGAGCGCACGTTGCAACGGACCCGCGAATTGTTGTCTCAAGACGACTGTGTGCTGGAGCTTGGCTGCGGCACCGGATCGACCGCCTTGCGCCTTGCGGATGGCGTGGCAACCTATCTTGCTACGGATATCTCGGAAAAGATGATCGTGATCGCGGAAGACAAGCATGCCGCAGCGCCCGTTCCCGGCTTGGTTTTTCGCGCCGCGTCGGCAGAGATGATCGCTCTTGAACCCGACAGGTACGACGCGGTTTTGGGATTCAACTACCTGCACCTGGTACGCGACCCGCAGATCGTGCTGCGCCACATCCACGACCTCCTCCTGCCCGGTGGCCTGTTCATCTCGAAGACACCTTGTCTTGGCGACATGAATGTCCTCATCCGCCGTGTCCTTCTGCCGGCGATGGGGGCGGTCGGGCTGGCGCCGCATGTAAGTGTCTTTGGCGCACATTGTCTGACCGAACTGATACGTTCGGCGGGTTTCGAGATCGTCGCGACCGAGAAGCATGC
The DNA here is from genome assembly GCA_047921295.1 of Rhodobacterales bacterium. Taxonomy (GTDB): domain Bacteria; phylum Pseudomonadota; class Alphaproteobacteria; order Rhodobacterales; family Rhodobacteraceae; genus Seohaeicola. Next base: position 14,744 of record JBLRWK010000010.1, read on the forward strand.
CACGAAAGCTAAGGATACGCGGCCCTTCATCATGGCCCGCAAGGCGTGAATCGGTCGGAGGCTCATCGAAGCGGACATTTGTCATGCGCGCTGCATTCATTGGCTAATTGATTCAAATCACGGCGGGCGGCGAGGAATCGTATAGGAAGATGATCGTACCGCTCATGGTGCAAGACACGTCTTCCGTCCTGCGACAGGAGGACAAGCGAGGTCCGGTGCCTACATGCGCCATTCCAGGCTTTTTGGTCATGACCTTCCTGATCACTTGGGGGGATCGTCGGCTTCTACGTGCTGGCCCCGCGGTTGGCGTTCGCCTGGCCGGGCTCGCCATGGAGGAACCGCATTGATTTCTCGTCGCGGACTCCTGGCCGGGCTGGGCGGCTTCATCCTGGCGGGCGGCGCCTATGCGACCGGCGCCTACCGGAGCACGATGGCTGCGGCCGACGCGCGCCTTGCCCGCAGCAGCAGCCTGATAGAGACCGAGGCCGGCCCCCTTGAATACGCCGTTGCCGGCGACGGGCCGCCGGTCATGATGATCCACGGCACCGGCGGCGGGTTCGATCAGGGCCTGCTCTTTGCCCATGCGCTCCGCGAGCGCGGTTTCCGGATCGTCGCGCCCTCGCGCTTCGGCTACCTGCGCAGCGCCTTTCCGGACGATGCCTCCCCCGCACATCAGGCGGATGTCCTGGTCGCGCTTCTCGACCACCTGGGCACCGAGCGTTTGCCAGTCATCGGCGGCTCAGCCGGCGCTCTGACCGCCGCGGAATTCGCGAGGCGGCACCCGGACCGGTGCTCGCACCTCGTCCTGCTGGTGCCGGCAGCCAATCTGACCGGTCGCGACCCGGTGGAGTTCTCCGCCCTCCAGCGGACGGCCGTGAACGCCGTCCTTGGTTCGGACCTCGCGTTCTGGGCGCTCTCCGCGCTGGCGCCGGGGCTGATGATCAAGACGCTACTGGCCACCGACCCTGCGCTGCTCTCGCGCGTGGCGCCGGAGGAACGGCGGCGCGCAGAGTTGATCCTCGACGGGCTGATGCCGATCAGCCGCAAGGCAGAAGGGCTGCGGACCGACGGATTCTGGGCCGGCACGCCGTCGCCAACAGCCTATGAGGACATCGCAGTCCCGACACTCATCCTGTCCTGCGAGGACGACCCCTTCGGCACGGCGGACACGGCACGGCGCCTCGTCGACCGCATCCCGGACGCGACCCTGACGATCTGGCCCCAAGGCGGACATATCTGGCTTGGCCACGACGTGGATGTGGCACGAGAGATCGCAGAATTCGTGAGGGCGGCGTGATGGAGGAACAAATATGACCTAGAAAAAGATTGTGCTGACCGGTTTCGGTGGCACGGATAAGCTGGAGATGCAGACTGTTGAGGCGTTACCGGAGCCGGAAGGCAACGAGGTACGCATCCGCATTCTGGTAACAAGCGCGGCCTTCACCGACGTGATGATCCGAAAGGGCCTCTACCCGGACGTAAAGGAAAAATCGCCCTTCACGCCCGGATACGACCTCGTTGGCGTGGTGGACGCCATCGGCCCGGGAGTGTCCCGTTTTCACCCGGGTGACAGGGTCGCCGATCTGACGACTATCGGCGCCTATGCCGAGTTCATCTGCCTGCCAGAGGATCAACTGACACCCGTGCCGGATGGTGTCTCGGACACTGACGCGCTTGGCATGATCCTGTCGGCGGTGACACCCTTCCAGATGTTGCACCGTGTGGCGAAGGCGCAGGCAGGAAAAAGTTTGCTCATCCACGGCGCGGGCGGGGCTGTCGGAACAGCGATGCTGCAACTGGCTCGGGATGCCGGGATCACTGCCTTCGGCTCGGATGTTTCTGCGAAACACGACCTGATCCGCAGCCTTGGCGCTACACCCGTCGAGGTGGACGCGCCAGATGATGTGTTGCTCAAGGCAGTCGGCGAGGGCATCGACTTCGTCTTCGACCCGCTCGGCGGTGAGAGCCTGTCCCGCTCGCTGCACGCGCTGAAACCGGGCGGGATGCTGGTCGCCTTTGGCTTCCAGAACGAGGTCCTTGGCCGGGGCGGTTCGATCCCGCTGGATTTTCTGAAGATCAAGCTGTGGGACTGGCTGCCGAACGGACATGCCACGGCCTTCTATTCCATCGGCGCCATGCGGCGGAAACATCCGGAATGGTTCCACGAAGATCTCGCGCACCTGTTCTCGATGCTCGATGCGGGGCGCATCTCTCCCATGGTCGCCGAGGTGCTGCCGCTCGAAGAGGTTCGCCGCGCCCACGAACGCATCGAGGCCGGAGAGGTCGCGGGAAAACTTGTTCTGAAGGTATCAGAACCATGAGAAACACTGGATGGAGAGCGCTTGCCTTGATGCTCGGTCTCGCCGCGGGCACATCCGCCACGGCCGAAGCTATGCTGCTGACAGACGTGACGCTTGTCGCTGTCGAAACGGGAGCGCTCACGCCGAACCGGTCAGTTCTGATCCGTGACGGCATGATCGTCGAGATCGGGGCCGTGGTTGAGGCGGCGGGCGCAACCATCCTCGACGCGGATGGCCGCTTCCTGATCCCCGGCCTGTGGGACAGCCACGTTCATGTGTTCTCCTCACCGGAAGAGCCCGATACCGCGTTCCCGCTGTACCTGATCAACGGGATCACCGGCATCCGCGACATGGGGGCGCTCTGGCCGATCGAGGCTCAAAAGGAGCTTCAGCGGCAGATCGAGTCCGGCGCGGTGGTCGGTCCGCGGCTGGTTCTGTCCGGGGCGTGGGTCGACGCGAGTCCCGGTTCCTGGCCCGGCATGTTCCTTGCCGATACCCCCAAGGAGGCCCGCGGCGTCGTGGCGCAAGTGGCGGACGAAGGTTGGGCAGCGGTGAAATCCTACTCAATGTTGGATGAAGCGACCTATCTCGCGCTGGCCCAGGCGGCGACGGCCCATGGCCTCCCGCTCGTCGGGCACATTCCAGAGCGGGTCACGCTGGGCACGGCCATCGACGCAGGACAGGACGGAATAGAGCATTTCGGGCGTGTCGCGATGGCCTGTTCTACGGTCGAGGCGCGAATGATCGACGATTTGCGCGATGCAATGGCCGCCGGCGCCAACCGCGACGCCATTTTCGGGGTCATGGCCGCGCGCAACCGGATCGTTCTGGAAACATGGGATGCGGCGCTCTGCGAGGCGACGCTGGACCGATTGGCGCGGGCGGAGACGCATGTCAGCCCGACGCTTGTCGTCGCCGACTTCTATACCGGCAACTGGCCCACGGCCGACGCGCCACGGATGCGCATGATCCCGTCAGAGGTACGCGAGGCTTGGGGCCGTCCTGATTTCCGGCTGGAGGCGATGACCGACGAGGTCCTCTCATTGGCGGAAGACAGTATCGCGCTCGACCGAAGCACGTTCCTGATGGCGCATGATGCCGGCGTTCCGATTCTCGCCTCGACCGATGCCTCCTTTGCAAACCCTTATCTGTTTCACGGCTTCTCGCTGCTGGACGAACTCGACCTCTACGTCCGCATCGGCCTCACCCCGCAGGAGGCGCTCTACACGGCGACCGTGGCCCCGCCGCGCTTCTTCGGACTGGCGGACCAGGACGGCACAATCGCGCCCGGGCGCCGAGCCGACCTCATTCTGCTCGACGCAAATCCGCTGGAAGACCTCGCGACACTGCGCAGCCTAGAAGCGGTCATCGTCGCGGGCCGGGTGCTGGACCGCGCCGCGCTCGACGCGCTCGAAGCGCAGCTGCTTGAGCGCGGTAAATAGTCATGCCTTCTGCGACAGGAGAGCCAGTATGGGGAGCACGCCTCACGCAAACCGGTGGTCGTTTACGACTTTCAGGCGCATGATGACCGGCTTTATCCTGTTCTTGTCCGCGGTCATTCTGATCGGCGTTGGCGCGCTTGCCCTGCTCAGCCCGGGCCGGCCGGCTCCGCTCCGTGACGCGGACGGCAGCGTGATCCCCGGCAGTCTGTCCGAGCGCGTAACCATCCAGGTCGGCGGCATCCCGCAAAGCATGTTCATCCAGAGCGCCGATCCGACCAAACCGGTGCTCCTGTTCCTGCATGGCGGTCCTGGCATGGTCGAGTTCTTCATGGAACAGGACTATCCGACAGGGCTGGAGCGTCACTTCACGATGGTCTGGTGGGAGCAGCGCGGCGCGGGCATGTCGTTCTCATCTACCATCCCGCCCGAGTCCATGACCCTGAAGCAGATGATCGCGGACACGATAGAGGTCACAGACTATCTGAGGGCTCGTTTCGGGCAGGAGAAGATCCTCTTGCTCGGCCACTCCTGGGGCGCCTATCTGGGCATTCAGGTGGCCGCTGCGGCCCCCGAAAGATTCCTCGCCTACGTTGGGATGGCGCAGATCGCGCACCAGCTCCGCTCCGAGGTAATGGCGCGCGATCATTTAATCGCGGCGTATCGAATGCAGGGCGATGACGCGATGGTCCGCGGGTTGGAGGCCGCGCCGGTCAGCATGGCGGAGGGCACGTCGGACGCTTGGATGCGGCTGCGCGACAGAGCCATGCACGAGAAGGGCGTGGGCCACATGCATGAGATGCATTCCGTCATCACTGGCATCTTCCTGCCGATGTGGCGGGTGCCGGCCTACAGCCTCGCCGAAAAGATCAATATCTGGCGCGGCAAGCTTTGGTCCCGGCCGTTCTTCTGGGAGGACCTGCTCCGCGACGACCTTTCGGCAAGACTGACGGAGTTCGATTTGCCGATCTACTTCCTGACTGGACGTCACGACTACACGGCAAATGCCGAGCTTTCCCGCGCATATTTCGAGGAGATCGACGCCCCGGTAAAAGGATTCTACCTGTTCGACGACTCCTCCCATAGCCCGCTCTTCGAGGAGCCTGAGCGCGCGACGGAAATCCTACTTCAGGATGTGCTGCGCGGTAGAAACGAGCTGGCGGAAGCGGCTGGAGCGGCGGGACAGGACGCGTTCCAGAACGAATAAATACAGGTAAAGTCCGGCATTGTTTGCAAGGGGACTTGCCTGGGTCGCACCGTCGGTTGTGCGACCCAGGCTTTCGTCACGCCTTTTGATTCAAACCGAATGCGGAATGATGGATCAACTCGCCCTCGGGTTCTCGGGAACTGAACGGGAGGGCCTGAACAAATTGTGGCGGGCAGTCACCCAGCCGCAATTCCGGAAAGGTTCTGAACCCGAACCGGCCATAGTAGTCAGGATCTCCGACAAGTGCCGCCCCTTTACAGCTTGACCGCAACCGAAGGATCGCTTCGACCATGAGGGCGCTTCCGATCCCCTGGCCGTGCCGCAAAGGCTGGACGGCAACAGGACCGATCAAGCCCCAGCCGGACTCGACCCCGATCCGGGCATTCGACGCGGCCAGATAGCCGACGACTTCACCCCCGTCCTCAGCCACCAGCGACAGGCTAAGGGCATTGTCTGCCCTCAGCCTGTCGACAATTGCAGCCTCCGTTCCGTTGGAGTGCGGCTGAAGTTTCATGGCCTCGGTCACAACCATAGAGATCGCGGGGGCATCACTTCCGGTTTCATTGCGGATCAACATGTCATGCCCCTTGATTGTCGAGTTGTGCCCGAACGGAAAGGCGACCGCGTTTCGAGATTTGATAAGGGCCACCAGACCGGGATTCGATCAGCCGCTTTCGTCGAAGCTTGTTGAAGATGGTCATGTCCAAGTCGGCAAGGATCATACCTTCGCGCGTGACACAGATAACAGAGGTAATCTTGGGACCGTTCTCCCGCTCGTGCAGGATGCGTCCACCAAGTGCTAAAACGTGCAGCGCACGTTGTTCATTTCTTGAGATATTCATGCAAGTCTCGTGTGATAGACGTGAAGAAAAAGCCAAGTGCAAACGCACCCGGCGGCTTCGGTCTCACTCGGCTCTCTGAAATTCAGAGAGCCGAATCACACAAGCTCTGACATCCAGTCTCCGTTGTACGGACACGGATGCTGTCCGTGCCCAGTACATAAATTATACGATCAAAAGAGTGATCTCAACCACGTAGGAGCAGCGCCCATGCAAGCGTCCACTATGTCGGCCCTCCCGCCCTCCGGTGTGCGACTAATTCTGCATTTGAGCCCGAATGTCCGCTCTGGTGACGCTGCGACGCGGAATTTGGACTGTCGGCAGACGTCCGCTTCGGGCCGACCTCGACTGTGCGCATCCTGCTGCATGATCATCCAGCCGCGCGGCGGTGAGTCTGGGCTCGGAGCAGACCTTTGCCGTGACCAAGGAATCATGGCCAGTGGAGGCCCCATGTAGGGGTGCGGCGCATCTGGCGACCGACGGAGTCACACAGCAGCCCCCGCATCTGGTCCACCACCGGGATCGGCCTCCACACGGTCGTGGTTTTGGCTGATGGAAGGCCAGATGAAAACTTCCGCTTCCGCACCTTCGTCTCGGGCATGCGGTAGTTCCATCGCCAGATGATCTCGTCCAGGTAGCGTTGGAGGTGTTTCCGCCCGAGGCGGTGATACACGCCGATGAGCGCCCGCTGGACCACAGAGTTTACCGCCTCGACGGTATTGATGTGCGCCCGGGTCTTTCGGTTGGCATACTGGCGCTTGTTGTGCTGCACGGTGAGGTGGTTGGCGAAAGACGCCCCGATCTTCCGATAGCTGGAGTTCTTGTCGGTGATTAGGATCGAGCTCGGGTTGATCCAGCCCTCCATAATGGGCTTCATGGTGGTTCCTTTGGCGTTCGGGATTAGGAGGGCCCGAGCTTGACCATTTCGCGCAGCGGCAACCAACGCGATCGGCTTGCCGGTCCCTCGCCCCCGCTTGTTCTTCACCCCATGGCGGAACTTCGGTTTGCCACCAACGAAGGCCTCGTCGACCTCGACCACTCCGGATAAACGCCCGGCGATGTCCTGCCGATCATCCATCATCTCGCGAATGGCATGGCCGAGCTTCCATGCGGTTTTCTGGTTCACGCCGAGAATGCGAGACATCACGACTGACGAGATGCCCTTGGAAGAAGTCAACACGAGGAACATCGCAGCGATCCAGATCCGCAAGTCGAGCTTCGTCGCGTGGAGCGGCGTCTTGGTCGTGACGGTGAACTGACTGTTCTCGGCGCACTGATACAACCCCGGGCGCACCGAGGCGCCGCGAAGCGGTCGCGAGTTCAAGCTGCCGCAGTGCGGACAGAACCGATCATGGCCCCAGATTGCCCCCTCCAGGAAGAGCCGTGCGTGACGCTCAGTGGGCATCTTCTTCCAGACATCGCGGACGGAGTTCAGTTCGGTGATCATCGAGCAACCTCGCTTCCGTGGAACCGAGAAGATGGGCCGGTGTCTCAGAACGCGAAGGGATTACGTGATGGCGCTGACGAGACCGTCGCGAGGCATGTAGGGTGGACCGTTGAAGGTGGCCCAGCGTTTTCTCGTGGATAATAGGGTATTTTTTTGGGCCAGTCGTTTCGTGGGCCGCATCCTCGGCCAATATCACTTTCGATCCGACGGAGAATAGTGACCCACGGATCATGGCGCTCGAGTGATAGACGCGGGCCCAACTTGACGGTCGTGGCGGCGAATGCCGTCCAACCCGGCGCGGCCGTCGGGCGCAACTGCCCCGGATGCTCCGTCGGAGGTTCGCAATGAACGCGATCATCTTCACCCATTTCGCCGCGCCTGAGGGCGCATCACCACTCGAACTCGCTGTCGACCGTCTTGCCGCCTGGCTCGACGGCGAGCGGGACACGCTGGGCCGCGTTCTCGCTCAAGTCGGTCGTAGCCATGCCGCCAGCGCTCTTGAGGCGCTGGACCAGCTACATCTCGAGCCAGAATCGACCGCTGAGGATCTTCGCAATTTCCTCGAGGACGCCCAGGTCTTTGCCGAAGTATTGCTCGAGGCCGTCCGCGCGATACCGATCCGCTGCCGGCTCGAGACAGCCTACGGCCTGCCGGGGCCGGCGGCGTTCGACGCACATGTACGTTGGTCGGGCGCGCGGCTCGAGGACATTCTCGCAACGCTCAGCCGCGCCTTGGCGGCCTAAGGCAGAGCGGGGCCCCGACCGGGAGGCTGGGGCCCTTTTCGGGTAAGAATAGACCGATTTCACGGACACGACGGGTAGCAAGCTTCAATAAGCATCGGAGGCGCACCACGGGGCAGCGCGTACACTGGTAGAAACTGTGCCGGGTCACGAGATAGTTTTTTCTGTGAAGAACGCTTCGTCTAAATATTTTCAGCCACTTTTGCGTCTAAGGCCGCACAGAAGAGGAGGCGCGCGGAAGTCGCGGAGAGAGTAGAAGTTGGGTATTACGCGCCGGTGTCTGCGAGACGCCATTTCACGTGCTGCTATTGACGAAATCGCTGTGGTTTCTCCGGTCGAATGGCCGAAGTGTGGCCGTGCAGTAGGAAAATAGTCCATTCTGGATTTGACGCCCTCATAGGCGTTTCATCGTTTTCCTTGCTGCACCTCAAAGGAGGTTGCGTATTGCCCAACCGAAAAGCCAAAGTCACCCAGTCGGAAATCTCGAGAGCGCTTAGAGCTGCACGCGCGGCAGGTTTCACTGTGGCAAAATTCGAAATCCTCGACGATGGTGGACTACGAATTTTTCTCACCGAAGAGCACGCCGGAGAAGCCACGAATGAGTGGGATCTCGGGCTTCGTGTCGCATGAGCGGTCGGCGTCCAAAGAAGGAATTCCCGGGGGTGTCGTCATATCCTGATCGACACGGGAAGCGTCGCTGGCGGTTCCGGAAAAACGGTTTTTCCGCAGAGCTCGGCTCTGACTATGGCACGCCGGAATTCGTCAGGCGGTATGAAGACGCTGTTGCGGGGCTCCGTTCAGGCCCAGGTGCTGGGGCGGGAAAAACCATCCCAAGATCGATTTCTGATCTGATCGCGCGATACTATCGGACAGCGGAATTTCTCGGGTTAAAGGAGACCACAAAGACAACTTATCGCAATATACTCGAGCGGTTCCGTGAGGAGCACGGGACAAAGAGCGCGGTCAAGCTGGAGCGTCGGCATGTCAAGGCAATACTTGCGGCGAAGAGCGAGACGCCGTCCGCCGCCAACAACCTGCGTGACCGGCTGAGGGCTATCATGGACTTTGCCGTCGACCTGGAGTGGAGGAAAGAAAACCCGGTGAAAACCGTGAAGCCTCTAAAGGTACGCTCCAAAGGGTTCCACACGTGGTCCGAGGAGGAAATCCAAAAGTTCTACGACAAGCATGAGTTCGGCACATTGGCACATACGGCGATGACTCTGATGCTCTACACGGGGGCGGCAAGGGTGGATGTGGTGAAGCTCGGGCGCGGGAATGTCAGTGGGAACCGGATCAGGTACAGACGCCAGAAAACGGAAGACAATGGCGGTGTCCTCATCGACATCCCCATCCATCATCAGCTGCAAGCCGTGCTGGATGCCCTACCCACAGACGCCTTCACATTCCTTGAGACCCAAAGTGGCAAGAGCCGCTCACCGAAGGGCTTCGGTAACCAGATGCGCGACTGGTGTGACCAAGCCGATCTGCCAAACTGCACATCGCACGGCCTAAGAAAAGCGATCGCCAAGCGACTGGCCGAGGCTGGTGCACCACCGCACGAGATCATGGCAGTCACCGGCCACACGACTCTTGCAGAAGTGACTCGCTACACACAAGATGCCAACCGTCCTAATATGGCAGACGGAGCTATTACGCGTTTGAAGTAGAACGCCCCATGAACGAAAGCTTGGCGAACCTAAGGAAAAGGTTCGCCATAAAAACCTCTAACTCTCTATTTTAGAAGGAGAAAAAGATGTGGTTGGCGGAGAGACAGGGATTCGAACCCTGGGTCGGCTTGCACCGACAACGGTTTTCGAGACCGCCGCATTCGACCACTCTGCCACCTCTCCGTGGGGGTCTGGTGGCCGCGTTTAATCCGTCCGGTGGCGGGTGGCAAGGGGGCTTTTGGCGAAATTTCCCATGCCTGTCTTGAGCCGCGGAAAAACGGTGGCGCCCCGCACCGGAATGGAACCGTTTTGCCATCACTTGCATTTGCATTGTAAGGAAATGGTTTTGGCCTAAGCTTTGCAAAGCCGCGGGTGCTCACCTTATATAGACATCGCTTCTGGTGGGGCGTGGCATAGCTGGGCCATTCGCCGTTCGATAGATCCGCCTGCGAACAGACGATAGAACAAGGACTTGTATATGATCCCTCTCACGGCTTTGCCCCGGACCCGATTTGCGGACGCCGCCCTGACATTGCCGCGACGTACCGGGCTTGTGATGGCGCTTGCCGGCATCTGGCTTATAAGTGCTGTCAGCTTGTCGGCGCAGAGCGACAGGGAACCCGACCCGTCACGTCTCGAGGCGTTCCTGTCCGTCACCGGCTTTGATACCGCGCTGGATTCCATTGCGCTGTCGGCTGCGGATGCGCCGATGATGCTGGGGCGGGACGCCAGTGAGTTCGGCACGGACTGGACGCGCACCGTCGAGGATGTGTTCGATCCCGATGTCATGCGCAGCATGGCGCTGGGTATTCTTGATCGTGCCTTGAGCGATGATCTGATGAACCATGCGGTTGAATTCTATGCCTCCGACCTAGGCCAGCGGCTCGTTGCGGTCGAGAATGCAGCCCATATGGCCGATGACGGCGAAACCTCCCGCGAGGAGGGGGCCCGCATTGTGGCACAGCTTGTGCGCGAGGGCGCGCCGCGGCTGGAGCTGTTGCAGCGGATGGGGCCTGCGATCGATCCGACAGATAATTCCGTGCGCGCGGTCGAGGAGATCCAGATCCGCTTTCTGCTGAGCGCCTCTGCCGCCGGTGTGGTGCCGATGGAACTGGACGAGGCGTCGCTGCGCCTCGTGATGGAGGAGCAGCGCGATACGTTGCGCCTTGTCATGCGCGAGGCGGGCATGGCCCATGCGGCCTATGTCTATCGCAGCTTTGACGATGCCGAGCTGGAGCAGTATGTCGAGGCGCTGGAACATCCCGATATGCAGCGGGTCTATGAGTTGATGAACGCGATCCAGTACGAAATCATGGCCAACCGTTTCGAGGTGCTGGCGCTGAGGATGGCCGATCTGCATCCCGGTCAGGAGCTGTGAGCATGCAGGCTGTGCGGCAATTCCGTTCCGGCCTGCGCGCCGTGATGCTGGCGCTCGTGTTGCCCGCGCTGATGCTCCCCGCGATCTTGCTGTCAGGTGGTGCGGCAAAGGCCGAAGAGCCTGCATCGCGCGAACGGGTGGAGGCTTTGCTCGATCTGATGGAAATCGACCGGATCATCGCGATCATGCGCGAGGAGGGGCTTGCTTACGGCGCGGAGCTTGGCGCGGATATGTTGCGCGGGGGCGGCGGTGCTGCATGGGATATGCAGGTCGCGCGGATCTACGATGAGGCATGGATGCGCGCTACGGTGCGGGACCGTTTTGTCGAGACCTTCGGGGAGGCTGACCCTGCACCCTTGATTGCGTTTTTCGAGACCGAGACGGGCCGCGCGGTGGTAGCGCTCGAGATTGCCGCCCGCCGCGCCTTTATGGACGAGACTGTGGAGGAAGGCGCGCGCGAGGCGTATCGCGCGGTGGCTGCCGATCTGGACGCGAGCAGCCCGCGCGGGCTTGATCCGCATCTGTCGGCCATTGATGCCTATGTCACCGCGAACGATCTGGTCGGTTTCAACGTTATGGGCGCGATGAATGCCAACCGTCTGTTCTTTCGTGGGCTTGTGGACGGTGGCGCGATGGAGATGACAGATGCCGATATCATGTCCGATATCCGCGCCCAGTATGAACAGACCGAGGCGGAGACGCGGGAATGGATCTATGCCTTCCTGATGCTGGCCTATGCGCCTCTTGAGCCCGCTCAGATCAACGATCTTGCCGATCTGTCGCAAACCCCGCACGGGCGCGCCCTGAACAGTGCGTTGTTCGACTCGTTCGACCTGATGTATGGTGCCCTGTCACAGGCGCTCGGGGCGGCGATGGCCCGCCAGATGCTGAGCGAGGAGCTTTGAGGCGTGCCGGGAGCGAAGGGCGCACTAGGCGGGGCAGGGTGGTGTCATATCGCCCTTGACTTTGGGCCGGAGTCACCCGATAAGCCCGCATCTCGGAAAGGGCAATCCGCCCTTGCCGTGCAATTGATTAACAGATCGCCCCAAAAGGGCGCGCAGTTCGAGGTGGCAACGGATCACGCCCGTCAGGGACATGACCCCGCCAAAACGCCCTCACGGGGACCACAGGACGCGGTAGCAAAGGAAGACACATATGTTCGCGGTTCTGAAAACCGGCGGCAAACAGTACAAAGTCCAGGCAGGCGATACGCTGCGCGTGGAAAAACTGGCCGCTGACGCAGGTGAGACTGTTCAATTCAACGACGTGCTGATGCTGTGCGGCGATACCACTACTGTGGGCGCGCCCATGGTGGACGGTGCGGCTGTTCAGGCTGAAGTGATCGACCAGGTCAAAGGCGAAAAGGTCATCCATTTCGTCAAGCGTCGTCGTAAGCACGGCTCGCAGCGTACCAAGGGCCACCGCCAGAAGCTGACGCTGATCCGCATCACGGAAATCCTCGGCTCCGGCGCGGACAAAACAGGTGTGAAAGCAGCGACAGGTCAGGCGCCCAAGGTTGCCCAGTCCGATGCAAGCACATCCGATGCCGCCACGACCAAGGCAGCCCCCGCCAAGAAAGCCACAAAGGCCAAAGCGCCTGCGGCTGACAAGGCAGACAAGGGCGAAGCTGCCGCAAAACCGAAACGCGCCGCCAAAAAAGCGGCCGAGACCAAGGAGTAATCCCCCATGGCACATAAAAAAGCAGGCGGTTCCTCCCGCAACGGCCGCGACTCCGCGGGACGGCGCCTTGGCGTCAAACTGTTCGGCGGTCAGGCCGTGATCCCCGGCAACATCATCGTGCGCCAGCGCGGCACCAAGTGGTGGCCGGGCGAGGGCGTGGGCCTTGGCCGCGACCATACGATCTTCGCGACCGTCGAAGGTAAGGTGACTTTCCACAAGGGCCTGAAAGGCCGTACCTTTATTTCGGTTCTGCCGGTGGCGGAGGCCGCTGAATAAGCCGTTCTTCAGGTGACACACATCAGGGGACCGGCACATAAGCCGGTCCCTTTTTCGTTTCGGATCGCACTCTTGGACCGGTTGTCCAGTTGCCGCTTTAATGGTTTGCCCCAGAACTGGACGACCCGCGTCATCTGAATGCCATCTGGCCAAAATAAAGGTGGTTTTGACCTGAACCATTACCGCGTGCAGTCGTTCATCTTCGCAGGTGCAGCCAGCGCCGATCAAGCTCTCCGAGGTGCTCAGAAGATGGCATCATCCGCGCTGAAATGACATCTGAGACGCTTGGGAGGAAAAAGCGGATGATGATAGACCCGATCTACGCTCAGCCTGAAATCGAGGCTGGGAGGTTCACGTTGCGTCCCGTCCATCTGTCCGACAAGGGCCTGATCGAGATGTATGCAGCCGACCGTCGCGTGGCGATCAACACAAGCTCCATCCCGCATCCGCTGCCCCCCGGCACCACCGAGGCTTTCGTCGCGCGTGCCATGGCAAAGGGCCGCGCCGAGGATATCTGGGTCATGGACGGCAGCGCGCAGGGCGGCGCCGAGGTGATGGGGCTGATCAGTCTGGAACGCATCGACCGCAACCAGTCCGAGATCGGGTATTGGGTCGCACCGGCCTATTGGAACACCGGCGTCGCTTCGGAGGCTGTCGGCGCGCTGGTCGCGGCCAATCCGCAATCATGCCGCACGATCTTTGCCGAGGTGTTTCAGGACAATGCCGCCTCCGCGCGGGTCTTGACGAATTGCGGCTTTGAATATCTGGGTGACGCGGAAACCTTCTCGGTTGCGCGCAACGCCAAAGTGGCAACCTGGACCTATAGTCGAAAACTGGATTGAGCAGAGCAGGGCCTTTGCGATAGGAGAAAGACCATGAAATTTCTTGATCTCGCAAAGGTCTATATCCGGTCCGGTTCGGGCGGTGGCGGGGCGGTCAGCTTCCGCCGTGAGAAGTTCATCGAATATGGCGGCCCCGACGGCGGCGATGGCGGCGGCGGTGGCTCTGTCTGGGTCGAGGCGGTGGACGGTCTGAACACGCTGATCGATTTCCGCTACCAGCAGCATTTCTTTGCCCAGAACGGGCAGGCGGGCATGGGCCGTCAGCGCACCGGCAAGGATGGGGATGACATCCTGCTGCGCGTCCCCGTCGGCACCGAGATCCTCGACGAGGATGAAGAGACGGTGCTGGCCGATATGACCGAACTCGGCCAGCGGGTGCTGCTGGCCAAGGGTGGCAATGGTGGTTGGGGCAACCTGCATTTCAAGACCTCCACCAATCAGGCCCCGCGCCGCGCCAATCCTGGGCAGGACGGCGTGGAGCGCACGATCTGGCTGCGGCTTAAACTGATCGCGGATGCAGGCCTGCTGGGTATGCCCAACGCAGGCAAGTCGACCTTTCTAGCGGCGGTCTCCAACGCGCGGCCGAAGATCGCGGATTACCCTTTCACCACGCTGCATCCCAATCTTGGCGTAGTCGGTGTGGACGGGGCGGAATTCGTTATGGCCGATATTCCGGGCCTGATCGCGGGCGCGTCCGAGGGCAGGGGGCTGGGGGACCGTTTCCTTGGCCATGTCGAGCGCTGCGCGGTGCTGCTGCATCTGGTCGATGGCACCTCCGAGACGCTGGACGAGGATTACCGCGCTATCATCAACGAGCTGGAGCTTTACGGCGGCGATCTGGCCGACAAGCCGCGCGTCACCGCGCTCAACAAGATCGACGCGCTGGATGACGAGGAACGCGCCGAAGCGCGCGCCCGTCTTGAGGAGGAAGTGGGCCGCCCAGTGATGATGCTCTCCGGTGTCTCCGGCGAGGGCTTGCAGGATGTGCTGCGCGCCGTGCGCGCGCAGATCACCGAAGACAGGCTGCGCCAGAAACAATCCTCGGAGGCGGAGGACGAGACGTGGCGGCCCTGAGCGAAGCGGCAAGCCTGACGCCGCTGCGGCTGAGCACGGCGCGCCGCATCGTCGTCAAGATCGGCTCGGCCCTGCTGGTGGATCGCACTACTGGCCTGCTCCGGCAGGACTGGCTGGCTGCACTGGCACAGGATGTCGTCTGGCTGAAGTCTCTGGGCAAGGATGTGATCCTCGTCTCGTCGGGCTCCATCGCGCTGGGGCGCGGCGTGCTGGGCCTGCCCGCCACAACGCTGGCGCTGGAGCAATCGCAGGCCGCCGCCGCCGTGGGACAGATCCGGCTGGCGCGCGCCTATGAAGAAGTACTGGCCCCGCATGGTATAACCACGGGGCAGATCCTCGTCACGCTCGAGGACAGCACAGACCGGCGCCGCTATCTCAATTCACGCGCTACGATGGAAATGCTGATCGGGCTGGGCGTGGTGCCGATCGTGAACGAGAATGACACCGTCGCGACTGACGAAATCCGCTACGGCGACAATGACAGGCTGGCCGCACAGGTGGCCGTGACCGTGGGCGCGGACCAGTTGATCCTGCTCTCGGATGTGGACGGCTTCTATTCCGCCAATCCGCAACAGGATGCGACGGCGCGGCATTTCCCCGTGATCGACCGCATCACCCCGCAGATCGAGGCGATGGCGGGCGATGCCGGATCGGGCCTGTCCAAGGGCGGCATGAAGACCAAGCTGATGGCCGCCAAAACAGCCACTGCCGCAGGCTGCGCCATGGCGATCACCGAAGGCTCCTGCCTGCGCCCCCTTCAAGCGCTGGAAGACGGCGCGCGCGCCACGTGGTTCACCGCACAGGTCGATCCGCAAGCCGCGCGCAAACGCTGGATCGCCGCGATGAAACCGCGCGGCGAGGTCACGCTGGATGCAGGGGCCGCAACGGCTCTGGCCAGCGGCAAAAGCCTGCTGCCTGCCGGAGTCATTGCCACGACAGGGCGTTACGGGCGCGGCGATCCGGTGGCCATCCTTGGCCCTGACGGGGCCATGCTCGGTCAGGGCCTCATCCGCTATACCGCCGCCGAAACCGCGCTGATCCTCGGGCATCGCAGTGACGAGATTGAGGCGTTGCTCGGCTATCCGGGACGCGCAGCACTCATCCACCGGGACGATATGGCGCTGTAAGCGGCGCTTCTTCTTGCCTGAAATATCCCCGCCGGAGGCATCCGGCATCGCCACGGAATCCTGCCTATGACACAGATGACCGACATCACCGCTCAGATGGACCAGATCGGCCGCGCCGCCCGCGGTGCCGCTGCGGACTTGGCTTTTGCACCGGCGGATGCGAAGGCCCACGCGCTCCTGGCCGCAGCGGATGCGATCACCGCCAGCACAGACGCGATCATCGCGGCCAATGCCCTTGATCTGGACTATGGCCGCGACAAGGGCCTCAGCCCCGCGATGATGGACCGGCTGATGCTGGACGCCCCGCGCATTCAGGCCATCGCCGCGGGATTGCGCGCCGTGGCCGCACAGGAGGATCCGGTGGGTCGCGTGCTGGCGGAATGGGACCGGCCCAACGGGCTGCATATCCGGCGCGTCGCCACGCCTTTGGGTGTGGTGGGCGTGATCTATGAAAGCCGTCCCAACGTGACCGCCGATGCAGGTGCGCTCTGTCTCAAGGCGGGCAATGCGGTGATCCTGCGCGGCGGGTCGGAGAGTTTCCATTCCTCGACGGCGATCCATGCCTGTCTGGTTGAGGGGCTGCGCGCTGCCGGTCTGCCCGAAACGGCGATCCAGCTTGTGCCGACGCGGGACCGCGCGGCGGTCAGCGCGATGCTGGGGATGACGGACTGGATCGACGTGATCGTCCCGCGCGGCGGCAAGGGGCTGGTGGGGCTGGTGCAGCGCGAGGCGCGGGTGCCGGTTTTCGCCCATCTCGAAGGGATCGTGCATATCTATGTCGATGCACAGGCCGATCCGGAACTGGCGCGGCGCGTTGTCCTCAATGCCAAGACGCGGCGCACCGGTATTTGCGGGGCGGCGGAATGCCTGCTGATCCACCGCGATATCGCTGCCACTTTGGGGGCCGATCTGGTCCGCGATCTGCTGGCCGCCGGTGTCGAGGTGCGCGTTGATGCGGATTTGCAGCACATTTCCGGCACCGTGCCCGCCACGGATGGGGATTGGGGCTGCGAATATCTCGACAGTATCATCGCCGCCCGCGTGGTGGATGATGTCGACGCAGCCATTGCCCATATCCGGCGCTATGGCTCGAACCATACCGATTGTATCCTGACCGAGGATGCGCAGGCCGTGGCGCGGTTTTTCGAGCGGCTGGACAGTGCGATCCTGATGCATAATTCCTCCACCCAGTTCGCCGATGGCGGCGAGTTCGGCATGGGGGCCGAGATCGGCATCGCGACGGGCAAGATGCATGCGCGCGGGCCGGTCGGTGCGGAGCAACTGACCAGCTTCAAATATCTGGTGACCAGCGCCGGGGCTGTCCGGTACTGACCGCGCGGTGATGCGCGGGTCAGAAGCGCATCACGATCCCGCTCTCGCTACACGTGACCGCGACCTGCCGCCCTTCGTCCTGCGCCGACAGCGGCAGCAGCGCGAATTGCACCTCGGACGGCGAAACCTCTGACGCGCTGTCGGGCGAGGCAAGGCCACGCCACAGATCGGGGCAGGAGCGCAACCTGTCGGCCTGTCCGTCCAGCGTCCAGCACCCGTCCTCGCGCGTGATCATCACTTGCCCGCCGTAGGGCATCGCTGTCTCGAAACATTGTATCGCCAGAAACACCAGCCGCACCTCGGCGCGCGGAACCGGATCGAGCGGCCCCCACTGGAAGCGCACCCGCGTGCCCTGCGCCACATCCTGCAGGACACTGACAATCTCGGCGCGGCCCATCATCTGCTGCGCAGTCGCAAGCCCGTAGGCCACGCGGAAAAACCGGATGCGGGCATTGGCGTTCTGGACACTATCGGTGATCAGCGCCATCTCTGCGGTGAGCGGACCACCCGACATCTGCATCAGCTCCAGACCGTTCGCGATAGCGCCGATCGGGCTGATCAAATCGTGACAGATACGCGAGCCTATCAAAGCGGTCAGGTTGTTCCTATTATGGCCCAAAGAGGTCTCCGATATGAGGTGAGGATGTGAGCGATCTGAATGCGATTCTGGAGCCGGGCATGCTGGTGCGTCACCCCGACCAGCCGGACTGGGGGCTGGGGCAGGTGCAATCCAACAGCGGCGGCAAGATCACCGTCAATTTCCGCGAGGCCGGTAAGGTGGTCATTGACGGCTCCCGGGTTTTTCTGCTGCCTGTGTTTGATGCCTCATAGTAGTTAACAAATTGTTATCAGGGAAAGAAAAAAGGCTAAATTGAATCATCTTTTCGGTCGGTTGTCGCCTCAAGCGTCTGCATTTGTGGACACTCGGCGGCTCCGGTTCCGGTTGCCTTCAGGGTGCCGCTTTCCTAGAAACGGGGTAGATCCTTGGAGCCGCCGCATGATCCTGCCTGAGCCGCAATACAGTGTTCGTCTTGCCCGGTCCGACGCGGATCTGCGCGCGGCGCAGCGCTTGCGCTACACGGTCTTTGTCGAGGAACTGGGCGCGGGCGGTGATCTGGTGGATCATGCCAACCGCCTCGAACAGGACCGTTTCGATCCGTTTTTCGACCATCTGCTGCTGGTGGACGAGAACCTTTCCGCCCCCGATCATGTGGTCGGCGTCTACCGCCTGCTGCGGCAGGATCAGGCGGCCCGCGCGGGGCAGTTCTATTCCGAGGATGAATATGATCTGGACGTGCTGAAAACCAGCGGCCGCCCGCTGCTGGAACTGGGCCGATCGTGCCTTCATCCCGACTATCGCGGCGGGATGGGTATGTATCATCTGTGGCACGCGCTGGCCGCCTATGTGGAGGAGCACGGCATCGAAATCCTGTTCGGCGTCGCCAGCTTTCACGGCACGGATATCGAGACGCTGGCGGCACCTTTGTCGATGCTGCACCACCGCCATCTGGCCCCGCCGGACCTGCGGGTGACAGCACGCGCGCCGGGGGCTGTCGCGATGGACCGGATCGCGCCCGAGACTCTGGACCGGCGCGCCGCGATGCTGGCCGTGCCTGCGCTGATCAAGGCCTATCTGCGCCTTGGCGGGTTTGTCGGGCAGGATGCCTATCTGGACCGTGCGTTCAACACCACCGATGTCTGCCTGATCCTCGATGTGGCGCGGATGAACGAGAGCCAGCGCGCGATCTATACCCGCACGGTGCGGGCATGAGCGCGGTCTGGTCGCCGCCACCCGAGCCGCCTGCCGTTGCGCTGACGGCGGGCGGTTGGTTGCGGCTGATCCTGCGCGGGTCCGTGCTGGGCAGCATCATCCTTGTCGGGCTGGTTCTGATGCTGGCCTTGCGTCTGATCGAGCGGCCTTTGTTTGGCCTGCACCGTCCGGTCACGCCCTATCTGACGCAGGGCGTGTGCCGCGCGGCCTTCGTGATCCTCGGCATGGGGTATGTGGTGCGCGGCAAGCGGATGGAAGAACGCGGCGCGGTCGTGTGCAACCATGTCTCGTGGCTGGATATTTTCGCGCTCAATGCGCGCAAGCGGGTCTATTTCGTCTCGAAATCCGAGGTGGCGGGCTGGCCCTTTATCGGCTGGCTGGCGCGGGCAACCGGCACGGTGTTCATCACCCGCGATCCCCGCGAGGCGCGCCGCCAGCAGGTGATTTTCGAGAAGCGCCTACTCGCAGGGCACAAGCTGCTGTTCTTCCCCGAGGGCACCTCGACGGATGGCGCGCAGGTGCTGCCGTTCAAATCCACGCTGTTTCAGGCCTTCTTTGCGGACGAGTTGAAGCACCGCACCTTCCTGCAACCCGTGACTCTGAAATACCATGCCCCGGATGGAGAAGCGGCAGATTTCTATGGCTGGTGGGGGGCGATGGCCTTCGGGCCGCATCTGGCCAAGGTGCTGGCCGCGCGGCGCAACGGCGCGGTCGAGGTGATCTATCACGCGCCGGTGCGGGTGGACCGCTTCCCCAACCGCAAGTCGCTGTCCGTGCATCTGGAAACCACGGTGCGCGCCGGTCTGTACAGCGGCGCGGCGCAACGCTGATCCAGCGTGGCACCTGTCCGGCTGAGATCAGACCTGCAGGGCGCGGGCCAGTTGCCCCAATGTGGCGACCGGATTCTCGGCAGACCAGATCTCGTCCCCCAGCGCGACAAAATCGGTGATCGGCGCAAGCGTGCGGATCAATTCCTCGGTCAGCGCACCTTCGGCGACCACAGGTACCTCGATGATCTCGGACCACCATTCGAACACATCCAGTGGCACCTGCGAGCCGTCTCCCAAAGGCGTCAGGCCAACGGGGCCGAAGCTCACATAATCCGCGCCCGCTTCGCCCGCGCTCATCCCCTCGTGCCGGTTGGCGGCGCAGAAGGCCCCCACAATCGCATCGGCACCCAGATCCTTGCGGACCTTGCGGACAGACCGCGCACCATCGGTCAGATGGACGCCGTCCAGACCCAGACGCTCGACCATCAGGATGTGGCTTTCGATCACCAGCGCGACATCGCGCGCATGCGTCACCTCGCGTAACGCATCTGCCGCGCGCGCGATCTGATCCTCGTCCTTGCTGGCAAGGGCTAGACGCACGCAGGCAACCTCTTGCGTATCGAGAACACGGGCCAGCAGATCGGGAAAGAAATCCAGCTCGAACGCGGGCGGCGTGATCAGGTAAAGCTGCGGTGTTTGCGGGGCGTCGGCTGTATCGGCCATCGGGTCGGGCTCCTTGACTGTCTTGCCGTGTCATAACGGGGATTTCAGGCTTTGACCATCGGGGGTTTTCACCGTCATTGCAGGGTGCGGAGCCTCTTGGAATATGCGCCGCGCTGGCGTATCAGACGCCCTGCACGACCGGAGATACCCATGCCCAGCAATAAGCCGCAACCCGCCTTTGTCCTTGTGCGCCCCCAGATGGGCGAGAACATCGGGGCGGCCGCGCGGGCGATGTGGAATTTCGGGTTGGACCGGATGCATGTGGTGGGGCCGCGCGACGGCTGGCCCAACAGCAGCGCCGTGGCGATGGCCAGCGGTGCAGGCCGTTTGCTGGACGAGGCGGTTCTGCATGACGATCTGCCCGCAGCGCTGTCGGAGGTGACTTTCACCTTCGCCACGACGGCGCGCGCGCGCGACCTGACAAAGCCGGTCTACAGCCCCGAACGCGCCATGCAAATGGCCGCCAGCATGATCGCAAACGGGGAAAAGGTAGCCGTACTGTTTGGCCCCGAACGCGCGGGGCTTGAGAACGAGGATGTGGCGCAGGCCAATGCGCTGATCTCTGTGCCGGTGAATCCCGATTTTCCAAGCCTCAATCTGGCGCAATGCGTGCTGCTGACCGCCTATGAATGGCAGCGTCAGGTGGCCGAGGTCCAGCACGAGACCGACGGAACATTCCGCGGGGATTGGGCCAATGGCACCGAGATCGATGCGCTGGCGCGTCATTACGAGGAGCGACTTGGCGAAGCCGGGTTCTTCTTTCCCGAGACCAAGGCCGACAGCATGAAACTGAACCTGCGCAATCTGTGGAGCCGGATGCGCCTGACGCGCGCCGATGTGCAGATGCTGCACGGCATCCTGCGTCAAATGGTGCGCTGGAAAGAGCGGGGTTAGGTTCTGGACGGCAGGCCGGACAAGCCCTAGGTTCGTATCCGACAGGAGACCACGATGACCAAAAAACGTGCGATATTCGAAGAGGTTGGCACAGCGCAGCGCGGCGCTGCAGTGCCGCAGGGCGGGATGATCGACAAGGCGTCGTCAGGCGCGCGCGGGGCGATCCGGATCTGGCTGATGGTGCTCTTCGCGCTGGTCTTCGTGATGATCGCCGTGGGCGGTCTGACACGGCTGACCGACAGCGGGCTGAGCATCACCGAATGGGCACCGCTCACCGGGGCGATCCCACCGCTGACCGAGGCTGATTGGGAGCGGGAATTCGCGAAATATCAGGAGATTCCGCAATTCCAGATCATGAACCAGTGGATGGAACTCGATGATTTCAAATTCATCTACTGGTGGGAATGGGGCCATCGGCAGCTTGGCCGCGTGATCGGCCTTGTCTGGGGTATCGGCTTTTTCGGATTTCTGCTCGCGCGAAAGATCCCCACGGGCTGGACCCCGCATTTGTTGCTTCTTGGCGGATTGGGAGGATTGCAGGGCTTTATCGGCTGGTGGATGGTCGCCTCCGGCCTGACGGGATCGATGACAAGTGTGGCCAGCTACCGGCTCGCCACGCATCTGGGGCTGGCCTTCGTGATCCTCGGGCTGATCGCATGGTATGTGTTCCAGTTGGGCCGGACCGAGCGTGACTTGCTGCAGGCGCGCCGCGCCAAGGAGGACAAGCTGTTCCGCCTCTCGACGGGGCTAATGCATTTCGCCTTTCTCCAGATCCTGCTGGGGGCCTTGGTGGCGGGGATTGACGCGGGCCGGTCCTATACCGACTGGCCGTTGATGGGCGGACAGATCATCCCGCCCGAACCCTTCATGCTGGAACCGCTCTGGACCAATTTCTTCGAAAACCCCGGTCTGGTGCAGTTTATCCACCGTGTCAGCGGCTATCTGCTACTGGCCTTCGGGATCGTGGTCTGGCTGCGCGGGCGCAAATCGGCGCATGCGGCGACGCGACAGGCGTTCCATCTCGCCTTCGGCGCGCTGGTCGCGCAGATCGTGCTGGGGATTGTCACGGTGATGACAGCCGCCCCGTGGGAAATCGCGATCCTGCATCAGGTGCTGGCCGTGATCCTGTGGGTGTTGATCCTGCGGGCGCGTTACCTCTCCGCCTATCCGATCGCCACCTCCATCCGCGGGAGCGTCAGAGCATGAGCACTAAGTCCGGGGCGACAGGGGCTTACGACGCTCTGATGGCGCATACGCGCCAGACGTTCGCTTTGGGGCAGGTAGCCGGGCGGCTGGGCTGGGATCAGGAAACCATGATGCCGCGCGGGGCCGCCGACCAACGTGCCGAGGAGATGGCCGCGATGGAATCGGTGCTGCATGCAAGGCGCACCGACCCGCGCATCGGGGACTGGCTTGCGGCCATCGAGGAGGCTGCGCTCGATCCCGTGGGGCAGGCCCAGTTGCGCCATATCCGGCGCAGTTTTGACCGCGCCCGCCGCGTGCCTGCCGATCTGGCCGAGGAACTCGCCCGCGTCACCAGCCGCACGCAAGGCCAATGGGCCGAGGCCCGCGCTGCCGAGGATGTGCAGGGCTTCCTGCCGGTGCTGGAGCGGATCGTCGCGCTCAAACGCGCGGAAGGTGAAGAGCTGGCCGCAGGCGGCGATCCCTACGAGGCGCTGCTGGATGATTACGAGCCGGATGCCAAGGTCAGCGAGATCGTGGCGATGTTTACCGCGATGCGCGGCCCGCTGGTGGACCTTCGCGCTGCCGCGCTGGCGCAACCCGCGCCTCAAGGCTTGCAAGGCGTGTTTGACGAGGCCGCGCAGATGCAACTGACGCACGTGCTGGCGCGCGCTTTCGGCTATGATTTCAGCACCGGGCGGCTGGACAAGGCGGTGCATCCATTCTCCAGCGGATCGGGCGCCGATGTGCGGATCACCACGCGGACCTCTGCGGTGGACCCGTTCAACTGCTTCTACTCGACCGTGCACGAGGTGGGCCATGCCTGCTATGAACAGCAGATCGACCCCGCCTATGCGCTGACGCCACTGGGGCAGGGCGTGTCGATGGGGGTGCATGAAGGCCAGAGCCGCATTTATGAGAACCAGATCGGCCGCAGCCGCGCCTTTACCGGCTGGCTGTACGGGCGGATGCGCGATGCGTTCGGGGATTTCGGGATCGCCGACGAGGATGCCTTTTACCGCACCGTGAACCGGCTGCAAAACGGCTTCATCCGCACCGAGGCCGACGAGGTGCAATACAACCTGCATGTCATGCTGCGCTTTGATCTGGAACGCGCGCTGATCGCGGGTGATCTGGCAGTGCGCGATCTGGAAGCCGCGTGGAACGACCGCTTTGCCGCCGATTTTGGCTTTGCCGTGGACAAGCCCTCCAACGGCTGTTTGCAGGATGTGCATTGGTCCGTCGGGCTGTTCGGCTATTTCCCGACCTATAGTCTGGGCAATGTCTATGCGGGATGCCTGCATCAGGCGATGCGGACGGCGCTGCCGGAACTGGACAGCGCACTGTCGCAGGGCGATACCAGCGGCGCGACTGGCTGGCTGCGCGACAAGGTGCAACGCCACGGCGGGCTTTACAGGCCGCGCGAGGTGATCGCGCAGGCTGCCGGTATGCAGCCGACAGAAGCGCCGCTGCTGGCCTATCTGCAGGACAAGTTCGGCGCGATCTACAACCTGTAGGCCCACGTCAGACCAGCGCCATGCGTTCGGAGCGTTCGGGATCGGGGAAGGGCCGGTAGAGCGCGAACTTTGCCTCCGCGATCAGGGTGTTGACGGCGCGGTAGAGGCCTGAGACACGGTCATCCTGCCGGCCCAGAACCCGAAACGCCTGATCAAGCTGTGCCAGATCGCGCACCTCCACCTCCAGCAGGAAATCGCGGTGGCAATCCGAGGCGAGGTTGAGCTTGCGCCGCAGCAGGCGCCAGTTCTCGATCACACCTTCGGATTTGAGATGCGTCATCCACAGATCGACCGCATTGGCAAAGGCCAGCGCTTTGGCATCATCCTTGAGATCGATAGAACAGCTGTACAGATTCATATGATCCTCCCTTGAGGAGGGGATCATGGCACAGTCGGTCTTACCGCTCGGTTAAAGCAAAAGGGGGGCTGTCTGCCCCCCTTCCAAACCCTGCGGGTTTGACCCCCCGAGGATATTTCACGCAAGAAGAAACAAGGGCTTATTCGCCCTCGGACTCCGCGCCGGCCTCTGCATCCTCATCGCCCTGATCGGCGATCCGCGCGACCGAGACGACGAATTCGTTCTTGGCGGTGTTGAAAACCTTGACCCCTCCGGCAGAGCGCGAGCGGAAGGAAATCCCCTCCACCGGCACCCGGATCGACTGGCCCTTGGAGGTGGCGAGCATCACCTGATCGTCCAGCTCCACGGGGAAAGACGCCACCAGCGCGCCGCCGCGCATCGCCTTGTCCATCGCGGTCACACCCATGCCGCCGCGTCCACGCAGCGGATAGTCATGGCTGGAGGAGAGCTTGCCGGAGCCATTGGCCGTGATCGTGAGGATCAGGTTCTCGGCGGCCGACATCTCCACATAGCGATCGTTGGAGAAATTCGGATCGGCGGGCGCGTCCTCCTCATCGGTTTCGGCCTCGGCATCGTCGGCGAGACCGGCCATGGCGCGGCGCATCTTGAGATAGGCGGCGCGCTCCTCGGCTGTGGCCTCGAAATGGCGGATCACCGACATCGACACCACACGGTCATCGCCGGACAGGCGGATACCGCGCACGCCGGTGGAATCGCGGCCCTTGAAGACCCGCACATCGGTGGTGGAGAAGCGGATGGCGCGGCCCGAATCCGTGACCAGCATCACATCGTCCTCTTCCGAGCAGATGCGCGCATTCACCAATTCCACGCCTTCGGGCAGTTTCATCGCAATCTTGCCGTTGCGCATGACATTGGTGAAATCCGACAGCGCATTGCGCCGCACATCGCCCGCCGAGGTGGCGAAGAAGATCTGCAGATCGACCCATTCGCTGTCAGGCCGGTCCACCGGCATGATGACCGCGATGGAGACGCCCACAGGGATCGGCAGGATATTGACGATCGCCTTGCCCTTGGAGGTCCGTCCGCCCAAAGGTAGGCGCCATGTCTTCAGCTTGTAGACCATCCCATCGGTGGTGAAGAACAA
This sequence comes from Rhodobacterales bacterium, assembly GCA_047921295.1. GTDB lineage: Bacteria > Pseudomonadota > Alphaproteobacteria > Rhodobacterales > Rhodobacteraceae > Seohaeicola. Next base: position 40,412 of record JBLRWK010000010.1, read on the forward strand.
CAGCTGGTCGTGGGTGTTTGCCACGAAAAGCGTGGTGACAACATCCTCTTCCTTGGTCTGCATGCCCGACAGCCCCTTGCCGCCGCGCTTTTGCGCGCGGAAATCGGCTAGCGGAGTCCGTTTGATATAGCCGCCCGAGGTGATGGTCACGACCATGTCCTCGCGCTCGATCAGGTCCTCGTCTTCCATGTCGCCCGACCAGTCCACGATCTGGGTGCGGCGGGGAACGGCGAACAGCTCGCGCACTTCGCGCAACTCGTCCGAGATGATGCCCATGATCCGCTCGCGGCTGGCGAGGATTTCAAGGTATTCGCGGATTTTGGCGGCGAGTTCCTGCAACTCGTCCGTGACTTCCTTGACGCCAAGCTGGGTCAGGCGTTGCAGGCGCAGTTCCAGAATGGCGCGGGCCTGTATTTCGGACAGATGATAGGTGCCGTCTTCGTTGACCGTATGGGTCGGATCGTCGATCAGGCGGATATATTCGGCAATGTCGCGGGCGGGCCATGCCCGTGTCATCAGCCGCTCGCGCGCGTCCGCCGCATCTGCGGAGGAGCGGATCGTGGCCACAACCTCGTCGACATTGGTGACGGCGACAGCCAGACCGCACAGGATATGGCTGCGCTCGCGTGCCTTGCGCAAATCATAGGCGGTGCGGCGGGCCACAACCTCTTCGCGGAACTCGATGAAGGAGGACAGGAAGCGGCGGAGCGTCAACTGCTCGGGGCGGCCGCCGTTCAGCGCCAGCATATTGCAGCCGAAATAGGTCTGCATCGGGGTGAAGCGGTAAAGCTGGTTCAGCACCACTTCGGGCGTGGCATCACGTTTCAGCTCGATCACCACGCGCACGCCGTTGCGGTCGCTTTCGTCCTGCACGTGGCTGACGCCCTCGATCTTCTTGTCACGCACCTGTTCGGCGATCTTCTCGATCATCGAGGCTTTGTTGACCTGATAGGGGATCTGGTCGACGATGATGGCGTAGCGGTCCTTGCGGATCTCCTCGATGCGGGTCTTGGCGCGGATGATGACCGAGCCGCGCCCTTCGAGATAGGCTTTGCGGGCACCGGAGCGGCCCAGCATCAGCGCGCCTGTCGGGAAATCCGGCCCCGGCACATATTCGATCAGGTCTTCGGTGGTCAGATCAGGATTCTCGATCAAGGCCAGCGTCGCGTCGATCACCTCGCCAAGGTTGTGGGGCGGGATGTTCGTGGCCATGCCGACGGCGATACCGCCTGCGCCATTGACCAGCATGTTTGGAAAGCGGGCGGGCAGCACCGTGGGTTCACGGTCCTTGCCATCGTAGTTGTCCTGAAAATTGACCGTGTCACGGTCGATATCGGCCAGCAGGAAGGCGGCGGGCTTGTCCATCCGGACTTCGGTGTACCGCATCGCGGCGGCGTTATCGCCGTCCATCGAGCCGAAATTGCCCTGACCGTCCAGCAGCGGCAGCGACATCGAGAAATCCTGCGCCATCCGCACCAGCGCGTCATAGATCGCGGAATCGCCATGCGGGTGGTATTTGCCCATCACGTCACCCACGGCGCGGGCGGATTTGCGGTAAGGTTTGTCATGGCTGTTGCCTGCCTCATGCATGGCATACAGGATGCGGCGATGCACAGGTTTCAGGCCATCGCGCAGATCGGGGATCGCGCGGCTGACAATCACGCTCATCGCGTAATCGAGATAAGAGGTCTTCATCTCTTCGGTGATCGAGATGGAGGGGCCATCGTAGACGTAGCGGGGGTTGCCGTTTTCGTCTGCGTTTTCAGGGGTTTCCGGCGTGTCGCTCACGTGATTTAACCGCTCTGTCCAGTTTCACTATATCTTGTTGGCCGGACTATAACAGAGGCCGGATATGGGGTGCAATGGTGCAAGGCCGCCCCATTTGGCAGCCATGCTTCATGACTGCTAACATACTGTTTTAATTGAAAAGTAATTTAAGCTTGGCATGATTGAATAAGCGAGTCGCAGAAAGGGACCAGTCATGCAGGCTTCAGACACCGAATTGATGCTCAAAGGCTACGGGTTGACCACGGCCGAGTTCTTCTACCGGATGCCGGATTACACCTCCGTGCTGAACACATTCGTCTGGCAGGATTACGATATCGCGCCGGATCATCCACGGCTGTTCAAGTTCATCGATTACTGGAAATCCGAGATCGAGGGGCCGTTGCATTCGGTGCGCTTCACCCATCGCAAGATGATCTCGCCGGGCGAGTGGCGCAATGTGGTGGGGGAATTTACCCTGCACTGAGCGCGGCAAGCGGCGCGGGACTGGCCCGCGCCGACAGAAGGATCAGGGGATGATACGGGTGTATTTGACGCCTTCGAGCGTGGCACCCACCATCAGCCCTGCCTGACCGAAGACCACAGCCAGCACCGGAGAGGTGGAGGTTGTCGTCTCGGCGCGGATGTTCTCGGCCTGATCGTTGAGCACATAGCCGACATCGGCACCGGCTGCCCAACCGGAGGAACGGCGGAAGCGTTGCAGCGCGTCATCCGTCATGAAGAAAAGCACATGGGCGAACTGCTGCGCCCCGATCTGCAGGCCGAACGTGCCTTTTGCGGCGGAATAGTAATCCACCGTCGTGCCGCCCACCTTCAGCGCGCCGCGCCCGTAACCGCCACCGATGCCGAGGCCCGCCTCTGTGATCAGCGGCATGACCAACTGGCCTGCCGATTTCTCGGCCAGATCGCGGGTGTTGGGATAGGTGCTGTAAAGGTAGTTCAGCGTAGCATCGACACGGTTGTCGATCACGGCCGAACCCGGGCTGCCGATACCGTTGCCGCAGGCCGCCGTGACGCTGACACCCGCCAGCGCCGAAAGCGTGAAAGTCCGTCTGCTCATCTGGGTCATATCTGTGCCTGTTCTGTTGTTGTTTGTGGAACTGCTGCCATGCCGGATGTTCTGCTCGCCCCGACTATGGCGTAATATAGATGCAAATGTGTCAACTGTCACCACTGCTTGTGTCGGCACAGGCAGTGCGGTCGCGGAAAAGCGATTTGCCGCCATAGATTGCAGAGGGCGCTGTTCCCGACTGTGTCAGCGCTGCGCCAGCATCCGCGCGACGGCGGGGGCGAAATAGGTCAGGATGCCGTCGCATCCGGCGCGGCGGAAACACATCAGGCTTTCCAGCATGGCGCGTTCCCCGTCGATCCAGCCGTTCTGGGCGGCGGCCTGTATCATCGCGTATTCGCCCGACACCTGATAGGCATAGGTCGGCGCGCCGAACGTGTCCTTCACGCGGCGGCAGATATCGAGATAGGGCATGCCGGGCTTGACCATGACCATATCCGCGCCCTCGCGCAGATCACGCTCCACCAGACGGATCGCCTCGTCGGAATTGGCGGGGTCCATCTGGTAGGTCTTCTTGTCGCCTTTCAGCGCACCCGACGCGCCCACCGCATCACGGAAGGGGCCGTAGAAAGCGGAGGCATATTTGGCGGCATAGCTGAGCAAGAGCACATTCTGATGACCTGCTTTTTCGAGCGCAGCCCGCATCGCACCGATGCGGCCATCCATCATATCGGAGGGTCCGATGATATCGGCACCGGCCTCGGCCTGACTGAGTGTCTGTTTTACCAGCGCCTCCACCGTCTCGTCATTGACCACCACGCCGTCCCGCCAGAAGCCGTCATGGCCGTCGGAATTATAGGGGTCAAGCGCCACATCGGTCATGATCGCGATATCGGGCACCGCCGCCTTGATGGCGCGGGTGGCGCGGTTGGACAGGTTGTCGGGGTTCCACGCCTCGGCGCAGTCGCGGGTTTTCTTGGCCGGATCGGTAAAGGGAAACAAGCAAATCGCGGGGATACCCAGATCGGCGGCCTCGCGCGCCGCCTCCACCACGCGGTCCACCGAGCGGCGCATGACACCGGGCATCGAGGCCACCGGCTCTTCCACACCCTCGCCGTCACGCACAAAGACCGGCCAGATCAGATTGCCGACAGTGAGGGTGTTTTCCTGCGTCAGCGCACGGATCGCGGGCGATTTGCGGGTGCGGCGGAAACGGGTGGCGGGGAAGGCGGCCTGACTGGGGATCATGTGTCTGTTTACTCGCTGCGATCATCATGTTGAGAAGTTTATCATGCGTGGCATGGATATTGCCGCATCTCAAGGGTAGGAATTGCCAAACTTCGCGGCTATGGAAGCGAGCGATATTGAAAAGGCGTGGATTTTGGACTGGTTCAGTACTCTGACCGAAGTGATCAACCTGCGATCCTTTTCCAATCTTTGGTATTGGATCATGCTCGCTGTGTTGTGGTCCACCGCCAGCCACTGGGTGCTGGGCGTTCCCTATGACATGGTCACCCGCGCCGCCGCCCAAGGTGGCGAGGCCGAGGCGGATCTGGCGGATATCGTCCGGATCAACGTGAACCGCCTGATCTATATCGGCGATGTATCCGGCCTGTGGATTGTCGGCTTCGGCACGTTCTTTCTGTCGTTTTTCGGGCTGAGCGGGTTTGTTTACGGCTTCCAGCTTGCGCAGGCGATCTTTCTGCTGGTCTTTCCCATGTCTCTGATCGGATTGCTCGGCTTCCGCACGGCAAAGCGGCTGCACCGCGACGCGCTGCAGGGTGCCGCATTGCGCCGTGCCCTGACACGGCACCGCATCCTGACGCAGGTGATCGGCATGATCTCCATTTTCATCACGGCTTTATGGGGCATGTACCAGAATCTGGCCTATATGATGCCCAACCATCTTCTCTGACCACCGGGACAAGCGCGCCATGACCAGCCAAACCCGTATCACCGTCGGCGGTGCACCCGAAGGCTTTGACGCCAGCCTGATCCTGAAGGAACTGGACAAGACCGGCGCGCCGGTGCTGCATATCGCGCGTGACGACAAGAGGCTGGCCGCGATGCAGGCCGCCTTGCGGTTCTTCGCGCCGGAAATGCCAGTGATCACTTTCCCCTCTTGGGATTGTCTGCCCTATGACAGGGTCAGCCCCAATGCCGATATCTCGGCAACAAGGATGGCGACGCTTGCGGGGCTGGTGCATGGCATGCCGCAGCGGTTTGTTCTGCTGACAACGATCAGCGCCGCGATGCAGCGGCTACCCGCGCGCGATGTGCTCCGGCAGGCGGCGTTTAGCGCGCGTGTCGGCGGCAGGCTTGATGAAGCTGCGTTGCGCAACTTTCTGGTGCGGATGGGTTTTTCGCAATCGCCCACGGTGATGGAGCCGGGCGATTATGCGATCCGCGGCGGCATTATCGACATCTTCCCCCCCGGCGAAGGCGGGCCCGTGCGGCTGGACTTGTTCGGCGATGTTCTGGACGGGGCCCGCCGGTTCGATCCAGCCACCCAGCGCACGACGGAAAAGCTCGATCTGGTCGAACTGGCGCCTGTGTCGGAGGTCATTCTGGACGAGGCCGCGATCACCCGTTTCCGGCAGAACTACCGGATCGAGTTCGGCGCGGCGGGCACCGATGATCCGCTTTACGAGGCGGTGAGTGCAGGGCGCAAACACGCGGGGATCGAGCATTGGATGCCGTTCTTCCATGACACGCTGGAAACCTTGTTCCACTATTTGCCGCAGGCCACGATCACGCAGGATGATCAGGTCACGCCAACGCGGCTGTCACGCTGGGACAGCATTGCCGACCAGTACGAGACGCGGCGGCTCGCGATGACGCAGAAAGGCCGGATGGATTCGGTCTACAAACCTGTGCCGCCGGGGCTGCTCTATCTGGACGATACCGCGTGGGAAGCGGCGGTGGCGGCGCGGCGCGTGATGCAGTTCAACCCGCTGGCGCAGGCCACAGGGCCGGGCGTGATAGACGCTGGCGCACGCATCGGGCGCAGTTTCTCGCCTGAGCGGCAGCAGGAGAACCTGAGCCTTTTCGGCGCTTTGGCCACCCATGTTAAAGCGCGAATGGTTAAGGGGCCGGTGCTTGTCGCCTCCTTCTCGGAAGGCGCGCGGGAGCGGTTGGACGGGTTGATCAGCGACGAGGGGCTGATCGGCGCGGTGCATGTGGCCGATGCGCGCGGGATCACCAAGCACGGGCTGCACTTGGCGGTCTGGCCGCTGGAACAGGGGTTCGAGGCGCCGGGGCTGACGGTGATCAGCGAACAGGATGTGCTGGGCGACAGGCTGATCCGTGCGCCGCGCAAACGCCGCCGCGCCGAGAATTTCCTCACCGAGACGCAAAGCCTGTCACCGGGCGATCTGGTGGTGCATGTCGATCATGGCGTGGGCCGCTATCTGGGGATGGAGGTGGTCACGGCGCTGGGGGCGGCGCATGAATGTCTGACGCTGGAATATGCCGAATCCTCAAAGCTTTACCTCCCGGTCGAGAATATCGAACTGCTCAGCAAGTTCGGCCATGAGGAGGGCTTGCTCGACAAGCTGGGCGGTGGTGCTTGGCAGGCCAAGAAGGCGCGCCTCAAGGAGCGTATCCGCGAGATGGCGGACCGACTCATCAGGGTTGCCGCCGAGCGTGCGCTGCGGACGGCCCCCGTGCTGGAGCCGCAGCACCACGCGTGGGAGGCGTTCAGCGCGCGGTTCCCCTATACCGAGACCGAGGACCAGTTGCGCGCCATCGAGGATGTCATGGCCGATCTGGGCTCGGGCAATCCGATGGACCGGCTGATCTGCGGCGATGTGGGGTTCGGCAAAACCGAGGTGGCGATGCGCGCGGCCTTCGTGGCGGCCATGTCCGGCGTGCAGGTCGCGGTGATCGCGCCAACGACCCTGCTGGCGCGGCAGCACTACAAGAGCTTTGCAGAGCGGTTTCGCGGCTTTCCCCTAGAAGTACGGGCGCTGTCGCGTTTCGTCAGCACCAAAGAGGCGCAGGCGACGCGTGACGGCATGGCGCGCGGCACGGTGGATATCGTGGTGGGCACCCATGCGCTGCTGGCCAAAGGCGTCAGCTTCAAGAACCTTGGCCTCTTGATCATTGACGAGGAACAACATTTCGGCGTCAGCCATAAAGAGCGGCTCAAGCAGCTTCGCACCGATATCCATGTGCTGACCCTGACCGCCACACCGATCCCGCGCACGCTGCAACTGTCGCTGTCAGGGGTGCGCGATCTGTCGATAATCGGCACGCCGCCGGTGGATCGCCTCTCGATCCGCACCTATGTCTCGGAGTTCGATACGGTCACGATCCGCGAGGCGCTGCTGCGCGAGCATTATCGCGGCGGGCAAAGCTTTTTCGTCGTGCCGCGCATCAGCGATCTGCCGGAGATCGAGGAGTTCTTGCGGACGCAGGTGCCCGAGGTCAGCTATGTCATCGCGCATGGCCAGATGGCGGCGGGCGAACTCGATGACCGCATGAACGCGTTTTATGACGGTAAATACGATGTGTTGCTGGCCACAACGATTGTGGAATCGGGGCTGGATATCCCCACGGCCAACACGATGGTGATCCACCGCGCTGATATGTTCGGCCTCAGCCAGCTCTACCAGATCAGGGGCCGCGTGGGCCGCTCCAAAACGCGGGCCTATGCCTATTTGACGACGAAACCGCGCGGCAAGCTGACGCCTTCGGCGGAAAAGCGACTGCGCGTGCTGGGGTCGCTGGATACGCTGGGTGCGGGGTTCACGCTGGCCAGTCAGGATCTCGACATTCGCGGCGCGGGCAACCTGCTGGGCGAGGAGCAATCCGGCCAGATGCGCGATGTGGGCTACGAACTTTACCAGCAGATGCTGGAGGATGCGATTGCCAAGATCAAATCCGGCGAGATGGAGGGGCTGTCGGAGTCCGACGGCCAATGGGCGCCCTCGATCAATCTGGGCGTGCCGGTGCTGATCCCCGAAGCCTATGTGCCCGATCTGGATGTGCGGCTGGGATTGTATCGTCGTCTCAGTGGCTTGCACACCAAAGTTGAACTTGAGGGCTTTGCAGCCGAACTCATCGACCGGTTCGGCAAGCTGCCGCGTGAGGTGAACACGCTGCTGTTGATCGTGCGGATCAAGGAGATGTGCAAACGCGCGGGTATCTCGCGGCTGGATGGCGGCCCCAAAGGCGCGACGATCCAGTTCCACAACGACAAATTCGCAAGCCCGCAGGGGTTGGTGGAGTTCATCGCGGCGCAGAACGGCCTTGCCAAGGTGCGCGACAACAAGATCGTGGTGCGACGCGACTGGACCGCCGAGAAAGACAAGATCCGCGGTGCCTATGCGATTGCCAAGGATTTGGCGGAAAAGGTCTTGGCAGAGAAAAAGCGCAAGGCTGCCGCTGCCACCCCCTGATGGCAAAGAAAAAGCGCGCGGCTGATGACCAATCCGCGCGCTTTCATCGTTCCCAAAATACTCAAAAACGGCATTTTTCCCCGTAACTTACGGAGCTGTCTTAACCTTGGCCAGCCGTGCTGCCAGCAGTTTGCGCGCCCGCGCATCGGCGGTGCGGACGCGGATCGCGGTCATGAAAGCATCCTGCGTCACCGCAGACGACGTGCCGAGAGTCTTGGCGATCTCTTCGATCAGCGTGTCGTCTCCAAGTTTCTCGACCGCATCGAGAACATCGCGGGCCAGCGCATCGGCCAGATCTTCGGTCACGCTCATGAGGTTACCGCGTGCTTTCGGTCAGGCGACGTTTGACGTAATCCGACACCGAACCGATCATATGATCCATGTGACCGGGCGCGTCGAAGAAATGGCCCGCGCCGTCCACCTGCTCATGCGTCACCGTGATGCCGCGCTGTTCATGCAGTTTGCCGACAAGGCTGGTGGTATCGGCGGGCGGAGCCACACGGTCGGCCGTGCCGTTGATCACCAGACCGGAGGCCGGGCAGGGTGCGAGGAACGAGAAGTCATACATGTTGGCGGGCGGAGAGACCGAGATGAAACCCGTGATCTCGGGCCGCCGCATCAGAAGCTGCATCCCGATCCATGCCCCGAACGAGAAACCCGCGACCCAGCAATGTTTGGAATTGTTGTTCATGGATTGCAGGTAATCGAGCGCCGAGGCGGCATCGGACAGCTCGCCGATCCCCTGATCATATTCGCCCTGACTGCGCCCGACACCGCGGAAATTGAACCGCAGCACGGTGAAGCCCATATTGTAGAACGCATAATGCAGGTTATAGACGACCTTGTTGTTCATCGTGCCGCCGAATTGCGGATGCGGGTGCAGGATGATGGCAATGGGGGCGTCGCGTTCCTTTTGGGGATGATACCGGCCTTCGAGCCGACCTTCGGGGCCGGGAAATATAACCTCGGGCATATTGGATATGTGTCTCCTGCAGGGGTGGGGCAATTAATCTTGACGAAATTGCTCAAGCACCTTAGAACGTTTCTAAATGAGTTGTCGGCGTTGCACCGGGTTATCGCGAGATAAGCCCTGCACCCCGTCGCGTCAATGTGTTCACGAAAGCAAGCCCATGAAACTTAGCACCAAGGGCCGTTATGCGATGGTCGCACTGGCCGATATCGCGCTGCAACCGGTGGGAACGCTGGTGACGCTGGGGGAGATATCCAAGCGGCAGAACGTCTCCTTGCCCTATCTGGAGCAGTTGTTCGTCAAGCTGCGCCGTGCAGGACTGGTCGACTCGGTGCGCGGCCCCGGTGGCGGCTACAGGCTGGCGCGTCCGGCCAGCGAAATCCGTGTGGTCGAGGTGCTGGGGGCGGTGGACGAGACCGTTGATGCGATGCATCGCGGCGAAGGCGCCAGCGGGGCTGTCTCGGGCAGCCGCGCGCAATCGGTGACCAACCGGTTGTGGGAGGGCTTGAGCGCGCATGTCTATGTCTATCTGCATCAGACAAGGCTGTCGGATGTGGTGCGCAACGATCTGGCGCCCTGTCCGGCGGTGCCATCGCTGTTTTCCATGCCCGTGGTGGATGAGGCGGCGGGCTGATTTGAGTATTTACGGCAAGATGAAGGGGCGGTTGTGAGAGCCTATCTGGATCATAACGCGACAACGCCGCTGCGCCCGGAGGCGCGGGACGCGATGCTGCGCGCGATGGACAGCCTTGGCAATCCGTCCTCGGCCCATGCCGAAGGGCGCGCGGCCAAGTCGCTGCTCGAGACGGCGCGGGCGCAGGTGGCGGCGGCTCTGGGGGCCGAGGGCGCGGATGTGATCTTTACCTCCGGCGCGACCGAGGCGGCGGCTTTGGCGCTGGCGGGCAGGGGCCTGCACGGTGCAATGGTCGAGCATGAGGCGGTGGCCGCATGGGTTAAGTGCGATCTGGCGGTGGATGATCAGGGCCGCGTCACGGTGCCTGAACCGGGCCGGAGCACGCTGCAACTGGCCAATTCGGAGACCGGCGTGATCCAGACCTTGCCCGAGGGCCTTGCCGTCTCCGACATGACACAGGCGTTCGGCAAGCTGCCGCTGGCCTTCAACTGGACGGGCTGCACGATGGCGCTGGTCTCGGCGCACAAGCTGGGCGGGCCCAAGGGGATCGGCGCGCTGGTCGTGAAGCGCGGTACCGATCTGGCGGCGCAACTGCGCGGTGGCGGGCAGGAACAGGGCCGTCGCGCGGGCACCGAGAATATCATCGGCATCGCCGGTTTCGGCGCTGCGGCAGAGGCTGCGGCGCGCGATTTGGCCAATGGTGTCTGGGCGCGGGTTGCGGAACTTAGAAATATTCTAGAAAAGACCATTGAGGCTGAGGCCGCAGGGACTATTTTTATAGGACGGGGCGCGGAACGGTTGCCGAATACGAGTTGTTTTGCCACGCCCGGCTGGAAGAACGAGACGCAGGTGATGCAGATGGATCTGGCAGGTTTTGCCATTTCGGCAGGCTCGGCCTGCTCCAGCGGCAAGCTGCGCGCCAGCCCGGTGCTGCGCGCGATGGGATACGGGGAAGATGTGGCCAGCGGTGCGATCCGCGTGTCGCTTTCGCCCCTGACGACGACAGACGAGGTGATGCGCTTTGCCGAGACATGGCTGGCCAAACACCGCAGACATGCCGCGCGAGCGGCCTAGACAGACAGACGCGAAGCCAAGATGCAAACAAGACGGCGCGAACAGGAGTAATGGGCATGACCACTGTAAAAGAAGAGATCCGCGAAGGCGTTGACCGTGAGACGGTCGAGGCGGTGCGCGAGGTGGGCAGCACCTACAAACACGGCTGGAACACGGATATCGAGATGGAATACGCCCCCAAAGGCGTGAACCCCGATATCGTGCGGCTGATCAGCACCAAGAACGAGGAACCGGAATGGATGACCGAATGGCGTCTGTCGGCGTTCCAGCGTTGGGAGCAGATCGAGGAGCCGACATGGGCTATGGTGAGCTATCCTGAAATCGACTTTCAGGACCTGTATTACTATGCCCGCCCGAAAAGCATGATCGAGAAGCCCAAGTCGCTGGACGAGGTCGATCCCAAGCTGCTGGAGACCTATAAAAAGCTGGGGATTCCGCTGCAGGAACAGATGATCCTTGCCGGTGTCGAGGGTGCCGAGGATTACCAGCCCGAGGGCCGCAAGGTCGCCGTGGATGCGGTATTCGATTCTGTCTCGCTGGGCACGACCTTCCAGAAGGAGTTGAAAAAAGCGGGCGTGATCTTTTGCTCGATTTCAGAGGCGATCCGCGACCATCCCGAACTCGTGAAGAAATATCTGGGCACCGTGGTGCCCGCGTCGGACAATTTCTATGCCACGCTCAACTCGGCAGTCTTCTCGGATGGCTCGTTCGTCTACGTGCCGCCCGGCGTGCGCTGCCCGATGGAGCTGTCGACGTATTTCCGCATCAATGCCGAGAATACCGGCCAGTTCGAGCGGACGCTAATCATCGCGGACAAAGGCTCCTACGTGTCCTATCTGGAAGGTTGCACAGCCCCCAAGCGGGACGTTGCGCAGTTGCATGCCGCGGTGGTGGAGATCATCATCGAGGAAGATGCCGAGGTGAAATATTCCACGGTCCAGAACTGGTATCCCGGTGACGAGGACGGCAAGGGCGGCATCTACAACTTCGTGACCAAGCGCGCCGATTGCCGGGGTGACCGGGCCAAGGTGATGTGGACGCAGGTGGAAACGGGCTCTGCCATCACGTGGAAATACCCCTCCTGCATCCTGCGCGGCGATGACAGCCAGGGCGAGTTCTATTCCATCGCCATCGCCAACAATATGCAGCAGGCCGATACCGGCACCAAGATGGTGCATCTGGGCAAGAACACCAAATCGCGGATTGTCTCCAAGGGGATCAGTGCCGGTAAGGCGCAGAATACCTATCGCGGGCTGGTGTCGATGCATCCAAAGGCGCAGAACGGGCGCAACTATACGCAATGTGACAGCTTGCTGATCGGTGACAAATGCGGTGCCCATACAGTGCCTTACATCGAGGTCCGCAACAACACGGCGCGGGTGGAACACGAGGCGACGACATCCAAGGTGGATGACGATCAGCTGTTCTATTGCCGCTCACGCGGGATGGACGAGGAAGAGGCGGTGGCGCTGGTCGTCAACGGTTTCTGCCGCGAGGTGTTGCAGGCCCTGCCGATGGAATTCGCCATGGAGGCGCAACAGCTTGTCGCCATCTCTTTGGAAGGCAGCGTCGGCTAGGGTCGGAGCACTGGCCTCATGCGTGGGACATCCGGATGATCGTTGCAGGACATGACCTGATTGCCGTTCAGGCTGACTGGTGCGGGTGCGTTTTGGCGCGCCTGTTCCGGTCGGGCATGGTGAGCGCATGAGCCAGACATTGACCCGGCCAGAACTGACCTTGCCGGAAGCCGAGGCGGGCGTGCTGCGCGCGGCCTATGCGGCGGCGGATGTGATTCTGGAATACGGCTCCGGCGGATCCACGGTGATGGCTGCCGAACTGGGCAAGCACGTGTTTTCTGTCGAAAGCGATGCCGACTGGGCGCAGATGATGCGCGACTGGTTCAAGGCACATCCACCATCCGGCAAGGTCACTGTGCTGTGGTCGGATATTGGCCCGACAAAGGAATGGGGCCGCCCTGTCGACGAGAGTAAATGGAAGCACTTCGCCCGCTATCCCCTTGAAGTCTGGGACAGTCCGGAGTTCGAACACTCTGATGTCGTTCTGGTGGACGGACGGTTCCGCATGGGATGCGCGCTGGCGACGGCCTTTCGGATCAGCCGCCCGGTCACGCTTTATTACGACGATTACGCCAACCGCGTGCGCCACCACCAGATCGAGAGCTTTCTCGGTGCGCCTGCAGAGATCACGGGGCGCATGGCGCGCTTTGACCTGACACCGATGCCTGTGCCGGCCGAAAGGCTGCTGCAGGTGATCCATATGATGACAAGACCCTGAGCCTGAGTTTGGGTCACGGAAATACGAAAGGACTGAAAATGTTGGATATCAAGAACCTGCACGTCAAACTTGAGGAAGAGGACAAAGCCATTCTGAAGGGCGTTGACCTCAAGATCGAGCCGGGCAGCGTGCATGCGATCATGGGCCCGAACGGCTCGGGCAAATCGACCCTGTCCTACGTTCTGTCTGGTCGCGCGGGCTATGAGGTGACCGACGGATCGGTGACGCTGGATGATGTGGATATCCTCGACATGGAGCCGGAAGAGCGCGCTGCGGCGGGCCTGTTTCTGGCGTTCCAGTATCCGGTCGAGATCCCCGGTGTCGGCAACATGACATTCCTGCGCACAGCGGTGAATGCCCAGCGCAAGGCGCGCGGGCAGGACGAGATGAGTGCTGCGGAGTTCCTCAAGGTGATCCGCGAGAAGGCCAAGACCCTGCAGATCGACGCGGATATGCTCAAGCGTCCTGTCAATGTGGGCTTCTCCGGCGGTGAGAAAAAGCGCAACGAGATCCTGCAGATGGCGATGCTGGAGCCAAAGATGTGCATTCTCGACGAGACGGATTCGGGCCTTGATGTGGATGCGATGAAGCTGGTCTCCGAAGGCGTGAACGCGCTGCGGGATGCGGGCCGGTCGTTTCTGGTTATCACGCATTATCAAAGGCTTCTGGACCATATCAAACCTGATGTCGTCCATATCATGTCCGATGGCCGGATTATCAAATCGGGCGGTCCGGAACTGGCGCTTGAGGTTGAACAGCACGGTTACGCCGATCTGAAGGCAGATGCGGGAGCGATATGATGGCGCGGGCTGATTTGAAGCACGAGAAACAACATACGACTGAGGCGCGCATCGGCACATTGAGCATGCCCAAGGGCGGAACATGGGCCAGCACGGTGCGCAACGAGGCACTTGCGCGGCTGCGCGGCATGGGCTTGCCGCAGCGGCGCGACGAATACTGGAAATACACGCGCCCGGATACGCTGATCCAGCAGGACGCTCCGGCAGCGGCGCTGTTCGACAGTCAGGAACCTGCGGTGTTCGACGGGGTTGACCGGTTGAAAATCGTCTTCGTTGATGGCGTGTTCGATGCTGCGGCGAGCGATGATCTGACCCTGTCCGGCGTCGAGATCGACCGGCTGGAAACAGCGGCTGCTGCGGATATCCATTGGGCCAAGGATCTGTATGGTCGCCTCGAAGCGCGGGGCCAGACGCCCGTGGCACGCCCCTTGGCGGCGCTGAACTCGGCCTATGCGACGGACGGTGTCCTGATCCGCGTGACTGGCAAGGCCCCCAAGCCGATCAGCCTGATTTATACCCATAGATCAGAGGCGTCTGATGCGATCCTGCATCACGTGATCAAGCTTGAACCCGGCGCCGAACTGACGGTGCTGGAAAACGGTCCCGCCGCGTCACGCTTCAACAAGGTGATGGAGGTCGAGGTCGCGGACGGGGCGAAGTTCCACCATATCCGCGCGCAGGGGCGCGACCACGAGCGCCGTGCCGCAACGCATCTGTTTACGTGGCTGGGGACTGAAAGCCTGTTCAAATCCTTCACCCTGACCGTAAATGGTGCATTGACCCGCAACGAGGCGGTGATCGAGTTGAGCGGCGACAATGCCGTGGCCCATATCGCGGGGGCCGCCATGGGTGACGGGGCGTTCCATCATGACGACACAGTTTTCATCACCCATGACGCGGTGAATTGCGAGAGCCGTCAGGTCTACAAGAAGGTGCTGCGCAACGGGGCTGTGGGCGTGTTTCAGGGCAAGATCCTTGTTAAGGAAGGCGCGCAGAAAACCGACGGCTATCAGATCAGTCAGGCCTTGCTGCTCGACGGTGACAGCCAGTTCCTCGCCAAGCCGGAGCTTGAGATTTACGCCGATGACGTGGCCTGTTCGCACGGCTCGACCACCGGCGCGATCGATCAGGATGCGCTCTATTACCTGCGCTCGCGCGGCGTGACCAAGAAGGAAGCGACCGATCTTCTGGTACTGTCGTTTCTGGCCGAGGCGGTGGAGGAGATCGAAGACGAATCCCTGCGCGAGGAGATCGTAAGCCGTCTGACCGGCTGGCTGGCCCGCAGGAGCGGCTGATGCCCGTCACCCGCGATATCGCGGCCACCTACCGGGGGCCGGGGCGCGTGGTTGCGCGGCTGATGGAGGCGGGCGCGCGGGAAGATCGTGCGCTTGTCATCCTGATCGGTGCCTGCGCCGTGATGTTCGTGGCGCAATGGCCGCGCCTGTCGCGGATCGCGCATCTGACAGGGGATGACCTGCAGATGCTGCTTGCCGGTTCGCTGTTCGGCCTGCTGTTCATTCTGCCGCTGGCCCTTTACGCTCTGGCGCTGATCAGTCACGGTCTGATCCGTCTGGTGGGGGGCAGGAGCACGGGTTTTTCGGCCCGTCTGGCCCTGTTCTGGGCACTTCTTGCGGCAAGCCCTCTGGCATTGCTATGGGGTTTGGTGGCAGGTTTCATCGGCGAGGGCTTGGAACTGACCCTGACCGGAGCCATTTGGATGGCGGCCTTTTTATGGTTCTGGATTGCCGGCATGAAGCAGGCCGGATGGGGAGATACGCGCAGATGAACCTGAATGACTTGTCCGCTCTTGCGATGGACACGCTGCGCGACCCGCGCGCCACCGCCGAACGGTTGCTTGCGCAGGATGTCGGCATGCCGACCCTGTGGCTGGGGCTGGGCCTTGCGGCGGTGCTGAACGCGCTGCTGGTCGGTGTGAACATGGTGCTGTTTCCGGCAGCAAACTTCCCGCTGCCGTCGGTTTTCCTCAATCCGTTGGTCTATGCCGCGACGATGGCCGCCGGTCTGGCCTTCTCGATCTTCGTGCTCACATGGGTGGGCGGCAAGATGGGCGGGCAGGGACGGCAGGAAGAGGTGGCGGTGCTGCTGATCTGGTTGCAATATCTGCGTCTGGCCGCACAGGTGCTGCTGCTCGTGATGACCTTGCTGGTCCCGGTGCTGGCGATCGTCGCGACATTCGCCATCGCGATTTACAGTTTTTTCCTGCTGCTGACCTTTCTGGACGTGGCGCATCGTTTCGGCTCACTGGGCAAAAGCGCGCTGGTCATTGTCTTCTCGTTTCTGGGGGTCATCTTTGCACTATCGATGCTGCTGACCTTGCTGGGCGTCACCACCCCTGAAATGAGCTGATCCATGTTTGATGTAGAAAAAATCCGCGCCGATTTCCCGATTCTGTCGCGGCAGGTGAACGGTAAGCCGCTGGTTTATCTGGATAACGGCGCCTCGGCGCAAAAGCCTCAGGTGGTGATCGATGCCATCACCCGCGCCTATTCCCACGAATATGCCAATGTGCACCGGGGCCTGCACTACCTGTCCAATCTGGCGACCGACAATTACGAGAGGGTGCGCGGCATCGTCGCACGCTTTATGGGTGCTGCCAGCGAGGAGGAGATCATCTTCAACTCCGGCACCACCGAGGGCATCAATATGGTGGCCTATGGCTGGGCCATGCCGCGGATGCAGGCGGGTGACGAGATCATCCTGAGCATCATGGAACATCACGCCAATATCGTGCCGTGGCATTTTCTGCGCGAACGGCAGGGTGTGGTGATCAAATGGGTGGATGTCGACAGCACCGGCGCGCTGGACCCCGCTAAGGTGCTTGAGGCAATCACCCCGCGCACCAAGCTGATTGCGGTCACGCATGTGTCGAACGTGCTGGGCACAGTGGTAGACGTCAAGGCGATCTGCGACGGCGCGCGCGCCAAGGGCGTGCCGGTGCTCGTCGACGGCTCGCAGGCGGCGGTCCATATGCCGGTGAACATGCAGGAGATCGGTTGCGATTTCTATTCGATCACAGGCCACAAGCTCTACGGCCCCTCCGGCTCCGGCGCGATCTATGTCCGCAAGGACCGCATGGCCGAGATGCGGCCCTTCATCGGCGGCGGTGACATGATCCGCGAGGTGACGCGCGACAGCGTCACGTATAACGATCCCCCGATGATGTTCGAGGCGGGCACGCCCGGTATCGTGCAGACCATCGGCATGGGTGTCGCGCTGGAATATATGATGGGGCTGGGGATGGAGAATATCGCCGCCCACGAGAAAGGCCTGCGCGACTATGCTCGCGCCCGGCTCGATGGTCTGAACTGGATTTCGGTGCAGGGCACCACGTCGGACAAGGCGGCGATCTTCTCGTTCACGATGGACGGGGCGGCGCATGCGCATGACATTTCGACCATTCTGGACAAGAAGGGTGTCGCTGTGCGGGCAGGCCAGCATTGTGCGGGGCCGCTGATGGACCATATGGGCCTGAACGCAACCTGCCGCGCCTCATTCGGGCTGTATAACACCGAGGCCGAGGTGGATGTACTGATCGACGCGCTGGAACTGGCGCATGACCTGTTCGCCTGACAAGGCTCCGGCGCGCGCCAAATAGCAGTTGCGGGCGCGCGCCGTTTATCCTATTCCGACCCCAGATGCACCCGTAGCTCAGCTGGATAGAGCGCTGCCCTCCGAAGGCAGAGGCCACAGGTTCGAATCCTGTCGGGTGCACCACTCATCCTTTCCTTTTCAGTTTACGCCGGTTTCCACACCTGAAATATGTGCAGTTTCCCGCATATATTTCGGATATCAGCGACTGGCGCGGGCCACATAAACCGGCTGTGACGATTGCGCGATTTCATGCGATCAAACGCGCCCTTCGGGTTGACATGCCCTGTCCGGCGTCCCTATCCTGACCGCAGAGCGAAACGATATTCCGCACCCTCGGAGGAGGGCCGTCTTTGGCGGTAAAAATGCGGGCAAAATATCTGCTTTCGCCGGATAATGGGAGGATACCATGAAACAATTATTCGCCGCGTTTGCGGCAGTGTCGCTGTCGGCCGGTGCGGTCTCGGCGAACGATATCGAATTGCCACGCCAGTTGTCGTGGACGGCTTATGATACCGGCTCGGCTGGCTATAACCAGGCTGTTGCCATCGGGGCAGCTCTTCAAGACGCCGTGGGCATCAACCTGCGCGTTCTTCCGGGCAAGAACGACGTGTCGCGCACCGAGCCGCTGCGGCAGGGCCGTGTGCAGTTTTCCGCCACGGGCGTCGGCGGCAGCTTCATGGCGCAGGAAGGCGCGTTCGATTTCGGCGCGGAGAACTGGGGGCCGCAGCCGGTCCGCGTTCTGCTGGCCAATAACGGCGGCGCGATCAACCTTGCTGTCGGCGTGGCCGGTGATCTGGGGATCGAAACCTTCGCCGATCTGCGCGGCAAGCGCGTGGCCTATATCGTGGGGGCACCCGCGCTCAACGTGAATACCGAGGCCTATCTCGCCTATGGCGGCCTGACATGGGATGATGTGACCCGCGTCGATTTCGGCGGATTCGGCGCAAGCTGGACCGGCCTGATCGAAAATCAGGTGGACGCTGCCTTTGCCGCGACCAACTCCGGGTCCGCCTATGAGGCGGCCGCCGGTCCGCGCGGTCTGTTCTGGCCGCCGGTCGATCCCGAGAATGAAGAGGGCATTGACGCCATGCGGGGCATCGCGCCGTTCTTCATGCCCAACCTTGCCACTGTCGGCGCCAATATCGACGGCACGGACGGCTATCAGGGTGCGGGCTATCCCTATCCGGTGCTGATCGCGACCGATGAGACCGAGGAAGATCTGGTCTATAACATGACCAAGGCGATGGTGGAGCTGTTTCCGGCCTATGACGGCAAATCCCCCGGTATCGGTGGATGGGCGCTTGAGCTTCAGGAAATGGAATGGGTGGTTCCCTACCATGATGGCGCGATCCGCTACTTCACCGAAGTGGGCGCTTGGTCCGATGAGGCGCAGGCCAATAACGACGGTCTGATCGAGCGCCAGCGGGTTCTGAAAGAGGCGTGGGACGCTCTCATGGCAGAATCCCCCTCCGACTGGGAAGCGGCATGGTCCGAGACCCGCCGTCAGGCATTGCAAGATGCCGGTCTGGAAGTCGTGTTCTGATCAACGCATAACAACAGGGTCCGGCCGGTGCAGATGCGCGGGCCGGGCCTTTTGACGTTTCACTGACACTGCCCTGACACACCTCTGCTATCCGTCTGCTTGTTCGCGGCTCGTTTCCGACTGGCGACTGACAGCCAACTGACCCCATCCCATCAAGGAATTCCCATGAGCGTTGATCCCAAGGCTGACCCGAAGTCTCCGGCGGCGAAAGGTATCCCTACTTACGATCAGGTGGCCATCGACGGCTCCAGCCCGGCCGAGCGTATCAGCGGCATTGCACGATGGGTTGTCATGGGCGGCACGCTTGCGGGGCTGGTTCTGGTGATCAACCAGTTGTTCAACCTGCAAGCCTTCGGGATCGTCCTGATTGACGGGCGCTACCTCTATATCCTCGGCGGCCTGTTTCTGGCGCTGAGCTTTCTGATTTTCCAGTTGAAAGGTGGCAAAGGCGGCAGGCCGATCCTGATTGACTGGGTGTTGTTCGCCCTTGCCTTGGGGTGCACCGTCTATTTCAGCAATACCGCGCAGCAGAACCTCTCGCAGGGCTGGGAATATGCGGCCCCGCAGACGGCGCAATATGTCGCCGTGCTGTTCTTCCTGCTGGTGCTGGAGGCCACGCGCCGCGCAGGCGGTCTGGTGCTGTTCTGCATCGTGACGGTTTTCGCATTCTACCCGACATTCGCGGGTCATGTGCCCTCACCGCTGACGGGCTTCCAAAGCACGTTCATGCAGACGGTGCCCTATCACATCTATTCCTCCGAGAGCAGCTTCGGCATTCCGATGAAAGCCTTCGGCGGTGTGGTGATCGGCTTCATCCTGTTCGGCGCGGTGCTGCAACGCACGGGCGGCGGGGCTTTCTTCAACGATCTCGCACTGGGCCTTGTGGGCCGGTATCGCGGCGGGGCGGCGAAAGTGTCGATCTTTGCCAGCGGCTTCATGGGGTCGATGTCCGGTTCCGTCATCTCGAACGTGCTGACCACGGGCGCTGTGTCGATCCCCGCGATGCGGAAAACCGGCTTTTCCGCCAAAACGGCGGCGGCGACCGAAGCCTGCGCTTCCACCGGCGGGGTTCTGATGCCGCCGATCATGGGGGCCACGGCCTTCATCATGGCCTCGTTCCTGTCGCGTCCTTACGTCGATATCGCGCTTGCGGCGGCCATTCCCAGCATCCTGTTCTACTGGGGTCTGTTCACCCAGATCGACGCCTATTCCGCAAAGCGCGGCCTGCGCGGTCTGCCCAAGCCTGACCTGCCAGTGCTGCGTCAGGTGATGAAAGAGGGCTGGCCCTATATCTTCGTGTTCGCGCTGCTGCTTTATCTCATGATCGTCGAGCGCCGCGAAACCTCTGCGCCGTTCTACGCCACAGCGCTGTTGCTGATCGTCAACCAGTTCCGCGCCAGCCACCGTGTTGATCTCAAGCGGCTGAGCAACATGATCGTGGGCGTCGGTATGGCCCTTGCGGAACTGACCGCGATCCTGCTCGGGGTTGGTCTGATCGTCGGCTCTTTCTCGGCGACGGGTCTTGCGGGCACGCTGGTCAACGATCTGGTCTTCATCGCGGGTGACAACACGCTGGTGCTGGTGCTGATGGGGGCGATCACCGCCTTTGTCTTCGGCATGGGGATGACCGTGACGGCCTGTTACATCTTTCTGGCCGTCGTGCTGGCCCCCGCGCTGGAAGCGGGCGGGCTGAACACGTTGGCGGTGCATCTGTTCATCCTCTACTGGGGCATGGTCAGCTTCATCACCCCGCCCGTGGCGCTGGGGGCTTTTGCGGCCTCGACCATTGCGAACTCCAACCCCTTTGCCACCGGACTTGAGGCGATGCGCCTTGGCGGCGTGATCTATATCATGCCGTTCTTCTTCGTGCTGAACCCCGCGCTGGTGGGGCAGGCACCGGCATGGGAAGTGGCCGTGGCGCTGTTCTGCGCGATGGTGGGGATCGCCATGATCTCCTCGGCGCTGCAGGGCTACGTCAGCCTTGTCGGCCCGATCAGGGGAGCGTTCGCGATGCCTTTGCGGATCATGATGTTCTTCGGCGGCGTTCTGATCGCCAAGCCCAAGACCGAGCTGCTGGACATCAGCTATGGCGCATCCTTCCTGCTGGGGGCCGCTGTCTGCGCGCTGCCGATGCTGGTGGCATGGCGCGCGCGGCACGACCACACGCCAAGCCCCGCTTGAGGGGCTTGGCAGAGCACCGCCGCGCAGCACAAACCGACCCTAAGACCCGGAAGACACATATGATCGCGATCAATCCACCCACATCGGGAACCATGCCCCAAAGCAGTATCGTCGCGCAGGTCCGCGAGAATGCCCGCGCCCATCCCGACAAGCTGGCACTGGTCTGCGGCGAGACACGGCTGACGTGGCGCACCTTCGACGAGGGTGTGAACCGCGTGGCGAACCTGCTGCTGGGGCAAGGCATGCAAAAGGGGGACCGGATCGCGATCCTGTCGCCCAATTCGACGGATTATGCGCTGCTGTTCATGGGCATTCTGCGGGCGGGGGGCTGTGTGACGCCGCTGTCCACCATGGCTTCGGGTGAGGCGCTGGAGAAGATGCTGGTCGATTGCAGCGCCAGCACGATCTTTGTCGCGCGGCAATATCTCGATCTAGTCGAGGGCTTTCTGGGCGGTATGGATATCACCCGCTATGCGATGGATTTCGACGCGCCGGGCTATCACGGGATGGTCGATGCACTTGCGGCGGCGGAGACAACCGATCCGATGGTCGAGATCGACCTGAAGGATGCGTTCAACCTGATCTATTCCTCCGGCACCACCGGCACACCCAAGGGCATTCTGCACGATCACTGGATGCGCGCCGCGCAGATGGACCGTGTCACGCCCAACGGCTATGACGACAATGCCCGCACGCTGATCTCCACGCCGCTCTATTCCAACACAACCATCGTGACCTTTGTGCCGACGCTGTTCGGCGGCTCGACCGTGTATCTGATGCCGAAGTTCGACGCCCGCGAATATCTGGAGATCGCGCAGGCCGAGAGGATCACCCATACGATGCTGGTGCCCGTGCAATACAAACGCATCATGGATGTGCCGGATTTCGATCACTTCGATCTGTCCTCCATGCGGATCAAATTCTCCACCTCGGCGCCGCTGCGGGCCGATGTCAAAGCGGATGTGCTGGCGCGCTTTCCCGGCAAACTGATCGAATATTACGGCCTGACGGAGGGCGGCGGCGTCACGGTTCTGGTGGCGGACGAGCATCCCGACAAGCTGCATACGGTGGGCAAGCTCGCCCCCGGCAATGACATCCGCCTGATCGACGCCGAGGGACGCGAGGTGCCGCAAGGGCAGGTGGGCGAGATTTGCGGGCGTGGCCCCACGATGATGGCAGGCTATTTCGGGCGCGAGGATCTGACGCGCGATTACATCTGGCACAACGAAGCGGGCGAGGTCTATTTCCGCTCCGGCGATATGGGCCATTTCGATGCGGACGGCTTTCTCGTGCTGTCGGACCGCAAGAAGGATATGATCATTTCCGGCGGGCTGAACATCTATGCCAATGATCTGGAACTGGTTTTGCTGGCCGATCCCGATGTGACCGATGCCGCCGTGATCGGCGTGCCCTCCGAGCAATGGGGCGAGACACCTTACGGGCTGGTTGTGTTGCGCGCAGGCGCGAGCCGCAGTCTTGAGGCGATTTGTGAGGCTGCCAACAAAAAACTCGGCAAAAGCCAGCGTTTGTCAGGGCTTGAGGCCCGCAAGGAGTTGCCACGCAGCACCATCGGCAAGATACTGAAGCGCGAACTGCGCGCGCCCTACTGGGCCGACGCGCCGAACTGACTGGAAAGGCACATCATGACCAACCCGACCGATCCCGCCATGAATGGCGCAGAAAGCCTTGTGCATACGCTGCTGGCCGCAGGGGTGGATACCTGCTTTTCAAATCCCGGTACATCCGAGATGCATTTTGTGGCCGCACTTGATCATATTCCGGGCATGCGTTCGGTGCTGACGCTGCAAGAGGGTGTCGCGACCGGGGCGGCGGATGGATATTACCGCATGGCGGGTAAGACTGCCTGCACGCTGCTGCATCTGGGGCCGGGGCTGGCGAATGGCCTGTCGAACCTGCACAACGCCAAAAAGGCAGGCTCGGGCGTGCTCAACATCATCGGCGAACATGCCGACAGCCATATCGAACTGGATGCGCCGCTCACCTCCGATATTCAGGGGATCGCCCGTCCGGTCTCGCATTGGGTGCATACCTCCAAGAACGTCACCGATCTCGGCGCGGATGCCGCGCAGGCGGTGCAGGCGGCCAACACGGCACCGGGGCAGGTGGCGGCACTGATCCTGCCGTCCGACACAGCATGGACCGAAGGCGGCGTGGTGGCAGAACCCTTGCCCACGCCCGAGCGCCCCGATTTCGACCGCAGCCAGTTCGACGCGGCGGTAGCCGCCTTGTCCGGTCCGGACAGCCTGCTGCTGATGGGCGGCGCGGCCCTGACCGAGGCCAATCTGGAGATCGCGGGCCGCATCAGTGCGGAGACGGGCTGCGCTCTGTTATCGGAATGGTCCAATGCGCGGATGGAGCGCGGGGCAGGGCGTGTGGCTGTGGGCCGCGTGCCCTATCCGATTGATCAGGCGATCAAAGTGCTTGAGCCGTTCAAGCGGATCGTGCTGGTCGGCGCGCGCGCGCCCATCGGCTTTTTCGCCTATCCCGGCAAGCCTGCCGTGCTGACAGCCGACGGGGCCGAGATCATCCATCTGGCGGATACGGGAAGCAACCTGACCGCCGCGCTGACCGCGCTTTGCGAAGGAGCAGGCGCGATGGAGACGCCGCCCGCGCATGTTGCGGCCAGTGCCATGCCGGATCGGCCTGATGGCAAAAGCCCGCTCTCGCCGGAAAACATCGCCGCTTTGCTGGGCCGCGCGATCCCCGAAAATGCGGTGATCGTGGACGAATCCGTGACCACCGGACGCAGCTTCTCGCCCGCCACGCAAGGTGCTCCGAAACATGTCTGGCTGAACAATTGCGGCGGTTCCATCGGCTATGGCCTGCCCGTGGCGATCGGAGCCGCCATTGCCGCGCCGGACTCCAAGATCATGGCGCTGACGGGCGATGGCAGTGCGATGTATACCGTGCAGGCGCTCTGGACGATGGCGCGCGAGAATCTGGATGTGACCGTGGTGATCTTCGCCAACCGCAGCTACCGCATCCTGCGCGGCGAGTTGACCAATGTGGGCGTCGGCAACCCCGGACCGCGCGCGATCGACATGCTGTCGCTGGACCGTCCCAATCTGGACTGGGTCCAGATGTCGCGCGGCATGGGCGTGGAGGCTGTCGCCGTGACCGATTGCGACGGGCTCGAGGCCGCACTGGCCGAGGGTCTGGCAACGCCCGGCCCCTATCTGATCGAAGCGGTGATGTGAGCGTTTGCCTGCGTTAATAAGCAATTAAACACGCTGTGTGCTTTTTCGGGATTTTTGGGGCCGCGAGTTTCGCGGCCTCACGTCGTTTATTAATTGACACAGATTCGACCGCATAAGGTGCGATTCTTTGCCGATTAAAGGTTGACGGGCGCGTCTAAACTGCGGCGTAGTGGTTGAGTAAATGTAACGGGAGTTTAACCAGTGTATACCAAATCAATCCTTTCCATTGTCGCTATTGCCACATTGTCCGCTTGCGGCGGCAGTTCAACTGGACCGTCATCTTTCACAACAGCAGGCACGCCGCCGCCTGCCGCGAGCAATCAGGCAGCGTTTGACGAGCGTGTGAGCCGTGGTCTGGCTCTCGTCGACAAGTACGAGGATGCGAGCGTAACCGCGGTCATGCCCACCTCCGGCTCTGCCTCTTATTCGGGACTTGCAGGTTTTTCCGATGTCCGTAATTTCGATGTTGAAGATGTTCTGGCGACTGCCGATGTCAGCATGACGGCGAATTTCACGGCGGGAGGCGGAACTGTCAGCGGGGATATTTCGAATTTCCTCGCCATAAACGAGGACAATACCCAGATTGAAGCCTACTCTGGTTCGCTTCAGATCAGTGGTGGTACCATCATTGGCAGCAATCTGGTTGCAAATGTCGGGGGCACTTTGGTTGATCCCGAAGGAGCGTTCTCTGTGACCGGGAACATGCAGGGTGAGTTCCTCGGCGCTGGAGCGGAGGCTCTGAGAGCCGAAATGGAACTGTTGGATACCGAAGACAACGAGCAGTTTTACGGTCTGCTGATTGCAGAGCGGAACTGAATTTTCGTTCAGGGTGAAGCGTATTTGCGTTTCACCCTTTTTCACACTCATTGATTTCCATTCTCGAAGCCTTCGGTAAACCCGCTGGTTTCTTTAATTCTGTGTTGGATTGTCTTCATTAAACGCTTGTCCCTGCCCTTTTTGATCGCGGCATTTTTCCTGATATCCGCATCGGTATCTCAGGCGATTGCCGATGCACGCAGTTACTCAGTCGACCCGATGCCGCGATGGGCTTTGGCCGGAGCTTTCGGCACGCCGCGTCTCTATCTCAGAACGCTACTGGCGGATCGCCCTCGGGGGGCGGAAGGTGCGGTGCGGAGGGTGGCGGCCTCGATTGCGCTTGGCCCCGACGCGAGATTCGGTGAGCCGACATTCAGCTACGGTCTGCGCCCGCTGCTGGTCTACGATTCGAATATCAACGGTGGTCTGCCTTTCGATACCATCGATCTCGGCCCCTTCCGCTTTACCGTGGACGAGGATACGCGCGCGCGGCAGGGCTGGACGCTGGGTGCGCGCGCGACGGCTGGTATGGATCTGCCTGTCGCCGAAGGGTTGCTGCTAACCACCTTCGTGCAACTGGGCCGCAGGCATGCGCCGAAATACGGCACCAACATCACCGACCGATCTATCGGGGCCTGTCTGCGGCACACCAATGACAGTTGGTCCTATCTTGATGCCTGTCTCTCGAAAGGCGACATTGATAACGAGCGCAGCAAGGCCACCTCCCTGTCGCGCACCGTTACCTTCGGGCAGCTGTTCGACACGCCGCGGGCCACGCATGATCTGTCCGTGACCCTGATGCAGCAAACCTCGCAAGGGGTGGATCAGAACAGATTGCGTGTCACCTCGCGCAGCATGATCCGCGATGTCGGGGCGATTGATGCCGGCATCAGCTTCGGCGAGAAGGTCGACGGCACCTTGCGGCAGACCTTCGCGGCAGATCTAGGCTATGGCATCATTTTTCTGGGGCGGCCCACACGCCTATCGGTCGGCTATGCCGAGGACACTGGCGGCACTCTGTTCGGGCAGGACCGGACCGAGCGAAGCTGGTCCGCAAGGCTCAGCCGCAATGTGATCAGGAATGTCACCGCTTATGTCAGCTACAAGGATACCCGGTCCAGCATTCGGGAGTTTTCGGGCGATAGCTGGGGCTTCGGGCTGGAATATTCCGGCTTTCGCTGGTGAGTTCAGCGTGGTGACCTGATCAGCGTGGTGACGAGCTAAGCATATCAAGGCCCGGAAATGCAAAAGCCCGCAAGGCTGGGCTTGCGGACAGACAGGTCTTCTCACGGTGTTGGATCAGGACGGCGTCAGCCGCCCCAGCTGCGGACGGGGCCGCAATCCATATGCACGAAATTCGAGCGCGAGTAGGTGCCGACGCCACCGGCACGGCAGGCTGCCGCCGCGCGGGCCATCTGGCCGACAGAGCGCGAGGCTAGGCGCAGGTCTGCCGCCTGACCGGACAGGTGCAGCGACTGGCGCGCCACACCGCCGCCATTGGCGCGCAGCATGTTGTTTGTCTTGGGGCTACGGTAGCCCGACAACAGCATATAGGGTTCGGAGACATCCAGCAGGTTATGCGCGGCTGCCATGATGTCGATTGTGCGCAGGTCGATGTTCTTCACATCATTGGTCCGCCAGTCGCGCATGAAATGGTTAATCTCGGCGACCGCATCGGGGATGTAATCGCCCTGGATCCAGTAGATCGTATCAAGCCGTTCGCCTGTACGGCCGGAGTAAAGCTTGATCCGTCGGATATCGCCACTGCGGCGCAAAAGGCCGGAAGCTTTGGAGTAGGTCGGTGCGGCTGTGAGAGCTGTTGCCGCGAACACAGCCAGAATGGCCCGCCGCGAAAAGCTCGAGGAGTTTTTATCGGTCATGGTGAGCGTCAGTCCCGTCGCTTGCCTGTTTCCCCGCGTATTTACGCGGCTTGTTTTTGATCCATCCCCAGATGCTTCATACTCTATGCCACATAAGGAATCGTGAACCAACCCGTGGTTCCCTGCTTTTTTGGAACCTCCTCACATTTCGGCGAAATCTCGCCAATGTGATGAATGTGACATATTTTAACTGAAAACCGATGCAAGCGTGCACCACCCCGGCGGGACTGGCGGAAACATGACAAAATGTGAATGGACATAAGGCGCGGCAGTTTCCACTGCTGAAAACAGGTTAAGTCGTTCACAGAAAGAGGAATTACATGCGCGCTGCTGTTATATTGGATAAGGTCACGACGCGCGGATATCGCCCATTTCTGAGTTTGATTGCCCCGTGGATGTTTGTGGCCACGATCGGTGCTGCGGCGGGACAAAGCGGCATGGCGGCGGCGCAGACCCTTGAGGCGGGGTTGCCGCAATCCCAGAACCAGCTTTTGACGCCCCAGCAATCACAGACGTTCTCTGAAGCGCGCGATCAATTCCGTGTCAGTGCCTTTCATCAGGCGATTGCCGAGGCTGCGGCCTCTGACAAGGACATCGCCCAGTTCTATCGGGATTCCGGATATGCGGCGGTCTGGACCGGCACCGAGGACGCTTACATTGCGCGCCGTCGCGCCCTGATGCAGGCGATTGCGGATGCGGGCGAGCATGGTCTGCCGCCTGCCCGCTACCGTGGCGATACGCTGATGGAGGCGATGCGGACAGCGCAGAGCCCGCGTGATCTGGGGTTACTCGAGGTCGAGATGTCGCGCAGCCTGCTGCGTCTGGCCCGCGATCTGCAAACCGGGCTGGTGACGCCCTCGGATGTGGACAAGGGGATCGTTCGCAAGATCGCTTTGCGGGATCGTGTCGAGACGCTGGGCCGCTTTGTCGAGAGCACGCCGAGCAGCTTTTTCCGCACGCTGGCCCCCTCGACGGCGGAATATACCCGCCTGATGAAGGAAAAGATGCGCCTCGAGCGGCTTTTGGGGCAGGGCGGTTGGGGGGCGGCAGTGCCTGCAAAGGCGCTTGCCCCCGGCGATAGCGGTGCCTCTGTCGTGGCCTTGCGTAACCGTTTGATCGCGATGGATTATCTGTCGCGCAGCGCCTCGCAGGACTATGATGCGGCCTTGCAGACGGCGGTGCAGTCGTTTCAGACGGATCACGGTCTCGCGGCGGATGGCGTTGCTGGTGCCAGCACGCTGACGGAAATCAATGTGCCTGTCGAGGATCGCCTGAAATCGGTGATCGTCGCGATGGAGCGCGAGCGCTGGCTGGGGGAGGAGCGCGGCAAGCGGCATATCCTAGTCAACCTGACGGATTTCCATTCCAAGATCATTGATGATGACCGGATCACCTTCATCACCCGTTCGGTGATCGGGGCGATTGACCCCGCCAAGCGGACGCCTGAATTCTCGGACATGATGCAATATCTGGAGATCAATCCCGACTGGACCGTGCCGCGCGGCATCATCCAGCGCGATTATCTGCCTGCCTTGCAGCGCAACCCCAATGCGCTCAGCCATCTTCAGGTCACCGATGCACGCGGCCGTGTTGTGCCGCGCGGCGCGGTCGATTTCTCGCGCTACACGGCGCGGAGCTTTCCGTTCAACCTGCGCCAGCCTCCGGGCCGGACCAATGCGCTGGGGACGGTCAAGTTCATGTTCCCCAACCCCTATGCGATCTATCTGCATGACACGCCCGACAAGAACCTTTTCTCGCGCGAAAGCCGCGCCTATTCCTCGGGCTGCGTGCGTCTGAACGATCCGCATGACTTTGCCTATGTGCTGCTGGCGCGTCAGGAGGACGATCCCAAGGGGTTTTTCGACCGGATCCTGAACTCCGGCCAGCAGACCCGCGTGAACCTGAAAGAGCCGGTGCCGGTGCATCTGATCTACCGCACCGCTTTCACCACTCCCAAGGGCAAGACCAATTTCCGGCGTGACGTTTACGGACGTGACACAAAGATATGGGAAGCGCTTGAACGGGCAGGGGTGGAACTGCGCGCGGTTCGGGGGTAAATCTTCCCCGTCAGGAACGGGGGCTGCTATGGGCTACACGGTGAAAGAGATTGCAGCGGCGCTGGGGGCAGAGGCTTTCGGCGCCGTCGATTTGCAGGTCTCGGGCGTGGCCGAGCCTGCAACCGCGGGCAGGGATCATCTGGCGCTGGCGATGTCGCCGAAATATGCCGAGGGTCTGCCGCTGGGACAAGCCCGCGCCGCGATGCTGTGGCAGGGGGCGGACTGGCAGGCTTTGGGGCTTGAGGCAGCTATCGTCGCGCCGCGCCCGCGCTTTGCCATGTCGGGCCTCAGCGCGATGATGGACCCCGGCGAGGGCTTCGGCGAGGGCATCCATCCTTCCGCCGTGATCGACCCCGCCGCGCTGATCGGGGCGGGTGTCAGCATCGGGGCGCTGGCGGTGATCGGGCCGCGCGCGCAGATCGGGGCAGGTTCTGTGATCGGGCCGCAATGCTATATCGGAGCGGATGCCGTTCTGGGCGAGGGCGCGTTTCTGCGCGAGGGTGTGCGTCTGGCGGCAAGGGTCAGGATCGGGGCGCGGTTCTTTGCCCATCCCGGTGCCGTGGTGGGCGCGGACGGCTTTTCCTTTGTCACGCCCGAAGCATCGGCTGTGGAGAATGTGCGTCAGACATTGGGAGATCAGGGCGATGCCGCGCCGCAATCATGGGCGCGCATCCATTCGCTGGGCTCTGTGCGGATCGGCGATGATGTGGAGCTTGGCGCGAACAGTTGTATCGACCGTGGCACCGTGCGCGACACGCAGGTGGGAGACCGGGTCAAGTTCGACAATCTGGTTCATATCGGCCATAATGTACGGATCGGTAACGATTGTCTGATCTGCGGTCAGGTCGGGATCGCAGGGTCCACCGTGGTGGGCAACAACGTGGTGCTGGCCGGTCAAACCGGCGTGAGCGACAATCTGTCCATCGGCGACAACGTGATCACCGGCGGCGCGACCAAGGTGATGTCCAACGTGCCTGCGGGCCGTGTCATGCTGGGCTATCCGGCGGTGAAAATGGACAGCCATATCGAAAGCTACAAGGCGCTGCGCCGTTTGCCGCGCCTGTTCCGCGACGTCGCGGCGCTTCAGAAATCGGTTTTCAAAGCGGGCGGCAGTGACTAAATCGGCAACGCAGCCCCGCAAAGGCTGTATGCCGCATCGCATTTGAAAGGCCTATCCATGAGCATTCAGGACCGTGTCATCGCCATCATCGCCGAACAGGCCGTGCTGGACCCGTCGGATGTGACCCCGGACAGCACGCTCGAAGAACTGGGCATCGACAGTCTGGGGCTGGTCGAAAGCATCTTCGCCATCGAAGAGGCGTTCGATATCACCGTGCCGTTCAACGCCAACGCGCCGGAGGAATCCGATTTCGATATCTCCTCGGTTGCCTCGATCATACGCGGCATCGAAAAGCTGGTGGCAGAACAGGGCAAATCGTGAAACGCGTCGTCATTACCGGCGCGGGCACGATCAACGCGCTGGGACATGATGTGGCCGAAACGCTGGCGGCCATGCGCGAGGGGCGTTGTGGAATCGGCCCGCTGGAGTTCCGTGATGTGGACCGTCTGGCGATCCAGATCGGCGGACAGATCAAGGGGTTCGAGGCCGAAGGGCATTTCAACCGCCAGCAGATGACGCTTTATGACCGCTTCACCCAGTTCACCCTGATGGCCGCGCGCGAGGCGATCACGCAATCGGGGCTGGAGTTCGAGGGCGATCTGGCCAACCGCGCCGGTGTCGTGCTTGGCACGGCGGGGGGCGGGGTCAGCACATGGGATGATAATTACCGTGCCGTCTATGAAGAGGGCAAGAACCGCGTGCATCCGTTCGTGGTGCCCAAGCTGATGATGAACGCCGCCGCCTCGCATGTGTCGATGGAGTATAACCTGCGCGGCCCCAGCTTTACCGTCTCGACCGCCTGCGCCTCGTCCAACCATGCGATGGCGCAGGCCTTTCAGATGGTGCGTTCGGGCATGAGCCCCGCGATGATCACCGGCGGGTCGGAATCCATGCTGTGCTTTGGCGGGATCAAGGCATGGGAGGGGCTGCGCGTCATGTCACGCGACGCCTGCCGCCCGTTCTCGGCCAATCGCAACGGCATGGTGCAGGGCGAGGGTGCGGGGATTTTCGTGTTCGAGGAATACGAGCATGCCCGCGCGCGCGGGGCCGAGATCATGGCCGAGGTTTCGGGCTTTGCGATGACATCGGATGCTGCGGATATCGTGATGCCCTCCAAACAGGGGGCGGCCCGCGCCATGGCGGGCGCGCTGCGCGATGCCGGAATTGCGCCGGAAAAGGTGGGCTATATCAATGCCCACGGCACCGGCACGGCGGCCAATGACAAGACAGAATGCGCCGCTGTGGCGGATGTGTTCGGCCAGCATGCGGACCAGTTGATGATCTCGTCGACCAAGTCGATGCACGGCCATCTGATCGGCGCGACAGGTGCGGTGGAGCTTCTGGCCTGCATCATGGCTCTGCGGGACGGGGTGATCGCGCCCACCATCGGCTACGAGGAGTTCGACCCCGAATGCGCGCTGGACGTGGTGCCGAACGAGGCGCGCGAGGTCTCGGTTGAGGTGGCTTTGTCCAACGCTTTCGCCTTTGGCGGGTTGAACGCCGTGATCGCTCTGCGCAAGGTCTGATTCCGCAAATTTTGTTCCGGCAACCGCCATGCAAAAGGCCGCCCAAACGGGCGGCCTTGATGCGTTCTAACAAATGCGTTGTCCGGATCACTCTGCCGGAACAGGCATCATGTCATAGCCAGCGGTAAAGCCTGTCAGCGACATGGTGACATCGACACGCTCGTCCGGTGCGACGAAGGGCACGAGGGTAACCGTTGCCGCGGCACCGCGCTTGTAGGTGGTGATATCTTCCTGCGTCAGGCCGATCCGCGCATAGCACCCCTGACGGTCGCAGACGGAGAACGGATAGCGCTTCGGCTGGCCGCCATTGACGGTGATTGTCAGCTGTGCGGTCAGCAGCGTTTCGAGCGGCACGGCGACAAGCGCGCCGGCCACGGCCTGTCCGCCTGCGGGCAGTTTGAACATGCGCACATTGGCAACCTGATTGTCTTCGTCATCGGTCAGGGTCTGCACGATCTGGCAGGGCTCCTCGCCTTCGGGAATCCGCAGGCATTCCAGCGCCCAGTCACCCGAAACCTCGCGGATATACGGCTCCACGCCGGGTGCACCCTCCTGAACCTCCTCGCCCATGGCCAGACCGGGGTCTGTTGCGGGTGCTGCGGGAGCGGTTTCCTCCTCCGCAGGGGCGGTTGGGGTGGTGTCCTGCGCAAAGGCAGGCGAGGCCACCGCAAGAGCGGCGATGATCGAGATACGTGTCAAAAGATTGGGCATGCTTTCCAGTCCTGTTTATGGAAAATCGACTTTGCGGCGCTCTATCATGCCAGCCAGCCAATGTCAGGATGCAATTATTCATCCCTGGAAAACAAGGGCGGAAAGCAGCCTGAAGCATCGCATCAGCAAGCTCGCAGAAGTCATGGACACAAAACTAAAAAAGGGGCCGAAAGGCCCCTTTTCGTCTTTTTTTATGCTCCCCGTCGGACTGGCCGACTTGATCATTGCCGTGACGCTAATTTGAATTGAGGCATCGGTCAACAGGCAAGGGTTCACAATTTTGTCTCAAACCGAAAAAAGACCGCGTCCGGGGACGCGGCCAGTCTGACAGGGAGGAAAAGCCCCGAAAACCGCCAGTGGCGCAGCGATCAGGGCAAATTCAGCATGGCACAAAAGAGTTAAGATTGTATCTTCATCCCTGATCCTGCCGCAATTGAGGGTGGCAGGCCAAAGCATTCAAAGGGGCGGATTGTGGAAGACTCGATTTTTGTGGGCGGTGGCGGTGCGGATTACGGCACCGGACAGAACATGTTGTTGCGCTATGCCAACCGTCACGGCCTGATCGCCGGCGCGACGGGCACCGGCAAGACGGTGACCTTGCAGATCCTCGCCGAGGGGTTCTCGGCCGCGGGCGTGCCTGTTTTCATGTCGGATGTGAAGGGCGATCTGTCCGGCCTTGCCCTGCCGGGCGATCCGATGGGCAAACTGCACGGGCCGTTCACCGCGCGCGCCAAGACCATCGGTTTGGACGATTATACCTACACTGCCTTTCCGGTCGCCTTCTGGGACATGTTCGGCCAGCAGGGCCATCCCGTGCGCACCACCGTGGCCGAGATGGGGCCGCTTCTCTTGAGCCGCCTGCTGGAACTGACAGAGGCGCAGGAAGGCATCCTGAACATCGCTTTCCGGCTGGCCGACGAGCAGGGCATGGCGCTGCTGGATCTCAAGGATCTGCAAGCCTTTCTGGTCTGGATCGGCGAGAACCGGGCCGAGATTTCCCTGCGCTACGGCAATATCGCCGTGGCCTCGGTGGGCGCGATCCAGCGGCGGCTGATGGTTCTGGAAAATCAGGGCGGCACGCATTTCTTTGGCGAGCCTGCGCTGGAACTGGCCGATCTGATGCGCTGTGACGAGGACGGGCGCGGCATCGTCAATATCATGGCGGCGGACCGTCTGATGAACAGCCCGCGCCTTTATGCGACCTTCCTGCTATGGCTGTTGTCGGAACTGTTCGAGACGCTGCCAGAGGTGGGCAATCCGCCCAAGCCCAAGCTGGTGTTCTTCTTCGACGAGGCGCATCTGCTGTTCAATGACGCGCCCAAGGCGCTGGTGGACAAGGTGGAGCAGGTGGCGCGGCTGATCCGCTCCAAGGGGGTGGGCGTGTATTTCATCACGCAGAATCCGGGCGATGTGCCCGATACGATCCTTGGCCAGTTGGGCAACCGCGTGCAGCATGCGTTGCGGGCCTTTACGGGGCGCGACCAGCAGGAATTGCGCCGCGCCGCGATGACCTATCGCAGCAATCCGGCCTTTGACACGGAAACCGCAATCCGCGAGGTCGGTACCGGCGAAGCGGTGACATCGCTGCTACAGGACAAGGGCATTCCGGGCATCGTGGAGCGCACGCTGATCCGTCCGCCATCCTCCAAGCTCGGGCCGATCACCGACGCACAGCGCGACATTTTGATCCGCACCTCCGCGCTCTATGGCAAATACGAGACCCCGCTGGATCGCGATTCCGCCTATGAGGCGCTCAAACGCATCGCCGCAGAGGCCGCGCGCGAGGCCGAGGAGGCCGCGGCTGCCGAGGCGCAAGCCAAAGAGGAGGAGCGCGAGTTCAAAGCCGCGCGCCGCTATCAGCCCAACACACCGGCCAAGCGCAGCAGTACCAGCCGCGCCCGCCAGCCCGAAACGCTGGGCGAGGCGCTTGGGGCTGCGGTGATGAAGGAACTCAAGGGCACGACAGGCAAGCGCATCGTGCGCGGCCTGATGGGCGGGTTGTTCCGCGGGCGTTGATCCATTCGGTCAGACAAGCAAAGGCCCGCCCGGATCTCTCCGGGCGGGCCTTTGCTTTGGCGTTGATCGCCTGCTTACTTTTCGGGGATAAGGCCGCGCGGGCTGAAGCGCAGCACCAGTAGCAGAATGATCCCCATGGTGAACAGGCGCATATGCGCGGCGCTGTCCATCAGATGCGATTTCAGCGCGCCGTCGCTCATGCCCGAGGTGATCGTGCTCATCAGCCACAGGCCCATCGGCTCCACCTGCACCCAAAGGAACCAGATCAGGAACCCGCCAAGAACCGCGCCGAAATTGTTGCCCGATCCGCCCACGATCACCATGACCCAGATCAGGAAGGTAAAGCGCAGCGGCTGGTAGGTGCCGGGCGTCAACTGGCCGTCCAGCGTGGTCATCATCGCACCTGCGACACCGCAGATAGCCGAGCCGAGGATGAAGATTTGCAAATGGCGGCGGGTCACATCCTTGCCCATCGCCTCTGCCGCCACCTCGTTGTCGCGGATCGCGCGCATCATCCGGCCCCACGGCGAGTTCAGCGCCTTTTGCGCAAGCCACAACAGGATGATCAGCACCACCGCGAACAGGGCGGCATATTCCAGTTTGACATAGATGGTCGAGGCAAAGACCGGGTCCATCCCGAAGTTCGCCGCGCGCTCCACGAATTGCGGATCGCGTTGCAGATCGACCTCGAATGGCACGGGGCGGGGCAGGCCGATCACGTTCTTCACACCGCGCGCCAGCCAGTCCTCGTTCTTGAGCACCGCGATAATGATCTCGGCAATCCCCAGCGTGGCGATGGCGAGATAATCCGAGCGCAGGCCAAGTGCGACCTTGCCGATGATCCATGCCACACCGGCGGCGAGCAATCCGCCCACCGGCCATGACAGCAGGATCGGCAAGCCAAGCCCGCCGATATTGCCCGCCGAGGCGGGATTGATCGCCTCCACCGCCGACACACCGCTGTCGAACACCGCGCGGAACAGGAAAAAACCGACGATCAGGATCGCCAGCATGGTGAACAGGCGCATCCGACCCTTGGCCATGCGCTGATAGACCAGCACGGCGGCGGTGATCGTGGCAGCGCCCATGATCAGGCCCAGCACGATCTCGTAGCCGCCTGCCGCCCATGCGCCCTGCGTCGGTGGGGTGGCGATCAGCACGGCCGCCAGTCCGCCCAGCGCGACAAAGCCCATGACGCCTACGTTGAACAGGCCCGCAAAGCCCCATTGCAGGTTGACCCCCAGCGCCATGATGGCGCTGATCAGGCCCATGTTGAGGATAAGCATGGCGGTGTTCCAGCTTTGGAACATGCCGGTGATCACGATCAGCAGCGCGACCATCGCAAAAAGGCCGGTATTCTTGACCATCTCGTTCATACCGATTTCCCCTTGAACAGACCCGTCGGACGGAACAGCAACACGATCAGCAGGATCAGGAAGCTGACCGCGAATTTGTAGTCGGTGGACAAAAGCTGCACCAAGCCGTCTGGTCCCATCCCGTCAGGCAGGGCATAGACGAGCACCTTTTTCCACGCATATGTCACCAGCACCTCCGAGAAGGCGATGATGAAACCGCCCGCGATAGCGCCCACGGGGCTGCCAAGGCCGCCCACGATGGCGCTGGCGAAGATCGGCAGCAGCAGTTGGAAATAGGTGAAGGCCTTGAAGCTTTTATCCAGCCCGTAAAGCGTGCCCGCCACCGTCGCCAGCGCTGCGACGATGATCCATGTCACCATGACGACCTTTTCGGGATTGATGCCCGACAGCAGCGCCAGATCCTCGTTATCGGAATAGGCGCGCATGGATTTGCCGGTGCGTGTCTTGTTCAGGAACCAGAACAGCAGGGCCACCACGATGATCGCGGTAACGACCGTGATCCCTGTGGAGGTGCGGATCGCCAACCCCTCCTGCAGGCCCGTCATCTCGCGGAAGGTGCGCGCCGAGATGATGAAACGCTCGCCATCGGCGAAGTTCTGGTCGTTCGGGCCGATGATGAAGCGGACAACGCCGTTCATGATGAACATCACGCCCATCGACACGATCACAAGGATCACGGGTTTGGCCTTTTGCACACGGTAAAAGCGATAGACGGCGCGGTCTGTCATCAGCACGAACAGCGCACAGCCCGCGATACCAAAGGGCAGGGCGAGCAGGGCTGTCGGGAACACCCCCAGACTGAGGCCCCACGACTGGAACAGCCATGTGATCAGGATGGTGATCATCGTCCCGAAGGCCATCGTATCGCCATGGGCAAAATTCGAGAACCGTAGGATACCGTAGATCAGCGTGACGCCCAGCGCGCCCAGCGCAAGCTGGCTGCCATAGGCAATGGCGGGGATGATGACGAAATTCGCCAACGTGATGATTGCGTTGAGAAGATCCATACCTCAGCCCCCAAGAAACGATCTGCGGACCTCGGGGTCGGCCATCAGGGCCTTGCCGGTGTCGGTGAAGGCATTGCGCCCCTGCACAAGGACAAAGCCCTTGTCGGCGATTTCCAGCGCCTGACGGGCATTCTGCTCGACCATCAGGATCGGGATACCCGTGCGTGCCACTTCGATGATGCGGTCGAACAATTCGTCCATCACGATGGGCGAGACGCCTGCGGTGGGCTCGTCCAGCATCAGCACCTTGGGCTTGGTCATCAGCGCGCGGCCCACGGCCACCTGCTGGCGCTGGCCGCCGGACAATTCGCCTGCGGGCTGGCGGCGCTTCTCCTTGAGGATCGGGAACAGGTCATAGACCTGCGCCATCGTATCGCGGAAATCATCGGTGCGGATGAACGCGCCCATCTCCAGATTTTCCTCGACGGTGAGCGAGGTAAAGATATTGCTGGTCTGCGGCACGAAACCCATGCCCTTGACCACGCGGTCCTGCGGGGTGAGTTGGGTGATGTCCTCGCCGTCCAGCAGCACGCGGCCCGAGCGGACCTCAAGCATCCCGAACACGGCTTTCATCGCCGTGGATTTGCCCGCGCCATTGGGGCCGACGATCACCGCAATCTCGCCGCGCTCCACCGAGATGGTGCAATCATGCAGGATATCGGGGCCTTTGCCGTAGCCGCCGGTCATGTTCTCGCCGATCAGAAAGGGGCCGCCGGGGGCGGATGTGACCTTGCCGCTTTTGTTGCGCGGCATCGGGCTGCCCTGTCCGGCGGGGTTGGTGATCGAGCGGTCCTTGTTGCCGCGATCATCCTGATAGGGGTTGGAACTGCTCATGCGCCCACCATGTCCTTGTTCTTGAGGCCGGTGCCCAGATAGGCCTCGATCACCTGCTCGTTGGCCTTGATCTCGGCCAGAGTGCCTTGTGCCAGCACCTTGCCCTCGGCCATGCAGATCACGGGATCACAGAGCCGTCCGATGAAATCCATGTCATGTTCGATGACCACGAAGGTGTAGCCACGCTCTTTGTTAAGCTGGACAATCGCATCGCCGATCGTATTGAGAAGCGTGCGGTTCACGCCCGCGCCGACCTCGTCGAGAAAGACGATCTTGGCATCCACCATCATGGTGCGGCCCAGTTCCAGCAGCTTTTTCTGACCGCCCGAAATCTGGCTGGCCTTCTGGTCGGCCAGATGGCCGATGGTCAGGAACTCCATGACCTCGTCGGCTTTGGCGCGCAGGGCGCGTTCTTCCTCGGCGATGCGCTTGCGGCCGAACCATGTGTTCCACAAAGTCTCGCCCGACTGGTTGCCCGGCACCATCATCAGGTTCTCGCGGCAGGTCATGGAGCCGAATTCATGCGCGATCTGGAAGGTGCGGAGCAGACCCTTGTGAAACAATGTATGCGGCGGCAGGCCGGTAATGTCCTCGCCCATCATCGTGACCTTGCCAGATGTCGGCGTCAGGACACCCGCAATCACATTGAAAAGCGTGGTTTTTCCGGCCCCGTTGGGACCAATCAGCCCGGTGATGGCACCTTGCTGTATTTCGAGCGAGGCACCGTCCACGGCACGGAACCCGCCAAACGTCTTCACGACGTTGTCGACCTTGATCATAGCATCTCCCCCGGCACTGTTATTTTTGCGTGCCTTTATCTTATGCAAACGGCGCGGGGGAAGCCCCCGCGCCGCTCGTTGTCGCTGCGTCAGCTTACCGGAACTTCACGGTCTCGATCACGCCATCCTTGATTTCGATCTCGCGGTAGTTGCCCGCGGATTCGCCGGGCTCGATCAGTTCGACCGCTGTTGCGCCGACATAGTCGATGTCGCCGCCAGCTTTCAGGATCTCGATTGCCTTGGCCAGTTCACCGGGGAAGATTTCCTCGCCGGGGGCGTTGGCCACATCCATCACATGGTCTTTGAAATCGGCCGAAGCGGAAGAACCGGCCTTTTCCATCGCCAGCAGGATCAGGGCTGCCGCGTCATAGCTTTCGGGTGCGAAAGCCGATGTGCCTTCAAATCCGGCGGCTGTCGCCAGTTCCTGAAACATTTCCGCGCCTGCGCTGTCGGTGCCGGGATACTGGCCGAACGAACCGTTCAGGCCCGAACCGATATCATCCACCAACTGCTGGCCGACCATGCCGTCGGGCAGAACGAACGTGTCGAAAGCACCAGAATCGAGGCTTGCCTGAATGATGCCCTTGCCGCCCTGATCGGTGTAACCGGCCACGACGAGCACGTCACCACCGGCAGAGGCCAGCGAGGCCACTTCGGAGGAATAGTCGGCTTTGCCGTCTTCATGGCTGACGTTGATCGTCACGGTGCCGCCCGCTTCGACAAAGGCCGCCTCGAACGCATCGGCCAGGCCTTTGCCGTAGTCGTTGTTGGTATAGGTCACGGCAACCGAAGTGATTCCGCGGTCCATGATGACTTCGGTCATCACAACACCCTGACGCGCGTCAGAGGGGGCTGTACGGAAGAACAGGCCGTCATCCTCGGCGGTGGTGAAGCCGGGCGATGTGGCGGAGGGCGAGATCATCACAACGCCGTTGGGGCGCGCCACGTTCTGTAGGATGGCGCTTGTCACGCCCGAGCAATCCGCGCCCATGATGGCGTTGACGTTCTCGGATGTGATCAGACGCTCTGCCGCGGCGGTCGCGGCGCTTGCATCGATACAGGTCGAGTCCGCGCGCACGGAGGTGACATTGGCCCCATCCAGCAGCGTGCCCGCTTCGTTGATCTCGGCAATCGCCAGCTCGGCCCCGGCGGCCATGCTCGGCGTGATCGATTCCAGCGGGCCGGTGAAGCCCAGAATGATGCCGATCTTGATCTCCTGTGCCGATACCGAACCCGCCATCAAAGCGGTCGCGGCCGTGGCCAAAAGCAGTTTTTTCATGATATTCTCCCATATTGGAACCAAAGTCCGGCCTTCACGATATTGCCACTTGTTCAAAAAGAAAAGCGCAATGCGAGACGCGCGATCACCGGAATGCGACTTTTTGTGATGCCGCTGCGGCATCGACACCGGCGCGGGCGTGCTAGGCTTTGTCAGGTCAAACAGGAGATTGCCCATGCGCCGCGCCTTTTTCATCCCTTTGCTTTGCGTCATTCTCGCCAGCCCGCTTGCGCAGCACTCGCCTGCCTATGCATTGAACAGTCAGGCCGGACAACTGACCGTGACACCGATGGCAGACGGGTTCCAGACACCTTGGTCCGTGGGTTTCCTGCCCGACGGCAGCTTTCTTGTGACCGAACGCGAGGGTCGGTTGTGGCGCGTTACGCCGCAGGGGCAGCGCCAGCAGATTACCGGCCTG
The DNA here is from genome assembly GCA_047921295.1 of Rhodobacterales bacterium. Lineage (GTDB taxonomy): Bacteria > Pseudomonadota > Alphaproteobacteria > Rhodobacterales > Rhodobacteraceae > Seohaeicola. The sequence goes on from JBLRWK010000010.1 coordinate 80,754, forward strand.
CCGGAAATCCGTGTGGGCGGGCAGGGCGGTCTGCTCGACCTGCTGGTGCCCCGCGATTTTGACCGCACCGGAGAGATCATTTTCAGCTTCGCCAAGCCGCAAGGTTCGGGCGAGGGCACGGCAATGGCCATCGCGCGCCTGTCGGATGACCGCACGCGGCTGGAGAATCTGCGGCTGATGTTCGAGATGGCGCCGGGATCATCGGGGGGGCGGCATTTCGGGGGCCGCATCGTCGAAGCACCGGACGGGGCGCTGTTCCTCACGATTGGTGACAGAGGCAGCCCTGAGACCGCGCAAGATCTGGGCAACCACAACGGCACAGTTGTGCGTATCAACCGCAACGGGACGGTGCCTTCCGACAATCCGTTCGTGGCGACGGCGGGCGCTTTGCCGGAAATCTGGTCCTACGGGCACCGCAACGCGCAGGGCGCGACGCTGGACGGTGACGGGAACCTGTGGCTCAATGAACATGGTGCGCGTGGCGGCGACGAGGTGAACCTCGTGCGGGCAGGGGCCAATTACGGCTGGCCTGTCATTTCCTACGGACGGCACTATTCCGGCGGAAAGATCGGCGAGGGCACCGCGAAAGAAGGCATGGAGCAACCCGCGCTCTACTGGGACCCGTCGATGGCCCCTTCCGGCATGGCGATCTATACGGGCGATCTTTGGCCTGCCTGGCAGGGGCAGATGTTCGTCGGCTCGCTGAAGTTCGACTATATCGCGCGGCTGGACGGTGATCCGCTGGGCAGTACACCCCTGACCGAGGCGGAGCGTCTTTCGGCGCGCGAAACCGCGCGGGTACGCGATATCCGGCAAGCCCCCGACGGATCGCTCTGGTTCATCTCCGAGCGGCGCGGCACGGTCTACCGCGTCGCCCCTTAGTTGCACGAAGTAATACTCGCAGTTTGCGCCGTCAGATCGACAGCCGCGTCGCGTGGCTGCCGCGCTCGCGGTAGGGTGTGGTGTCGTAATGCGCGCGGTAGCATTTCGAGAAATGCGAGGGCGAAGCAAAACCGCAAGCCAAAGCCACGTTGATCACGCTCATATCGGTCTGCATCAGCAGGTTGCGCGCCTTGGACAGGCGCAGCTCCATATAATAGCGCTTGGGGCTGCGGCTGAGATAGCGGCGGAACAATCGCTCCAGCTGCCGCGTGGACATGCCCACGTCGCGCGCCAGAATGGATGGGCTGATCGGCTCCTCGATATGGCCTTCCATCATCTGGATGACACGGCTCAGCTTGGGATGGCGCACGCCGATCCGCGTGGGCACAGACAGGCGCTGCGTATCCTGATCGGTGCGGATGGCGGAATAGATGAACTGGTCCGCCACCAGGTTGGCCGTATCCTCGCCGTGATCATCCGCGATCAGCTTGAGCATCAGATCGATCGAGGCGATCCCGCCCGCCGTGCTGAAGCGGTTGCCGTCGACCACGAAGACGGATTTGGTCAGATTGACCTCCTCGAACTCCTCGGCAAAGCTGTCCTGGTTCTCCCAGTGGATCGTGGCGCGCTTGCCGTCCAGCAATCCGGCCTTGGCCAGCGCGTAGCTGGCAGTACAAAGCCCGCCCAGCAACATGCCCTTGCGGGCCTCGCGACGCAGCCAAGAGATAACTTTCTTCGTCGTCGCCCGCTGCACATCGACACCGCCGCAAACCACGACGACATCGTCGCGCGACAGGTCGGTGAGATCCGCATCCACCTGAAATTCAACGCCCGCCGAGCATTTGACTCCCGTGCCGCCTTCGCCAATCAGCATCCAGCGATAGGCGTCGTAATCCAGCGTCCGGTTCGCGATCCGCAGGCTTTCAAGGGCCGAGGAAAAGCTGAGCAGGGTGAAGTTCTCGAGCAGCACAAAAACAAAACGCCGCGGTGCAGCGGCTTGGGCCGTTTCCTTGGCCATCTGGCGGGGCGAAGACATGAATAAAGCGCTCCATCGGGGTTGCCGGATAATTGAACAGCTTTGCTGGTCCGCATCAAGGGCCGCAGCGGCGTTCTGGGGTGCAATCGCGCCAATTCGCGACCTGTTTGCGTCGCCCGCGGCCGCAGAGTGGCAAATCCCCTGTGGCATGCAGGCTGCGGCTTTTGTATAGAAGGCGCGACGAACGTAGTTTTGCGGAGATGACAGACATGACCGAGTGGCAAAAAACCGATTGGCGCAACCGCCCGCGGGTCCAGATGCCCGACTATCTCGACGCGACCGCATTGGGGACGGTCGAGGCGCAGCTGTCGAAATATCCGCCGCTGGTTTTTGCCGGTGAGGCGCGCAAGCTCAAGGCCGCTTTGGGCGAGGCCGCGCGCGGCGAGGCGTTTTTGTTGCAGGGCGGCGATTGCGCCGAAAGCTTCGAGCAGTTCAGCGCCAATGCGATCCGCGACACGTTCAAGGTGATGCTGCAAATGGCGATGGTGCTGACCTATGGCGCCAAGGTGCCGGTGGTGAAGGTGGGCCGCATGGCGGGCCAGTTCGCCAAGCCGCGTTCCGCGCCGACCGAGATGATCGACGGGCTGGAACTGCCGTCCTACCGTGGGGACATCATCAACGATCTGGCCGCCACAGCCGAGGCGCGCCAGCCCGATCCGCAGCGCATGTTGCAGGCCTATCTGCAGGCGGCCGCCACGCTGAACCTGCTGCGCGCCTTTTCCACGGGCGGCTATGCCGATGTGCATCAGGTCCATAGCTGGACACTGGGCTTCACCGAGGGCGAGAAGGCCGCGAAATACCGCGATATGGCCAACCGGATCAGCGACACGCTGGATTTCATCAAGGCGGCGGGCATCGACAGCAAGCAGGCCCATACGCTGCAGACGGTCGATTTCTACACCAGCCACGAGGCTTTGTTGCTGGAATATGAAGAGGCGCTGACGCGGCTTGATACCACCTCGGGTAAATGGCTGGCAGGGTCCGGCCATATGGTCTGGATCGGCGACCGCACCCGCCAGCCGGATGGCGCGCATGTGGAATATTGCCGTGGTGTGCTCAACCCGATCGGGCTGAAGTGCGGGCCGTCGATGACATCGGACGACCTCAAGGTGTTGATGGCAAAGCTCAATCCGCAGAACGAGCAGGGCCGCCTGACGCTGATCGCGCGCTTCGGTGCGGGCAAGGTGGCAGAGCATCTGCCGCGCCTGATCAAGACAGTGCGCGACGAGGGGGCGGAGGTGCTGTGGGTTTGCGATCCGATGCATGGCAATACGATCAAATCCTCCAGCGGCTACAAGACACGTCCCTTTGATGCCGTGCTGCGCGAGGTGCGCGAGTTCTTCGCCGTGCACAAAGCCGAGGGCACGATCCCCGGCGGTGTGCATTTCGAGATGACGGGGCAGGATGTGACCGAATGCACCGGCGGCCTGCGCGCGGTCAGTGACGAGGATCTGTCGGACCGCTACCACACCGCCTGCGATCCGCGCCTGAACGCCAGCCAGTCGCTGGAACTGGCGTT
>JBLRWK010000011.1:0-82718 GCA_047921295.1 Rhodobacterales bacterium
CAGTTTCAACCGGTCACCCTTGCGTCCACGAAACGCAAACACCGCGCCGCCCGTTGGCTTCTGGCGCAGCACATCCTGCGCCACCGCCGCCAAACACGCTATCCCTTTGCGCATATCTGTCGCGCCACAAGCCAGATAGACCTGAACACCGGTGCCCGGCCCGATCATGCCTCGGCCACCGCGCGGATCAGTCGTGTCAGCGCTGCCTCAGCAATATCGCTCTCGAACCGCAGCACGCGCCCCTTCGCCAGACGAAGCTCAATCCAGACAGAAGGCACGGGATTGGTCACTGCGGGCAGATCCGGAATGGATGGCGCGTCAACTGGCAGGAACAGCGCCCCTGCATACGGTGACTAGAGGCCTTTCCGCTTCAACTCATGACGCCAAGCATAAATCTGTTGCCGGGTCACCTCGTGGCGCTGCGCAACTTGCGTCACCGTCACACCGACCGCGCTGACAATCGCCAACTTCTCGTCGTCATCCCAACGCCGCCGCCGCTCGACTCCCAGAATTTCGCCCCGCATGCCCCCTCCGCGCATAAGAGACGTCATTAACGACCTCGCTATGCACGTGTCTTAGGCCATCAGACCGCCCTGCGGCAGGCGGTGACAATCGGCCGGTTTCATTGCGCAGGAGGAAGACTGTTCAGCAATCCCGCTGCACCAAACTCGAGAGCGATGAGCTGCTCGACGTCTAGACGCTTCATCGGGTGCGCGATCGTCTCGTCGCGAATGCACCTCGCTGAGCAACCAGATCCGGAGCCTTCTGTTGGAGCGCGGGCTTATTGTTGCAAGGACACGCGCTTTTCCCTGTCAGTGTTCAGTTTTTCGGTACGCCTGTTATTTGCCAAAGTGCTTTACAACTCACCTTAGGCGATCGCAAAGCTGGTGGGCTTCCGCTGCGATATGTGCGGTCGGTGGTGTTGAGATGTCCTCGGCTAGCTTCAACATGGAAGCCGGCCCGTCTGAGGACAGCCAAAGAGGCGATTTTTTGAGAAACGGAAATGTCGTGTGCCGCAGGTTATACAGAGCTAGCGCATAGGCGCTACCGTGGCGGGCGACTGCCGTCAGGATTAAACCCATTCGTTCTGCGCGTCCAGCAACGCTAGATGTGTCAGTCAACAAGACACTCGGACTGATCCCTGCTAATGCCGTATCTTTGAACAAGATCAGCTCCCGCGCGGTTTGATCAAGCTCTGCGTCCGAAAGCTTAGCTAGCTCTTGGGGGAGGCGGTCGATCTCATGCGTCGCACCGTGACTGTAACCATGGCGTAGCGCCCATTGGCTGAGACCGATCTCGCCCCGTCTGACGGTGTGTTTCTTGCCATTCCGTATCTCAAGCTTGCGCCAATAGTCGAGAAACCGGGGGTCTTGCAAAATGGCCTTGCCTATGCACAGGGCGTAAGAACCGTAATGGAAGTTCCGGTTCTCCGGTTGGTGACGCCAGACGATATTGCGGTAGTCTGTGGCATCGAAGCGTCTGGCGCCCCACAAAGTTTTGCGCAAGATCGAAAAGCTGGAAGTCGCGCCGGTGAAGTCCTTATTCAGCGCTCTAGCTTGCGCGAACCAACTGATCGATTGCGAAACCATCCAGACGGAATCGTTAAGCAGCCACACCCTATCCAAGTCGGGGAGTAGTCCTGCAATATCGAGCATCCCATCCCGATAGCCCCCGAAATCATAGCCGACATTGGGACGTTCGATGATCCTTGCTGCTGTTTCCAGAAGCCGGTCTCTGTCGTTGTCGGTCAATGGTAAGTTCGAGACAACAACCGTGTCGATCCCATCTCGCTGCAATTCCCGCAACATAAAGATATGCGATTCGAGCACGCCATTTTCGGGAAAGATCAGATAAATCGCTACCTCGCGTTTCAGGTAAGTTTTACCTTTTGTGCGGCGGATCGCTTTGCTGCTGACTAGGTCGTAGTAGCGGCGGAAATAGAGTTTGCGTGGCAACTCTCTCAAGAAGCCTCCGCCTTCACGGCGCAACCGATGCAGTTCGCGTTTGATTTTCCAAAAAGGGATCTTGCTCATTGCCATCTCGCCAAAATTAGCCGCCCAGTTAACACGGAGTGTCAGTGCTGGACATACGTCAACAGGCACCAGCTGCGATGTTTATTCTAGGAAGCTTAAGTTCTGTCCGAAAGGAAGGCCATTGGGCAACTGTCGTAGCGGGTCGCGATAGGGCAGCTATGCGGCACATTCTTGCCGTTCACTGCAACTACGTAAACGTCCGGGTGGAGACCCTTTCTGCGAACGGTCACATGTGGAAGGGACCGTGCGGATGCACTATGCGCATAATAGGCCTATCCAGCCACGCGGTCCAATGGCTTGCCCGCAATGGGTAGACGCAGATGGTCGCGCCCCGCGTCGCATCTCAGGACACTGCAGAACCGCGGAGCCTTATCCGCCAGTTGTCCCAACGTCGAATAGATTGCGCCGAAGTCATGCCGATCGAAGAGATTACGGCCCGGATTTATAAGATCTGGGCAAACCGGTCGGCCCTGAGGCACGAAATGCACAGGAACTGCCGGCACGGCAGCCCTGCGGGATCCAGACGCGCACGGATTAGGTCCTGCGTCGATTTGCAATCAAGGCCTCCCGGCAACGCAGATCAACAGCAAAACCGGAACCTTCCCACAGTTCAGGGGTTCGGAAACTGTCGCACTATTTTGCTGGCGAAAATCGAGGTTCCCGTATGGCTCGCTGGCTCAATGCCACAACGCTGGTCTTTTTAGCAATCATTGCCCTTGTCGCATTGTGGATCGGGAGCGGCTTTCTGGGGCCGGATGAAACTGCTCCCGTCGATGGCGGGCAGGCGGAACAGGCCGGGCAGGGGCTGCCTGCTGTTGCCGCAAGCTGGAGCGAGGCCGAGGAGATCGTGCGCGAACTCACGCTCTATGGCGATGTCCGTCCGGCCCAGATCGCTACATTGCGGGCGCGGGTGCAGGGTGTTGTCGAAGAGATAGTCTCGGCAGGCACACAGGTTGAGGCAGGCGAGGTTGTGGGCAGGCTCTCGACCGATGATCGCGAGGCCCGACTTGCCCGCGCTGAGGCGCAACTGGCAGCGGCGCAACGCGACTATGACGCGGCCCGCCAGCTCGCGGATCAGGGTATCTCACCGGAAGCCGAGGCACAGACGCGGTTTGCACAGCTTGAGGCGGCGCGGGCCGAGTTGCGCGCGGTCGAGCTTGAGATCACCTACACCCGCCTGACGGCACCGAGCGGTGGCATTGTGAACGAGGTTTTCGCCGACGTGGGCGCGCTGGTCTCAGCAGGTGGCGAGGTGGCCGAGATTGTGGACAATGACCCGCTTGTGGCTGTGGTGCAGGTCCAGCAGGGCAGTATCGGCAATGTCCGCTCAGGCATGCCCGCACGTGTCCGTTTCATCGGCGGGGGCACGGCAGAGGGCGCGATCAGCTTTGTGTCGCCTGTCGCCAGCGCCGAGACCCGCACATTCCGTGTCGAGGTCGAGATTGCCAATCCGGATGGCGCTTGGCCCTCCGGTATGAGCGCCGAAGTTGTCATTCCCTATGCGACCGTTGCCGCGCATCGTCTGTCGCCTGCGCTGGGGCGGCTGGATTCCGAGGGGCGTCTCGGTGTGCATCTTGTCGACGAGGAAGACCGCATCACCTTTGCGCCCATCGAGGTGGTTGGCGCGGAAGCGGGCGGCATCTGGGCGACGGGCCTGCCGGAGCGGGCGCGCGTTGTGACAATCAGCCAAGGCGCGTTGGTAACGGGCCAGCAGGTGCAGGTCCGGGACACACCGCCCGAATATCTGGGCGAGATCAACACGCCAGAGAACGCCGCCGCTGCATCGCCGGACCCTGTCGGCACCATGGGCGACGGATCTGCCACGGGCACCGACAGCGCCATATCCGGCGAGTAGCGACATGTATGCACTCATCGCCGCCGCGTTCAGTCGCACCCGCACAATGCTTCTCCTGCTGACGCTTCTTCTGCTTGGCGGGGCGTATTCCTATGTCACGATCCCCAAAGAGGCCGCGCCGGAGATCGACATCCCGATCTTCACGGTCAATGTCACCTATCCGGGCATCACCGCAGAGGATAGCGCGCGGTTGCTGGTCGAACCGCTGGAACGGCAACTCCAGACGCTACAGGGCCTTGATACGATGACCGCGCGCGCGGGCGAAGGCTTTGCAACGCTGACGCTGGAGTTTTTGCCGGGCTTTGATCAGGACGCGGCCCTTCAATCTGTGCGCGACGAGACGGATAATGTCGCCCCCGATCTGCCAGCCGGCGCAGACCCGCCCGTTGTCCGCGAGGTTGATGTGGCCCTGTTTCCGATCCTGACCGTGGCCCTGTCCGGTGCGGTGCCGGAACGCGAACTGATCGGGCTGGCCCGCTCGCTTGAAGAGCGGCTGGAGGCAATTACCGGCGTACTTCAGGCGGAGCTGACAGGTGACCGCGAGGATCTTCTGGAGATCATCGTGGACCCGCTTTCCATCCAGTCCTACGGCATTTCCACCGGCGAGATCGCGCAGGCCGTGCAGAGCAACAACCAGCTTGTCGCCGCTGGCGCGTTCGATACCGGCGCAGGCCGGATCGGTGTGTCGATCCCCGGCACGATCCGGTCGATCAGCGATGTTCTGGCCATTCCGGTGCGGGTGGCCGAGGGGACCGTTGTGCGTGTGCAGGATGTGGCAGAGGTGCGCCAGACCTATCTCGACCCCGACAGCTTTGCGCGGATCGACGGACAGCCGACAGTCGCGCTGGATATCAGCAAGACCGCTGGGGCGAATATCATCGATGTCGTGGCGGCGGTGCAGGCCGAGGTCGAGGACATGCGCGCGGACTGGCCCGAAGCGGTCAGCGTGGCCTATCTGCAAAATCAGGCGGACGACATCGAAACACTGCTTGGCGATCTTGAGAATAACGTCATCCTCGCGATCCTGCTGGTCATGCTGACAACGATCCTTGCCTTGGGGCTGCGGGCATCGCTGCTTGTCGCTATCGCGATCCCCGGTTCCTTCGCGATTGGTATTCTGGCAATCGCCCTGATGGGCTTTACGTTGAATATCGTGGTGCTGTTCGGGCTTATCCTTGTGATCGGTATGCTGGTCGACGGCACAATCGTGGTGGTGGAGCTTGCAGAGCGACACCGTGCCGAGGGCAAGCCAAGGGGCGAGGCGTTCATGCGCGCGGCGCAGCGCATGTCATGGCCGATTACCGCATCGGTCGGGACGACACTTGCCGTTTTCGTGCCGCTGTTGTTCTGGCCGGGGGTGGCGGGGCAGTTCATGTTCTACCTGCCTGCGACCGTGGTGGTGACGCTGGGTGCATCGCTGCTGCTGGCGCTGATTTTCGTGCCGCTCATCGGCAGCCTTGTGGGGGCAGGGCACCCGCCGCGACAGGCAGATGGTGGCACCGCCGTGCGTCCGGCCTTTTACGACAAGACGCTGTCCTACATGATTGGCCGCCCCGGTCTTGCTATCGGGCTGAGCTTGCTGGCCCTTGTCATGGCGCTGATGATCTACGGCACGCTCGGGCGCGGTGTCGCCTTCTTTCCCGAGATCGAACCTGACCGCGCGCAGGTCCAGATCCGCGCGGATGGCAATCTGTCGGTCTGGGAGGCGGACCGGCTTGTGCGGCTCGTAGAGAACCGCATCATCGGGGCGGAGGGTATCGAGAGCGTCTATGCCCGCACCATCGGCTCTGTCGAAGACCGGCTTGCCAGCAACGTCAGCCCCGACGTGATCGGCACGATCCAGATTGATTTCGCCGACTGGCGCACCCGCCGCGCCGCAACGGCCCTCATCGACGACATCCGCGCACAGACGCAAGAGATCGCAGGCATCAGCGTGCAGGTCGAGGCGCAGGAGGCCGGGCCGGGCGCGGGCCGCCCGATCGAGATCGAGATATCTTCCGCAGACCGTGCCCTGCTTCCGCAGGCAGCGCGGCAGGTGCAGGACATCATGCAGGAGCGTGGCACGTTTGTGGATATTGCCAGCGATGTGCCCCCCGAACGGATCGAGTTGCGGCTGCAGGTGGACCGTGAACAGGCGGCGCTTTACGGCGTGGATATCGAGACGCTGGGGACCACTGTCCAGCTTCTGACGCGCGGTGTTGTTCTGGGCACCTTCCTGCCGGACTTTGCACCCGACGAGGTTGATATCCGCCTGCGCTATCCCGCCGAGGACCGCACATTCTCGGAACTTGCCAACCTCCGGGTGTCCTCGCCCGCCGGTATGGTGCCCATCTCGAATTTCGTGACACTGGCACCGCTGCCCTCCGCCGCTGTGATCAACCGTGTCGACGGCAGGAACGTCCAGACGATTACGGCAGGTCTCGTAGGGGCCACAACCGCTGCGGACGAGATCGCCGCCCTTCAGCAGATGTTTACGGCAGCAGAATTTCCCGAAGGCGTCAGCCTGCGCTTCGCAGGTGAGATCGAGGATCAGGAGGAGGCCGTGGAATTCCTCGCTCTGGCCTTTGTCCTTGCTATCTTCCTGATGTTCCTGATCCTGCTTACACAGCTCAACAGCTTCTTTCAGGCTTTCGTGGTGCTCAGCGCGATCGTGTTCTCGGTGGCGGGGGTGCTGCTGGCTCTCGTCATCCGGCAAGAGCCGTTTTCAGTTGTGATGAGCGGGATCGGCATCGTCGCGCTGGCGGGGATTGTGGTGAACAACAATATCGTTCTGATCGACGCCTATAACGAGCATCGCGCGGCAGGCAGCGGCCCGACGGAGGCCGCATTGCAAGCCGGGGCCGAGCGCTTTCGTCCGGTGCTTCTCACAGCGATCACCACGATTGTCGGCCTTATGCCGATGGTCCTCGGCCTGACGGTCGATTTTTTCGCGCGCGATTTCTATTTCGGGGCACCCTCCGGGCAATTCTGGATTCAGCTTTCCACCGCAATTGTCGGCGGGCTGGTGTTTTCCACCTTGATTACCGTGCTGCTGACCCCCGCGCTGCTCGCATGGGACGGCGAAAGACGCAACAGACGCGGGGCGCGGAAGCAATCCCGTAGGGCAGTGGCGTTAGAGGAATAGGGAGCATGCGGGCTCAGGGCAGGGCAGTGAATGCCCGGCATTCCGCAACAAGCTGGCGCGATAATTCGCTCGTCATCGCGGCTTCGAGTTCCGGCTGAAATCCCTGCACCACCTCACCGAAAGACCCCGTAATATTACTCAGCGAAACACTGGCAACCGGGTCTGTACAGGTCGCAAGGTCCATCGACGCGAACAGCCGGACCGAGGCCTGAATGTCGCCCCGCGCCATGGAGTTGCTGCCGGTGCTGCAGGACAAACGGCCCAGAAGCTCCACAATCAGGTTGTCGCGCTCTATCGACATCTCAACCGAGGTCACCTCCACCGCGTCGAGGCGGTCTATGGCGACATTCATGCCCAGCATGTTGACCCGTAGGGCCTGACACGGGTTTTCCCGTGCAAGCATTCGCTCGACGACAGTACCGCTTTGCGCATGAACTGTGGTTGGCGCCGAAAGGATGGCGAGTGTTGCGGCCAGTATGCCGGTCCACGTGAATTTACGGCCTGATGGCATCACGAAGTGCTCCTCATGAATGTTTCTTTCCAACCTTTCACATGGTGTGCCGGTTCCGCTGCGATAAGGCCAGCAAGATCATACTTAAACCCGGCAGAAGCGCGGGGCTGCTGCCGGGTACCAAAATGAGGGGTCAGTTCTCGAAAGACGAGGGTCAATCCATCGGCTGCGGCGAGGCCGGTGCAAGTTCGCCACCCGCTGCGGGTGCGGTTTGCTGTACGGCGGGAACGTTGTTCCCGGTGGTCGCCGGATCACCCTGCGGGCCAAAAACAATGGCGAGGCCCAGAATACCTACAAGGATAACCAGCACGAACGCGATACCCCAACCAGAGCCGCCTGCTGTTTCGTGGCCTCCGACCGGATGCGTGCCGGTGGGAGAGTGATAGTCATGATCACGATAAATCACGATAACTCATCTTTGTTCTCCTTTTCGCTTAGGCAAGTACAGACTAACGCGCACGGCGCCCGGCGGATGCAGCGGCGCATCTCTGGCCGCGATTCCGGCATGAGAATGCTGGAATCCCTCGATGCTGTGGGCAAAAAGCAGCCAATTTGGAGGTGGTTCCTCTCTGTGCGCCCTGTGAACGACAGAAAACGACTGTCGGGCATCGAGCATTCTCAGCGGGGCTGCAGGCGTCGTCACCACACGACCGGGAATGCGACGGAGGCAATCGCGCGGCCCGCCGCGCAGCGCAAACACGCTGGGAACAGGCGGCCCGCTGATGCGTTGGGGGTAAAAGAAAGGACCGAGATGCGCCTGAATTTGACCGTCAATGGTGAAGACCGCGCCGTTGATCTGGACCCACGCACCACTTTGCTGGATGCGTTGCGGCACGATCTGAATCTGACCGGCACCAAAAAGGGCTGCGATCACGGCCAATGCGGGGCCTGCACCGTTCTGGTCAACGGACAGCGCATCAACGCTTGTCTGGCACTGGCTGTCATGCATGACGGGGACGAGATCACCACGGTCGAAGGGCTGGGCACGTTGGATAACCTTTCGCCGCTGCAATCCGCCTTCATCACGCATGACGGGTTCCAATGCGGCTTCTGCACCTCTGGCCAGTTGGTCTCGGCCACCGCCATGTTGACTGAATTGCGCGAAGGCTGGGCCAGCCACGTCAGCGACAACCTGACCGCCCCGCAACAAAGCCGCGCCGAGATTGCCGAACGGATGAGCGGCAATCTGTGCCGCTGCGCCTGTTATCCCGGTATCGTCGCGGCCATTGAAGAGGTCGCGGCAACCTCGCTGTCAGATCGCGAGGCTCCCGAATGAGACCGTTCGATTATCGCAGGGCAGGGGATGTGGCCGAAGCAACCGCGGAGGCGCGGGAAGACAGTGCCAGCTATATTGCGGGCGGTACCAATATCGTGGATCTGATGAAGCTGGAAGTGAGCACGCCCGCCCGTCTGGTGGATATCTCGCGTTTGCCATTGCAGGGGATCGGGCAAACACAAGACGGCGGCTTGCGGATCGGCGCTATGGTCAGCAATAGCTCCGTTGCGGCGGATGCGGATGTCCGGCAGCGTTATCCCCTGCTGGCGCGGGCCATTCTTGCGGGGGCCTCCGGCCAGATCCGCAACAAGGCATCGGTGGGCGGCAATCTGTTGCAACGCACCCGCTGCGCGTGGTTTCAGGATATTTCTGCCGCCTGCAACAAGCGTGAGCCGGGCAAGGGCTGCGCTGCGAAGGATGGCCCCAACCGCATGAACGCTGTGCTGGGCGTTTCCGAGCACTGCATAGCCGCGCATCCGTCCGACATGGCCGTGGCCTTGCGCGCCTTGAACGCGCGGATCGAAGTCACAGGGGCCGACGGGGCGGCGCGTCTTGTTGCGATGGACGATTTCTACCATCTGCCCGGCGACACGCCGCATCGCGAGACCTGTCTTGCACCGGGCGATCTGGTGACGGCTGTGATCCTTCCACCGCCAACGGGAGACACGCAGATCTACCGCAAAATCAGGGATCGCGCCTCTTATGCCTTTGCGCTGGTCTCGGTAGGCGCAGTGCTGCGAATGCAGGATGGCAAGATCGCTGCTGTCGGGCTGGCCTTTGGCGGTGTAGCGCCGCGCCCGTGGAGCGATCCGGCTGTCGAGCAGCTTTTGATCGGTCAGCAGCCGTCGGAAAAATTGTTCGCGCAGGCGGCGGAATTGCTGGTGAGCAGCGCCACCGGCCACGGTGGCAATGATTTCAAAATCACCATGGTGCAGCGTTTGCTGGCTGCGGTTCTGCGGGAGGCCTGCACATGACCGAGACATTCAAACTCGATGGACCCTCACGCGAAGCCTTGCTGGACCGCGCGGCCCAAGGCGCGATTGGGCGCGGGCTGGACCGGCCCGAAGGCCCGCTCAAGGTGACAGGGCAGGCCGAATATGCCGCTGATGTGCGGCTGGACGGGATGGTGCATGGTGTGCTGGCGCGCGCGCGGGAGACCGGAGCGCTCACCGACCATCGCCTTGAGGCGTTGAAGGCTATGCCAGGCGTGTTGCTGGTGCTCACCGACGGCATCCCGCGCAATCCGGCACAGGGTGCTGTCACCACCGCCCCTCCCGCCGCTGATGGCGTTGCCTATGCAGGGCAACCGACTGCCCTGATCGTGGCGGAGCGGTTTGAGGACGCATGGCATGCCGCGCTGGCCTATAATCCGCAGATCACACCCGTCAGCCACGACCTTGATCCCGCGACCGCCACTACGGTAGAGACGCCCGAGGACAAACAGCGCGCCGATGACGGCTGGCAAGAGACGTGGGACGCGGCCGCATCCAAGGTGGATCTTACGGTCATCACACCGTCACTGACATCGGCCCCGATGGAGCCGCATGCGGCGATTGCCGCGTGGGAGGGGGACCACCTGACCCTGCGCGGCGGGCTGCAGATGCTGAAATTCAACCGCCAGAGCCTGGCGAAAGCGCTTGATATACCTGTCGAGAACGTCCGCCTGCTCGCCCCCTATGTGGGCGGCGGGTTCGGATCGAAACTGGGTGTCGCGCAAGAAGCTGTGGCCGCCGCATTGGCCGCAAAGCGTCTGGGCCGTCCGGTCAGTGTCGTGATGCACCGCAGGCAGGTGTTCGAGGCGACGATGCGCCGTTCGGAATCCCGCCAGCGCATCCGCCTTGCCTGCGACGATGCAGGCAACATCCGCGCCACGGCGCAGGAATACCGCGTCTCGAACCTGCCTGAAGAGGGGTTCTCGGAACCCATCGCCCGCGCGGACCGTGCGTTTTACGCGACCGACAAGCTGAAAATCACGCATGAGATTGCCCGCATCCACCGCATGGCCGCCGGATCGGTGCGCGCGCCGGGTGAGGCTATCGGGATACCGGCTTTCGAGATGGCGTTGGACGAGTTGGCCGAAACTGCGGGCCTCGATCCGTTAGAACTGCGTCTGAGAAACACCGTGGAGAAGGACCCGATTTCCGGCTTGCCCTTCTCGTCCTTTCCCTTGGCGGAGACGTTGAACGCAGGCGCCAAGGCCTTTGGCTGGCAGCACCGCCCGCCGCGCCACACACAGGAGGGCGAATGGTGGATCGGGCAGGGGCTTGCCTCCGCGATCCGTGGTCATGTCGCCGTGGGGGCGCAGGCGCGTGTGACGCTGACGCGTGACGGCGCTGTTGTGGAGACGGACCAGACCGATCTTGGCACAGGCAGCTACGCCATTCTGCGCCAGATCACCACCGAGATGATCGGGCTTGATCCGGCCGCCGTGGAGGTGCGTCTTGGTGACACCGCGTTCCCGCCAGCCTTTGGTTCCGGCGGATCGGCAGGGGCGGCGTCCTCTGGTACTGCTGTGCTGCTGGCCTGTCGGGCGCTCCGCAAAAGGATCGCCGATAGTCTGGATGCTGGGTCGGATGATCTGACCCTGAAAGACGGGCATGCGATCCACGGCAACCGCCGGATCGCGCTGGCGGAGGTGGTGCCGCAGGACGGTTGGAGCGAGGATGGCGAGGTCGAGGCCGGGGACGTATCGGAAAAAGTCCGCACCACAACCTGTGGTGCGATTTTCGCCGAGGTCGCGGTCAACGAGGTGACGGGCGAAATCCGCGTGCGGCAGATGCACGGCACCTTTTCGGCAGGGCGCATCTTGAACCGCAAAACAGCTACGTCCCAATGTCATGGCGGGCTGATCTGGGGCATCGGCATGGCGCTGATGGAGGAGTTGCAGCACGACCCGCGAGATGGCGCGGTGGTCAACCGCGACTTCGCCCAGTTCCATATTCCGGCCAATGCAGACGTGCCGCCGCTCGTTGTCGATTTTCTGGATGCGCCGGACGACTGGGGCGGACCTTTGGGTGCGTTGGGCTTGGGTGAACTCTCCATCTCCGGCGCGGCAGGGGCGATCCTGAACGCCGTCCACAACGCGGCGGGCATCCGGATCTACGATATGCCCGCCACACCCGACAAGGTGCTTGACGCTCTGGACAGGCGACCGGCGTAACCCACGCGGAAGGGTCACGCCTCAAAGGGCAGTCATGCCGCAAGGCAGCCGATCGGGCAGCCGTCAGCCGGATTTGTCGATCCGCGGCAGGAACCACGCCAGCACCCCTGCAAGCGGCAGGAAGGAGCAGATGCGGTAAACCGTCTCGACGCTGTAACTGTCGGCCAGCATGCCCAGAAATGCGGCAGCGATGCCCCCGAGGCCAAAGTTCAGCCCGTAGAACAGCCCGCCGATCAGGCCAATCCGGTCTGGCAGAAGATCCATCGCGTAGATCAGGATGGAGGCAAAGGCGCTGGCCATGATCAGGCTGATCATGATGGTCAGAACGCCCGTCCAGAACAGATCCGCATAGGGCAGGATCAGCGTCAGTGGCAGTGGTCCCACCATCGAGAACCAGATGATCCTGTAACGACCGATCCTGTCGCCTAGGATGCCGCCGATCAGTACGCCCACAGCGGCGGCCAGCAGAAACACGAACAGCATCAACTGCGAGGCGGGAATTGACAGGCCGAACCGCTCGATCAGATAGAAAGTATAGAACGACCGGAAGCTCTCGCTATAGGCGTTCTTGACGAACATCAGCAGCGTGAGAACCACCAGACCGAGGCCGATGGTGAACGGCGCGTGGCGCTGGAGCTGGACGCCCTGACTGGCGCGTGCCCGCATCGCCGCGAACTCTGTGCTGATCTGACGCTGCTTGCTGCCGATCCACCCCAGAAGCGCCATGGCGAGCAGGGCGATCACGGCAAACCATGCAAGGCTGGGTTGCCCCCAAGGCACCACGATCAGCGCGGCAAACACCGGCCCGAGCGCACCGCCCGCCTGTCCTCCCACTTGAAACATGCCCTGCGCCAGCCCCTGCCGCCCACCGGCGGCATAGCGTGCCATCCGCGTGGCCTCGGGGTGGAAGATGGACGAGCCGATACCGATCTGGGCAACCGAGACAAGGATCATCGCATAGCTTGGCGCATAGGCAAGGCAGACCAGCCCGGACATCGTGAACATCATGCCCACGACCGGCGAATATGGCGCGGGATGCCTGTCGGTGATCATACCGATCACCGGCTGCAAAAGGGCACCGGCCACCTGAAACGTCAGGGTGATCATGCCGATCTGGACGAAGTCGAGTTGATAGGCCTCTCTCAGGATCGGATAGGCGGCGGGGATCAGGGATTGCATCAGATCGTTGAGCAGATGCGTCAGGCCCAACACGGTCAGCACAGTGAGATAGGTTCCCGAGCGGGCTGTTATCGTCATTTCATTCGTCTCACGCTCTTGAGTAATCGGCGGCGTCGGGCCAAACTGCTCATACCGTGCTGGCCTCTGCAAGGGGCCAGATACGTGATCCACATCCGGCGCAGGACGATAGGCCTGTCGTCAGCCCTGCTTTACCGTTTGCAACGGTCGCTTGGGCCGCTGCCGAAAATAAGGCCATGCGTGGAAGGAGTGGGGAAATGACCGCCCCAGACGAGTGGTCATCATTGCAAGGAGGTATTGAATGACATTCACGACAGGATTTTACAGGATTGCCGGATCACTGGTCGTCGTATTTGGGTTGGGTATGCCAGCCACCGCACAGACCAACGCTATCGGAACGGTCGAGGCGACGATTGACGGTGTGGCCTATCGCGGTGAAACACTTGAAGTACCGTCCGAGGGTACCGCGACAGCCGAGTTCATGGCCATCGGCCCGATGACTACCGTCACCGTGCAGGCCCACGACCCCGAGGCGGATAGCATCATGCACAACGTGTTGAGCGTCGAGCTGATGATGGAGGGCACAGAGCTTGCCGGTCCCATGATGCCACCCACCGTGTCCTACTGGCCAGAGGGAATGCGCGCCGCTTTCTATATCATGGACGAAACAGGCACCGCACCCGAGATCACAATCGACGACGTGTCGCTGGTGGCGGGCGAGGCTTTCATCCGCGGCTCGTTCACAGCGCAAGCCTGCAAGCAGGAAAGCTTTTTCTCGGAGATTGATCTGGATGACTGCATCACTATCGAGGGTTCATTCGATACCCCAATGCATGAAACAAGCATGTAGGCCGATGGTTTTGCGGATATTTCCGTGGGCATCCCGCCTAACCAATAAAGACCTCACCGAAGAAATCTGACAAATCGGCCAGCGCACCGAGTGGCAGGATATGCGCCACATATTGATCGGGTCTGACAATGATCATGCAACCGTTTGCGCGGTCGATGCCGCGCATCTCGTAGATGTCTTTCTCCGCTTTATGGTCGATACAGAACACTTTCTCATAGTCGCGCAGCCCATATCGGCCCTTGGCGGGCCTTAAAAGCGCAGGCATGGCGGCGTGGTCCAATTCCGGAAAGGTCTGCTGGAAGATCGCGCGCAGATCGAGCACAGCGTCCAGATCCTCGTTCCTGCGGGTGAAACGTCGCACCGCGGAGGTTTCGTCGTTCTCCAGACAATCGCAAAGCCGGTGGATCGCGCCGCCACTTTGGCCAACGTCGTCCTGTCCAGCAAAGGCGTAGATCCGCCAGCGCGCATCGGCTTTGGCCACATGGCCCAACTGCATCGGTTTGGCATCGGCCAGCCGCAGAACAGGGGCGGAATGGAAGCGCTTTCCGACGATCTGCCCAGTGGCAAGATGCTGATAGCGCGATGCCGCGATGATGGCGGATGGCGCGTACCGGACGGCAAGCCCTCCGGTGAATTCGAGATTGTCGATGAACTGTTTCTGCAGCCGAGGCATAGCGCCTTCATCAGCACCCGGAGGGGCGCTCATGATGCGGGCCCATCTATGGTCGGTCTCGACCAGCCGTTTTGCTTCAAGCTGTCGCTCGGCCGAATAGCTGTGCAGCAGGCGCGGGTCTGACCGTCCCGTCAGGACATGCACGAGTTTCCAGCCCAGATTGAACGTGTCGCCCATTGAAACGTTCATGCCCTGACCTGCCTTTGGACTGTGGGTATGGCACGCATCACCCGCAGTGAAGACGCGCGGATTTCGCACCGTGATCTGGTCCATGGGCACATCGTCGAACTTGTCGGTCAGCCTGTGCCCGATCTCGTAGACCGACCACCACACCACCTCTTTCACATCGATAGAGTAGGGGCGCATGATCCGGTTGGCCGCGGCGATGATATGGTGCTCTGTCAATTTGCGGTTTGACACCCTCTCGTCGCGGTTAAGCTTGTCGAGTTCGACATACATGCGGAAAAGATAGCCGCCCTCGCGCGGAATGATCAGGACATTGCCTTCCTGCGCCGACTGGATCAGGCATTTCCGGCGCAGGTCCGGAAAGTCGGAATTCGCCAGAATGTCCATCACCCCCCAAGCCTGATGCGCCGCATCACCGTGAAGTTTCCCCCCAATCGCCTCGCGCACGGCGCTGCGGGCACCGTCGCATCCGACCACGTAATTGGCGCGGACCATGACCTGATCTCCCACGCTGCCATCTGCTGTGATATACTCTAATGTCACGTGAACAGGGTGATCATCTGTGTCGGTATCGATTCTCAGATCACGGACGCGTAGGCCGTAATGCGGCTCCAGCCGTTTCGGGGCATGCCGCATCACGTCGAGAAAAAGCTGGTGGATACGGGCCTGATTCACAATCGTATGCGGCATTTCCGATTGATCGTCAGCCACATCCTGCGCGATTCCGATGCGGTGGATATGCGAAGGCTGGGCAGGGTCCGGTGTCCAGAATGTGGTCTGGTTCACCCAGTAAGCCTCGCGCTTCACCTTGTCCGCGAAGTCGAAGGTCTGGAACATCTCCATCGAGCGCACGCTGACGCCATCGGCTTGGCCCTTTTCCATCGGCCCGTGTTTCGGCTCGACAATCATCGTCGAAATTTCAGCAAATCCAGCCAGTTGCGCTGCAAGACATAGCCCTGCCGGCCCACAACCGGCAATCAGCACATCGACTTGTCGGGGGGGTGCGCCGGGGTGGGCGCGTGACGCGGTCTCGGCGGCTGCCTTGATGTCGGGGTCGCCGGGTCTGAACCCGTCCACATAATATTGCATGGTCGTCCTCCGCTTCACTCCCGCATCGGGCAGGGTCATTAGTAACTACACTTACCAATATCACATTGAAGAGATATGTATACATATCTTTTTCGCTGCGGCATGGTGTGGCAATGTTGAGCCATCCACCAAGCGGGAGATGCCATTTTGAAAGCACAGGGAATGGCGGGCCATCTGATCCGCAGGCTGAACCAGTTGTCGACGCATGTTTTCGCGCAACGCGTGCAAGCGGCGGGGTTGGATCTTACGCCGGTGCAGTTCGCCGCGATGGATGCGCTTGCCGCGCATCCGGGGCTTGATCAGGCCAGCATCGCCGCCAAGATTGCCTATGACCGCGCCACGATTGGCGGCGTCATCGACCGGTTGGAGCAAAAGGGCTATGTCGCGCGCACGGTCAGCAAGCACGACCGCAGGGCGCGCGAAGTCCATCTGTCGGCTGAGGGCTGGGCGGTTTACCACCGGATATTGCCGCTTGTCACCGATCTGCAATCGGAGATACTCGGCGGGCTTGATCCGGTCGAGCGCGCGGAATTTCTGCGTCTTGCTGAAAAAGCCATTCAGAGGCAAGGCGTAGCGGCCAACGGTAGCTAGCGTTCGCCACCTGACGAAAAGCTCCCATGCGGGCATGTCGATGCGACGCTACAGACCGTTCTGCTTTCGCTACCTCACCTGTATCGATTCCAGATAAAGGATCAGCGCGTTTACCTGATCTGGCTCGAATTCCGGCATTTCGTGGCTGACCATGATACCTTCGGCCAATGCCGCATCAAGATGTTCTATCGGATAGAGCCGCCCGAGAAAACGGAACGGAATGGCCCGCGGGTTTGGGCTGGCGTCGTCCTCGGTGACGGCATGGCAACTGGCGCAATTGCTTTTGACCAATGCCGCACCATGCGCGACCGGATCAGCGGCTGCTGGCAAAGGCAACACGAGCAAGACCGCAGCGAGGTAAAAGCGCATATCCGTTCTCCATATCCACACGGATTCTCATAGCGCAATCCGTATGCCACGGCCAGCGCTGCGCGTGGGATATGCGCCGCACGGTCAACCCTGTCGACCGCATCGCCAATGCCCCAAACGCCCCTTTCAGGACTGGTTGAGATACATGTAGCCACCTGTGTAGAGAAGGACGCCAAGGAACAGAGCTAGCACGAACAGAAGTTTGGCATTGTCGCTCATCGCAACGAAATCCTGAACAGACCACGGACCGTCCGCGGTATGGTTCGGGGTAGATGATGCTGCCGCCTCCATCCGCCAAGGCCCGTTTGAAAATAATCTTTGACGGGCTTTTTGTGCCGTCTGGAACCGGCTATACGTCCGGGCAGACCAAGCCTCTGTCACCGGTCGGTCAGTCCGCCCGCGAGACGAGAACTTTGTCGATGCGCCGCCGGTCCAGATCGACAACTTCGATGCGCCAGCCCTGGATATCCATGCGTTCGCCTGTTTCCGGCAGATGGCCGAACCCCTCCAGAACAAGGCCCGCGACGGTCTGGTAATCGCGGTCAGGCGCGATCTCTACCGCGAGCAGATCGGCAAATTCGTCCACAGGCATCCAGCCTGCAATCAGGTAAGAGCCGTCCGCCCGCGTCACCACTTTCGGATCATCTTCCGCGTGATCGGGAAACTCGCCTGTGATAGCCTCCAGCACATCCATCGGTGTGATGATCCCCTCGAACTGCCCATATTCATCATAGACGAGCACCATATGGCTGGGTGTGGCACGCAACCGGCCAATCACCTCCAGCGCATTCGCCTTGTCCCGTACAGCAGGGGCATCGCGCAGAAGGGCGTACAGATCGAACGGCGCGTCCAGCGAGGCGGCGGTGAGACCCTCGCGAGCGGTCAGCACGCCGATGATATTGTTGATATCGCCTTGCCAAACGGGCAGTTTCGAGCGCTTCGCACCGTGCAGGCGGTCCAGTATCGTTGCCTTGTCTGCATCGGCATCCAGCATTTCAACACTGTGGTGCGGTGTCATCAATCCGCGCGCACTCCGGTCCGCAATCCGCATGACGCCCGCGATCATACTCGTTTCCGCGCGGTCCATCGCGCCGGAGCTTTCCGCCTCCGCGATGATCAGACGGACCTCCTCGTCGCTGACCCCGCGCGACCGACCACCCGATTGCCCCAGCAAGGACAGCACCAGCTTGCCAGACCGGTCGAGCACCCAGACGAGCGGGGCCGCGACACGGGCAATGATCCGCATCATGGGAGCCACGCGGGCGGCCACCTGCTCGGGGGCGCGCAATGCGATCTGTTTGGGCACCAGCTCGCCCACGATCAACGACATATAAGTGATAGCCACGACGACAAAGCCGACACCGAGAGGCTGGGCGACGGCGAGGGACATGCCCGCCTCGGTCAAGTAGGCCGCCAGACGCGCGCCCAATGTCGCGCCGGAAAATGCCCCCGCAAGGATGCCGACCAGCGTGATGCCGATCTGGACACTGGACAGAAATCTGCCCGGATCATCTGCCAGTTTTATTGCTGTTGCGGCACCCTTGCTGCCTTTGTCGGCAAGCATTTTCAGCCTGGAGGGGCGGGCCGAGACGATGGCCAGTTCGGCCATGGCCAGAAGCCCGTTGATCAATGTCAGAAGAACGACGATAGCAATTTCGAGATACATTTTTTCCAACGGTTACCGGATTAACCGGCGGTTCATTCCCGGCGCCGTGTAGCGGATAGGCGCGCTATCCACCATGGGGGGGGCGCTATGAAGCGTCAACTTCCGGTGATCGCACTGTATCGCGGTAAAGATGGAAAACCGCGCGCGCTGATGCGTGTCAACAGCGCGCGCGGATAGTCTCAGCCCTCAGTAGCCCCGGTCGGCCCTCGTCAGGCTGCGGTTTTACGGCGCAGGGCGTGCTGCGCTGCAATGATGTCAGACGCCTTTTCCCCGATCATGATCGAGGCCGCATTGGTGTTGCCGCTGATGATATCCGGCATCACGCTGGCATCTGCCACCCGCAGATTGGCGATCCCTTTGACGCGGAGGTCCGCATCGACCACGTCGCCCATCCGGCAGGTCGAGACCAGATGGTAAACCGTTGTCGAATAGTGCAGCGCCATGTTCTCCAGCAGCGCGTCACTGGGCCTTTCGCCCTGCACATAGCCATGTTTGCGCGCCAGCGCGGGCGGCACGTTCAGCGGGCCGGGCTTGTTCTCTCCGGGCCAGTTGTCCACGATCTCCAGCGCCTTGCGCATGACGGCGACCATCACTTTGAGATCATGCGGATCGGTGAAATAGTTCATCCGGATGATCGGGTTCTCCAGCGGGTCGGCACTGGCCAGCACGATCTCTCCGGTGCTGTGGGGCAGCACAGGATTGGCCAGCAGGATCATGTTTTCCTGATCGGCCGCGAGGATCTTGTCGGGGTCCTCGAAAAAGGTCGTGATGTCGATCCGCAGACGGTCCCTGAGCAACCCTGCATCATAGCCGCAGGGAACATAGCCGATCTGCGCGTCGTGGCTGTGCAGATCGCCCAGACCTGTCGAGAAAAAGGCCACCGCATCATAGAGCGAGGAGGACACGAGGCTCTCGCCCGTCTCTACCCACTGGCCCAACCGCCGCTCGGCCTCGGCCTTGAGGCCCGCCAGTTCCGGCGGCAGGCCGGCATCATCGGCAGGGTCTGCGGGCAGGGGACCGGCAGGCGCGCGCAAGGCATCGGGGCCAGCCGAGACGCCCACTTCGGCAATCGGCACACCTATTCCGGCAGCAGGGAAAAACAGCGCGCAATGCAGGTGGTCCTTGAGGTTTTTGCCAACAGCGGGCAGGTCGTGGCGGCATTCCAGATCAACCGCCTCGATCTCGCGGCGCGGTCCGATGCCCGACAGCATCAGGATTTGCGGCGACCCGACAGCCCCCGCGCTCAGGATCACTTCCATCGTCGCGGTGAGCCTGTGGAGCGTGCCTTCCGCATCGCGGTATTCGATGCCCGTCGCGGTCAGATCATCCGTGCCTTCCGACAAAAGGACCCGCGTGACATGTGCATGGGTGATAATGCTCAGGTTCTCGCGCGTCTCGGCCGCGCCTTCCAGAAAGGCGTGATAGGTGCTGGAGCGCATCCCCTTGCGCGTTGTGGTCTGGAACAACGAGGCCACCCCCGCAGGTCCGCCCCTGTCGCGCCCGTTGTAGTCTCCGCTTGCGATGCCGCTGCTGCCTGCAGCCTTGACGAAATCACGCGATGCCGGGATCACGGGCGAGCGCACGGAGACACCCAACGGGCCACCCGTGCCATGCGCCGCACTGTCCACCACGATCTCGTTGCTGGGGGTCAGATCCTCGCTTTTGATGAAATACGGCAGCACATCCTCATAGCTCCAGCCGGTAGCGCCAGCAGCGGCCCATGCGTCAAAATCACCGGGATGGCCCCGCACATAGGCCATATAATTCAGCGCGGAAGAGCCTCCCAACATCTTGCCGCGCGGCACCGGCATCACATTGCCAACCAACCCCAGCCCTGCATTGCCCGGATCTGCAGTGTACATCCAGTCCACCGACGGGTCGAGTTGCAAGCTGGCCACCGCAGCGGGCATCGAGGCATGGGGCGGAGGCTTGCCACCCGCCTCCACAAGCGCCACGCGGCATTGCGGGTCTTCGCTCAGCCTTGCTGCGAGCACGGCACCGGATGATCCCCCTCCGATGATAATGAAGTCATAGATATCTGACATTCTTTGAGCTCCTCCCTAACAAAACACCCGCGTCTCACTGGTGTCTCAACACAACATCCCGAGATGGAACGCCTCCCTTGCCCACGTTGCGCAGCCTTTGTCTTTCGATCAAGGAATTTCACGGAAGACCGCAGTCACGTTCCGGTCACGTGAGTGAAAGAAAGAACCTGTTGGCGCGCATGGCGGAGGTGTGGCGGGAACAATGCGGGTGTGTTCCGGTTTGCAGGGGCAGATATATGCACAGGAGGACATCATGCGCCCGCTCACATCTTTTTCCGTTTCCTTGGCCGCATCGTTGTTGATCAGCGCAGGGTCGGCCTATGCTCAGACCAATACCCAGACACAAACACAGCCGCAGACCCAGACTCAGCCGCAGGACAGTGCGAATGACCCCCGCTATGTGGAGGGCAGCGGATTGCGCACGGCTGTCGATGACGACTACGGGCTGCATGTCGTGCTGGACAATGGCCGCCCTGTCTACGTCATGGTGACGGATCAGGCACACGGGGACGGTCGCGCGCCGCTCGACTCCTGTTATGACCGCTGTCTGGAAGAATGGCCCTTGGTCACGGTCAGAGGCGATGTGCAACTGGGGGAAGGATTGGACCCGGCTTTGGTGGATGTCAGCGATTGGGAAGACGAGCAGGTTCTGCTTTATTCAGGTCAGCCGTTGTTTCTGTTCTTTCGGGACGAACCCGGCCAGCCACCGGCGGGACACGAGATTTTCAGCTTCGGTGGATACTGGGCGCTGATCTCGCCGCAGGGCGAGCCCATACGCACCGGTATTGTTCCGGAGGCAGACCGCAACTGACCGGATGCAACAGCGCCAAACCCCGCGTTCAGCGGGGTTTCAGGTGCAGGATCTGGTGGTAGTTATCCAGTATCCCCGGCAGCTTCTCGGCGGAGATGACAGGCTCGGCCATGTCGACCGTATGGCTTTGCAGAATGCGCGCAATCGCTGCGCTGGCTATCATCGGCACGAAATGGCGTGCAGGGCAAACGCCTGGCCCTGCGCTGAACGGCACGAAAGGCGGGCGCTCCGCAGGGTCGATTCCCCCCCAAGCGTCGGGGTTGAAGCGGTGTGCATCCTCTCCCAAAGCATCGTCGCGTTGAAAGAAAGGGGCGAAGATCAGGATGCCTGTCCCCTTTTCCAGCGTTCCGCCCTCCCATTCCGTATCCTCGGTGACCTCTCTGAGGATCACGGGCGTGGTCGGATAGAGCCGCAGCGTCTCCACAATGCAGGCGCGCAGGAAGCTCAGGTCACGGTGGTCGCTCTGGTCGGCCTCGTTTTGTGCGCGCTGCATCGCCGCCGGATGCGCCGCCAATAGTCCAAGCGCGCGAAAGGTCGTCATGCCCCCGGGATCGAAAGCGAACATATAGTGGCCCACCTGATGCGAGGCCGCCTCGTCCGCGCTGGGGTTCTGCGCGGCGATGCAGGCGGCCAGACTGCCGTTGTCGGCGCGGCGCAGATGGGCATCGACAGCCGCATGAAAACTCTCGCTCACGGATTCTGTGCGCGGATGCATGAAGGCCCAGTTGGCGGCGGCGCGCAGCTTTTCAAGCTGCTCGGTCAGCGCCTCGTCATCGGCGGCCCCGTCGCCCAGCACGACACGGCGGACAATGCGGTTCCAGCTTTTGAAAAAGCTGTCCCACGTCAGTTCGGTGTCGCAGGATTGCAAAAGCATATCCATTTCCGTCCCGACAACCTGCATCATGTGGTCGGCCATCGAATGCACGGGGCAAGTCTCTTCCAGCACGGCAGCGTTGAACGACCGCCGCTTTTCGCGGTCGGCGGGGTTGGAAACAAGCGAGGCTTTCTCCTCGAAATGTCCCAGCGCCGCGCTTTTCTCGCGGCTGTCGGGGGTGAACGGCTCCGGTGCCCTCTCAAGGATGCGGGCCGCCTGTTCCCCGTCGAGAATGACAGCCTCGGGGCGGCCGGGAACGGGCAGCACGATCGGGCCAGCGCCGTGTTTGTCACGCAGCTTTTGCAACCTTTCGACAGCGCGCGCATCCAGATTGAACCATTCGGCTACAGCCACTGCGGCAGGGCGGCGGACAATCGGACCCTTGGCGAAAGTGGGGGCCATAACCTCGCCGAAGACGGCAAGTGTCTCGGCTACGCTGGCTTTGACGATTCCTTTACGCGCTGTCGCTGGTGGCTGTGTCATCGGTTCTCCGCTGCTGTAAGTTATTCCTCCTTGGGGAACGGCTACGCTGCCGGATTGTTCCGGTAGGACGGGTGCGCCAACACCGGGCGAGCGGCGGACGTACGGGAACAATACTGCGCCCCGCAACGTTGGTCCCCTGTGATGGCGGTGCTGATGCGTCAGCCCAGCCGCGCATCATCACGGAAAGCGAACAGGAGGAAACACCATGACCGTTGCACGCGTAACCGAGATTTCCGCAACATCGCCGACCAGCTTTGATGAAGCCGTCGCCAAGGGAATCGAGCGGGCATCAAAGACCCTTCGCAATGTTCAGAGCGCGTGGGTGAAAGACCAGAACGTGATTGTCGAGAATGGCAAGGTCAGCGCGTATAAAGTGAACATGGAAGTCACCTTCGTGCTGGACGACGAGGGGTGAGACTGAGTTTACAGCCCGCAGCCCGTCACCGGTGGGGCGTGCTTCGCCACTGCGCGCCTCAACATCGTGGCGCGGCTCGGGCCGCGCTTCTGTGCGAAGGTCGCAGGAGCCATTCACAAGGGGAGAGCACTTTGGCACCGCCTGTTGAGGCGGATGCGTGAACCAGCCCCGCGTCACAGTAGCGGGGGAGGCGCAAAAAGCCGGGTGCAAACGGGAGCTTGATATGCCGAGTATGCGCGCAAGAACATTGACAAAACCGATCCACGCTTGGGCCAAAAAGGCGCTGCCGAGCCTGTCCGAGACGGAAGCCGAGGCCATGGAGGCGGGAGAGGTCTGGTGGGAGGCGGAGCTTTTCTCCGGCAACCCCGACTGGGACAAGCTGCTGGATGTCAAAGCACCCGCGCTGACCGAGCGCGAGCAGGCGTTTCTGGATGGCCCCTGCGAGGAGCTTTGCGCGATGATCGACGATTGGGCGATCAACCAGATTGACGCGGATCTGCCCGAAGAAGTCTGGCGGTTTCTGCGCAAGAACAAATTTTTCGGCATTATCATTTCCGAGAAATACGGCGGGCTGGGCTTTTCGGCCTATGCCCATTCCGAGATCGTGCGCTTCATCTCGACCCGCTCGGTGGCCGCTGCCGTGACGGTGATGGTGCCCAATTCCCTCGGGCCGGGGGAGCTGTTGCATATGTTTGGCACCGAAGAGCAGAAAGACCACTGGATGCCGCGTCTGGCGGGCGGCGACGAACTGCCCGCTTTCGGCCTGACCAGCAACGAGGCCGGATCGGATGCCAGCGCGATGATCGACGAGGGCATCATCGAGGAAGGCATGTGGCAGGGCGAGAAAGTGCTGGGCATCCGTCTGAACTGGGCCAAACGCTACATCACGCTTGCGCCGGTCTGCACGGTGCTTGGCCTCGCTTTCAAGCTGCGCGACCCTGATGGTCATCTGGGCGGGGTGGAGGATATCGGCATTACCTGCGCGCTGGTGCCGACCGATCTGCCCGGAGTCGAGACTGGCCGGCGTCATATTCCTTCGACGACCATGTTCCTGAACGGCCCGACAACGGGGAAGGATGTGTTCATCCCGCTGGATCATATTATCGGCGGCACGGATTATGCCGGGCGCGGCTGGATGATGCTGATGAGCGCGCTGGCGGCGGGCCGTGGTATTTCCTTGCCCTCGATGGGTTGTGCGGCCATCGCCCTGTCGGCCCACACCAGCGGTGCTTACGCGCGGATACGTCAGCAATTCGGGCTGCCAATCGGCAAGTTTGGTGGCATTCAGGAATGTACCGGCCGTCTGGCTGCCGATGCCTATGCAATGGATGCGGCGCGGCGGCTCACCTGTGCGGGGCTTGACGAGGGGCGCTCGCTCTCGGTGATATCGGCGATCATGAAGGCCCATGCGACCTACCGGATGCGCGACGCGATCAACGATGCGATGGATATCCATTCCGGAAAGGCGGTGATCGACGGCCCGTCCAATTACCTGCAACCTATCTACCGCGCAGTGCCCATCGGCATCACGGTGGAGGGGGCCAATATCGTCACGCGGTCGTTGATCATCTTCGGACAGGGCGCGATCCGGGCGCATCCGCATATTCTGGACGAGATGAAAGCGCTGACCCTGCCGGATCAGGAAAAAAGCCTCGTCGCCTTCGACAAGCATTTCTGGAAACATGTCTCGCATAGCACAAAGACTTTTTTCCGCGCCTTCGGGCGCGCGCTGACCGCAGGGCGCACGGGTGTGGTGCCCGATGCGGGTGCTGTCACCGATATCTATCGCCGTCTGTCGCGCTGGTCTGCGGCCTATGCCCTGACTGCCGATATGGCGTTCCTGACAATCGGGGGCGGGCTGAAGCGTAAGGAGATGATTTCCGCCCGCATGGGCGACGTGCTTTCCGAGATGTATATCCTGAGCGCGGTCCTCAAACGCTGGCAGGACGAAGGCCGCCAACAGGCCGACCTGCCGGTTGTCCGCTACAGCGCGGAGCGTGCCTTTGCGCGTATCCGCACGGCGCTGGACGAGGTGCTGGTCAACTTCCCCAGCAGGTGGGCCGCCGGACTGTTGCGTATGTTTATCCTGCCCGGTGGCAGCGCACGCGCCCCGGATGACGCATTGACAGAGGCCTGCGCGGACCTGCTTTACGAACCGTCGGAGGCACGCGACAGGATCGTGGGCCGCGTCCACCGTGGCTGCGCCCGCAACGGGATCGAAGTGCTCAACACCTGCTACGCGGCGGTGATTGCGGAAGCACCGCTGATGAAGAAACTACGCGATACCGGACACACCCCCGATGCCGCTCTGACAGGCGGGATCATCACGCAGCAAGAGCATGACCGTATTGCCCGTATGCAAGCCCTGATGGACGAGGTTGTCGGCGTTGACGACTACTCCCCCGACGAGCTTGCCACGCTCTATCCCGCGCTCAAGACGGGCCGCAGCCAGACCAAGGAGGCCGCTGAATGACCCGCCCTGTATATCTTGTCGACGGGGCCAGAACCCCTTTTCTGAAAGCCACGGGCAAACCCGGCCCCTTCACGCCGGTGGATCTTGCGGTGCAATGCGGTCGCCCGCTTCTGGCGCGCCAAAGCTTTGACAGACGCCTGTTCGATCTGGTGATCCTCGGCTGCGTGAATGTCCTGCAAGACGAGATGAACCCCGCACGCGTTGCAGCGCTCCGGCTGGGTCTGGGGGCCGAGATGGTCGCCTTCACGATGCAGATCAACTGCGGCTCCGGCATGCAATCCATCGACACGGCTTACCGCTATATCCGCGAGGGCACGCATGACATGATCCTCGCGGGCGGGGCAGAGGCGTTGAGCCATGCGCCGCTGGTGCTGCGCCAGTCAGCGGTGGAATGGTTCGGCCAGATGTCTCAGGCCAAGGGGCCCGCAGACCGCGCAAAGGCTCTGACCGGCATCAGGCCGGAGTTCTTCAAGCCTATCGTCGGGCTGGAGCGCGGCCTGACCGATCCCATCACGACCTTGAACATGGGGCAGACCGCCGAAGTTCTGGCGTACCGCTTCGGGATCGACCGCAAAGCCGCAGATACCTATGCGATGCAAAGCCATCACCGGCTGGCGCGCGCGCACAAGGAAGGCTGGCTCGATGACGAGGTGATGCCCGCCTTCGACAAGGACGGCGCGGTCTATGACCATGACAACGGTGTGCGGCCCGACAGCGACCTTGACGGCCTCGCGAAGCCCAAACCGGCTTTCGAGCGGCCTTATGGCAAGGTCACGGCCGGTAATGCCAGCCAGATCACCGATGGTGCCTCTTGGGTGATCGTCGCCTCCGAAGAGGCGGTGGAGAAACACCGCCTGACACCGCTCGCCCGCATCGTGGACAGCGCGTGGTCGGGTCTGGACCCTTCCGTGATGGGCCTGGGGCCGGTGCTGGCCGCGACCGAGATCACGCAGCGCCAGAAGATCGGTGCGGCAGATGTTGACCTTTGGGAGTTGAACGAGGCCTTCGCCGCGCAGGTGCTGTCTTGCCTCGCGGCTTGGGAGGATGCGGATTTCTGCCGCGAGGTGCTGGGGCTGGATGGCGCGTTCGGCACGGTCGAACGCGACAGGCTGAATATCGACGGCGGCGCGATTGCGCTGGGCCATCCTGTCGGCACCAGTGGCAACCGTATCGTGCTGCATCTTGCGAACGGGCTGAAGCGGCTGGGCAAGAAACGCGGCATCGCGACCGAATGTATCGGCGGCGGTCTGGGCGGTGCCATGATGCTGGAGGCAGTATAATGACACAGCTATCTCAAGGTCCGGTGCTGCGCCATCTGGGCGAGACGAAGCTCGAATGGGGGCCTGCCATCGGCGGCGATGGCCCGTGGCATCACGGCAAGGGCGAGGATGGTGTCGTCTGGCTCGTGCTGGATCATGGTGACAGTTCCGTCAACACCGTGTCCCGCGCGGTGATCGAAGGGTTGTCCGCCGCACTGGACGCGCTGGAGAAAGACCTGCCGCGCGCGGTGGTGATCCGGTCCGGCAAGCTGGCGGGTTTTGCGGCGGGGGCCGATATCTCCGGCTTTGCCGAAATGAGCAATGACGGTGCGGCGGACCTTTTGCAGCAGGGGCATGCGGTGCTTGACCGGCTTGAAGCCCTCGGCTGTCCGACGGTCTGCATCGTGCACGGCGCGGCGCTGGGCGCGGGTTTCGAAATCGCACTCGCCTGCGACTGGCGCATCGCGGTGGACGGAGCCTCTTTCGGGTTCCCCGAAGTGCAACTTGGCCTGCACCCCGGATTGGGCGGCACATTCCGGCTGCCCGCGCTGATCGACCCGACCGAGGCGATGACGCTGATGCTCACCGGCAAGACCGCGCATACACGCAAGGCCGATAAGCTTGGCATCGTCGATGTCGTGACCGAGGAGCGTCATGTCCGCGCGGCGGTGGACGCTGTTGTGTCCGGCAAGATTGACCGCGACGGCCCCGGGCTGAAAGCCCGCGCGTTCGGGCTGGACGCCGCGCGAAATCTGGCAGCGCGGCAGATGCGATCGCAGACCGAGACGAAAGCACCGAAGGCGCATTACCCCGCGCCCCATGCCTTGATCGACATATGGGAGCTGCACGGTGATGACCCGAAAGCGATGCAGGAAGCCGAGATCGATAGCTTCGCGCGCCTGCTGGATAGCGACACCAGCAAGAACCTGCGGCGCGTGTTCTTCCTGCGTCAGGGTCTCAAGGACAGCGCACGCGGTGATGATGGCATCGCCCATGTCCATGTCATTGGTGCGGGTGCAATGGGCGCTGAAATCGCCGCATGGGCCGCGCTGAAAGGCAAGATGGTCACGCTGGGCGATGTTGATCTCGCGCCTTTGGGCAAGGGCGTCGCGCAGGCGCGCGAGGTTTGCAAAGACCAGCATCTGGACGGTGTTGAGACGCGAAATGCGCTGGACCGCCTGATGCCGGACCCAAAAGGCTACGGCGTGGCGCAGGCCGATCTGGTGATCGAGGCAGCCCCCGAAACGCCCGATCTGAAAGAGAAGATCTACGCAGGGCTGAAGGGGCAGATGAAGAAAAGCGCGATCCTCGCCTCCAACACATCGAGCCTGCAACTTGCCAAGCTCCGCGACGCGGCTCCCAAAAAAGCGCATTATGCGGGGCTGCATTTCTTCAATCCCGTCAGCAAGATGCAACTGGTCGAAGTGGTCCATCACGACAGCACCGACAAGAAGGTTATCGAGCGTCTGGCCGCGTTCTGCGGAGCGATTGGCCGTTTGCCCGTGCGGGTGGCGGACTATCCGGGCTTTCTGGTGAACCGTGCCCTGACGCCGTACCTCATGGAGGCGATGGTGCTTATGGACGAGGGCGTGTCCAAGGAGCGGATCGACGCGGCGGCTATGGCGTTCGGCATGCCAATGGGGCCGGTGGCGCTCAGCGATCAGGTCGGTCTCGATATCTGCCTGCATGTCGCCGAGAGCCTGAAGGCCAATCTGGACAAGCCGATGCCCGAAATCAGCGAACAACTGCGCGAGCGGGTCGAGGCGGGCGAGACCGGCAAGAAGGCGGGGCAGGGGTTCTACGACTGGTCGCGCGGCACGCCGCGTCCCGAGGCCGAGGGCGGACCGGATGATCTGACAGACCGTCTCATCCTGCCGATGCTGGATGCCTGTGTCGAATGTCTGCGCAAGGGCGTTGCGCGCGATGCCGACGAGGTTGACGCGGCGATGATCTTTGCCACCGGCTTTCCCCCGTTTCGCGGCGGCCCGATGCATTACGCCCGCACCCGTGGCACGGATGCGATCCGCGACAGCCTGACCAAACTCGAGGCCTGCCACGGCCCGCGTTTCAGCCCTGATGCTGGCTGGAAGGATTTGTGATTGATGCAACGCGAGCAAGACGCAGAGAGCATCGTCAGTGCAATCGTGCAGCACACTGGCGGCGATATCCGGCTGGCGCTGCCGCTGGGGTTGGGCAAGCCGGTCACATTGGTCAATGCCTTGGTGCAGCGGGCCTGCGATGATGGCGGCATCAGCCTGACAATCTTCACTGCGCTCACCTTGGAACGGCCCGCGTTCACCTCCGATGTGCAACGCAGGTTTCTTGAGCCTGCGATGGACCGCCTTTTCGGCAAATACCCCGACCTGCTCTATGCCCGCCTGCTGCGGGAGGAGCGGTTGCCACCCAACGTCAAGGTAAACGAATTTTTCCTGATGGCAGGCAAATGGCTCAAGGTGGAGGCCGTACAACAGGCTTATATCTCGGCCAACTACACGCATGCGCGTGACGTTCTGGTGGCGCAGCGTCCGAATGTGGTGATGCAGCTTGTCGCCGCGCAGGAGGGGAGGTTCAGCCTGTCGTCCAACACCGATATCTCCACTGATCTGTTCCGGATGCGGGCGGCGGGCGAGATGGATTTTCTGGCCGTCGTCGAGACCAACCCGCAGATGCCGTTCATGCCGGGCGAAGCCGCAGTGCTGGAGCCTGACGAGGGTGATCTGGTTTTCGAGCCGAGAGAGCCGTTCGAGCTGTTCTCGGCCCCGCGCCGACCGCTCGCTGACGCGGATCATGCGATGGGGCTGCATATCTCGCGGTTGATCCCCGATGGCGGAACGCTGCAGATCGGCATCGGTGCCTTGGGCGATACCGTGGCCCATGCGCTGCTTCTGCGCGATCGCGGGGAGGCCGAGGCGGTGCAGCGCGATTGTCCGTTCCAGGTAACACCCGCACCGGGCGGGCGCTTCGAGACGGGGCTTTATACGGTGACGGAAATGCTGGTCAACGGCGTGCTGGAACTGTTCGAGGCAGGCGTGGTGCGCCGCGAGGTCGAGGGGGTTGCCATCCATGCCGGGTTTTTTGTGGAGACCCGCGATTTCTACGCGCGGCTGCGCGACATGCCCGCAGAGCAGCGCGCGAAAATCGCGATGGTGCCTGTCAGTTTCACCAATGCGCTTTATGGCGACGAGGATGCAAAGCGCGCCGCCCGCAAAGGTGCGCGTTTCGTGAACGGCGCGATGCAAGTGTCCGCGCTGGGCGACGTGATGTCCGACAGCATCAAGGATGGCAAGGTTGTCAGCGGCATTGGCGGACAGTTCAACTTTGTCGAACAGGCCTTTGCCCTGAAGGACGCCCGCGCAATCATCGCCCTGCCCGCAACACGGATGGCGGGAGGAAAGCCGCAAAGCAATATCCGCTGGGATGTGGACACGGTTTCGGTGCCGCGCCATATGCGCGATATCGTGGTGACGGAATACGGCATCGCGGATTTGCGCGGACAGGCCGATGCCGATGTCATTGCCGCCCTGTTGAGGATCACCGACAGCCGCTTTCAGGACGATCTGATGGCGCAGGCCAAAAGCGCGGGCAAGCTGTCGCAGGACTTCGAGATCGCGCAGGCCTATCGGCAGAACCTGCCAGAGCATGTCAGCGCATGGCTGCGCCCGCATGGCAGCGTTTTGCCGGATTTCCCCTTCGGCTCGGATTTCGACGAGATCGAACGCGTGCTGCTGCCAGCATTGACCGAGTTGAAGGACATCTCTCCCACGCTTTCGGGCAAGCTCAAGCTGCTGCTGTCATCTGTCACAGGGCAGGCGCATCCGCAGGAGGGTGCAGCCATGGCGCGGATGGGATATGAGGATGACAACGGCCTTGTCGCACGGACATTGCGCGGTGCGCTGCGGCGGGTCGCAGAGCGACAATAGCACCGTGACGGCACGGCTGCAGCGCGATTGTCGCTGTGCAAAACTGTCATTGCCACTAACGCTATACAAAGGATCAGCCACATGAGCGATATCGAATCCAGAGAACTGGGCAAGGCTCTACGCCGCGGCGCGATGGGGCGTTGCCCGAATTGCGGCACAGGCCACCTGTTTCGCGGCTTTCTGACCTTGCACGAGACCTGCGGCCATTGCGGCCTTGATCTGCGGCAGCACTGGCCCAAGGCCGGGCCTGCGCTGTTGTCCATCGCTGTTGCAGGGGCATTCCTTACACCTCTGCTGAACTTGGGCGCCGCGATTTTCGGACCCGACCCGGTCATTCTGGTGGCTCTGGGGCTGGTCACGCTGCCGTTTCTCGTGGCGGGACTGCTGCGCGTCATCAAGGGTGCGATGGTCGGTTATCTGTGGTCAAACAACATGGTCAGCCACGACCGGCGGTAAGCACGCCTGCTTGCGAACCAACGCCTGCCCCATTCATAGAGGCGGGCACAGAGGCAAGCCTTAAAATTGGCAAGCTGCGTCAGGGCATCTCCTCGTCGGGGGATTCACCCTCAGGCTCCGCATCGTCACCGTTTGGCACACCCGTCAGATCAGGCCCTGTTGGCGGCAGCGCGTAGACGGCCAGAAAATCACCCTCTTCCGTTTCCAGACGCGCGTGCCCAGTCGCTGTGATGGCGATATACTGGCGACCGCGATGCTCGTAGGTCATCGCGCCCGCCTGTCCACCGGCGGGCAGGCGTGCCTCCCACAGGAGGCGGCCTGATGCGGTCTCGAAGGCGCGCAGGTAATTGTCCTGCGCGGCGGCGATGATGGTCAGCCCGCCCGCCGTCACCAATGGCCCGCCGAGATTGGGCGTACCCATCGGGATCTTGAGGAATGTGGGAATACCCAGCGGGCCCATGTCAAATCCGGTCCCCAGCGGCTGCGACCAGACAAGCTCTCCCGTGTCGATATTGGTCGCCGTAATATAGCCCCACGGCGGCGCAAGACATGGAACATCCAGCAGCGACAGCCACATCGGCCGCGTGACACCGAACGGCGTCGAGGATTGCGGCGCGATCGCCTGATCGGGCCGGGTGCCGCCAGAGCCTGCGGCCCTGTCATCCACATCCGTGCGCGGGTGCATGTCCACGATATTGGGCAGCCGCGAATAGTTGGAGATGATCAGCCTGCGCTCGGGGTCAAAGCCGAGGCCGCCCCAGTTCATGCCGCCCACGGTGCCGGGAAGCAGGACCATGCCTTTCTGCTCAAGGGTCGGAGGTGTGAAAATGCCGTCATAGCGCCGCTGATGGAAATCGATATGGCACATGGCGGCATCGATGGGCGTGATACCCCAGAGATAGCTTGCGTCGATCTTTTCCGGCTCGGGACCGGGAACGCCGCCAAGGTTCGGATAAAAGACCGATGCTGGCTGTGTGGGCGAGAGCCATTCACCGGGAAGCTCTCCGCCCTGCGGCACCGGGCGCGCCTCGACGGGTCTGAGCGGCTCGCCGGTCAGCGCATCGAGAACGAACAGATCACCCGCTTTCGTCCCCTGCAGGATCGCGCGGCGTGTCTCGCCGTCGATGTCCAGATCAAGAACGATAGGTTGCGCGCCGATGTCGTAATCCCACAGATCGTGGACCACTGTTGTGAAAACCCAGCGCGTCTCACCCGTCTCGAGGTCCACGGCCACCACCGCTGCGGTAAATCGGTCTTCAGCGACTGTCCGGCTGCCGCCCCAGTGATCGCCGCCCGTGTTGCCAGTGCCGAGGAAGGCAAGACCAAGCTCCTCGTCGGCGGAAATGATGTTCCAGACGTTGGGTGTGCCACGCGGGTAAATATCAGTCGGTGCGAGCGGCTCCTGCGCATCGGGTCTCAGCGCGTCCCATGCCCAGCGCAGCTCTCCCGTGATCGCATCATAGGCGCGCACCACACCGGAGGGCGCATCGCGCCGCTGGTTGTCGCTCACTTGCTGGCCGATCAGCAACAGCCCTCCGGCCACGGTCGCACCGGAGGTGTTGGACGCATAACCCGGCTCTCTGATCCCCATGCCGATGGTCAGATCGACCACGCCACCTTCCCCGAAATCGCGGCAAAGGTAGCCACCCACAGCGTCAAGCGAGATCAGACGCCCGTCAGCCGTCGCGACATAGACGCGCCGGTTGCAGGCGCTGCCAGTACGCGGCGCGGCTTCCATCACGCCCGGCACTTCGGGGATCACGTCCATGTCGAACGGTGCGCCCGTGTCGAAATAGGCCACGGCGCGGCAGGCTGCTGTGAAAAGCTGCTCCATACTATGCGGCGGAACCAGCGGATCATAGCGCCAGCGGACATAGCCTGTCGCGGGATCGAGCGCATAAACCTGACTGCTGCTGGTGCAGGTGAACAGGCTGTCACCCACCTTGA
This sequence comes from Rhodobacterales bacterium, assembly GCA_047921295.1. Lineage (GTDB taxonomy): Bacteria > Pseudomonadota > Alphaproteobacteria > Rhodobacterales > Rhodobacteraceae > Seohaeicola. The sequence continues at coordinate 33,264 of JBLRWK010000011.1, forward strand.
TAGGTGTGTTCTGGGAGGAATAGAAAATGCGTCCGGGGGCAGGGGTCAGGTCGCCGCTCTGGAATTCCCACACCAGTTCCAGTCCGGCCACATTCTCCGTCGTGATTTCCGACAAGGCCGAGTAGCGCCGCCCATGGGCGGTGCCGCCGAAATGGGTCCATTCCTGTGCGGCATCCGGAAACGCCGCAGCCGCGCCCGGCGTGACGCCCTCGGTCTGCATGGCAACAGACCCTTCGGCCCGTTCCCAGTTCACAAACACTACAGCGCCAAGAGCCACAAGCACCACCGCCACACTCGCGATGGCCGCAAGGCTGCTGCGGCTTTTGATCGTCGTGCGCCAGAACAGATAGGCGAGCGTGGCCGCGACGAAAAGTGCTGCGATCACCCCGATCCGCGCGGCAAGGTCGATCCCCCACGCGGGCAACCATCCCTTGGCGTTGATCTCCACCAGCCCCCAGACCAGCGCGATGACAACGGTCAGGGCAACGGTGCCAAGCGCCGCAACATGACGCCCGAGAAAGGCAAGCGCGCCGCCCAGTATCAGGAGCAGGCCGATGATGAGGTAATAGGGCGTCCCGCCCAAAAATATGAGCCAGCCACCAAGCCCCGCCGTGCCCAGCCCGACGAGCAAAATGAACCCTGCGATCAGAAGGTAAATCCAGCGCCAGGCTGCATGGCCGCGGTAAGGGGGGATCGGTTCCGACATGTTGACCCTCTTGAATATCATTGCCTTGAACGGGCCGCTCCGGCGCGGGCGCGCCGGATTATGGCCTGTTGCTGTAACGCCGCTGTTATTGAATTTGTTCCGGAATTTAAGGCGGTTTCACAAATGTTCCGGCCTGCGGTCGAGAGCGCGGACAGGCTACGCCGTGCGTGTGAACTTTTCGGTCGGCGCAGAGTTGAACAAGCGACCCAACCATAGCGCCCGCATGCTGCGCTGTTTCAGAAGGAGGCTCGCATGACCCGTCAGCAACCCCGCAGCGATGATGCCCGCATTGATCCGATCACCACGCATGGCGACTTCCATTCGACCGAGTCGCGCATGGCTGTTCTCGGGCACCCGATCCATGCCATGAGCGTTGCCTTTCCCGTCGCGCTGACATTCTGCACCTTTGGCGCGGACGGCCTCTATTGGTTGTCGGGCGATGTCTTCTGGGCGCGGGCAGGGGTATGGGCGGCGGGCACCGCTTTTTTGTTCGGTTTGATGGCGGGCGTATCGGGAACCATGGAGCTGTTGATGGTACCCGGCATACGCAAACGCGCACCGGCTTGGACGCATTTCGTCATCGCGGTCCTGTTGCTGGCCATCCTCGGTACCAATTGGGGCTACAGGCTGGGTGGCTATGAGGCAGCTGTTCTGCCTTATGGTATCCTGCTCTCCGGCTTCAGCGTTCTGGTGGTGATGGTCACCGGATGGCACGGAGGAAAGCTCGTTTTTGAATATCGACTTGGCACCGCCAGAGAAGATTGAACCGGTAGGCCAGACCGATCCAGCCAGACCGATCCGGCTAGACTGGTCCCTTTGAAGCGGAAGCGCGCGGCTCATGCGTCAGGGCAGCAGCGATACGGCTTGAGCATCCGGCGGCATCTGGTCGGGGCGGGAGACGTCCAGTCGTGCCAGATGCTCCATCAGCAGAGAAAGCTCTCGCACGGCTTCGCTGTGCCGCAGCTTTGTCCGCACCAGCGCCGGATGGGTGCTTTCCAGCCGCTGCCAGAATTGTCCGAAAGTCGCGCAATTTTCGGGATCGGGTATCGGCCCCGTTCCAAGGAGGTGATGCGCCAGTGAACGGCAGCGGCGCGGCATGGGCCATGCGGCACGCAACTTGCCTTTGATCCTGAACCGGGCGGCCAGATTGTCAGCCGGTTCGAGCCAGTCATCACAGTACGGATCATCCGCACCGCAGCGCTCGCGCAAGGTCGTGGCCATGCCGCCCTCGGCGCGACCGGTCAGACGGCAGGAGGTCATCACCTTCGGGCGTGACGCGTGACGGATACGCAGATCCAAGGCCTCTGCCCGCGTCGCGAGCATGCGGTCTTCCGAAACGGGCACCCACGGAATGCCGCCAAGCCGTTGCAGCGCGGTGGCCGTCACCGCGATACTGGCGCCTGCCGGTGTGCGGTGTTGCGGGTCGGGGTCGTGGGGCAGGGGGTCAAGCTGATGGACCAAACGTACGGCTGCGTTTGCATATTCCTGCTCTATCGAGCCGTGTCGTGCCAGTTGCGGCCAGATGTCCAGCAATTCTTCGGGATCGGGAATGATCGCGCCGAAAACGATATCGGCCCCCTCAAGCTCGGCCAGATTGGCCGTGATCCAATTGTGATCAACGCGGCTGTCGGCATCAGTGGTCATCAGCACAGATGGGGCACCCGCGATCCGCTGTGACAACCGGCACCCCAGATCGCGCGCGCGGCCCACACCGCCGGTACCCGGCGCGAAATGCAGATCAAGGATCAGGTGATGCACGCCGCGCATCCGCATGATCGTTGAGGCCTTCCTTGTGGTTCCGTCCTGCGTGTCGTTGACACACAGGATCACGCCCACTGTCACGGGCGTCCGGTCAATCGCATCCGCGATGGCCGAAAGGCAGGCCTGTATCCTGTTCTCCTCGTTGCGGGCCGGAATGACGATTGCCACTTCCCAAGGCACGCTTTCACCCGCGCCGAAAGCCGTGTTCAGGACGGGGGCGGGCGGTCTGTTTTCATTCATGACAGGCAAATTTCCGCGCTACAGTACCGCCGCAAACCCTTGGCCGCAGCAACAGGGCATCGTGCAAAGGATCAAGGAATTGCCACCTCATGCGCGTACACAGCCGGTTGAAATGCAGAGGGAAAAGGTTCTGTCGGGCATGGGTTTTCCTTGGCTATCTCGGGCGCGCGTTCAGGGGTCTACAGGTCGCGTCGTTGCGGCTTCAGCTTCAAACATCGGGCGCGCTGAATTGTTCCACCCCACGCACGCGGCGGCTGAGCAACGTGTGCCGCACGGACAACGCTCAATCGCGTCGCGCGCATATCGCTTGCACCATACCGGTTTCACCAAGGGCAACACGGCCGCGCCACGCACGTATGTCCGCGTCGTCTTGATCCTGAAATCCCGCGAACTCCTGCCAGCCTGCCCCCCTGTCGATCCGGACGCTGCCGCCCGCCGCCACGATCAGGGGGATACCGCCCGCAACATCCCACAGGTTGGGCGTCTCGAACCGCGCCGCGCCAAGCAAGCCCGCCGCAACGAAGGCGCATTCCACCGTCGCAGAGCCGCTGCGCCTTGCGTCCCACGGCAGATCGGGCGCATCAAGGCCGCTGCCCAGCCCGACGAGCCTGCGCCGTACGGCGGGGTTCAGGTTGGGCGTGAACGTCTCGCTGTCAAAGCCGAGGGGGCCACCACGCCGCGCATGGTAAACGCCCGGTCGCAATGCGTGGCTGGTCGAGCACCAGACCGCCCCGACCACGGGAAAGCCCTGATAGAGGACGCCGATGGAGGCCGCGAAGATCGGGAAGCCGTTGACGAAATTGGTCGTCCCGTCGATGGGATCGACCACCCACGCAAAATCATGGCCGCGACCGGGGCGGGCATCGCTTTCCTCTCCGATCACATCGTGACCGGAAAAGGTTTCGGCGACTCTTTGGCGCAGCATCTTTTCCACGTCGTGATCCACTTCGGACACCGGATCACGCAAACTGTCCGCCTCCTCGCCCGGTTTGTAGCGCACCGCCAATGTGCGCCCCAGCGCCGTGCTGATCCGCGCGCCCGCCAGCGTGGCGAACTCCACCGCCTCTTTCTCTATCGCAACAAGCATGTCTGCGGTCAGTCCGGTCATTCTAGTCTCCTTCCGTGGGGGCGCTGGCATTTGGCGGTGAGAGCAGGGGCAGATGCTTTGCCACAAGCTGCACATTGATCCGGCTACGCGCGGCGGGCGGGTCGGGCAGATGGTCATCCACCAGAAGCGGGCCGGTCTGCCAATCGAAACTGACCTCGCGGGCATGCAGAACCTCCAGCCCTTGCGGCAAGGTGCTGCGGTCACTGTCGAGCCAGCGGACAAAGCTCTCCCTGTGGTCCGGCCGCAGAAAGGCCACGTCCAGCAGGCCGTCATCCGGCGCGCCACTATTGGCCAGCGGCAGGCTTGGCCCGACCAGCGGCATGTTCAGAACCTCGAGCAGCAGCAGATCGTCCGGCAAGCTTTTGCCATCCGCTACCGCATGCCAGCGCTGAGGCTGTGCCCTTTGAACGATGTCGCCGGGGGCATCCTCGCCAAATCGTTTTTCCTCATCCGTCTCCATGTCGCGGGCGTCACCTGTGGCGACGAGATCGGCAATCGCTCCGATCCCGACGCCTTCGATGAAAAGCCGCAACCCGAAGCTTCCGGTCACCACACCAAGGTCGAGCATGCGCGTGTCCCAGCGGGCGAATTGCTGCGCGATCAGTGCGGGGTCCATCGGCAGACCAAGCGCGCGGGCGATGTTGTTCGCCGTCCCCAGCGGCACGATCAGCAGAGGCCGGACAAGGCCATTCAGCGCGCGGATCACTTTTCCAACCGTCCCGTCGCCACCGGCGACGACAATGATATCGGCCTCTTTGGCGTCCTTTCGGGTGATTTTGGTCTTCTTTGTGTTTTTATAAACAACTTTATGCGAATTTTTGCGAAAGAGTCGCACGATTTCTTTGCCGGACAAGCGGCCATCTCCGGCTTTGGGGTTGTGCAGAATGAGGATGTTCATGCCGTTCCAACCGCAGCCGTCCCTGCATGTTCCCGACGTATCCACCGTAACCAATCCGGTTTGATAGGCATCGGCCGTCAATCCTCTTTGGCTGGATCGACCAATTCCGACAGCGCCGGCTCGGGGGCGTCTTGAGATTTGCGCCAGTCCTGTCCGTCCTGTCTATGTGATGCTTCAGCCTCGGACCGGCGCGAGGAAATCGGATCGATCCGCGTTTTCGGCAGGGCGCGGGGCTGTTCGTTCTGCAGATAGGCCAGCAGGCCCTCGCGCAGTTCGCACCGCAGGTCAAACGCCCGCCCCGCCGAGCTTGCACTTGCCAGCACCCGCACTTCGACCTCGGTGTTGGTGAAATCGGTAACCTGCAGGACAAAAACCCCGCGGTCCCACAGCTTGGAATTCTCTACCACCCGTTTCGCTTCGGCCCGCAGATCGGGGATGCGGACCTCGTGATCCAGAAACAGCGTGACCGCGCCGAGCAGCGTGGTGTCACGGCGTGTCCAGTTCTGGAACGGCTGGTCGATGAAATACGTCAGCGGCACGATCAGCCTGCGTTTGTCCCATATCCGGACGACCACATAGGTCGCATTGATCTCCTCGATATTTCCCCATTCGCCCTCGACAATCACGGCATCGTCAATCCGGATGGGCTGGGTCACCGCAATCTGAATGCCTGCCAGAAGGTTCCGAAGCACCGATTGCAACGCCAGACCGATGACGATACCCGCCGCACCCGCCGAGGCCAGCAGGCTGATCCCGTATTGGCGCACCCCCTCGATCGTCATGAGGGCTGCACCAACACCGACGGCGATGATGAGAACCGTCCCCACACGTTGTAGAATGCGCGATTGGGTGATGTGTTTGCGCGCGAGAAAATTGTCCTCGACATCAATGCGGTAGCGTTTGAGATGTAGCGCCACCCAGATATCCAGCGCGGTCTTCAGAACCCATGTGAGGCAGGCGATCAGACCGATCAAAAGCAGATGCTGCATGGCCGCGGCACCGCGCCAATGCAGATCGGCCACGTTGGTTGCAACGGATAGCGCGAACAGGATCATTGCCATCTGCACCGGACCGCGCGTCCGCGCCACGGTCTCGGCCCAGAACCCATCGCCACGGATGAACAGTCTGATGGCATAGCGGTAGGTCAGTATGCCGACACACCAGGACAGGATGAGCGCAAGGGCGAAGAGCGTGGCGGTAGTCAGCCAGTCGGGAATGGTTTGAAACACTGGTTTTCTTTCTGGTTGCGTCGGGTGTGGGTGGCAATGCCGAAACGAACAGGGGCCACGTCTGTTCCAATGCTGCGGTCACCGGCAATGTAGAGCGGACAGAGCTGTCACGCGCCAACGAACCTTTTGGCGGGAACAATCGCGGCGGTCGGTGTGTTGTCCAGTCTCGTTCACGCAAACGGAAAGGACACCTCATGGCAGACTCGACACTTATTCCTGCGGTCATCATCTTCGGCTGTATGCTGGCCGTTTCATTGATCGGCTTCGTCAAATCCTTCGCGACGGCTGTCCGTATGGACGCCACCAGCCAGCATATCACCCCGAGCGAAAACAAGGCTGAGGAGCAAGCAGTTCTCCGCAGGCCGCGGCATTAGGACGGCGGGCCATGCAGTCATCCACAATCACGCAGTTACAGGTCGATAATCCGGCGGTTTTCGCATTCACCATTCGCGGGCAAGTGTCCGAGGAGGATATGAAAGCGATGGCGGCCACCATGAACGCGGCGTTCGACACGCATGACAGCGTCTCCATGCTGTTGTTCTTCGCGGTTTATGACGGCTCCGAAACCGGTGCGGGCCTCAATGCGGAAACGCTCAAATCCCAGTTCCGGTCTCTCAGCCATGTCGAAAAATACGCTGTGGTGGGCGCTCCTCCGGCGGCGGCGGGAATGATCAATGCGATGGACAAACTCATCCCGGTCGATGCGCGCACCTTCGACGCGGCGGATGAGCAGGAGGCGTGGCGCTTTGTTGGTGCCCGGCCGCTCAACCCTGACGGACGGTAGCGGCACCGGATTGCCCGCGAAACCAAGCACAGGAGGCCCGCAATGGCCGCACGTCCCGTCTGGAAAGGCCAGCTGCGCCTGTCCCTCGTCTCGATCCCCGTCGAGATGTTCACCGCTACGGTGCGCGGTGCGCGGATCAGCTTTCGCCAGATTCACAAACCGTCCGGCAAGCCTATCAGCTATGAGAAAGTGGCGGCAGGTGTCGGGCCGGTGGACAAGGACGATATCTTCAGCGGCTTCGAGATCGAGAAGGACGAGTTCATCCTGATCGACCCCAAAGAGATCGACGCGGTGAAGCTGGAAACAAAAAAGACCTTCGAGCTGGTGCAATTCGTCGGCCAGTCCGATATCTCGCCGCTTTATTACGACGCGCCCTATTATCTGGTGCCCTCCGATGATCTGGCGCAGGATGCCTACCGCGTGGTGCGCGACGCGTTGCGCTCTGCCGGAAAGGTCGGGCTGGGCCAGATCACGATGCGCGGCAAGGAGCGGCTGGCAGCCGTGCGCCCCTGTGGTGACGGCCTGCTGGTGGAAACCCTGCGCTATGCCGACGAGGTGCGTGAAGCCGAGCCGATGTTCTCGGATATCACCGACGATGCTACCGATCCCGACCTGCTGGAAGTGGCAACCGCCCTGATCGACCGCAAAACCGCGCCGTTCAAGGCCGAGAATTTCAAGGATAATTATTCGATTGCCCTGCGCGAAATGATTGATGCCAAGCGGGCCAACCGCAAGACCCCGCGTGTCTCGACAGATGGGGCGCCGTCGGCCTCCACCGGAAATGTGATCGATCTGATGGCCGCGCTCAAGGAAAGCCTCGCCAAATCCGGCAAGGCCAAGGCATCGCCTGCCAAGACCCGCGCATCATCCGGCAAGACAGCCGCGAAAGATACCGCCAAACCCACCAAGCCGCCTGCCAAAAAAGCCGGAAGCCGCGCCAAATGACACGGGCTCAAAAGATTCAGGCGCTGCAGGAATATCGCAGCAAGCGGGATTTCACACGCACAGCCGAGCCTTCGGGCGATACCGATGCCAGGGCTGACAATCAACGCGGCTTTGTCGTGCAAAAGCACGCGGCGCGGCGACTACACTGGGATTTCCGGCTGGAATGGAACGGCGTCCTGCTCAGTTGGGCCGTCACGCGCGGGCCAAGCGCATCGCCCGCCGCCAAACGGCTGGCCGTGCGGACCGAAGACCATCCGCTGTCATATGCGAGCTTTGAAGGCACCATTCCCAAGCCGCAATACGGGGCAGGGACGGTCATGCTGTGGGATCAGGGCACATGGTCCCCGCTTGGCGATGTGGACAAGGGCCTGTCCGAGGGGATGCTGAAATTCGTCCTCTCCGGCAGCCGGATGCAGGGCGCGTGGATGCTGGTCCGCATGAAGCCGCGCGCTGGGGAAAAGCGCGAGAACTGGCTGCTGATCAAGGAAAAGGATGCCCATGCCACGCCGGAGGCAGAAGGGCTGGTGAGCACGCATGTCACGAGCATCACAACCGGACGCGACATAGACGAAATCGCCGCTGGTGCTGCCGTAAAGCCCAAGCCTAAGGCCAGCAAGCCTAAGGCCAGCAAGCCCAAGGCCAGGACGAAGGGCCGCACCAAGGCGCTGGCCTGTCCGGCTTTTCGCCCTGTGCAGCTTGCAAAACTGCATACAGCCGTGCCTGCGGGGGACGACTGGCTGCACGAGGTCAAGGTGGACGGCTACCGCTGTCTGGCGGCTATAGGTGGCGGAACGATACGGTTGCACACCCGCAGCGGGCTGGATTGGACCCAGACATTCGGCGCGCTGCGCCCCGCCTTCGAGAGCTTGCCGTGCAAGAATGCGCTGATTGACGGCGAGGTGGTCGCGGCAGGTGTGGAGAAGAATGCGTTCTCGGAACTGCAAAGCCGCCTCAAACACGGCGGGGCCTTAAGTTTCGTGGCCTTCGATCTGCTGCATCTCGATGGTCAGGATTTGACAGGCCAGCCCCTGATCGCGCGCAAGACGGCGCTGGAGACTTTGCTGGCGGATTGCGATGACACGATACGCTATTCCACCCATATCGAGGGGCACGGGGAGAAGGCATGGGCGCAGGTCTGTGCGGCGGGTCGCGAGGGGCTGGTTTCGAAGCTGGCCACAGCGCCCTATCACGGCGGACGCCACGAAAGCTGGCTCAAGCTGAAATGCGGCCAGCGGCAGGAATTCGTGATTGGCGGTTTCTCTCCCTCCAAGTCGAAAGGGCGGCCCTTCGCCTCGCTGTTGATGGGCACGTATGAGGCGGGGCGTCTGGTCTACCGTGGCCGTGTCGGCACCGGCTTTGACACCCGCGCCTTCGAGACATTGCTGCCGTTGTTGCAGCAGCGCCAGCGCAAAACCAGCCCGTTTGCCGAAGTGCCTGCCGATGTTCAGGGGGCGCAATGGGTCAAGCCGGATCTGGTGGCCGAGATCAAATTTGCCGAATTAACGGCGGCGGGACATATCCGGCACGGCTCTTTTCAGGCCCTGCGCCGCGACAAACCCGCAAAGGATGTGAGCTTTGAGGCCGTAGAGCCTGACAGGCCTGAGACCCCGCCTGCATCGAACGGGAGGGGGAAAGGCGGCGCGAAGATCGGGAGTGTGACGATCACGAACCCCGACCGCAAAGTGTTCGATACGCCGCAAGTCACCAAGCGTCAGGTCGCGCAGCATTATGCTGATGTCGCGCCGCGGATGTTGCCCTTTTTGCGCAAACGGCCTGTCTCGCTGCTGCGGTGCCCTGATGGCGTCGCGGGCCAGTGCTTTTTCCAAAAACATCGCGGCAGCGGTATGCCCGCCGCCATCGGCACCGTTGCGGTTTCAAAATCGGAGGAGGATACGGATTATATCACGCTGTCCTCGCCCACCGGCCTTGTGGCCGCAGCGCAAATGGGCGCGCTGGAATTCCACATCTGGGGATCGCCCAATGCCACGCTCGACAAGCCCGACCGGATCGTCTTTGACCTCGACCCTGACGAGGCCTTGTCCTTCGCCGACGTGCGCGCCGCAGCCTTTGATCTGCGCGGGCGGCTGGATGATCTTGGCCTGCGGTCAGTGGCGATGCTGACCGGCGGAAAGGGCATCCACGTGATTGTCCCGCTGCGGCCACGGGCGACGTGGGACACCGTCAAACTGTTCTCGCGCACCCTTGCCGTGATGCTGTCGGAACAAGCGCCCGACCGTTACATCGCCACCATGTCAAAGGCGAAACGCAAGGGGCTGATTTTCATCGACTGGCTGCGCAACGAGCGTGGCGCAACCGCTGTTGCGCCCTATTCCGTGCGCGCCCGCCCCGGTGCGAAAGTAGCGGTTCCGGTGCTGTGGGAGGAACTCGCCTCGGTGCAATCGGCGGGCGCGTTCGATATCGCCTCGATGCGCGGGCGGCTGGAACAGCCTTGTCCGTTGCTGGAGGCGACACGGCAGGCACCAAGCCTTGACAGGGATATTGTCGCAAAACTGGAAAAGCAGATTTCCCGCTGAGCCATCCGGCTGCGCGACCGGATGGCACCCGTCTATTCCGCCTCGATCAGTTTCTTCCAGACGGTGTAGATGAATGTCGCCGACCAAGTCAGAACCATAAAACCGCCCAGCGCCTGCATCATGCTGACCAGCTTCACGACCCCTGTCATCTCTGCCTGACCATAGCCGAGGGTGGTGAACGTGATGCCTGAGAAATAGATCAGCCCCGTCCAGTCTGACGCCTGCGGGGACAAATCACCCCACCCGCTGACTTGCAGGATGCGGTAGACGCCGGCGAAGAAAAGGATCTCCATCACATGGATCAGCAACAGCCCGACAAAGGCGATGATGATCGCCATGTCGGGAAGTAACCTTTCGCTCTTCGTCACGCGGCGCAGGCCGGAGAGGGCGAAATGGTGGAATGCGCCAAGCAAGGCCACAAGGCAGAACCCGATGATCAAACCCATGGCGCGCGCTCTTTGTCGCAACGTCCGGTTTGGCGCGGCGGGATAATCCGTGATCCTGCCGCGCCTTTATGCTCACAAGTCGGGGCCACGTTAGCGTTGGGCTGCTGCGTTCACTACAGTCTTGGCCAGATCCGTCAGTTTCTTGTCGGTGGCGATTTCTTCCTGAAGCGTCTCGTCCAGTATCTCCATCGCATCCGTCCAGCCGAGTTGCTTGGCCCAGCTTTTCAACGATCCGTAGCGGCTGATCTCGTAGTGTTCGACAGCCTGCGCCGCAGCGAGCAGGCCCGCATCCAGCGCGGGCGAGCCTTTGAACTCCTCCATGATCTCCTGCGCTTCCGCGATGATCCCTTCGATCGCGTCGCAGGTTTTGCCCTGCGCGCGTTTGCCCATCAGTTCAAACACATCCTGCAGACGCTCGTACTGCCCGTGGGTTTCCTGTTCATGGGACTCGAATGCCGCCTTCAGATCGGGGTTCTGGGCCGCGCGTGCCATCTTCCGCAGGGCTGAGCCGATCTTGCGCTCGGCATAGTAAATGTCCTTGAGCGTTTCGTGGAACAATGTCTCGAGAGTTTTATCTGCCAAAGTGGCCTCCATCCGTGATGCCGCAATTGCGGCAGGTGTTGCTTGTCTCACCCGCACCGCAGCCCCGCTGTGAAAGCACCGGACTGTCAGCCCATGCGGCGTGACAGGTGCTAAACCGGACCGCGCAGGGAATGTTCCGAAGAAGGAACGGGACAACGCAAATGGATGTCAGGCGGTCGACCTGAGGCCCACGCTGATGGACCCGTCGCTTTCCAGTATCATGGTTTCGACATCGGCCACTGTCTGCCCACCGCCCTCGCGGATGGCGCTCTGCGCTTCGCTCTGTGTGATCCGTGATTGCCGCATCTGGGCCGCGCAGAACGCCCCGTCTCTGGCCAGAAGCGTCGGTTCGGACCGAACCAGCTTGGCGAAGCCTGTCGATCTGACCGACAGGAAAGCCACGGCGTATTGCATGGCGATCAAAAGCGCGAGCGCGGTCAACCCTTCGGCCAGCGCGATGGTGCTTTGCAACAGAACGGCAGAAAGCGTCGAGCCCAGCGCGACGGTCACCACGAGATCGAAAGCGTTCAGCTTGGCAAGCGTGCGTTTGCCGGAAATACGCAGAAACAGAACCAACGCGACATAGGCAAGCAAACCTACGATCAACGTGCGCCGGATGTTCTCCCATCCCTGAAAAAGCATGTCTGCTTCGATCATAGAGTTTACTCCGTTTTGTTTGTGCATCACCCGCCGGACAGGACAAGGTCAGCCGTCCTGGGTGCGCTTGTGGATAACGCTGATCTCGCCATTGCGTTCAAGACGGGCTTCCTTGACATCCTCCCAACCCGTCACGGAGGCGCGCAGCCGCAACGCTTCCAGCAGATCATCACGGCTGAGGTTGCTGTGCTTCATCGCGTCCCAGTCAACCTTGCCATCGCGGATCAGGATACGGGTCCTGCCTTTGATCATGGTGCCGAAAAAGCCGAAGCGAAAGGCCACCTTGCCGAAGGTTGCATGCAGCACCACCAACGCAACAGCCGCGCAAAGGGTTGGAATGAAGGGCGATTGTCCGGTGATCGCGCGACTGATGACAGAGCCGAGCATCACGCTGAGGATCACATCAAAGGCCGTGTTGCCGCCGATGAACCGCTTGTTGCCGACTCTGACGATCACCAGTGCAAACAAAAACACAACCACGGCGCGCGCCACCATGTTGTAGATGGTCAGTTCATCCGCATCCAGCCCCAGCAGCCAAATCAGCGCGGTGACGGTTTCCCCTGCCACGGTCGCTACTGTGTCGCGCATCCGGTCCCTCATCGTTGCGACGCCTGAGACGGGACAGAGAAATCAGCCGCTATGCCCGGGTCAGCAGTCCCGAAGCGCGGCAGCCAGCCACGTCCATCGACAGGCATCGCATGTCCACAATGTCTTTGTGCGATCAATCAACCCGAGGCTGGGCGGTTTGTTCCCGTTTGGCCGCGCAGACCCGCGTTTAAGGCACAACGCGAGTTGCTTAGAAATGAAATCCAACGGTATTTCGAGTAAATCGGATTCATCCGCCGGCCAGAAATCTGCCAGCGCCCAGAAGCCGCTTTCGCGCTCCGACGTGGGTTACATCAAAATAACGACAGCATAGATTGCCGAACCGATCCAAATCGAGCAGACGACCGAGATGATAGCTTTGCCTAGCATGGTAGCACTTCTTTCCTGCCAAACAGTGTACGACCTTACGACTATGCCAAAGACATGATGATTCGTTAACGCTTGTGCGCCCTTTTGCACGGATAGGCTGAATGTCGCTTGCCCGACCGCTTCGGGTGTGCCGCAATGGGCGGGCCAGCTTGCGCGGGATGCGATTTTTATGTGCTCGGCTGGTGTGTTGCAGCGGCAAAGGGTGCCGCACATTCTCGTATCCGGGGGGTGATAAATCATGTCGGAGACACTGACGGCGCTGGGCGGGATCGGGCTGTTTTTGCTGGGTATGAAGATCATGACCGATGCGCTGCGCGAGACGGCCGGGGCAAATCTACGGCGCTTGCTCACAAGGTTCACAACCACACCACTGCGCGGCGTGATAAGCGGCGCGGTGACCACGGCGGTCATCCAGTCGTCCTCGGCGACAACGGTGATGACCGTGGGCTTTGTCGGTGCGGGGCTGCTCAGCTTTCCGCAGGCGCTGGGCGTGATCTACGGTGCCAGTATCGGCACGACCGTGACCGGCTGGATCGTGTCGCTGCTCGGTTTCAAGCTGAAGCTCGGTGCGGTGGCCATGGGTCTGTTGTTTCTGGCGAGCCTGACGCTGCTGCTGTCGCAGGGGCGTGTGGCGCGGATAGGGCGGATCGCGGCGGGGTTCTGCCTGTTGTTCATCGGGCTGGACATGATGCAGCAGGGCATGTCCGGCGCCGCTGGCTGGATCACGGTCGAACGCCTGCCGGGAACGGGCCTGACCGGAATGCTGGCGATGGTGGCCCTCGGGCTGGTGGTCACGGTGCTGATGCAATCCTCCTCGGCAGCCGTTGCGGTGCTGTTGGTGCTGCTGAGCAGTGGCGCATTGCCGCTGGTACAGGCGGCGGCGGCAGTGATCGGGATGAACCTTGGCACCACGGTGACAGGGTTGATTGCCGCCATCGGCGGATCGCGGGCGATGCAGCAGACGTCGATCGCCAATCTGATGTTTCATATCGGAACCATGACGATCGCCTTTCCCCTGCTGCTGCTAAGCACAGGCCTGCTGGAAGAACTGGCCGCGCAAACCGGCGTGAGTACGGCGCTCGTGCTGTTTCACACAAGTATCAACCTGCTGGGCACATTGGTCTTTCTACCCCTGACCCATCGCTTTGCCGCACTGGTGGCAAAGCTCCGCCCCGATCTGAGCGGACGCGCACCCCCCGAACTGGACCACCGCCTGCTCAGCGACGAGGGGGCCGCGATGCAAGCCGCGCATGGGGCCGTCACATGGGCCGCGCGTGAGGTTTTTGCGGCCTATGCGTTGGCGCTCGGGCCGGAGGGTGATCTGCGGCGGTTGTCGGCGCTTCATCCGCGGGTGACGATGACGCTCGATGATATCAAGGACTACATGGCGCTGATCTCGGTGCCGCGTGACAAACCAGCGGAGGCTGCGGCATTCGCCGCCATGATGCATCAGGCAGACCATCTTGTGCGGCTGCTGGAGCAGGCGGGGCATCGCAGCTTCATTCCGGTGCTCAAACAGGATGCGGTGACGCAGCGCCCTGCAAGATGGTTCGCCGCCTGCCTGTCACCCGACCGTGCGTTGGCACTGCCGGAGATCGGTGCCCGTATGGCCCGCATGTCCGGCACGGTCGTGCAACGCTTCACCGGTCACAGGCGCGGCCTGCTGCTGGGGGATTACGCCGGACATTACTCGGTGCAGGACACCTTTCAGGCAACCGACGCGATGCGGTGGCTCACGCGGATCATGTATAATGTGCAGCGCGTCGCCGAGTACAATCTCGAGGTCCGGAGCAGGCTGGCCTACGTTCCGCAATCCGCTGCCGACGACTGACAAACGCTCGATTCCAGGCACGGCAGCACCGATCAGCCTAAAGAACGATGCGCAAATGTGCCCAGAACCAGTCCTTCGTGCGTGTCCAGAATGATCGCGCTTCCCAGTCTTCCAGCGTGTAACGGCGGGCCTCGGTCCTGTCGCGCTCGAAAAGGCCGATCTGTTCCTGCACAAATGCTGCGTCAAAAACGTTCAGATTTGCCTCGTCATTCACCCTGAAAGACCGCTCGTCAAAATTGCCGGACCCGATGGAGGCCATGCCGTCGTCGATGATCATCAGTTTCTTGTGCAGAAACGTCGGCTGGTATTCGTAGATCGCCACATCGGCTTTCAGCAATGCCTCCCAGAAATGGCGCGAGGCATACCGCGCGAGGTTGAGATCGACGAATGTGTTGGGCACCAGAACCTCGACGACAACGCCCCGCTCCCGCGCCGCAAGCAGCTGCTTCAGCGTCACGTCATCGGGGATGAAGTAGGGGGTGGCGATGCGGATATTGCTTTGGGCG
This sequence comes from Rhodobacterales bacterium, assembly GCA_047921295.1. Classification (GTDB taxonomy): domain Bacteria; phylum Pseudomonadota; class Alphaproteobacteria; order Rhodobacterales; family Rhodobacteraceae; genus Seohaeicola. Next base: position 48,466 of record JBLRWK010000011.1, read on the forward strand.
CTGGCCATGACCAGCATTTTCATCAGATGCAGATAGTTGCGCGATCCCGTCGAGCTTGCGACCAGTTGCACATCCATGTCGCCCGTCGCCTCAAGCGGGGGGAAATGCTGCGGTCCTTGGAGCAACTCGCCCGTCGCCTCTACCCAGTTGTCGGCGAAAGCCCCCTGCATCTCGCGCACCACAGGGCCGGTGACACGGTAATGGTTCTCGCGGTATTCATCGGGGTTTCTGGCATCGCCGCGCCATTTGTCGCCAATCCCGACACCGCCGGTAAAGCCGATCTCGCCATCGACGATCAGCAGCTTTCGGTGCGTGCGGTTGTTCATCCGGCCAAGGTTGTACCAGTGTGGTGGTCTGAAGCGGGAAACCTTGACACCCGCCACTTCCAAACGTTCCAGCAAGACATCCTCGATCCCTTGGGAGCCGACCCAGTCCATCATCACACGTACGGCCACCCCTTCCGCAGCGCGCGCACTCAGGGCTGCGGCGAAAGCATCCCCCATGACACCTGACCAATAAATATACGTCTCGAAATTGATGCTCGTCTCGGCGTTTTCTATCGCCTCCAACATGGCCGGAAAAATCTCGTTCCCGTTGACAAGGGTTTCGATCCGGTTGCCCGGCATCACATCACTGCCGAAAAGCCCCTCGATGCTGCGTGCGAAATCCACGTCTCCCATCACACTGACCTGCGGTACCGGATCTCTCAACTCGCGCCTGTCAGGGGTCAGGTTGAGAAGAATGATGGCGATAGCGCCAGCCAGCACAAAACCGCCAATGGAGGCAATTGTGATCCTGCGCCGCGTGACTGTCATGGTTGGAAGGTCCTGCAATGCGCGGATGTGGCCACTGCTTGAACCCGTCGGGTTTTATCGACTGTAAAAACGCGCAAGGAAAAAATCGCCCTCTGAAAATCTGTTACATCCGGATGAGCCTGCATCAGGCTGCGCTCCGGGGGGAGTTCAACCGGCAGCGTAAATAGGGATGCTACCGGTCAAACATTTCAGACCGCGTAAAGCGGCCGCAACCGCGTCAGTATCTGGTGCGGGAGCGCTCGCGCGATGGCAGTTCGCCCGCGTGGTCAAGGGCGCCCGCAGGGGCGGTGTTGCGCTCGGTATTCTTGAGGTCGCGTTTGCCGCTGCTTGCATCGGGATCGTGGGGGTGCAGCGCTCCGCCATCCTCTTTCATCTCGTTTTCTTCGGTCTCGGCCTGTTGCTTGCTTTCCAAAGCCTTAGCAGACAACTCTTCCTGGGTCGGCGCATCGCTATCCTCAGCGTCGCCTTTGCCGCCCTTTTTCGCTTGGCGCAACTCGCGCTCTTTCATGGCGCGCTCAAGCGCGGCGTTCAGGAACTCGTGCTTCGTCATTGTGCCAGCATTGCTGCTCGCAGCCGATGTGCCTGAGGGAGCGGCCTTCGCGCGGGCCTCTCGCCCCTGACGGTCCGAGATGTCTCTTGCGCGGTTGCGGCGCGAGCGCAGGCGGCTGACAAGATCGGACAGCGCGCTGTCCGACAACGACCCCAACGCAGGGTTGCGCGCCTGATCGGCCATTTCCATTTCGTCATTGTCCAAAGCGCGGCGCTCATGCTCGTTTGCCGGGGCATGCTTTTCTTGCGGATCGGTCATGGGCGAACTCCTTTGCATCTATATTGAGAGATAAACGGACCAGAGGCGCGAAGGTTCCGTTCTACACTGTCGTTCATTATGGGGCGTTCATTATGGGCCGCGCAACTTATAGCGCGCGACATTTTCTTGGAACCTTCGGATGATCTTGATGGTTGGTAACCAACTAATTTGCCGGACCGCAGCTAGTCAAGAACCGCCACGGCCAGCCGGATTTCAGTGTCTCAGTTTCAGTTAGTCAGAGAAGATCGCGGGCTCGTGTAGGGGCGCGTTTCGGGCAGCTTCACGGCTACGCGCTGAACGATCGGCGCATGATCCGCAAGATGCACAGGTAAGGGGAGGGGGAGCAGAAAACAGCAACGGGATAATCCCAGCGCGCGCAGGAGAACATGCATGTCGACGGAAAGAAGGAGCAAGCAAGTGCTCCGCCAGCGGGACCGCTCCCGCAGCGGTTTACACGCGCCTGTCGCCTCTCAAGCGGTTGACGCTGCACTCTATGGCGTTGCGAGAGACGGCACGGCGAGAGCGGATTTTGATTTGCACGGGGTTGGGCGTGACACGACAGAGGTCGGGAACTTCGATGCGAATGTGTCCGCTGACGTCTATGTTGCCGGCCCGAAGGGGCCGTATCTTCACGACACGGAGCGGGGCTTGTACGGGCCGGACGAGCCACCCGAAACGCGACAGATCAGATCGGATATCAGGATTTTCTTCACCACAGCGCTGGCGTTTGTGGTGCTGATGATCACGATTTATTTTCACATCACCGAAGGCTGACACACCACCATGCCAATTTGATCACCGTACCAGTCTGATCACCGTACCATTTAAATCCGGCGCCGTGCTACCGGAGCAGGGCGCCCTAAACCCGAGAAAGGAAAACACGATGCCTGCTAGCTCAAAAGCCCAACAAAAAGCCGCCGGGGCAGCACTTTCGGCAAAGCGTGGGGAAACCAAGGTCGGATCGTTGCAAGGCGCCTCGAAGGAGATGTACGAGAGCATGACGGAGAAGGAACTGGAAGATTTCGCCGCCACACCGCGTAAGGACCTTCCCGAGCATAAAGTAGACTAGACGGGTCCGAGCCCTGAAGGAGCGTGCCCGGATGCGCGGGAGCAAAAGCTATCGTCTGGGCGATCTGGTTGAGCGTTTGCATGAGGTCAGCCAGCAGCAGCAGGTGTCCGTCAAAGACATCGTCAGCGCCGTCGGACGACGCAGCATGATCCCGTTTCTGCTGATTCCCGCCTTTCTGGCGGCCACGCCGCTTTCCGGTATTCCCGGCCTTTCGGCGACCTGCGGTATTCTGATCACATTGGTCTCTGTCCGTTTGATCCTGAAATATGACGAGATGGTCCTGCCGCGCTGGATAGAGCGCAAATCGGTGAATGGCGACAGGTTGCGCTCCGCCTTGGAAAGCGTCGCCCCCGTCGTGGGCTGGATTGATCGCCACACCAAACCCAGATGGCGCGGGCTGTTCCACAGACCTCTGATTTGGGTGCCTGAAACGCTGTGCCTGATCTCCGGTCTGACAATGCCCTTTCTGGAGTTCATTCCTTTCTCCGCCTCTATCGTGGCGACGGGTGTGTGCCTGCTTGCCCTGTCGATGCTGTTGCGCGACGGGCTGCTTTTCCTGATCGCGCTGGTTCCCTATGCGGCGTTGATCTATCTCGTTATTAGCCGGTTTATGTGAAGATTTCGTTTACTCCCGCCGTGACCATCCGCCCCTGCCGCACTTGACCTTGCAAAGATCATGAAATATCACAGCCTCAGCGCAGCGGGCGTTGTGTAATGGTAAGACCTCAGCCTTCCAAGCTGATGACGCGGGTTCGATTCCCGCCGCCCGCTCCAAACATCTCCCTTCAATCCTGATGATGCTGAAAAACGGGTCTTGACCCTGCGGAAGCTGACGGTAGGTTACGCCTAACCCGTGTGGAGAGACGGGCAGCGCGCCGGAAGGCTGTGCGCCCTCTCCGCTTCGGGCTGTGGCGGAAGGAGGAGCCGCCACAGCGAATTCCATACGATCCGTTCCGGTTGGCAACTGCCAAATTCCCCCGCGACAGGACAGCCGCTTGCCCCGCGCGGCGCCAAGGCTTAAACCGCTTGTCGCAGGGGACAAAGGAATACACGCATGGCCGCACCGGGGATGACCGCCGAGCAGGAGCGCGCGAAATCTAAGCAGATCGGCGCATTGGCCGCCTTGTGGCCGTTCTTGCGCCCGTACCGGCGGTTGCTGGTCGCCGCGATCATGGCGCTGGTCCTGACAGCCTGCGTGTCGCTTGTGCTGCCATTGGCCGTGCGCCGCGTGGTCGACAATTTCAACGTCGAGGACGGCGCGCTGCTGGATATCTATTTTACGGCCGCACTCGGTGTTGCCGCACTTCTGGCGATCGGCACGGGCCTGCGCTATCTGCTGGTGACGCGTCTGGGCGAGAGGGTCGTGGCCGATATCCGCAAGGCGGTGTTCGACCGCGTGCTGGGCATGAGCCCTGCGTTTTTTGAGCGGATCATGACTGGCGAAGTGCTGAGCCGGATCACCACCGATACAACGCTGATCCAGTCTGTCATCGGCTCGTCGATCTCTATCGCGCTGCGCAATGCGCTTTTGTTCGTGGGTGCGCTGATCCTGATGCTGTTCACATCCGCAAAGCTGGCGGGGCTGGTGCTCTTGATCGTGCCTGCGGTCATCGTGCCGATTCTGGTGCTGGGCCGCCGCCTGCGCGTCCTTAGCCGCGAAAACCAGGACTGGATCGCGGCCAGTTCCGGCAGTGCCTCCGAGGCGCTGCTGAGCGTGCAGACCGTGCAGGCCTTCACCAACGAGGATGCCACGCGCCGCACCTTCGCCGATGTGACCGAACTAAGCTATGATGCTGCGCGCAAGCGGGTGAATACGCGCGCCGTGATGACGGTAATCGTGATCTTTCTTGTCTTTAGCGGCATCGTCGGTGTGCTCTGGATGGGCGCGCGCGATGTGCGGGCCGGGGCGATGACACCGGGCGCGCTGATCCAGTTCGTAATCTATGCGGTGATGGTGGCAGGGGCCGTGGCGGCCCTGTCGGAAATTTGGGGCGAGTTGCAACGGGCTGCTGGCGCGACGGAGCGTCTGGCAGAACTGCTGAATTCCGACGATCCGGTCGAAGACCCAGCCGCACCCGTTGCCGTGCCGAACCCCGTCCGCGGGCGCATCACCTATGAGGGCGTCAGCTTCCGCTACCCGTCACGGCCTGAAATTCCGGCGCTGGACCATGTCGATCTGGTGATAGAGCCGGGCGAGACGATCGCGCTTGTCGGCCCGTCGGGGGCGGGCAAGACCACGATCATCCAGACGCTGCTGCGCTTTTACGATCCGACGGCGGGCCGTATCCTGCTGGACGGGGTACCGCTCGATGCGATGCGGCGCGAGGATTTCCGCCATCACATGGCGCTCGTCCCGCAAGATCCGGTGATCTTTGCCACCACGGCGCGCGAGAATATCCGTTTCGGCAGGCCCGGTGCCACCGATGCCGAGGTCGAGGAGGCCGCCAAAGCTGCCGCCGCGCATGACTTCATCACGGCGCTGCCAGATGGCTACGAGGCACAAGTCGGCGAGCGTGGCGTCATGCTCTCGGGCGGGCAGAAACAGCGCATCGCGATTGCGCGTGCGATTCTGCGCGACGCGCCGGTGCTGTTGCTGGACGAGGCGACGTCGGCGCTGGATGCCGAAAGCGAGCGTGCGGTGCAGCAGGCGGTGGATGCCTTGTCCAAAGGGCGCACAACGATCATCGTGGCGCATCGTCTGGCGACGGTGAAAAAGGCGGACCGGATCATCGTGCTGGATGGCGGGCAGATCGTGGCGCAGGGCAGCCATGATGCGCTGGTCGCCGAGGGCGGGCTTTACGCGCGTCTGGCGCGGCTTCAGTTCACCGACGGGGCTTATGCGGCTTGATCAAGGCCCACCGGGCGTTGGACTGCGGTGAAATGTCATGCGCGTCACATTAATTTATCTTGTGCGAAGGCCGCCGGACAGGCGGTCTTTTGCATAGCCGCGCGCGCTGGCTACTGGCCCCGCTGGACCGGATAGGCTAGTCACGGCCCTCAACGCGACCAGTAACAGGATACCCTTTCCGTGAGCCAGACTGCACCCGATACCGCCGCCCGCATCGCCCGCAGCATTGCCACCGATATCGCCGCACAACCCGCGCAGGTCATTGCGGCGGTGGCCCTTCTGGACGGGGGTGCCACGGTGCCCTTCATCGCGCGCTATCGCAAGGAAGTGACGGGCGGGCTGGACGATACGCAGCTTCGCAATCTGGCCGACAGGCTGACCTATCTGCGCGAGTTGGAAGCGCGGCGCGGGGTGATCCTGAACTCCATCAAGGAGCAGGGCAAGCTGACCGAAGACCTGGCCCGCGCGATCACCGGGGCCGATACCAAGGCGGCGCTGGAAGACATTTACCTGCCGTTCAAACCCAAGCGGCGCACCAAGGCGATGATTGCCCGCGAGAACGGGCTGGAGCCTTTGTTACGCGCCATTCTGGATGACCGGACAGTCGCACCCGAGGATCTGGCGGCGGCCTACCTCTCGGAGGCGGTGGTTACAGTCAAGGACGCGCTGGACGGCGCGCGCGACATCCTGACCGAAGAGTTGAGCGAAAACGCCACGCTTCTGGGCCGTTTGCGCGATTTCATGCGAGCCGAGGCGCTGATCACGGCCCGTGTCCAGCCCGGCAAGGAAGAGGCGGGGGCGAAGTTCTCGGACTACTTCGATCACCGCGAGGCATGGTCCAAGATTCCCTCGCACCGTGCGCTTGCGATTCTGCGCGCCGCAAAGGAAGAGGTGGTGACCGTCGATATCGCCCCCGATCCCGACACGGGCGCGCCGCGAGCCGTGGATATGATCGCGGCGGCTATCGGTATCCACGGGGATGCGCCGGGCGATGCGTGGCTGCGCAAAACGGCAGGCTGGGTCTGGCGGGTCAAGCTGAGCCTGTCGATGTATGTCGATCTGATGGGCGATCTGCGAAGCCGCGCGCATGAGGAGGCGATTGCGGTGTTCGCCCGCAACCTCAAGGATCTGCTGCTTGCTGCCCCTGCGGGTCCGCGGGCGACGCTGGGCCTTGATCCGGGTATCCGCACGGGCGTGAAGGCAGCGGTGGTCGATGCGACGGGCAAGGTGCTGGCGACCGAGACGCTCTATCCGTTCCAGCCAAAGAACGATCTGCGCGGCGCACAGGCTGCGGTGCTGCAACTGGTCCGCAAACACGGGATCGAACTGATCGCCATCGGCAACGGCACCGCCAGTCGCGAGACCGAACGGATGGTGGCCGATGCGCTCAAGGCGCTGCCCGCAGATGTGAAACGGCCCGCCTCGGTGATCGTGTCGGAGGCGGGGGCCTCGGTTTATTCGGCGTCGGAACTGGCGGCGAAGGAATTTCCCGATCTGGATGTATCCTTGCGCGGGGCGGTCTCGATCGCGCGACGGTTGCAGGATCCTTTGGCGGAACTGGTCAAGATCACGCCGCAGAGCATCGGTGTCGGGCAATACCAGCATGATGTCGATCAGCGCCGCCTGACGCAGGCGCTGGATGCGGTGGTCGAGGATGCCGTGAACGCGGTGGGGGTCGATCTCAACATGGCCTCCGCGCCGCTGCTGGCGCGGGTGGCGGGGCTGAGTGCGTCACTGGCGCAGGCGGTCGTGGCGCATCGGGACGCACAGGGGGCCTTCCCCAGTCGCAAGGCGCTGCTGAAAGTGGCGGGGCTGGGGCCGAAAGCCTATGAGCAATGCGCGGGCTTCCTGCGTCTGCGTGACAGTGTTGAGCCGCTGGACGCCACTTCGGTCCACCCCGAGGCTTACGGCGTGGCGCGGCGGATCGTGCAGGCTTGTGGCCGCGACATCCGCGCGATCATGGGCCAGCCCGAGGCGTTGCGCGGCGTCAGGGCGGAAGATTTTGTCGATGGCACGTTCGGTCTGCCCACGGTGCGCGATATTCTGGCCGAGTTGGAGAAACCCGGCCGCGACCCGCGCCCCAGTTTCGTGACCGCTAAGTTCGCCGATGGCGTGGATGACATCAAGGACTTGCGGGCCGGTATGGTGTTGGAAGGCACGGTGACAAATGTCGCGGCCTTTGGCGCTTTCGTCGATATCGGCGTCCATCAGGACGGGCTGGTGCATGTCAGCCAGTTGGCGGACCGCTTCGTCAAGGACCCGCACGAGGTAGTCAAGGCGGGCGATGTGGTCAAGGTCCGCGTAACGGAAGTGGATGTGCCGCGCAAACGGATCGGGCTGAGCATGCGCAAGGATGGCGGCGGTGCGGATGCGCGGGATGGGCAGGGTAAAGCAGGGGAGGAGAGGACGGGGCAGGTCAAGCCGAGCCGGAGCAAATCGCCACAGCCCAAGCAGATGCAGTCCAAGCCTCAGGCGGCGGAAAGTCAGGGTGCGTTTGGCGCGGCCTTGCTGGATGCGATGCGGAAAAAATAGGGGCGTGGGGCAGTTCAGGAGATGCCCTCCAGAACTTTCGATAAAACCGCTGATCACAATACCCCCGCGCGGAATCAAGGCGCGGCACGCGCCGCCGCGCGATCGCCGACACGCCCCCCGGGGCGGCGATTGGCTGATGGTGTGGCAGCCGTTCAGGTCGGAGGATGCTGAGCGATAAACTGCCCCACGCTCACGTTGGCGCGCGGCCCCGCGTGTCGGCGAGCGCGCGTCTCGATACCGGGTGGAGCGTCGCCCCGAGTCCCTAGAAACTGCCGAACACCGTCCCCAGCGTGATCAGCAGGATCAGGGCAAGGATCGGGATCACCACCGCCACCACGGCGATATCGCCATAAGCCTCGCGGTGCGTCAGCCCGCAGATCGTCAGCAGCGTGATCACCGCGCCGTTATGGGGCAGCGCGTCCAGCCCGCCGGTCGCGACAGCGGTGACGCGGTGCATCAGTTCAGGCGCGATACCTGCGGCCTGTCCCATCTGCATGTAGGTCTCGCCCAGCGTCGACAGCGCGATGCTCATCCCGCCCGAGGCAGAGCCGGTCATCCCTGCCAGCAGGCTGGTGCCCAAGGCCAGCGAGATCAGAGGGTTGTCTCCGCCAACAGTCACCACCCAGTCGCGGATCAGGGCAAAGCCCGACAGCGAGGCGATGACCGCGCCAAAGCCGACAAGGCTTGCGGTGTTGAAAATCGGCTTGAGCGAATCCGCCGCGCCGTGGTCCAGCGTCTCGCCCAGAATGGCGTGCAGGCGGCCAAGGTTCAGCACGACCAGTGCGATGGAGGAAAGCGTCAGCGCGGCGATGATCGACCAGATGCCGCGCAGGGCGTCGATATTGGTGGCTCCATAGAAGGGTTGCGCCAGATAGGCGGTATCCATCGAAGGTATTACAAAGAAGGTGAAAAGCAGGTTCAGCACGATCACCAGCCCCAGCGGCAGCCCCGCCACGATCAGCGAGGGCGGCGCTGCCAGCTTGTCGCCCGCCGGAATGACCACCGCGTGATCGCCGTAGCCGCCCTTTAGCGTCCTGACCCGCCATTCCAGCCATTGCCAGCCGAGCAGCAGCATCACGGCCCCCGTGAGCAGGCCCAGACCGGGGGCCGCATAGGGCGTGGTGCCGAAATAGGGCATTGGAATCGCGTTCTGGATGGCGGGCGTGCCGGGCAGGGCGGTCATGGTAAAGGTGAACGCTCCTAGCGCGATGGCTGCGGGGATCAGCACCTTGGGCAGATCGGCCCGTCGGAACAGGGCCGCAGCAATCGGATAGACGGCAAAGGCCACCACGAACAGCGAAACCCCGCCGTAGGTCATCACGGCGCAGCACAGGATCACCGCGAGAACCGCCCGCGCCGGCCCGAGCCGCAGGATGATCCGGTCTGCCAGCACCTGCGCGCTGCCTGAGGCTTCCATCAGTTTGCCAAAGACCGCGCCGAGCAGGAATATCGGGAAATACTGGATGATGAACCCGCCGGTGGCCTGCATGAATACCTGCGTGTAGCTGGCCAGAACCGGCCCGCCCTCTGAGGCGAGCACCGCGAGGATTGCCATCGCGGGCGCAAGCAGCAGCAGGCTGGCACCGCGATAGGCCAGATAGACCAGCGCGCCGAGGGCAAGAACGATGACGCCGACGCCGATCATGGCGTCATACCCCTTCGGGCACCTCGACGCCGGGCTCGGCAAACAACGTGTCCAGATCAAGCGTGGAGCGGTTGCCGATCGCGTCGAAATGCGTGTCGAGCCATCCATCCGCCCAATTGCGCCCCAGATCGAAAAGATGCGCGAGATACTCCCATTCCGCGTTCGACTTGCTGGAGGCGGACAGGTTCTGCACCTCGGGGTCGGTATGGATCAGGTGCAGATTGGTCCGACCGATCGCGCCAAGATCAACCCCTTTGGCATCGATCATCTGCTGCATCAGATGGATCGCGCGCAACTCCTTGATCAGCGAGGAGTTGAAGCTGATCTCGTTCACGCGGTTGATGATCTCGCGCGCACTGCGCGGAGTCTCGTGGCGCACCACCGGATTGATCTGGACGATCAGGATGTCGGTGCTCTCTTTGCTCAGCACCAGCGGCATCAGCGCCGGATTGCCACTATAGCCACCGTCCCAATATTCCTCGCCCTCGATCAGCACCGCACGGCTGATCTGCGGCAGACAGGCCGAGGCCATGACCGAATCCACCGTCACGGCCCCGCGCGAGAAAATCCGCGCGCGTCCCGTGCGGACTTGTGTCGCGGTGACATGGACAGAGATGTCCTTGCAGACATTCACATTGTCAAAGTTCACCTGATCTTCAAGGATGGTGCGCAGCGGATCAATGCCGAGCGGGTTCAGCTCATAGGGAGAGAATAGACGGCTCAGGCTGTCCATGAACAGATATCCGGGCGACAGATCGAGGCTGTAGTTGCCTGCGGCTCGGTCCCACGGGCTGCGCTGGATCGGGGAGAAACGCGTCGAGGCGCTCACGGCTTTCCAGAAATCCTTCAATGCCGCGCGCGCGCCCTCGCGGCCGCCACGCTCGTAGCCATCGGCCAGAACCACCGCATTCATCGCACCTGCACTGGTGCCGCTGATCTCTGCAATCTGCAGACGCTCGTCTTCCAGCAAGCGGTCCAGCACGCCCCATGTGAGCGCGCCATGTGAACCACCGCCCTGAAGGGCCAGATTGATACGCTTGGTTTTCGACTTGGTCGACATGTTGTTCTCACTCTTTTGCTGCAGTGCAGCATAGCCGTTCCGGCGGCCGTGGTCAACGAGAGGCACAGTTGCAGCTTGCACGAGAGCGTGAGCGGCACCAGTCCGCTCGCAGTGGTGTGCATGGCAGTTATGCCGGAGCGCAGTCACCTTAACGTCACGCCACCTTGCACGGCTATGGCCGCAATCGGCTTGTATCAGATGCCATTTCTCACCACATTGTTGCCGAGGATGAGATATGGGCCGCAAGACACGGCCCGATAGGGGAGGACCGGGATGAAGTTTGCATCCGTCGCTGACACAATCGCGCTTGAGAAGGAAATGTCCTGGGAAGACCGGGATGTCCCCAAGACGCTCTACCAGATGCTAACACAGACGCGGGACAACAACCCCTCCGGCAAGGCGGTGACCTTCCAGCTTCTGAGCGGCCCCAAGGACAAGGCCGAGACGCTGACCTGGGGCCAGTTGCACGAGAAGACCTGTCAGGCGGCCAACCTGTTCCGCAGTCTGGGGATCAAGGAAGACGATGTCGTCGCCTGTATCCTGCCGAATTGCAACGAGACGGTCCTGACCATTCTGGGCGGTGCCATCGCGGGGATCATCAACCCGATCAACCCGCTGCTGGAGCCCGAGCAGATCGCGGCGATCCTGCGCGAGACCAAAGCCAAGGTTGTCGTCACCCTCAAAGCCTTCCCCAAAACCGATGTGGCGCAAAAGACAGCCGAGGCGGTGCGCCATGCCACGAATGTGCATACGGTGCTTGAGATTGACCTCAACCGCTATCTGACGCCGCCGAAATCATGGATCGTGCCGCTGGTGCGGCCCAAGAACCTTGGCAACCATCATGCCGACGTCAAGGATTTCAACGCCGAACTGGCGCGCCAGCCCAAAACGCTGAACTTTGCCGACAGTGCCGGTGACCGCGTTGCGGCCTATTTCCACACAGGCGGCACCACTGGCATGCCAAAGGTGGCACAGCACCGCTATTCGGGGATCATCTATAACGGCTGGCTGGGCGGCACGCTGCTTTATACGCCCGAGGACAATGTGATCTGTCCGCTGCCGCTGTTCCACGTCTTTGCCTGCCATGTGATCCTGATGGCGGTGATAAAGTCGGGCGCGCATGTCGTGTTCCCCACACCTGCGGGCTATCGCGGGGACGGGGTGTTCGACAACTTCTGGAAACTCATCGAGCGCTGGCAGATCACCTTTATCATCACGGTGCCCACGGCGATTTCCGCGCTGATGCAGCGGCCCGTGAATGCCGATGTTTCCAGCGTGAAAACCTCGTTTTCCGGCTCGGCCCCGCTGCCGCTGGAACTGTTCAAGCGTTTCGAGGCAGCCACGGGCGTGACCATCGTGGAAGGCTACGGCCTGACGGAAGCGACATGCCTTGTTTCGGTCAACCCCGTGGACGGCGAAAAGAAAGTCGGATCGGTCGGCATCAGGTTTCCCTACACTGATGTGAAGATCATGAAGACTGTGCACAGCGATCCTGTGGAATGCGAGCCCGACGAGGTGGGCGAGATCTGCATCTCGAACCCCGGTGTCTGGGCGGGCAACACCTATACCGAGCATGACAAGAACCGCGATCTCTACCATTACGGCAAATATCTGCGGACGGGCGATCTGGGCCGGATCGACAGCGACGGCTATATCTGGATCACGGGGCGCGCCAAGGATCTGATCATCCGCGGCGGTCACAATATCGACCCTGCCGAGATCGAAGAGGCGCTGCTGGCCCATAAGGATGTGGCCTTCGCAGGCGCGATCGGCCAGCCCGATGCCCATGCGGGCGAAATCCCCTGCGCCTATGTCGAACTGGTCGCGGGTGGTACTGTTACTGGCGATGAACTGCGCGAGCATTGCAAGGTCCATGTGCACGAGCGCGCGGCGCAGCCGCGTTTCGTCGAGGTGCTGTCGGAACTGCCCAAAACCGCCGTCGGCAAGGTGTTCAAACCGGATCTGCGCAAACGGGCCATCACCCGCGTCTACAATGCCGCGCTGGAAGAGGCCAAACTGAACGCAACCGTGGTCGAGGTGATCGACGACAAAAAGCGCGGTCTGGTGGCGCGGATCAAGCGGTCGGGCGTGGTGCATGACGACGAGGTGGGCCACGTACTGGGGGCCTTCACGCGCCCGTGGGAATGGGCGGACTGAGGCGCGGGGCCTGTTTTCGCAACCGCACAATCAATGTGCGCGACGTGGCGGCGGCAGGGGGTGTTCCTGCCGCCGCCTTGCGTTAGGTTGACGGCGTAACCCAACAAGGCAGGACAATCTGATGAGCTACACTCCCCCGAAGGTCTGGACATGGAACCCCGGTAACGGCGGTAAATTCGCCAATATCAACAAACCCACAGCAGGGGCTACGCAGGAAAAGGAATTGCCTGTCGGCAAGCATCCGTTCCAGCTTTACTCGCTGGCCACACCCAACGGCGTCAAAGTCACCGTTATGCTGGAAGAGTTGCTGGCAGCGGGGCACGAGGGTGCCGAATACGACGCATGGCTGATCAAGATCAACGAAGGCGACCAGTTCGGCAGCGGTTTTGTCGAGGTGAACCCGAATTCCAAAATCCCCGCGCTGATGGACCGTAGCGGTGACACACCGCAGCGGGTGTTCGAATCCGGTGCGATCCTGCTCTATCTGGCCGAGAAATTCGGGGCGTTCCTGCCGACGGACCACGCCACGCGCACGGAATGCCTGTCATGGCTGTTCTGGCAAATGGGCAGCGCGCCTTATCTGGGCGGCGGTTTCGGCCATTTCTACGCCTATGCGCCCGAAAAGATCGAATATTGCATCGACCGGTTTGCGATGGAGGCCAAGCGCCAGCTTGATGTGCTGGACCAGCGCCTTGACGGTAACGCCTATCTAGCCGGAGACGACTATACGATTGCCGATATGGCGGTCTGGTCGTGGTACGGGCAACTGGTGCTGGGCCGTCTTTATGATGCGGCGGAATTCCTTGATGTCGCCTCCTACAAGAACGTCGTGGCTTGGGCGGAGAAGATTGACGCGCGCCCTGCCGTCAAACGGGGCCGCATGGTCAACCGCGCCTTCGGCGAGCCGGAAACGCAACTGCACGAACGCCATGATGCCAGCGACTTCGACACCAAGACGCAGGACAAGGTCGCGCCCAAAGAGTAACCGGCGGCGGTTACGCTGCTGCGGAACCCGTCTCAGGCCGTGATGCCGAAATAGGCGTCACGGTCCACCACCCCCGCCAATCGCCCCGCTGTGCACAATGCCTGCGAAATCCGCGCCTCGGACAGATCATGCGCGACAAGTGCCACCGCCGTGCCGGACAGGCGCAGCGGATCAAGGGCGCGGCGCAGCGACGCGGCGAGAACAGCCCATGACGCCTGCGGCGCGGGCATCACGCCGGCGGTGCGGAAGGGCAGGGCGGAGACTTCGCACAACTCCTCGAGAAAAGCATCGGGGTCTTCGCTCTGCGGGGCAAGGGCCAGCAGATCGCAGGCGCGCAACCGCGCCAGATGACGGCGCACCGGATCGGGCATGTCCAGTCGCCGCGCCAGACGCAGATGCAGCGCTGCGGGCGTGAACAGCAAAGCCGCCGGATCGCGCCCGCCCGTCCGGTAAAGCGCCGCATAGTCGGCGTAACGCATCCCCAGTTCCGCTGCGCGCGCCATCCGCATTTTCACCACGGGCAGGGGCAGGCGGCTGTCAGGATGATCGGCACGCGCACGCGCCCACATATGCTGATGCCACAGGCTGACCGGTGCGGGGGCAAGGTTGTGCCCCGGTCCTGGGGGCTTTCCGGGCGGCTGGTTGCGGGCGTTGGGCTGATCCGGCACGTTCACAGGCTTTCGAAATATGGAAGGGTGCTGCGCCCAGAAGTGCGCCCTGACATGCCGCAAGGCAAGTGGCAATAATCCGCGCTGTAAGGTTTCGGGGCAAATATGGTTGACTAAAGGGGGTGAGAAACAGCATACGCTGTCCCGAGGCGTGAAACAGGGGCATATCCGCATCGCGGCCGGACAAGGCCGCAAAAGCGGATCGTGGGGGAGACACAGTCTTGGCATATCTTGCCATTCTGATGCGGGCGATCAATCGCATTAACATCATCGTAGGTCATACTTTTTCTTGGCTTGCCGTCGGCATTTTCGCGGTCTGTTTCTGGGTGGTGATCGAGCGGTATTTCTTCGGCCAGACACGGTTGTGGATGCAGGATCTCTATGTCTGGATGAACGGGGCGATGTTCACCGCCGTTGCGGCATTCGCGCTGTTTCGCAATGATCACGTCCGGGTTGATATCTTCTTTCGCACCGCATCGCTGCGGCGCAAGGCCGTGATGGATATGATCGGCGTCTGTCTGTTCCTGCTGCCCTTCATGTATATCGTATGGATCTATTCCTTTCCCAACGTCATGCGGTCGTGGTCGCGCTTCGAGGCGTCAGCCAATGTCGGCGGGATGCCGGGGCTTTTCCTGTTACGCACCTTCATCCTCGTTTTCGCGGCGCTGGTGGCCTTGCAGGGAATCGCCATGTTGATACGCTCCGTCCTGATCCTCGCCGGACGCGAAGATCTGATCCCTGACAATTTCCGCTACAGATACGAGACGGAGTAAACGCGATGGATCCTGTCCTGATTGGCGAGATCCTCGCGGGTCTGATGTTCTTTGGTGTCATCGGAATGCTCATGCTGGGCTTTCCGGTGGCCTTCACGCTGGGCGGCACATCGCTGATCTTCGCGGTGATCGGGATGCAATACGGCGTGTTCGATCCGTCGAATTTCGGCGCTCTTGCAGGCCGTTACATCGGTTACATGACCAACGAGGTGTTGGTGGCGGTGCCGCTGTTCATCTTCATGGGCGTGATGCTGGAACGCTCGCGCATCGCGGAACAGCTGTTGATGACGATGGGCAAGCTGTTTGGCAATATGCGCGGCGGTCTGGGCATCTCGGTGGTGATTGTGGGGGCGCTTTTGGCAGCCTCTACAGGTGTTGTGGGGGCTACCGTGGTCACGATGGGCCTGATCTCGCTGCCCGCCATGCTCAAGGCCGGATACAAGCCTGCGCTGGCCACCGGCGTGATCTGCGCCAGCGGCACCTTGGGCCAGATCATCCCGCCCTCGACCGTGCTGATCTTCATGGGCGATATGATCGCAGGCATCCATAGTCAGGTGCAGATGTCACAGGGCAATTTCGCGCCCACCTCCGTCTCGGTGGGTGACCTGTTCGCGGGCGCCTTCTTTCCCGGTTTGATGCTGGTCGGCATCTATCTGGCCTTCATCATGTTCAAGGCGGTCACCGATCCCGAAAGCTGCCCCGCCACGCCTGTCGCACCGGAGGATCGCAAGGACCTGCTGCGCGAGGTGTTCGTGGCCTTTTTCCCGCCGCTGCTGCTGATCGTGGCGGTGCTCGGTTCGATCCTCGGCGGTGTGGCCACCCCGACAGAAGCGGCCTCGGTCGGGGCCGTGGGAGCCACCATTCTGGCGGCGGCGCGCTGGCGGCTGAGCTTTGGCGTGTTGCGCTCGACAGCGCTTGCCACGGCGACAATCACCTCGATGATCTTCATCATCCTGTTCGGCGCATCCATCTTTGCCATCGTGTTCCGCCAGATGGGCGGCGACAATCTGGTCGAGGAATTCCTGACCCGTCTGCCGGGCGGTGCGACCGGCGCGATGATCGCGGTCATGGCGATCATGTTCGTGCTGGGCTTCATTCTGGATACGTTCGAGATCATCTTCATCGTGATCCCGATCACGGCGCCCGTGTTGCTCGGGCTGGGGATCGATCCGATCTGGCTGGGTGTGATGGTGGGCGTGAACCTGCAAACCTCGTTCCTGACACCGCCCTTCGGCTTTGCGCTGTTCTATCTGCGCGGGGTGGCCCCCAACTCGATCTCGACGATGGATATCTACCGTGGCGCGGTGCCTTTCGTGCTGTTGCAGATCATGGCGATCGCGCTGCTGTTCATCTTCCCCGGTATTGTGACTTGGTTGCCGTCAGTGCTGTACTAAAAAGCGTCTTTGCGGGGGAAGGACCCGCGCGGAAGCAAGGCGCGGCACGCGCCGCCGCGCGATCGCCGTCCCCCCCCCCGGGGCGGCGTTTGGCTGATAGTGTGGCAGCGGTCGAGGTCACAGGATGCTGCGCGATAAACTGCCCCTCACGGGCGTTGGTCGCCACCCCGCGTGACGGCGATGGCAAGGTTCGTTTTCATGATCAACGTGTGACCAACAAAAAAGGCCCGGAGTTTCCTCCGGGCCTTTGCTTTGCGATATAACGCCAGATCAGATCTGGAAATACTTCTCGCGCGCGGCGACGAAGCCTGCATCGGTGCCTTCGGTCTTCTGACGCACGATGTTGAGGGCCTCGATGAAGCTTTCCGTGGTGCGCTGCACCAGCGGGTCACTGCTGTCACGCAGTTCGGTCAGGATCTCGACCGAGGCATTGGCCGCTGCTTCCAGAATGCTGTCAGGGAAGCTGGAATACGTGATCACGTCGTGATCGTTGACCAGCGTCTGCAATGCGCGCGGATCGTTCGCTGCAAAGTCGGCAGCGGTGTTGTCGTATTCCGCCGCACAGCAGCTGCGCACGATTTCCTGAATGTTCTGCGGCAGCGCCTGGAACTTGGCCTTGTCCACGACCAGTTCGGTCGCCAGACCTGGCTCGGTGAAGGACGAGGTGTAGTAATGCTTGGTCACCTGATGGAAGCCGAGGGCCAAATCGTTATAGGGGCCGACGAATTCAGCCGCGTCCAGCGCACCCGACTGCAGGGCTGCAAAGATCTCGCCCGCTGCCATGTTGGTGACGGAGGCACCGATTTTCTGCCATACCTGACCGCCCAGACCGGGTGTGCGGAAACGCAAGCCCTGCACATCCTCAAGGCCGGTCAGTTCGTTGCGGAACCAACCGCCAGCCTGCGTGCCGGTATCGCCCGACAAAAAGCCCTGCAGGCCGAACTGGTCATAGATATCATCCCAGATTTCCTGACCGCCCATGTGACGCACCCAAGCTGTCAGCTCGCGCGAGGTCATGCCGAACGGCACACCCGTGAAGAAGGACAGCGCGACGGATTTGTTCTGCCAGTAGTAGGCGGCACCGTGGCTCATCTCGGCCGATTGGTCGATCACGGCATCCAGCGCCTGCAGTGGCGGTACCATTTCGCCAGCCGCGAAAAGCTGGATGGTCAGCTCGCCATCGGTGGCGGCGGTGATGCGGTCGGCCAGACGCTGCGCGCCCACACCCAGACCGGGGAAGTTTTTAGGCCAGGTCGTGACCATACGCCATGTGGTGTTGCCCTGTGCGATGGCGGGTGCGGCCAGCGTAGAGGCTGCGGCAGCGGTGCCACCCAGTGCAGAAGTTCTCAGGAATGAACGACGATCCATTGTGTTTTTCTCTCTCCCTATTTCGATACGGCCCCGTCGTTGTCCCGGAGCCACAGACTTGGGTGTTATAGAAGCTGCGCGGGGCTGAGGCAATTCAATGACGCCGTATTTTCCGGCAGTTGAGAAAAACTTTATCCGGTAGCCGCGTTACGCTGTCCGGCTATTGCTTCAGTTCGAAAAACAAGGCCCCCTGCGGTTTGCGCCAAGGGGGCCTTTGAAATCCAGTATTCGCCGTCTGACACAAGTGACTCTATGACGGCACGCACCATGAGCGGACTGTTAACGAGCCGCGCAGCGTCGGGCCGCGGTGCGGCGATGCCGCCTTTCAGTATGGCAATTTATGCCTCCCAAATCCGCCTGACCTCTAGACCTGCGCCTGCCTCTGCCAAATCGCCGTGCCGGGGGGCGGCCCGGCGATGCGCGGCGGCGCTTCGCGCCTTGTTCCGCGCGTGACTAGACATGAACGGCGGAAGTGCCCCGCAGAACTGCCTCCAGCGCCGCATTGCGCGGCGCGGGTGGGGCCCTTCCCTCCGGTCGCGAAGACCAGCGCTGCGCGAAAGGTTGCGCCGGACTTGTCAATCGTAGCGCAAATTGCGCGCCTTGCCGCGAAACACGTAATAGGCCAGCGCCGAATAGGCGGCGATGATCGGCGTGACGATCAGCACCCCGACCAGAATGATGATCAGGCTTTCGGGCGCAGAGGCGGCTTCGTAAATGGTCAACCTTTCCGGCACCACATAGGGGTAAAAGGAATAGGCAAGCCCCGTGAAGGCCAAGGTGAACAACATGCTGGCACCTGCAAAGGGCAACCATGCAAAGCTGTCGTTCTCGGTGGGCAAGCGACGCAGCACGACCCAAATTCCGAGAATCAGGGCCGCCGACATCAGCGGCAGCGGCGCCAGCAGGAACACCTCCGGCACAGAGAACCAGCGCTCCCAGATGCGCGGGCTGACCAGCGGCGTGGCAAGCGAGATGGCGCTGACGCCAAGGATCACCCCCCAGATACCGCCGCGTGCCCATTCCACCGCCTTGATCTGCAACCGTCCCTCGGCTTTCAGGATCAGCCAGCAAGCTCCGATGAAGCTGTAGCCGACTGTCAGGAACACGCCCGACAGCAGGGCAAAGCCATGCGCGGCGATACTGTGCTCCAGCCCCATGATGTAAAAGCCCAGCATATAGCCCTGCGACATCGAGGTCATGACAGACCCGATGAAGAACGCATGGTTCCACGACTGCTTTTTCGGCAAGGCCACCTTGGCGCGGAACTCGAACGCCGTGCCACGCAGGATAAGGCCGATCAGCATGACCGCCACGGGCAGGTAAAGCGCCGTCAGGATCGCGCCATGGGCTGCGGGAAAGGCCACCAACAGAATGCCGACGGCCATCACCAGCCATGTCTCGTTCGCGTCCCAGAACGGCCCGATCGAGGCGACCATGCGGTCTTTCTCGGCCTCGTCCGCCAGCGGCGTCAGGATGCCGACCCCCAGATCAAAGCCGTCAAGGACGACATAGATGAGGATCGACAGGCCCATGAGTGCCGCAAAAATCACGGGCAGCCAGACAGCGGGATCACCAAACAGGTTCATCATCACATTCACTCCGCTGGCATCGACTGGATCGCGCCGCTGGGCGGACGGCCCTGCTGCGGCTCGGATGCACCCTTGGCGCGGGTGCGGGCCAGATAGACCAGCACACCGATATAGGCGGTCAGCAGCGCGGCATAGATCAGCAGATAGGCGATCAGGGTCGAGGCTACCAAGGTGGGGGCCACATCACCCACCGCCGCTTCGGTACTCAGCACGCCTGTCACCAGCCACGGCTGCCGCCCGATCTCGGTCGTATACCAGCCCGCCAGCGTCGCCAGCCAGCCCGAGAAGGCCATCGGCAGGAAGGCCCAGAGCACGGGGCGCGGCAACCCTTCGATGCCCCGGCCACGCCGCATAAGGAACAGCGCGCTCCACGACAGCAGCAGCATCGCCATGCCGGTGCCGACCATCACACGGAACGACCAGAACACGGCGTTCACGGGCGGGTGCAAGCGGGTGCCATCCTCGGCCACAAAGTCGTTCAGGCCGGGCACCTCGCCATCGGCGCGGTGGGTCAGGATCAGGCTCGCGCCCGAGGGGATACCGATCTCGAAACGGTTGGTGCGCGCGGCCTCGTCGGGCAGGGCGAACAGCAGCAGCGGCACATTGCCCCGCGTTTCCCAGTTGCCCTCCATCGCGGCCACTTTTGCAGGCTGGTGCTCCAGCGTGTTCAGCCCGTGCATGTCACCGGCATAGATCTGCACGGGGATCAGTGCGGCCCCCATGATGACACCGGCACGCAGGGTCTTGCGGACCTCGGCGCTTTTCTCGCCCATGACCCAGCGCAGCGCCGAAATACCGGCCAGCAGGAAAGCGACCGTGAGGCCGGAGGCCAGCAGCATATGGACAAAGCGGTAGGGCATCGACGGGTTGAAGATGATCGCGAACCAGTCGGTGGCATGGGCTACGCCGTCACGCAGTTCGAACCCCTGCGGCGTGTGCATCCAGCTATTGAGAACCAGTATCCAGAAAGCCGACATCGTGGTGCCAACCGCTACCAGCACCGTTGCGCCGGTATGCGCCCAACCCGGGACGCGGCGGAAGCCGAACAGCATGATGCCAAGGAACACGGCCTCCATGAAAAAGGCGGTCATGATCTCGTAGGCCAGAAGCGGGCCTGCAATATTGCCCACGCTCTCCATGAAGCCGGGCCAGTTGGTCCCGAACTGGAAGGACATGGTGATGCCGGACACAACGCCCATGGCGAAGGACAGGGCGAACACCTTGACCCAGAAAAAATATGCATCCATCCAGACGCTGTCACCCGTGCGGGCATAGCGCAGTTTGAAAAACACCAGCACCCAGCCAAGGGCGATGGTGATCGTGGGAAAGAGGATGTGGAACGAAATGTTGGCCGCGAACTGAATGCGCGACAGCAAGAGGGTGTCCATCATCTCCATCGTTAACTCCTTTCGGCCTGTTTCGGCCGTCACCAGCGGGGGCGGAGCATGGCCTTTCCAGCTCCGTCGTCCCGGTTCCAAAGCACTCGACCTTGGAGCTGATTGGGTACTTATGGCGGGGGGATGGGTGGGGTATGCGGCAGGAAAGCGCAGTATGAGCGGTTTTTCGGCTGCATTCCGGAATTGTGATGTGTTGCCCGACGCTGCGCGAGGCTGGAACCCGGCCGATCAAGTCGCGATAATTTCTGATTATAACGGCAATCAGTAAATGCAACTTTATCTAATGGTCGGGTTTTGTTAGAACGATTCCAGCATCAGCAGAAGGGGCTTATGGCCCGGCTGGCATAAGAGGAACGATCCTTTGCCCGGCAGGACCTTTGCGGCTGATATGAAACCACAGACTTTAACCACGATCGGAGAGCAACATGGATGGAAATGATATCGGCAAATGCCCGGTGATGCACGGGGCGGTGAACCCGAACGCAATACATCAGGGACGCTCGAACCGTGAGTGGTGGCCAAATCTTCTGAACCTCAGAATCCTCAGCCAGCATTCCGCCAAAGTCGATCCGATGGGCGAGGCGTTCAACTACGCCGAGGAATTCAAAAAGCTGGACCTCAAGGCGCTCAAGGCCGATCTGGCCGCGCTGATGACCGACAGCAAGGAGTGGTGGCCGGCTGACTGGGGCCATTACGGTGGCCTGTTCATTCGCATGGCATGGCACAGCGCGGGCACCTACCGCACGGCTGACGGCCGTGGGGGCGGCGGCACCGGCTCGCAGCGTTTCGCACCGACAGGAAGCTGGCCGGATAACGCCAACCTCGACAAGGCGCGCCGCCTGCTGTGGCCGATCAAGCAGAAATACGGCAACCAGATTTCGTGGGCCGATCTCTACATTCTTGCGGGCAATGTCGCGATGGAGACGATGGGTTTCGAAACCTTCGGCTTCGGCGGCGGTCGTGTCGATATCTGGGAGCCGGAAGAGGACATCTACTGGGGTCCCGAGACCGAGTGGCTGGCGACAACCGACCACGAACTGTCCCGCTATCAGGCCGACCGCGAGCTTGAAAACCCGCTGGCCGCTGTGCAGATGGGCCTAATCTACGTGAACCCCGAAGGACCGGACGGAAACCCCGATCCGCTGGCCTCCGGCCGTGATGTGCGCGAAACTTTCGCGCGGATGGCGATGAACGATTACGAGACGGTCGCGCTGACAGCCGGTGGCCATACGTTCGGCAAATCACATGGCGCGGGCGATGCAGCGCATGTCGGGCGGGAGCCGGAAGCCGCACCGATGCACCAGCTGGGCCTTGGCTGGATCAGCACCCACGGGACCGGTAAGGGCGGTGACACGATCACCAGCGGACTTGAAGGCGCTTGGAAGCCGAATCCGACGACATGGGACATGGGGTATTTCAAGGTCCTGCTCAAGTATGACTGGGAGCTCTGCAAGAGCCCCGCAGGCGCGCATCAGTGGCACCCGATCAACTGCGAGGAAGAGGATATGGTCGTGGACGCGCACGATCCGTCCAAGAAGCATCGCCCGATGATGACCACCGCCGATATGTCGCTGAAGCTCGACCCGATCTATGCGCCGATCTCCCAGCATTTCCATGACAACCCGGAAGAGTTCGCCGATGCCTATGCGCGTGCATGGTTCAAGCTGACCCACCGCGACATGGGGCCGAAAGCGCGCTATCTGGGCGAGGAAGTGCCTGCGGAAGATCTGATCTGGCAGGACCCGATCCCCGCAGTCGACCATCCGCTGGTTGATGCTGCCGATATCGCGGCGCTCAAGTCCAAGCTGCTGGCCTCCAGCCTATCGGTGTCGGACCTAGTGATGACCGCTTGGGCCTCGGCCTCGACCTACCGTGGTTCGGACATGCGCGGCGGGGCCAATGGCGCGCGTCTGCGTCTGGCACCGCAAAAGGATTGGGCGGTCAACCAGCCCGAAGAGCTGGCGCGCGCGCTGGCGGTGCTGGAGGCCATTCAGGCCGATTTCAACGCAACAACGACAGGCGGCAAGAAAATCTCGCTGGCCGATCTGATCGTGCTGGGCGGCTCGGCTGCCATCGAAAAGGCGGCGCAGGATGCGGGCCAGACGGTCGAGGTGCCTTTCACCCCCGGCCGGATGGATGCAAGTCAGGAGCAGACCGATGTGGAAAGCTTCGACGTGATGGAACCCATCGCTGACGGTTTCCGCAACTTCGCCAAGGGCGTCTATTCCGTTCCAGCCGAAGGTCTGCTGGTCGACAAGGCGCAGCTTTTGGGCCTGACCGCGCCGGAAATGACCGTTCTGGTTGGCGGCATGCGCGTTCTGGGCGCGACCCATGGCGGCACCAGTCACGGTGTCTTCACGGATCGTCCGGGCACGCTGACGAATGATTTCTTCGTCAACATGGTGGATATGCAGACCGCATGGACACCGACCGACACGAGCGAGCAGACTTTCGAGGGGCGTGACCGTGTGACAGGTCAGGTCAAATGGACCGGCACCCGTGTCGATCTGATCTTCGGGGCCAACTCGCAACTGCGCGCATTGACCGAGCTTTATGCGCAAGACGATGCCAAGCCGAAGTTCCTGCGGGATTTCGTGGCGGCCTGGACCAAGGTGATGAATGCGGATCGGTTTGATCTCGCATAAAAGATTTTAACGAGTTCCGGCGCATGGGGGCGACCCTGTACGCCGGTGGTACAAGTAATCGAGACACGTCAGCGCAAGTTGACGTGTCTTTTTCGTTGCGCGGCCATCACCACAGATCCGCCACAATCCATCCCTCGGGCAAAGGCTTTACCCCGTGCCCCGACAAGTAGTATGTGGTGGCAGATCGGTTCGTGATGCTGTCTGGCGTCAATGGAGCCATGGGGCAGGAGTGGCGATGCGGAAGAATATTCAGGACCGGGTCCGTGGCCTGTCGGCCCGGTTGTCCGATCTTGCGCCCTATAGCCTTTTTCTGGCCATGTTGGGGCTGTTGAACCTGATGCCCTATGCGTTGCGGGTCCGGCTGGGAAGCTGGATATTCTCGCGGTTTGTGGCGCCCCGCGCAGGCTACAGGGACCGTGTGCAGGACAATCTGCGGCTGATCTATCCCGATATGCCGGAGGACGAACGTGCCAGAACCGGCGCGGCAACCCTGCGTAATATCGGGCGGATGGTGATCGAACTGCTCTCGCCGAAAGGGTTGCGCCGTCAGGCTCTGGCCGCACCCGTGCAGGGGCCGGGCTGGGAGGCGATGCAGGAGGCCCGCAAGACCAACCGTCCGGTCATTCTGGTCTCGGGGCATTTCGGCAATTACGACGTGATCCGCGCCGGCACAATCGCACGCGGCTTTCGCGTGGGCGGTATCTACCGCGCGCTGAACAATCCTTATTTCAACCGCTATTATCTGCGCAACATCAGCACCATCGGCACGCCCCTGTTTGAGCGCGGGCGGCGCGGGATCGCGCAGATGGTCCGTTTCCTGCGCGAGGGCGGCACGGTGGCGATGCTGATCGACCAGCATATCCAGAAGGGCGAGCCACTTGTGTTCATGGGGCAGACTGCGCTCACCGCGCTGTCCGCCGCCGATATGGCCTTGAAATACAACGCGCTACTGGTGCCCTGCTACGGCATCCGCCGCGCTGACGGGCTGTCCTTCGATGCGGTATTCGAAGCCCCGATCCCGCATACCACCCCGGTCGAGATGACGCAGGCGCTCAACAATAGCCTGCAGGCGCGGATCGAGCAGAATATCGACCAGTGGTTCTGGATCCATCGCCGCTGGAAGGGCGGTGTCCCGCATGTCTGAATGCTACCTGATCACGGCGGGTCCGCGATGAGTGACTGGCGCGACCGGATGCATAATTTCTGGATCGATCAGGGCATCGTGCGGCTGCTGTGGAAGAACACCGCAGAGATCGCACCGGGGGTTTTCCGCGCCAACCAGCCGAACCGCAAGCGGCTGGAAGCTTGGCAGAACAAGGGCATGCGCGCGGTTCTTTATCTGCGCGGCGCGGCGATGGGCGCGCCCTACCGCGCCGAGGAGCGGGCCTGCGTTGCGCTGGGACTGTCCTTCCACATCTTTCATATGAGCGCGCATCGCTTGCCTCCTGCCGAGCGGGTGCTGGCGCTGATCGCCCTTTTCCGCGAGATCGAGAAGCCATTTGTAATGCATTGCCGCGCCGGAGCAGACCGGACCGGCCTTGCCAGCGCGATCTATCTACTGGCTGTCGCGGAAAGGCCCATCTCCGAGGCGCGGGCGATGCTGGCGGCGCGCTTCGGGCATTGGCGCTGGTCCTCTACGGGCGTGCTGGATCAGATGGTGTTGCATTACGCGGCAGCGCATCAGGACAGCGGTATCGGGTTCGAGGACTGGATCAGAACCGACTATGATCCCGAGGCGATCACACTGAGTTTCAAGCGCCAGAACCTGCTGGCGCGGATCAGGACGCGGGACTGAAGTGCAGCCGCGCCGGATCGAATTCAAGCCCGATCCGGCCTGCCATCTTGCGAAAACTGCGGATCATCGCGATCCGGTTCAGCCGCGACGAGGCCGAGCGGAACGGGATCGCATGGATATCGCCGAACCCGTCGATCAGCACAAATTGCAAAGCATCACCGCGCTGGCCCAGCACGATATTGGCCGCCGTCATGTCCCCTGCCACGATCCGGTGGCGGAACATACGATCCGCGAACTGGTCCAGCAGGGCGATCATCTCGGCTGGAAGCGGCCCTTCGGCGGCAAAGTATTTCAACGTGCGGCCCAAGGCCTCGCCGGTGCGCGTGATCCGCTCGACGGCCAGCACCGGGCCGATATCGGAGTCGCAAAATCCGTAAAGGTTAGGGATCGGCAGATCCTGCGTCTCCACACCGCGCAACCGCGCCCGCAAGTAGCAGTCGCTTTCCTTGAAGAACGGATGCCACAGCGTCTGCGGGGCCAGTTTCAGCATGAAGCGGCGGAAATTGCCCAAATCCGACAGCGACAGGCGCACCGGCGCATCCGCAGACTGGTTCAGCGCGGCATAAAGCGGCTTTGGCGCTTTGAACAGCAGGGCGGGATAGGCGGGGTGGTCATAGACAAGACGGTCCTGCCCGTTGGCCACGGGCGTGAGCGTCGCAAGCTCCAGTGGCCCGCCGGGAAACTGCATCACAGGTGGGAAAGGGCGGCTCATGCGTCCGTCCCCTGCGTCGCGCGATACCCAGCCAGCAGGGCCTGCCACGCGGCCTCATCCCAGTACAAACCCGTTACTTTGCCCTTTTCCTTGGCAAAGGAGCGGTGCAAACGTTCCAGATTGGCCTGCGCCCATGCCCCCGGCGGGCGGCGGTCGCATTTGTCGAAATCGATCAGCCAGACCGCGCTCTCTTCATCGAGCAGGATGTTGCGGCAGTTCAGATCGGAATGGTGCACGCCCAGCCCGTGCATCCTTGCGATCACTGCGCCGATGTGCTCCCACTCGGAGGCGGACAAAGGCTCCGTCGCAAGATGATCCGCCAGCGTCCGCGTGCCGCTGATCCGCTCCATCAGCAGATCGGCGCGGTAGAAAAGACCCGCAGGCGCATAGCGTGCAGCCACCGCGCGCGGCACCGGCAAGCCCTGATCCCGCATCCAGCGCAGCAGCGTGAATTCGCGCATCGCACGGCTGTTTTCCACGGCCACGCGCAGGTAGCGATCCTTGTTGAACCGCCCCACCATGCCACCGCGCCAATAATGCCGCAGCACCAAATCCTGCCCCGCATGGTGCAGGAACCACGCCGTGTTGCGCCCCTGCGATTGACCGGTCAGCGCTGCGGTTTGGCGCAACCAGTCAGGATCGAACAGACGCGGCTCGGGGTGCGGCAGAACCGTGCTGTCATACCAGATGACATGGCCATCCGCGCGATGGGTCGCGATCTTAGCCATGACGGATCAGCGCCATAGCTCGTCAACCCATGCAACGGGCAGGACACGCCGGTACCATTTGCCGCTGCGCCCGATAATCGCTTCCGGCGGGTTGGGCTTGCCGTGGAACACCACGACTTTCGAGCCTTCAGGAATGCGCGCAGTCTTGAAGAACCCCATCAACCCGCGATGCATGCAGTGGCGTTTGAAGCTGACGCACCATGCGGCGGGCCAATAGCTCATCTTGCCTTGGCGCGAGAAATAGCTGGTCACGAATTCCTGTTCGTTGCGGTAGTCGCTTTGCGCCGAGGCAAGCGACTGTGCCAGATGCGCGATCAGATCGCCATGCGCGCCTGCGGTGAAGCGGAAAACCGAGGTATTGCCGGTCTCGTCGCGCTTGTCCCATTCCTTGATGACGATGAACTCACCCGGCGGATCAAAGAACGGATCAAGCGGGCCGGTGATGACGATATCAACATCCAGAAACAGCGTTGGCCCCGTCAGATCATACAGTGGTGCCGCAAAGACCGTGACCTTGAGCCAGCCGTGCAGACGGGTCCATCCGGTGGCCGCGTCGAACGCGGGGATGCCGATGGCGGGCAGGGGATGCGTCTCGATCTGCGGATCAATGCCGCTCGGGTCATCGGTCAGGCAGACAAAACGATAGGGCCGCGTCATGTTGCGCGCGACCATGGAGTTCAGTTTGTTCACGTAGTCGGGGCCGTATTTCGTGCCCCATTTGACGCAAATGATATTGACCGGATCCATCCAGAAACTTTCAGACACGCCACGGCCAGTTGCCGGGCGGATTTTCAATCCCGCAAATTGTCAGGTCTTGGCAGGCGTTGCAAGGCTCGCGCGGTCGGATGCGCGGTCAGAGCGGCCCTCAGACTGGCGCATCACCGCGCCTTGGCATGGCGGCGGTTCTTCCGGCGGTCCCGTAGCTGAACCCAGCTTGCGCGGATATCCGCGATCTGTCCCGCCGACAGCCCGAGGCCCGCGCCCAGCAGGATTGGATCGGAATAATCCAGCGCCGCTTCCACGCCCTTTTCGCGCAGCAGCATGTCAAGGTGCTGGGCGTCGATACCCAAGGCCGCCTCCAGCGGGATCGGCAGTTCCTCGGCCTCGCGTGGTTCCAGTTCCAGCACCCCGCCGCCGTAGCTGCGCCCGCACACCTCTGCCCATGCGAATGTCAGCGAATTACAAAAGGCGGCTGCCACTTGCCGCGCAGGGATGTCCTGTTTGAACCGGACGCGGTGGATCGTGTCGGTCGAGGTCGCGCCTGCCTCGTTTGCCACCAGCAGCGGCGCGTCATGGATCTGGCGGAACACGAAAGCATCGGGCACATAGATCGACGGCACGTCATACCAACGCCGCCGGATACGACATTTGTAGCCCTCGTGAACGCCTTCCGCCTCTCCCAGCCGGATATAATCCGCCAGAGGCCCGCCCATCTCGGCCTCGTCCACCCCGTTCAGGTTCATCAGGATTGAAGGGTGTTTGGCGCTATGCGCCAGAAAATCATCCGCCTTGAACAGGATGGACCGCAAGGAGGAGGTGCGCCCCACGAGCCTCTGCGAGAAACCGTTCAGCGCGATTGCCTCTGCCCGCGCCCCATCGATGACGAAAAAGCTGTTGCGCCCCGTCACGATGCCCACCTCGACCTTCGCCAGTTCCCCAAGCGCCACGACACCGCGCGCGCTGTAGGCGTTCTGCAAGGTTGCAAAGGCGGTCTCGGACAGGAACAGGGCCGTCCACTTCACATCGCGGCGCGCGTGTTTGTCAGGCGCATGGGCGATCGCCTCCGAGATGGAGCGCAGGCCGAAAAGCGCGGCAGCGTCAGAGAATTCGATCGTATGGATCAGCGCGTGATCGCCGGGCACCGCGCGCCGCCCTTCCGCCAGAAGCAACACGACTTCCTGACGGATGCCATCGAACACAAGCTGGCGGAAGGATACCAGCACGACATGCTCGAACATCTGGGTGATCCGCGCGCGCAATTCCTCGGCATATGTGACCTGCAACAACTCCGCCGGAATCACCATCGCCAGCCGCCCTCCTGGCCTTAAGAGCTCGATCGAGAGCTGCACGAATCCCGCCCATGCATTCGCCAGTTTGTTGGGTCTGTAGCCGTGTTGCCGCAGGTGGCTGAAGGCGGTCTCCCTGCTGGCAGCCTCGAAATGCTGGAACCGGATGAACGGCGGATTGCCGACAACAACGTCATAATCGCGCGGTAACTTGCTGTATTGTGTGAAAAAATCGCCCCGTCGCCAGTCCACTGCAATACCGTCAGCCTGTGCGACGCGAGCCTTGGCCTTGCGCATCTCGCTCGCTTCCAGTTCAACCGCCGTGACGCGCAGGGGCGCCCGCCCCGCATTCGCCGCGTCCAGCGCCACCAGAAAGTTGCCGTCTCCTGCGCTGGGCTCCAGAACCTTCTCGCCGCCATCACGCACCGCCCATTCACACAGATAGCGGGCCAGCGACACCGGCGTATAATACCCCCCGCGCAGCTTTTGCGCCGTGGGCGCAGTCTTGTTTTTCGCGAAATTCATGCGGGCATTCTGATCCGGAAGATTGGCGGAACAACCTAGCCGCTGGCTGCTGGTAAGTCTATCAGCCGTCGGGCCTTGTCTGTTTCGCGCACAGGACAGCAGCAGGCGATATCCCTTCAACCCAACCAAGAAGCGGTAAAAAATGGTGCTGTGAGAGGGCATTGAATATCAATATCACGCAGTCTCAAATGGATGCATTGATTGCCATAACTAATAATTTTCATACACTTAGTGATCTCATCCCCTATCGTACTGTCCCATGCCATACTATATGTAGAGGTGGATTGAGAGGTGGACCGAAAAATGCCAGCACTGCACAAGCTATCGACGGTTAAGATCAAGACAGCCGCGCCGGGCAAATACTCCGACGGCGGCGGGCTATGGCTCCACAAGCGCGATGATGGTGGCGCTCAGTGGGTGCTGCGGGTGACGGTTCACGGCAGGCGGCGCGAAATGGGGCTTGGCAGACTGGACGATGTATCTGCCAAGGAAGCCCGCACGCAGGCCGCGAAGTGGCAAGCCGTGGCCCGCGACGGTAAAGATCCGATCAAAGAGCGTGAACGGGAACGCCGCGAGGCTGCAAAGCCACTCAACACCTTGGCCAACATCGCCGCCGATGCCTTCGAGAGCCGCAAGGCTGAATTGAAGGGCGATGGGAAGGCGGGTCGATGGTTCACGCCGCTGGAACTTCACGTTCTGCCCAAGCTGGGCAAGATCCCTGTTGAGGAAATCGACCAGCAAGACATCAAGAACACTCTCGGACCCATTTGGCACACCAAGGCCGACACGGCCAATAAGGCGCTGACCCGCCTTAGCATCGTGATGCGCCATGCGGCGGCGCTGGGCTTGGACGTGGACCTGCAAGCGACCGACAAGGCCAAGGCGCTGCTGGGCAAGACGCGCCATGTAATTCAAAACATCCCGTCCTTGCCGTGGCAGGAGGTGCCCGCCTTCTATTTTACCCTTGCTGAACCCACTGTGACCCACCTCGCTTTGCGCTTGCTGATCCTGACCGGCGTCAGATCCGCACCTTTGCGCTTTATGATGCTGGACCAAATCCAAGACGACATATGGACCATTCCCGGCGAGGCCTTGAAGGGGCGAAAGGGCCGCAATGCAGACTTTAGAGTGCCGCTGTCATCGGAAGCGATGAAGGTGATCGAACTGGCGAAACCGCATGCGCGCAACGGTTTCCTCTTCCCCTCATCCCGCAAAGGCGTGATCAGCGATGCGACCATGTCGCGGATGATGGAACGGAGGGGCATGGCAGAGCGTCCCCACGGCTTCCGGTCCAGTCTGCGCACATGGCTGGCCGAAGCGACCGACGCGCCGCACGAGGTCGCAGAGACGGTCCTACAGCACGTTGCCGGCACATCGGTTCAACTTGCCTATCGTCGCACGGATTACCTTGAACAACGGCGTGTCCTGATGGAGCGATGGGGGCAGCTTGTCGCGGCGCGGAGCGCTGGGAAGGTGGTTCAGATTGTTCAAGGTTAAACCGCCCAGAACGCCTCTGTTGAGTAGCGTCTATGCAATTGATGACCCAATAATGACAAGTGAGATGGTTCCGCCCCCTTCGCTTTCATCAATGCCCTCTTACGATGAGCCAGACGATCGAACGGCCAGTCGCCAAGTCGACCCAATGGTGCCGGTTGCGATGACTTATGATGATGAGTTTGCACCAAGTAGTGCGACGCTTTCGATCGATGACCCGACGCAGCTTAAAACGAAGGGCGCGCGGTTAATGATGTATAACAAACATCTGATGGGCGAGGGACAGCGCACAGGATCCTTGGAACAGGTGATGTTGGAAGCAGAAGAGTTGGGATGTCCGCGATTCCCGCCGCCAATGCCTCTAGTCTGGATGGGAATAAGTGAGGAAGACTGTCATCGAGCGGCTACGAGTTGCGCAGTTCTCGTGCAAGATGTCGAAGAGCACTCAGAAGAATGGTTAATCTTGAACTGTTATATGAATGCCGTTTTCGCAACAGAAGCTGCCAACAAAGGCGTATCAAGTGCTATGGTAGGCGGGTATATGTTCCTGCTGGGTGCGACGCTGCGCGAACTTGAACTTGTCCGTAGGAACAAGAAAGACGCGTTGGACAGGCGGAGAAGCAGCCGCATTCTCGGAAACAACAACGAAGGGCGACGAGAATTTAACGAGCTTCGTAGACGCGAGGCTCAAAAATGGCAGAGACTAGCACTTGGTTTAGCCATTGAGACAAAACTAACAGGCACTGCGCGGGCAAAGTGGATCGCAACCCAATTGGATCGCCGACACGGCATCCAAAGAGCGCACAAAACAATCGCTAAATTTCTAACGAGATAGTGGCGCGCACTCGGACGAGCGTGCGCCATTTCGTGCTGTTGATTGAGAGCATCCGAAACCTTTTGGAATGCTTCAAATGACCGAGAAACTCCTTTCCGCCCGCGAGGCGGCAAAAATCCTGAACTGCGGCACAAGCACAGTCTGGCGGCGTGCGTCGGAGGGTATTATCCCGCGCCCGCTGAAAATTGGCGGAACATCTCGCTGGAAGTTGAGCGATATTGAAGCTGTTATCGCCAACGCCGAGGCTCACCGCGAAGTCGAATAAGAAAACCCCCATCCGACGAGCGGATAGGGGCTTTTTCTTTGCAGCGGTGCTGAGAAAATAGCGTTTTTCGCTTGTCCTAGCAAGGACATACCGAAATGCCGAACAAAGCAAAATATGATATCCAGAATGGGGATAACGCCCCGGTTGTCTATGCGGACCGGGCTGGCAGCCCTGTTCACGAACGCTTCGAGACGTTGATCAAGGAACCTATGCCTGTGCCTGCGTGCACGAAGGCAGCCGCGCAATACTACCACATGAAGTGCGAAGCCGCTGTGATGGCGCTGACCAATCTGGACCCGCAGGACGCCGCGCAGATCTGTGTTGCGGTGCTGGACGAAGCCGCCGCTGGAATGCCCGGTTTTGATTCTTGGGGCGATATCCGCGCCGATGCAGCTTTCTGGGCCGATGTTGCACATTCGGCAGAACTCGAAATCTACGCAGCTGTGGCGATGCAAAAGCTGGGTCAGCGGTCCCTCGGCAAACAGATGCGCAAGCGCCTGTTCAAGGACTTGTGGCACAGCTTCACCGAAACCGAGCGTGCCGCCTTCCTGGGCCATGTGCAGGGGAGGGCCGTGTAATGGACGCAAGCAACGAATGGGCTGATCTTCCTAATGCGCTCAATGCGACCAACGCGGATGCGCAGGCCGAGGTTAAGCGTCTGGCGGCGCTGACCCCCGCCAAATACGAAACCGAGCGCAAGGCCGTGGCGCAACGCTTGGGCTGGCGCGCGTCCGCACTCGACACCGAGGTGCGCAAGAACCTCCCCCCCGATACAGGCGATGATGCGGATCAAGACACAGCAAACTTCATTGAGACGGTCGAGCCTTGGCCGTATCAAGTCGACGGCGCATCTTTGGCAGAGGAAATCCGTGACCGCCTGAAAGCGCATGTTGTCTTTGGGGCGAGCGGCGATGCGGACTGCGCCGCGCTTTGGATCATCGGTTCCTATCTCATGGACACCTGGCGCTTGTGGCCTCGCCTTCTGGTGACCTCCCCGACGAAAGCTTGCGGCAAGTCAACGCTGCTGGAGACGGTCGACGCGATGGCGCATCGGGGCTTCATCGTTTCGAATGCCAGCCCGGCGGCAATCTTCCGGGCGATTGAGGCTTGGAAGCCGACGCTGCTGCTGGATGAAGCCGATACTTGGATGAAGCAAAACGAGGAGCTGGCAGGCGTCCTGAACAGCGGTCACACGCGCCGCACCGCCCGCGTGATCCGCGTTTCCGAGGTGAACGGAGAGCATCTGCCGACAGCCTTCTCGACCTGGTGCCCGATGGCGATTGCCGGGATCGGCAGTCAGCGCGACACGCTGATGAGCCGCAGCGTCATTATCAGCCTCCGCCGCAAGCTGCCGGATGAAACGATCACACGCCTGCCTTACGATCTGCACGGTCAGCTTCTGCGTGTCCGCCGTCAGATTGCCCGCTGGGCTGCTGATAACGCCGTCACCTTGGGGGCGATGGAGATTGAGCCGCCCGCATGTGGCAATGACCGGATGCAGGATAATTTCACGCCGCTCTGGCGCATCGCCACCGTTCTGGGTGCACCCTGGCCGGATCGTCTCGCCGCCGCCTATGCCGCCCAGGCAATGGCCGATGACGATGATGCCGAACCGGCAGGGATCATGATGTTGCGCGATATCGCTGAACTCTTTGCTAGCCGCAGGGCTGATCGGATCTCGACCTCCGAAATCGTGGGTGACCTGATAGTGATGGAGGAACGCCCCTGGGCTGACTGGCGTCACGGCAGGCCGATCAACGCGCAGTCGGTTGCCAAGCTGATGAAGCCATTTGGCGTCAAAGTGCGGGTCTTGAAACTGAACGGATCGTCAGCGCGCGTCTACCTGCGTAGCGATGTTGAGGCCGCAGCCGCCCGTTATGCCTCGCAGAAGTGTAACCCCGTAACCTTTCAACAAAATCAACAGGTTATCGAGCTTTCAAAGCGCAACCTTGAGCCAAAGGTTACACCTGAAAAATCTGACAACCTATTGAAAACAAATGAAGGTTACGGGGTTACAGCTAAAGCGGGCGCACATGACGACTACGCTGCGCTAGACGACCCGAACAACCCCGATACATGGGCATAGTGTTGATTTTCACTCAGAACTGAGCCGGTTTTTTCACCGAGAAGTGAGCCACCT